>NZ_JAALJH010000189.1 GCF_011064615.1 Aquisphaera insulae | reverse complement strand
CAGAGGGATTCGCAACTCGCCTGCCGAACGCGGAAGGATGAATCCTTTTCAACCCGCCGACGCCCGAAACCCGCGCCGCCTGATTCCCAGCATGACGTCACCGGCGCGGCGCGTTCGTGAGTTCTTCGCCCGGCGTGAGGCACCGTCCCCATTTGCTGGGAGGCAGGGCGTGGGGCGCTTGACAGTCGGCACAAAGCTGCAGTGGGGTGGCCGTGATGGAAGCGCAGCGACACTGCGGTGAGGCAAGCCGTCACGCCGGACGGACCTTGCTCCCGGGACGAGGCGGTCCCGTGGTGTTCCACCACGGCCACCCGAGCCCCTGCGTGGCGGCCAGGAGTGTCCAGAACCGCACACAGGATTTAGGACGAGCCCGCGCCGAATCGTGGTACGCCGATCTTCGTTCGATCCCATCCTGGGCTTCGATGACTCCGACCGCCTCGGGCGTCTTCGCCATCCGACCGACCGACCGAATCGATCGACTTCGGAGCGATCTCAATTCTCCTGATCATCATCGACGGAGCCGGGGATTCGCGGCTCGTAGACGGACGATCAGTCCTCACCGGGAGCGATTTCCATGCGCCAACATCGACGACCCTCAACCTCGTGGCCGGCCTCCCTCCTCGTCCTGACGGTTGCCCTCCTGGATTCGGGGCCGAGTCGAGCCCATGCCGACACGATCCTCGAGACGGCGACGCTCGGGGCGAATCCCACGCCTGCCGTCGGCCTCGGCGCCCTCCAGTGGGTCGGGGCCCGCTTCTCGGTCTCGAACAGCGTGGACGTGGACACGGTCGGGGCCAATCTCCAGGGTGCCCAGAGCCTCTTCGTGGCGATCGTTGCCCTGGATGGTCCCGACGGACTCCCCTCCTGGGCGCCTTCCCAGATCGAGTCGCATGCCCTGGCCCATGCCGTTTTCACCGCCCCGTCCGCCGTTGCCGACGTCTCCGTGAGCCTCCCGGTCGCGCTGGGGCCCGGCGACTACGGCGTCGTCTTCGGCGTGGGTGCGTTCAACTCCGGGGGCGGCGCGAACCTGACCGAGGGGAACATCCCGACCTCACAGGCGTCCTTCTTCAGCGCCCTCAACGTCGTCGACGACAAATGGCTCGATCAGCCCGGCTGGTCCGGCCTGCGAATCTTCGTGACCGGCACGAGCGCTGTCCCCGAACCCTCGTCCTGGCTCCTCGTTTCCACCGGCCTGCTCGTCCCGTTCGTAGGGCGGATCACGCGCTCAGGAACGCATCGGGTCCTCGGTTTCGTATCGGGCGGGTGAAGACAGGTAGGCACAGACCAGGCACATCACGGTGACGCTCGCGGCGGCCGCCAAGAGCACGGCACCTTGTTGACCACCGCTGGCCGACACGAGCCGAATGGGCACGATAAGGAGGGCGAGCAGGAGCAGCACGGTCGGAATGGCGCTCGGGCGGGCTGCATTCACCGTCCAACTCATCCACCTCGCGTGTCGAGGCACGATGGCCCGTGGGTCAGCCCTGCAAAAGTAGACCCCCCACCTCCGATTCCGGGGTTCATCCCAGCAGGCTTCGATTTCCTTGCGAGTCATGGTTCCTCATCCATCCGGCACTTGCCGGCTTCAGAGGATCGCACGGGTGGTGTCGGCAGCGGCTCGCCATAGCCCTCCCTGCCAGACTCTGAACACCGCCCATGTCGGCGAGCGTACGGCAGCGAATCCTCAGGATCAAGTCTGTCACGACCGAGGGGGGCGCAATCAACTCGTACCCCACAGGAGGTGCTCAGGACCGTGAGCGACATGACGCTCGAGGATGCCGCAGGAGGAGCGGCTCGCAACTGGCAGCGCGAATCCGTGGCCAGGGAATCAGGAGAATCAGCGGCCACGCGGAGGATCGCCTGGCCTGCCGCCGCGGCCCGTTTTCCACAGGGGATCAGTCGCCACGCACCAAGGTGGAGAGCCTCGACAGATGCGTACAAACTTTTCGGTGCCTGGTCTTCTATTGTGCCTCCCATGCTACTGACCTGCTATGCCTTCCGGCATCGGCCACGAAGGCCTCTGCCTCGGGATGATCCAGGAGCGACATCGGGAGCCCTCCGCGCGTCTCGTCATGGACTCGGCGGCTTCGGCGGAAACCATTCGGGATGACGGGCCGCATGCCTGCGGTAGGTGGCGATCGATCGCGTCGTCGGGGCGCGTTTCAAGCGGGCTCCCCGATGGCTGTAGTAATGGACCTCGTCGCCGTCTTCGAGGCCGGCGAAATCGACGACATGCAGATGGACCTGCCACCAGGAGTGCGAGGACACGTGTCTACTTCGAATGTACTCCTCGGCCTTCTCCAGCGACGAGGAGACGTGGAACTGGACCGAGTCGACCTGGGGCGAATCCGGGAGGCCCATGATCTCGTAGTGCATTACGACCCATACCGTCCGCTTCCGCTGGCCCATGCCCATTCCCTCCTGGACACCTCACGTGCCGACCTCAAGCGCGAGGCTCTCCTTGCAAGCCGTCGATTCTCGTGACGACTCACGATAGGACGGGCCGACGACGGCTGTCACGAAAAGACGGGTGACAGCAGAACCACTCCCATTGGTTGCAGGGCCTCCGATCCCGGTCACCACTCAGGTGCCTGGACATCGGTCCCGCCGCCGGTCCCAGACCACTCCACGCACCTTCGGCACCTTGCGTCGTCGGACTCGCTTGCTCGTCGTTCATCGCCGAACCTCGAGCCAACCGGCGACAATCCGAGCTCGATCGAGCCGCTTTCTTATGGCTCATCCGGCCGAAGCGCGCGCCGGGCTCGGAAATCCGCCATCCACGGGCTTGGGCATGCGCATCTTTTGTAGGGTGCGTCAAGCGAAGCGCAGACGCACCGGACCGCCGATTCATGGGGTACGAGCGGGCGAGCCCATGCTCGCATGGCTTGCTCAAGAGGGGAGCCATCGTGATTTCCAAGGCCGCGCCGATCCGGTGCGTCTGCGCCTCGCTTGACACACCCTGCAAGATTGGGGGCCTCCAGCTCAACAATTCCCCATGTCAAGGAGTGGCGTCGCGAATCTCCCGGCGCACGCTTCCGCAGGATGAACCCAAAAGGTTCTGTACCGATCTGGCCGCGTTTTGATCGCCAGCGTCTCGATCTTGGGTATGTGGCCCCTGATTCTCTTTCTTGGGTGTGTGGCCACTGATTCCCTGCTTCAAGCTCGAGCGGGACTGGCTGATCTGAG
>NZ_JAALJH010000188.1 GCF_011064615.1 Aquisphaera insulae | reverse complement strand
AAAACGGCGATCGTTCCCGGACCTCGATGAGCACGGTCAAGACCAACTTCTCACCACCCCAGCCTCGCCCTCCCGGCCCCCCGGAGCGGCTCTTCTCCGAATGGGAGGGCGAGGCTCCTGCCGAGCCAGGCGCCGGCTGGCGATCGCGCCGGGGCCTGGTTCCCAACGGCATCGCCGGCCGCGTCGGGCGCAACAGAAACCGCCACGTCCGCATGCCGGGTGTGGGGCAGTCGATACCAACCTTTCGTCGGGGCAGGGCAGGGGTACGGCCGGCCTCCCGATCGTACCCCCGCGGCGTCACTTCAGCTCGACCGTCACCTTGTGGATCTTGCCGGTGAACCGGCTCGGCTCGCCGGGCCGGTAGTCCTCGGAGACGGGGGTGTCCTCGTCCACGCCGACGCCGGCCCCTTCGTCGACCGAGAAGACGTTCGCGGTCGTGCGGGCGATGCGGCGCTCGGCCACGTTCCGCCCGTTCACGGAGAGCTTGGCGGTCCCGCCCTTGCCGAGGCCGCCGCCGTCGTAGGCGAAGTCGAGGACGACCGTCGCCTTGCCCTCGGGCAGGGCCTGCGGCGCGGCGACCGTCGTCCGTTCCAGCCCGACCATGTTGTAGGCGTAGGTCGGCCTGCCGTCCTTCAGGTAGAGGCTCCAGCCGCCGAACCGGCCGGCCTGGGCCAGGATCACGCCGCTGGCGCCCCCCCTGGGGATCTCGACCTCGGCGGTGATCGAGTGCGAGCGGTTCTTCACGTTGATGAAGGCGTTCTCCGCGATGCCGGTCATGCCCTCGTAGAGCGCCAGCGACGTGCGCTGGCCCATCAGGTCGGGGCGGCCGGCCAGCTCCGGGAGGAGCCGTTCCGTGCCGCGGTCGTCGATCGGCAACACCTTGTACTTCACGGCCTCCTCCAGGAAGAGGGCCTGCAGGTCCTTCAGCTTGCCCGGCTCTCGTGCCGACAGGTCGTCGGCCAGGCTGAAGTCGCGGCGGGTGTCGTAGAGCTCCCACGCGTCCTTGTCCACGGTGGCGCGAGGCCGGGCCTCCCACGGGGCCTTGTGGATCGTCCGGGCCAGCCAGCCGTCGTGGTAGATGGCCCGGTTGCCGACGATCTCGAAGTACTGCGTCGTGTGGCGGTCCGCCGCCTTGGCGTCGTTGAAGGTGTAGGCGAGGCTCACCCCCTCGAAGGGCCGCTGTTCCGTGCCGTTGACGCTCTTCGGGAACGGCAGGCCCGCCGCCTCGAGCACCGTCGGCGCGACGTCGATGACGTGATGCCACTGGCTCCGCACCTCGCCCCTGGCCGCGAAGCCCTTCGGCCAGTGGACCACCATGCCGTTCTTGGTGCCGCCGAAATCCGAGGCGACCTGCTTGGACCACGCGAAGGGCGTGTTGCCGGCGATGGCCCAGCCGGCCGCGAAGTGCGGGTACGTCCCCGGGCCGCCCCAGTCGTCGAGGTGTTCGAACTGGTCGGCGAACGCCTGCGGGACGGCGTTGAAATACGTCATCTCGTTGAAGGTGCCGACCATGCCGCCCTCGGCGCTCGAGCCGTTGTCGCCGGCGATGTAGAGGAAGAGCGTGTCGTCCATGACGCCCATGTCTTCCATCGCCCGCACCAGGCGGCCGACCTCGGCATCGGCGTACTCGGCGAAGCCGGCGAAGACCTCCATCTGGCGGGCGAAGAGTTTCTTCTCATCGGCGGAGAGGGCGTCCCAGGCCTTGATGTCGGGGGGCCTGGGCGCCAGCCTGGTCCCCGGCGGCACCACCCCGAGCTTGATCTGGCGGGCGAGCGTCTCTTCCCGATACCGGTCCCAGCCGCCGTCGAACTTCCCCCGGTACCTGTCCGCCCACGACTTCGGGGCGTGGTGCGGCGCGTGGGTCGCCCCCGGCGCGAAGTACATGAAGAACGGCTTTCCCGGCGTCATGGCGTGCTGGAACCGCGCCCAGGCGATCGCCCGGTCGGTCATGTCGGTCATGAAGTGGTAGTTGGGATCGTTCGGCAGCTCGACCTTGGTCACGCCGTCGTAGAGGAGGGGCGCCCACTGGTTCGTCTCGCCGCCGAGGAAGCCGTAGAACTTCTCGAACCCGGACCCGGTGGGCCAGTTGCCGAACGGGCCGGAGACGCTCGTCTCCCAGAGCGGTGTCAGGTGCCACTTGCCGAAGCAGGCCGTGTTGTAGCCGTTGAGCCGGAGCATCTCGGCCAGCGGGGCCACCGAATTCGGGCGGATGCCCGTGTTGCCGGGGAAGGCCGTGGAGATGTCCTCGACCGCGCCCACGTTGCAGGTGTGGTGATTGCGGCCGCTCAGCAAGGCCGCCCGCGTGGGCGAGCAGAGGGCGGTGACGTGCATGTTGTTGTAGCGGAGGCCGCCGGCCGCCAGGCGGTCGAGCGTCGGCATGGCGCAGCCGCCCCCGAAGGTGCTGGGCTGGCCGAAGCCCATGTCGTCGATCAGGACGACGACGACGTTCGGCGCGCCCTTGGGGGCCTTCACCTCGAACCGCGGCGGGGCCTTGGCCTTGCGGGCGTCGAGCTCGGTAATCGGCGTGGATCTCGGCTCCGGGACGGGCAGGACCGTGCGGTCGAGCGGCCCCTCCGCGGGATCGTCCGGCGCGAAGGCCGTGGAGCATTGGCCCGACGTCGTCAACCAACCCAGCAGGGCGCCCGCCGCCAGCATGGCCATGGCCCCCGGTGTCGCTCGCGTTCGCATTGTGCCACCTCCTGAATGGAGCCTCCTCCGCGGGGCCTGGCGTTCGGCCCGTTGAACCGTTGCTGCTGGAACTCGGCCGGGCCGGGTCGGGTCGCCCGGCGACGAATGGAAGTGCTTCCGGTTGTACACGTCGTTCAGGAACCGCCCCATCAGCCCGTCGACATCGGCGAAGTGCCGTTACTCGGACAGGTTGAGACTTGCCTCCCGAATGGACTGCATCAGGCGCCCGGCGAACCCGTCCTCGTCCGTCTTACGACCGCCGCCATGCAGATGACCACGCCGCGGTCGACAGGCAGGCCAGTATACGCGGCGGCGGCGTGCAGCACACCATGGTCGGATTTCCGGATTGAGCCCCGGGGGCGGGGGACGCGGGGCGGGCGTCGCGAAGGAGGCCCGCCGAGGGATGTGGGAAAGGTGGTCCTTGCGACGGGCGAGGCCTATCCCGGATCTGTTGCGCGGGATCGAGGCTTCCTTGAACGTCCGGAGCCTGCCCGGGGCTCGGCAGGAGCCTCGCCCTCCCGTT
>NZ_JAALJH010000187.1 GCF_011064615.1 Aquisphaera insulae | reverse complement strand
CCCATTCGGCGGGGAGCCGCTCCGAGCCCGGGAGGGCGAGGCTCCTGCCGAGCCCGGCGCCGGCCGAGGCATGCCGACAGGCCTCGTTCCCGCGCAACAAATCCTGGACAAGACGCCAGGGTCGTCCAGGCCGGCTTTTCACCTCGCCAGGGCCAGGCGACCGAATCGAGATAAGACACCGGAGCCGATCCTGCCGGCCTCGAGTATCGAAAACCGCCCCGACTGGCGTGAACCACAATCGACGTGGTGAACTGGATCACGCAGCGTCCTCATCTACTCTCAGGTGCCGGGGCGGCGAGTCAGCTCGCCGGGAATGCATGTCCGCGAATCGACTCGACGGCAAGGTGGCGCTCGTGACCGGCTCCTCGCGGGGGATCGGCCGGGCGATCGCGGTGCGGCTGGCCCGCGACGGGGCCGCGGTGGTGGTGAACTATGCGGGCAACGCGGCGGCGGCGGGGGCCGTCGCCGAGGAGATCCAGGGCACGGGAGGCCGGGCGGTCGCGGTCAAGGCGGACGTGGCCGTCGTCGCCGAGGTCGGCCGGCTCTTCGATGAGGCGATCGGCCATTTCGGCAAGGTCGAC
This sequence comes from Aquisphaera insulae, assembly GCF_011064615.1. Classification (GTDB taxonomy): domain Bacteria; phylum Planctomycetota; class Planctomycetia; order Isosphaerales; family Isosphaeraceae; genus Aquisphaera; species Aquisphaera insulae. The sequence continues at coordinate 2,798 of NZ_JAALJH010000187.1, read as the reverse complement.
ATCCTGGTCAACAACGCGGGCGTCATCCTCTACAAGCGCCTCGTGGACGTGACCGAGGCGGAGTTCGACCGGCTCTTCGCGATCAACGTCAAGGGGACCTTCTTCTGCTGCCAGCAGGCGGCCCGGCGGCTGGCCGACGGCGGGCGGATCGTCAACTTCTCGTCGTCCACGACGGCCCTGATGCTGCCGACCTATTCCGCGTACGTCGCCACCAAGGGGGCGGTCGAGCAACTCTCCCACGTCCTCGCCAAGGAGGTCGGGGCGCGCGGCATCACGGTCAACGTCGTCTCGCCGGGGCCGACCGATACCGAGCTCTTCAACGAGGGCAAGACCGAGGAGGACCGGAAACGGCTCGCCCAGATGGCGGCGTTCGGCCGGCTCGGCCGGCCGGAGGACATCGCCGACGTCGTGGCCTTCCTCGCGAGCGACGAAGCCCGCTGGATCTCCGGCCAGAACGTCCGGGCCAACGGCGGGCTGATCTGAACCGAGCGGGAGGGAAGGTGTCGGAGGAGGGGAGCCGTCAGGAACCGATCGCGAAATGGATTGATGTCGGCTCCTGACGCCTTTCCGCCGTCCACAGCTCCGAGGTTCGACGGAAAGGCCGGTGTCGTGAGCGAGACCGGGATGCCATCGCTCGCCGCGGCGTGGGTCGTTGAGTTTGCGTTTCTGCGTGAGGCGCGAACCGGTCGCCGCGGTCTCCGGCCGTTCCCGGGTCGACCGCGGCCACAACGGCCTGCGAGGTCAGTACGCGTCGCTCGAGATGACTTCGCCGCCTCGAATGGTCCCCAGGGCCCGCCAGATGTTGCCATCGACCGTGCTCTTGATGAACTTCACGCTGCCGTCGCCGAAAAGCGTGTCGACGCCGCCGGGGTGATAGCTCCGGGCCGTCACGGCCGCGTAGGTCGGCCCCCCGTTCTTCTCCCGCTGGCCGTTGAGGTCGATGTCCTCGTTCCGATTCGGCCCCCCGAGGGTGACCTTGTTCGGCGGCCAGGCCGTGGTGAACCCGGTCTGATGCACGTGCCCGTCGGCCCATACCGTGTGCCCTTGCTTCGACCGGAATGAGCACGCGTTGTACTCCGGGGCGACCGCGAGGTGGTCGGCGTTGGGGGCGGGGATGACGCTCGGGTTGTTGATGTTCGCCAGCCCGCCACAGTCGCGGGTATAGCTGAAATAGGTCTTCGCCTCCGAGGCCAGCAGCGTGTTGCTGAGCCCGTCGTTGAACTCGGCGAACCTTCGGCTCCGATTGACGGCGAACGCGCTGCGGTTGTCCGTGCCGTTGAACCCGCCCCAGGTGTACCAGTCGCCCATGCAGAAGCCGTAGTTGGTCACCCCGGCCGGGGCCCCGAACGGGCCGATGCCCACTTCCTGGCGAGGTTCGCTGGGGCAGAGGAAGAACGAGATGCTCAGCCCGGTGATGGTGAGGTTAGGCCCCGACTCGTAGTCGATGGCGAAGTTGATGGAATTGAACGCCGCGCCTTGCTCGGTGAACGGGAGGAGGCGGCCGTGTACGCTCCAGCCGCCGTACCAGGTGACCTTCGAGCCCGACCCGCCCAGCACGAGCGGCGGCGGGAGCACTCCCGCCACCCCCTCGTAGTTGTGCAGGGCAAGGCCCAGTTGCTTCAGATTGTTGGTGCACTGGATTCGTCGGGCGGCCTCGCGGGCCGACTGCACGGCGGGCAACAGCAGGGCGATGAGCACGGCGATGATGGCGATGACCACCAGCAGCTCGATGAGCGTGAAACCCCGGCTTCGTTGACGAGTCATCGGTTTTCGGCCTTTCGGGCAGTAAAAGGTCACCACTCCCGAACCCCATCTTATACCTTAAAGCCTGTTAATCTAACAAGCTCTGACGTAACCCCTGTGGCATGGGGGGGGCCAAGAACTCCTTGGGGTAGTACGCGGAGCGGCTCCAGAATAGACCCCATGGATGGTATGACCGCAACAGGCCATCGCAGCCATGGCACGGACATTCTTGTTTCGCCATCGGGCCCCCCCCCGCCTTCAGGCGCAAGCCCAGGGTCCTGGCCGCGCCCTCCACCGGGCCGCTGCCGATCGCCTGGCCGGCTGCCAGGCGGCCGCGATAGTCCAGGCGGCCGATGAGGGCGACGAAGTCGTTCAGCAGCCGATCCAGGGCCGATCGCCGCTTCGGCTCGCCGTTCGTGTCCGACTCCTCGCCGATCAGTCGGCAGATGCCGGCCCAGCCCTCCTCCAGCAGCAGGCCCCGCCCGCGCTCGTGGAATGCAGTCGCCGCGGCGGTTGCCTCGCCGCAGAGCCGCTTGCCCGCCGCGGCGACGGAGGGCGATTCGCGGCCAGGCGATTCGCGGTCACGCACCCGAGATAGGGAAATCTGGGGGACGGGGGAAGGTTGGATGTTCGGCCGGTTGTTGACGGCCACGACGGTATCGCCCCTCAATCTTCTCAGTCGTGCTTATACTGCTCTGCTTGAGTGCCTGGCCTCCGGCAGCCTGGGCCTCCGGCAGCCTGGCCTCGGGCAGCCTGGCCCATGGTCACATGTATCCCGTTCGCTCGCGGCCCCTGCGAGCTGCGTTCTCCGTCCGTCTCACGTCCCGGAACCGAAAACTGAATGTCGGTCTTCTTGCGTGCGTCCTATTCGAATTTTGGTCTTCTACAGAGTAAGAATGTCCCGCTATCCGCCTTAGAAAGAAAAGACCTTATACGCGAAATAGTCGACATCGAGATGCGGGCTCAGTGCATTGAATACATCCTCCCTAGACAGGGGATATCCCCACCAAAGAATAGGATATTCCATTAACATGCTCTTGCTCAACCGAAAGATA
>NZ_JAALJH010000186.1 GCF_011064615.1 Aquisphaera insulae | reverse complement strand
CTCCCAGTTTCGCCAGCTTCCCTGGGAGAAATTTCGTGTCCATACCTAAGCCACGAAGGGGGGAGGGGACCAGAGGGTCCGCCTCGCTCAACATGCACCCTCGCTTGGCCTCGGGCTTCTCGCACTTGTGGGTAATGCTAAGCTTGGTAAGGGGGGAACGATGGCTCTCTCGGCCCGCCCCGGCAAGCGAGCCCGAGACGGCCTCGGGGCTCGCAACGACCACCGATCGTCGCTCGAGTGCAAAGCCCCGGCCGGCTTCCCTCACCTGGCCACCCGCTTCTTCCCTCAAGGCCGTCTTGCCCCTTCGGCCGTGAGCCTCCGATCGGGCGCGCGCTCCTTCCGGATGAACCGAAGTTCGCCCGCGCCTCGACGGCCGGGCCCGCGACCGGGTCGTCGGGGTGGAGCGGTTCCAGGCGGTGGATCCGGACCGATCCGGCGGCGAGAATGGGCGGATCAGATCGGCCGCGGGCCGCCCCGATCCCGGTGCTGGAGAAAGCTCCATGAGTCCCATCATGTCGCGTGCTTCCGTCCTCATCGCGCCCGCGCTGGCGCTGGCCGTCGCGTCCGGGGCGTGGGCCCCCTGCCCTCGCACCTGCCGGGCCGACGACGCCCCGGCCGTGGACCTCGTCGTGAAGGCGGGCAGCCCGGCGGGGGAGATCAGCCCGATCCTCAACGGCGTCTTCTTCGAGGACATCAACTTCGCCGCCGACGGCGGGCTCTATCCGGAGCGCGTCAAGAACGGCTCGTTCGAGTTCGACGACCCGATGATGGGCTGGCGGCGGCCCGCCCTGGTGGCGGGGGGCGCCGTCGGCGGATTCGGGGTGGTCGGCGACCGGCCGATCCATCCCAACAACCCGCATTTCCTCCGCGCCCGGCTCGAGCGGGCCGGCGCCGGCCTGCCGCTCACCAACGAGGGCTTCCGCGGCATCGGCGTGACCAAGGACGCCGCGTTCACGTTCTCCGTCCGCGGCCGCAGCGAGCCGGAGAAGGCCGGGGCGATGGCGCTGGTCGTGCAGCTCGTCGCCGCCGACGGCCGGCCGATCGCCGCGGCCCAGCGGCTGGAGGGCTTCACCCGCGACTGGAAGGCGTACTCGTGCGAGGTGATCTCGACCGCGACCGACCCGCGGGCGAAGCTCACGATCACCGTCCAGGGCGCCGGCACGCTCGACCTGGACATGGTCTCGCTCTTCCCCAGGGACACCTTCAACGGCCGGCCCGGCGGCCTGCGGCCGGACCTCGCCCGGTTGCTCAAGGACCTCAAGCCGGGCTTCGTCCGGTTCCCCGGCGGCTGCATCGTGGAGGGCCGCACGCTGGCCCAGCGCTACCAGTGGAAGACCACGATCGGCGACCGGGCCGAGCGCCGGCTGATCATGAACCGCTGGAACGTCGAGTTCAGCCCGCCGCGGAACGCGCCGGACTATTACGAGTCGATGGGCCTGGGGTTCCTCGAGTACTTCCAGCTCTGCGAGGACATCGGCGCGAAGCCGCTGCCGGTCCTCAACTGCGGCATGGCCTGCCAGTTCAACCTCGCCGAGCTCGTCCCGGCGGAGGACCTCGACCCGTACATCCAGGACGCCCTCGACCTGATCGAGTTCGCCAACGGCCCGGCCACGACGACCTGGGGGGCGAGGCGGGCGGCGCTCGGCCATCCGGGGCCCTTCGGTCTGACGATGATCGGCATCGGCAACGAGCAGTGGGGGCCGCAGTACATCGCCCGCTACGAGCGGTTCGCGAGGGCCATCAAGGCGAAGTACCCGGAGATCCTGCTCGTCTCCGGCGCCGGGCCGGGCCCGGCCGACGGGCCGGGCGACGACCGGTTCAGCTCCGCCTGGGACGCGCTCCGGAAACTCAACGCGGACCTGGTGGATGAGCATTTCTACATGCCGCCCGACTGGTTCTATTCCCAGGTCCACCGCTACGACGGCTACGACCGCAAGGGGCCGAAGGTCTTCGCCGGCGAGTTCGCCTCCCACGTCCGCGACAAGCGGCCGGCGTTCGGGGCCAACACCTGGGAGGCCGCCCTGTCCGAGGCGGCCCTCATGACCGGCCTGGAGCGGAACGGCGACGTCGTCCGGCTGGCCTCGTACGCGCCCCTGTTCGCGCACGTGGAGGCCTGGCAGTGGAACCCCAACCTGATCTGGTATGACAACCTCCGGAGCATGGGGACGCCCAGCTATTACGTCCAGAAGCTCTTCGGCGTCAACCGCGGCACGACGATCCTCCCGGTCCGGCTGGACGACGCGGCCGAGAAGCTCTATGCGTGCGCGTCGCTCGACGCGCGCACCGGCCAGGTCGTCCTCAAGATCGTCAACGCCCGGCCGGGGCCGCGCGACGTGCACATCCGCCTGGAGGGGGTCTCCTCGGTGCGGCCGACCGGCGAGGCCCAGGTGCTGGCCGCCCCCGACCTGAACGCCGTGAACACGCTCGACGACCCGACGCGGGTCTCGCCCGCGATCGGCCCGGCGGAGGGCCTCTCGGCCGACTTCCACCGCGCGGTGCCGGGGTACTCGCTGACGGTCCTCCGCATTGGTACGAACGACAAACGGTGATAGGATCGGAGTCCTGGCGGAAGCGTCCCCGGGCCAATTTCCACGAAACCGCGAGGTGCGATCATGGACCTTTCCAGGCGTCAATTCCTCCAGGGGGCCGCCGCCGGGGCCATCGCCGCCCCGGCCGCCGCGTTCGGGGCGGCCGCGACGCTGCCCAAGCGGACGCTGGGCCGGACCGGGATCGAGGCCTCGATCGTCGGGTTCGGCTCCGGGAGCCGGTTCCTGATGTACGAGCGGGAGGATAAGGCGCTCGAGGCCCTCTCGCTCGCGCTCGACCTCGGCATCACGTACATCGACACGGCCCACTCCTACGGCGACGGCAAGAGCGAGGAGCGGATCGGCCGCATCCTGCCCGAGCGTCGCAACCAGGTCGTGGTGGCGACGAAGCTCTCGGCGAGGACGGCCGACGCCGCCCGCAGGCAGATCGAGCTGAGCCTCAAGCGGCTCCGGACCGACCGCCTCGACGTCCTCCACATCCACGCCCTGGCCGGCCCCGAGGACCTGGCCGCCATCGAGAAGCCCGACGGCATCCTCAAAGCCCTGTACGAGGCCCGCGACCAGAAGGTCACCCGGGCCATCGGCATCACCTGCCACGCCGCCCCGGAGGCCCTCAAGCTGGCCCTCGAGCGGCACGACTTCGACTGCACCCAGATGGCCCTGAACGCCGCGATGGCGCGGATGGCCGACGCCAAGGGGGGCATGAAGGCGACGCCCATGGCCCGCGGCGGCTTCGAGGAGCTGGCGCTGCCGGTCGCCGTCCGCAAGCGGATGGGCGTGATCGCGATGAAGGTCTTCGCCCAGGACCAGATCGTCGCCGCGGCCCCGATCGAGAAGCTCCTGGGCTACGCGCTCTCCCTGCCCGTCAGCCTGGCGAGCCTGGGGATGCCCAAACCCGAGTTCATCGCCCGCAACACCGAGCTCGCCCGGACCTTCACGCCCATGTCCGCCGAGGACCGGCGGCGGTTGACCGACTCCATCGCCCTCGAACGCAAGGCCGCCCTCGCGAGCTTCTTCAGCGACCACCTCGACGCCTGACGATCGGCCCCGGCGGTGCCGTCCCGTGCCCCGCCGCCGGACTCCATCGGCGGCTAACCC
>NZ_JAALJH010000185.1 GCF_011064615.1 Aquisphaera insulae | reverse complement strand
CTAGATCCTGGCTCCGACAAACGCCAAAACGGGCCCGCCAAAACGCGCCAAAACGGGCCAGGCACCCAAAACGGGTGGCTTGGGTAATGTTGAGTGCGGAGAGGAAAGCGATGCAATCCAGTCGGGATTGCCGGCGGCCTCGGGGCAGTCGGCGGCCAACTCGAAGTTCAACGAGGAACGATCAGGGCCAACAACGCGTGGGCCGGGGCGGGTTTTGCGGTTCGGAGCCGGCGGCCGGCGGCGGCTAGGGATCGGACGAGGTCCGAGGCGTGTGGTCCCTGGGCCGGTGGCCTTGACGGCCGCGACCGGAGGGGGGAGGGCTCGGCGATGGGGCGCTCGGGGCCGACCGCGAGGCTCATCGGGCCGGGGGCGGTAGACGTGGGGCGACGCGTCGCGTGGCTGGCCGGCGAGGCGGTCGCGAGCGCTGCTCGCGGCCCAGCCGGGCCGGCGGCCGCGGGCGGCTCAAAGCCTCGGGGCCACTGATGGCGCCCTGATGGCGTGGCGATTCATGGCCGTGCATGATCAAGGGAGTTATCATGAACCAAGAATCGGGGGGAGGATGGGCGAGTACGCCCGGTCGTCCGTGGGGTGGTCTCGCGGATTGTGATCCAGGCATGGGGTCAGATGCCTTGTGCGTTTCGGGGCCGACCCCTATCTTGGGTCGGCTTGACCGACCTTCTCGACGAACCTCGGCGGCAGGACGCCGCCGTTGACGACACCCGGCATCGCTGGGGCGAGGGGCGCCCGACCACCCGACAAGTAGGGACGAGCGACGTCGCCGCCCGGCCGCCAGTCGTTCCGCGATGAGTCGCGACCGTGGGGAAATCCTCCAACGGGGCCGGTCGCCGATCTCAAGGGGCCTATCCGACATGACCCAAGGCAACGTGTCCGTTCTCATTCCCGTCTACAACGAGGAGAAGTCGGTCGGCTCGGTGATCCAGAAGGTGCTGTCGATCGGGGGACTCGTCAAAGAGGTGGTCGTCGTGGACGACGGGTCGAGCGACGGGACCGCCGCCATCGTCGAGGCCATGACCTCGCAGGAGCCGCGATTGCGGTTCGAGCGTCTCGACCGGAACCAGGGCAAGACCGCCGCCATCCGTCACGCCCTGTCCCTCGCGACGGGCGAAATCATCATCGTCCAGGATGCCGACCTCGAATACGACCCTGCGGAAATCCCCGAGGTCGTCGCCCCGATCCTGAGCGGCGAGGCGGACGTCGTCTACGGCAGCCGGTTCCTCGTGCGTCGTGCCTCGCGGGTCATCTACTTCTACCACTACCTGGCGAACAAATCGCTCACGTTCATGTGCAACCTGTTCACCAACAGGAACATGAGCGACATCGAGACCGGATACAAGGCGTTCCGCTCGTGCGTCATCCGCCCCCTGCGGCTGACCAGCAGCGGCTTCGGCATGGAAATCGAGATTACCGTGATGGTCTGCAAGACCAAGGCCCGGACGTACGAGGTGCCGATCTCCTACTACGGGAGGAGCTACGAAGAGGGTAAGAAGGTCGGATTCAAGGACGGCATCATGGCCGGGCTCTACATCCTGTTCTACAGCCTCATCAAGCCGCTCACCACCGAAGGCAGGAGTTACATCCGGTCGGTCAACCATAATTTGGAAATGAACAAGTAACAATTTACAGCGACACGGTCGAATTCCGGGCGAGCGAAAGTGAAGGACGGCTTGACCGTCGGACGCCGAGCCTCAACACGGCATCGATCGGCCCCGGGGCGAGGCTTGGACGACACCTCGGTCCGATCGGCTCCGGGGGTCGGCATCCTCCCCTCTCCTCACGTCCCAGTACGACCGGCCTGGAGCAGGCGCAGGGGCTCGGTACGGCCGGTCCGGACCGCCGGCCAGAGGGCGGCGAGCAGACAGAGGCCCAGGGCGAAGGCGAAGCCGATCGACAGATGGGCCCAGGGGATGACGAGTGGCGTGATCTGCCCGCCACGGATATTGACGTACCGCGTCACTCCCGTGCCGCAGTAGCCAGCCATGGCGCCGAAGCCCAGGCTCAGGACGCAGGCGGCGACGCCGATGAGCAGCGTCTCGGCGATGATCAGCCGACAGAGCCCGGATCGCGTCACGCCCAGGGCCCGCAAGACGCCCAGGTCCCAGCGCCTGGCCCGGATCGACGACAGCACCGTGTTGATCACGCCCAGCGACGCCACGGCGAGCGTCACCAGGGGTAATTGGCTGAGTGCCCAGATGATGCCGTCGGCACGCTCGCGGATCTGCTGGCGAACCCCCTCGGCCGAGCGCAGCGTCACCGTGGCGCCGCCCCCTCCCGCACGCCCGAATCCCGCCGGACGGCCCGGTGAGCCCGCCGCTGCCTGGCTGCGTGGACCGGCCGCGCCGGCTCTCGATCTGGAGTTCCGGTCGGCGATCGGCTGGAGGGCCGCCTTGATCTCGTCCTCGGTCGCGGAGCCGTCCATGTCCATCCAGAACGTCGACGCCGGGCCGGTATCGAAGTCGCGTCGGACGGCGTCGTAGGACGAGAACATCAGGCCTGCCGCCCGGCCGCGGCGGAAGCCCATCTTCGTCATCCAGTGCCAGCCGGGCATCGAGACCACGCCGGCGATCTCGTACTCGATCGGCCGGTCGAGGTGATCGGGCGGGAGGACGCGGAACTTGTGGCCGATCCCCAGGCCGGATTCGCGTTCAAAGTGATCGGGGACGATGCAGTATCGCCCCTGCTTGAGCTTGGCGATCGCCTCGGCGCGATTCCCTTTGACGAACCGGAACTTGAACAGGGGGTGGTCGCCGCCGAGTGCGGCATCGGAGTCCACGCCGACCATGACGCAGGTGTCCTGTCGCGTCGCCGACGGGCGGACCTTGAAGCCCGTGGGGTCGTCGGCGAGCTTCACCTGCTTGACCGCCAGGGGCACGAATCGATCCGCGATGATCCCCTTGACGTGCCGCAACGCGTCGATGTCCGAGTCGGCAATCCCGGCCGGCGTGATGGAAACGACCAGGTCCGGCGCCCAGTCGCCGGGGTAGAACGGGGCGAGCATCGAGTACCCCCAGGTCTGCGTCGCCACGAACAGGCCCAGGCCGATCGTCAGGGACACGGTCGTGCCGACCGTCCGCCAGAGGTTGGCCGTGAGCTGGGTCGCGAGCAGGCGGGGGTTCAGCCCCAGCAAGCGGGCCGCCAGGGGGCCCAGGAACTGCTCGACCAGGGCGATCGTCGCGGGGGCGAGCATCACGAAGCCGATCGCCATCGACGTGCAGCCGATCGCCGCGGAGACGGCGTAACGCGCCGTGTCTTTCATGGGCAAATAGAAGACCAGGAGCGGGTTGAGCGCGATCAGGGCAAGCCCAGCGATCGTGATCGTCCAGGAGAGCCGCCCCGTTAGCGACCGGACACGAGGCACCATGGCCTCGAGCGGGTTCACGCTGGTCGCGCGCCAGGCCGGGACGACCGAGGCGGCCATCGAACCGCCCAGGGCGCAGAGGCCCGAAAGCCCGACGCACCAAGGCCCCAGCGCCGCACCTTCGACGACGGAGTCGGGCCGGAGCCTCGACATCGCCGCGAGCAGGCCCCAGCCGGCGAGCAGGCCGCCGGCCCAGCCGATCAAGCCGAGCAGGACGCTTTCGAACGCCACCATCGCCGCGACCTGCCATTTCGTCAGCGCGACGGCGCGGAGCATGGCGAACTGACGGATTCGCTCGTCCACGCCCATGCTC
>NZ_JAALJH010000184.1 GCF_011064615.1 Aquisphaera insulae | reverse complement strand
CCCGGACCTCAACTCCGACCAGTACACGTATAACAGCTTCGCCGAGATCACCAGCCACACCGACGCGAATAATCACATCACGACCTACACGTATGACGGCAACGGCAACCTCACCGTCGTGAAGGATGCGCTGAACAACCTGACGACGATGACCTACACGGCCAACGGCCGCGTGGCCACGATCAAGGACGCGAACAATCGCGTGACGTCGCTCCAGTACGACAGCCAGGACAGGCCAACGACGGTCACGAACGCCGACAATACCACGGTCGTCTACGGCTACGACAGCCAGGGGGATGTCAGCTCGAGGACGGACGAGCGGGGCAACGCCACGACCTACAGTTACGACGCGATGAACCGGGAAACCGGCTCGACGGACCCGCTGGGCAACCGCACGACCTGGACGTACGACTCCGGCGGCAACCCGACGGTCACGCAGGCCCCAACCCCGTCCGGGGCGACGGCCCGGACGACGACGATCCAGTACGACGCCATGAACCGCGCCGTCACGGTCACGGCGCCGCTATCTCGCGTGACGGTCTACGGCTACGACGCGGCCGGGAACGTGACGAAGGTCACCGACCCGATGAGCCGGATCACGACCGTCAGCTACGACGCCCTCAATCGCCCGACCGTGGTGACCGCGCCACTCACCGGCGCATCCAACGCCGTGACGACGTCGACCTACGACGCCGAGGGCCAGAAGTTGACGGTGACCGACCCGATGAGTCGGGTCACGACCTACGCGTATAACAACCGCGGCTGGGTCGCCACCGTCACCGACCCGCTGGGCAATACAACGACCTATTCGTACACGGCCACCGGCAAGCCGTCCACCGTCACGAGCCCGAACACCAGCGGCGGGTCCACCGAGTCGTATTTCTACGACAACGACGATCGCCTGGTGACTGTCACCGACGCCCTCAGCCACAGCACCGTACGCGGTTACGACGCGGTCGGCAACCAGATCACGTTCAAGGACGGCAACGGGAACGTGACGACGATGGCCTATGATTCGCGCAATCGGCTCGCCACCGTGACCGACGCGCTGGGCCATGCCACGGCCTACGGCTACGATTCGGGCGGAAACCAGCAAACCGTCAAGGACGCCCTTGGCAACGTGACCACGACGCTCTACGATGCGCTCAACAGGGCCACGACCGTCATCGATCCGCGGAGCGGCCAGACCACCATGTCCTACGACGCCGCCAGCCGCATGACCGGCCTGACCGACCCGGTGGGCAACCGCACCACCTGGGCCTACGATTCGGCCGATCGCATGACGACGATGACGGATCCGCTGAGTCACTCTGCGACGTACTCCTACGACTACGACGACGAGCTGACCGACAAGACCGACCGCAACGGCCGCCGCACGACCTACTCGTACGACTCCGGCGGCCGCGAGACCGGAGAGACCTGGCTGACCAGCTCGGGCGGCGTCTCCAACCGCGTCACGTACACCTACGACGCCGACTCCGAGATGACCGGCGTCACCGACAGCTACGCAATCCTGACCATGACCTTTGACAGCGGCGGCAACCAGCTCACCGTGGCCGAGTCCGGCCCCGGCACGGGCCAGCCGAGCCTCACGCTGACCTCCACCTACGACAAGTACCACAACCGCCTCACGTTGGTCGACAACGTCACGTCCAATGTGGGCCGGACCACCTTCACCTACGACGCGGCCTTCCGGCTAACGTCGATCGCGGCCTCCTACAACGGCGTGGCCGGCCCGCAGGTCGTCCTCGGTTACGACGCCGCCAACCGCGAGACGTCCATCAATCGGACGATCGGCGGCAGCGGCACCGCCCTGAACACGACGCTGGTGTACGACGCCGCCAACCGCATCGGCACGATCACCCACCAGACCGGCGGCGGCACGGCCCTGGCCACGTACGTCTACGGCTACGACAATGCCAATCGCGTCACGACCGAGGTCAACGCTGAGGGGACCGTCACCTACACGTATGACTCCAGTGGTGAATTGCTGACGGCCAGGGGCTCGCGGACCGAGGACTATAGCTACGACGCCAACGGCAACCGAAACATGACGGGCTACTCCACCGGCACGGGCAATGAGCTGACGGCCTCGCCCGGGACGACGTACACCTATGACAATGAGGGGAACCTCCAGGCGCAGTCGAACACATCGACTCACGTCGCGACCACATACGCCTACGACAACCGCAATCGTCTCACACAGGTCACCACAGGCGGGACGGTCGTGGCGACGTATACCTACGACGCCCTGGACCGACGCATCGGCTTCAAGGACAACGGCACCCAGTCCTGGGTGGCCTTCGACGGCACGAACCCATACGCCAATCCGTACGCCGATTTCAACGGCTCGGGTACACTACTCACCCGGTACGTGAGCGGCCCCGCCATCGACGAGCTGTTCGCCCGGACGTCGTCGGGCGGCACGTCTGCATGGTACCTCGAGGATCGGCTGGGCTCGGTGCGAGACATCATGTACACGTCCGGAACGGTCATCGATCACGTAGTCTATGATAGCTACGGCAGCATTCTCAGCGAAAGTAGCGGGGGCGCCAACGGTGACCGTTTCAAGTACGCAGGCATGGAATGGGATGCAGCAGTCGGGCGGAGTTTCGATCACGCGAGGTGGTACGATTCGAGTTTAGGACGGTTCGAGTCCCAGGATCCGACGTGGTTTCGAGCGGGAGACTGGAACCTTTATCGCTATGTAAACAATAACGCTCCCAGTTGGTCAGATCCCACCGGCCTTCAACCGCCAGCGCAGGGCATCAATGTACCAAATCTGGGGGGAAACACGCCTGGTGCACCTAACCGAAACAACCCTAGTCGCAACCAACTGCCAGACTTGAGTAATGCTGATCTGAGCAAACTCACACAGCAGCAAATAGAAGCTGGCCTAAAACTGTATCAGCAGCGGGCCGAACGGAATATGAAGGAACGCGAGCAATACACAAAGGAAATAGAAACATTTTATAAGATGCATGACTACACTCTTCGATTGTCGAGATGGGGTATAGAGGCCAGATTCGCATTAACTGACGCGATAAAGAAGTATATGGCCGGATTTTTTGACAGTATGGTGAAGAAGATAGAAGAGATGGAGAAACAAGTTGTTGCACTTCAAGAGAAGCAACGAATTATTGAGGCATCCCTTGAGGCGCTGCAGGCGCGGCAGTTTCAGATGATCTTGAACAACCAGTGGAACGAAATGCAGAAGCAGGAACAACAAGGGAGTTCCGGAAATCACAATCAGGAAAAATAGCAAAACGCCCTCGTTGTGAGTAGTAATTTGCGCCGTACATGCCGTCCAGCTTGGCACACATACGAATATCTACGGTTGTGCCATAAAATCATAGCTAAGAGCATTAGTGGTCTACGTCCCAACTCGCTACCGAGGTGTCAGATGAAGTCCAGGCCTCCGGTTCACGCCGTATTTCTAGGAGTGTGTGCACTGGCTTGGGTGGTCGGTTTCACCGCGCGACAAGTGCGATCTGAGGAATACTCCCTTAAAGGGGAAAGCCAACCGGAGAAGGAGCGCAAAGGTAAGATGGAAGATCATCTAGGACACGTTGTCGATCTCAGCAAGCTCTCGAATGGGCAGCTAGAGGGCTTGCTGGAGCTTACCAAGGCAAAATATGATCGTGCTATGCGGGAGAGGGAGCAAATTCGTAAAGAAATCGAGGCGTTTTTGGCTTACGTCAACCTGTTCGATGACCTACGTCCGAAAGTCCCTGCCAGC
>NZ_JAALJH010000183.1 GCF_011064615.1 Aquisphaera insulae | reverse complement strand
TCCCTACCCTCGTCTGGTGAACTCCCGGCAGGAAGCTTGTCTCGACGCGGACCTTTCCTTCCGGGAGCCCGTTATCGTCGATCAGCCCGATGACTCGCCGGATCTCCGCACTCAACGCGGCCCCCGACACGACCGAGGCAATCGGATCTGCTCGGCGAGCCCAGGCCAATGCCTCGGTCAACATGCCTGCGACCGCGATCGCCGCACGCTCAACGTCATCAAGGGCCACATAGATGACTTCGACGATCTTCGTCTCGCCCTGCGGAAACCCGTGGTCGTCGTAAATCCCCACCCGCTCGACGCAACCGGAATGGATGTCCTCGGCGACGCGCGCGTGTCCAGCTTCGTGGTAGGCGGTGAGCTCTACTTCGGTCATTTTGTGACACAGACCTCATTCTGGCCAGAGCTTGTCTCGGTTCGCTCGATCGGTAATAACTGGACGAGGAACGACGAAAAGCCGAGCCAAGTTGTCCTCGACCGAAAACCTCGCTCTCTCCGTCGCCTTCGCTTGCTCCAGAGTCAATCCGGCGGCTTTGATTTTCGCCGCAGCCTTGCCGAACTCTGCCTTCAGTTGCGCAGTGGGCACCAAGATAAGACCGGCCAGAGCGTGGGCTTGCCACTCGAACTCCGCGTAGACATCTTCATCGATTCCCGTCACGACCGTTTTCCATTCGGCGATGTTCGCGTATTCGAATTGATCGACAACTTCTTTGTGGATCAAGATATGGGATAGTTCGTGCGCCAGGCTGTAATGGTACGTCTGCGGACGACTCTCTTGAATATTCGCATCAATTGATATTGATTTCATGTCTCTTGAGATTAGGGCGTACATGTCCGACCCGTGGAGTAGGTCCGGGATCGGAATGATGTCGAGCTCAAAACGTAATTCGATGATTTCCTCGATCGGCACCGGAATCGAGCGGACCGGATGATGCTCGTTGATGAATGCCTCCGCTTTCGCGCGAAGCTCTTCGTAGGAGTAGGTCTTAACGTTTTCGGGCCTCTTTGGCATGGAATCACCGGCCTTGGAGAGAACGGGGAGAAGGTTCACGAACCTGACGAGCCTTCATCGAGCTTTGCATAGTGCTCGCCCTGGACGCCGACGAAGCGAAACTCCCTCGCCTTGCCCGTGTGGTAGTTCTTGTCCGCGTAATCGAGAATTTTGGCCTCGACCAATCTCTGAACAGCTCCTGAGACGACGATCTTCCGCTGCTTCAGTAGTACCCGGAGATGATCGATGGGGAGCAGAATGGGTTCCTTGTCCTGGAGAAGCTGAAGATGATAGGCGATGCTGGCAATGTTCGTTGGCACACGGCGTCCGGCTAGGCCACAATCGAGCAATTGCAACGGTTCTCTCTGAGCGAACATCCAGGCGAGGTCTAGCGCGGACCAACCAAACGGCAGACGCACGCGGCCTTTGGTTGCCTGAATCGCGGAATCGAGATCGTCCAGCTCATAACCACGAGCTGTGCAGATGCCGCTCTTGATCGCGTGGGCGATGCCCTCCTCAAGTCCGCGTGTGCCCCACTCGACCGAACACCTCCACGCGATCCTCCAATAGTTGAGGGCGTCGGTGCTGAGCACGAAGTCTTCGCGAGCGTCAGGATCCGCGATGCTCTTCTCGGCGACCTGCTTGTTAGTCGCCTCAAGGATCACCTCTACCAGGTCCGTTGGCTTGGAGGCGATCAGCCCCCCTCCAAGCTCAAGTGGTTTGATTCGGGGATCGGTGTCCGCCACCAACGTGGCTCCGAGCGAAAAATCCGAGGAAGGACGAAAATCTCTTGGGCCAACTCGCGACCGCTCTCGACTCCTTGATTATCCTGAGATGATCCTGCGAAGTCTAGTAGACTCATGAAACGTCGTGGTAAATCCTGTAGTTCCCAGGTCATAAGTCCGCATCCAGCTTAGAGGTTACGACGTTGACGGCGAACCAGGGTGGTGTAAGATTCGTACAACAGGTAGCGGAAAAGGCATTCGCGGACGATTTCCAAGTGGGGATTGATGATGGCAGCCAACGCATTCGGAGAATATCTGAAGCGGAGGAGAATCGCTCTGGGGCGGACGCTCCGGGCGTTTTGCCAGGAGCAAGGTTTCGACCACGGCAATTATAGCCGGATGGAGCGAGGTGTCCTGGCACCTCCGCACAAAGAAGAGAAGCTTGCCGAGTACGCCGGTGCTCTGGGAATCGCGCGTGGCTCGGACGAATGGATCGAGTTCTGCGACTTGGCTTCGGTCGCTCGTGGGGAGATCCCCAAGGATCTGGTGAGCGATGAGGCCATCCTCGGCCGCCTCCCGGTCCTTTTCCAGACCCTACGCGACTCGGGAGCGGATTCGGACAAGTTGGACGAGCTCGTTGAGAAGATCCGAAGAAGCTGAGAATCGCTCAGGAAGAGGGGGAGCCGACGGGGTCATTGTGGATTACTGGGGCCTTTTCATGAGGGGGTACTGCTTCGGGCGGCGTTTCCTCACGCGTGGTTGATATCGGCCGGGACGGTCCGGGTTGATTACCAGGATCGGCGCGTTGCCCTCGCTGTCCGCATCGGTCGTCCACCGGATGGCATCGATCAGGTTGATCCGGTCGGGATCGACTTCCTGCACCCGCGCCGACTCCATCATCACCGACCGCGCCAGGTTGTACGCGATCCGATCGCGTACATGGCCGCCTCCTTCCTTCAGCACCCCATCTACAGTCTTGCACTTCAATACGTCCATGTTCATTGTTGTCTTCATGTGCTTGAAATTCTTCTCCACCCGCCATCTCTTGTAGTAGAGGTCGGCCAGCTCCTCGGCCGGGTACTTCGCCGCGTCCAGGAGGGTCGTCGCCAGGGTGATCTCTCGCACCCGGAAGCCCGGCGTCGCCACCTTGTAACGCAACTCTCGCACCAACATCTCTTCCGGCAGCGATGCGAATTCTTGCTCCGTCATCCACTTCGGCCGGCCCTTCTGCTTCACCCAGGCGACCACCTGGTCCCGGGGACCAAGCGCCATCACCCACCGCGAGCTTGGCAAGCCCTGCTCCCTCGGATACGGCCCCTTCGTCCGCGCCACCGGCCGGCCCGGCGTGAAGTCGACATTTACCTGCTGGTGCATGCGGAAGACGCCGAAAAAGCCGCGGCCGAGCAATGTCGCGATATGAGCATAAGAGCAAAAGCCACGATCTCCCAGGACCACGTCGCCCGCCTCCAGGTCCTTCGAGATCCCCGCGGCGCCGGCCATGTCGTGGGCCCCGAAAGCCGTCCCCGTCAGCTTCAAGAGCATCCCCGTGCCGACATGGAACATCGCCAGCAGCTTGGCCACCGGGAAGCCGCAGCCGGGCTGCTGGCCGCTGGGCTGGCCGAAGTGCGCCTTCAGCTCCGGCTCGTCGGGCATGGAGAGGCCCGAGCCGTCGATGCCCCACACCCCGTGGCCTCGCCAGCGCGAGCCGTCCGAGGCGCCGCGGACCGCCGCGGCGACCTGCAGGACGAGCTCGAGGAAGACCGCCAGCGGGAGCCGCGATCGGGCCTGGCAGTAGGCCGTGTCGGTGAATTCCCGGCCCCCCAGCCGCACCACGTGCTGGCACGAGGTGTTCCCCAGCAGGACCTGGATGAGGAACAAGGAGATGGTCTCGACCGGCCCGAGCTTGCGCTCTCGCCAATGATATCCGGCCGTTTCGCAGGCCGCATGGATGGACTCCGGCGAAAGGACGGCGGCAACGTCTTGGCGCAGGCGGTCGCGGATGGCGAAGATGCGAGGTGGCATGGGGGGGCTCCCTGCGAGATCCTGGTGCGTCCGTGGTAAGCCACCAGGTTCCCGCAAACCCCCTCAGCCTTCAAGACGCGACAAGTCGTTCACGCCGAAGGCTTTGTGCACTATCCTCGCGGCATTCGCCCCTGACCCCATATCCGCCCCCTACTTGTTCGACGTCCAATACTTCCGAAAATTGGGACACCCCTCGATTTCTGCAACGAAATGCACGGTGTCCAAGCCACGGGCATGAACGTCCCAGTACTCGGCGACGTAATGAGTCACCGCGAGTTGCCAAGCTGCAATATCAGGATCACTACTCAAGCGGAAGGCTACCATCAGCCTTGTAGGATCATCGAACCAATCGTGCATTGCACTCTGAATGATCGAGGGGATGCTATTCTGCGCACTTGCCACACTAACGCCAAAGGCGTTGAACCACTCGGGAAGCTGCTCCACGAGTTTGATAGACTTGCGATTCGCTTTG
>NZ_JAALJH010000182.1 GCF_011064615.1 Aquisphaera insulae | reverse complement strand
CACTTCGACCCAGGGGACGGGGCTGCCGAAGTCGTGCCAGACGAGCCAGCCGCCGGGCGCCAGCGCGTCGTAGGCCTTGCGGCTGTCGGCCAGCGCGTGGGAGAAATCATGGCCGCCGTCGATGAAGGCGAAGTCCAGCGGCGCCAGCCGGCCGAGGTCATAACCGAGCGAGTCGGCCGTGATGAAGAGGGCCTTGTGCACGGTGCCGAAGTGGTCGGCGAACCGCCCCCGCTCGGCGAGCGTCGGCACCTCGGCGAGCTGCTCCGACGCCCCCGCGGCGGCCCGCGGCATCCCGCGGACCAGGTCGATCGTGAACACCCGGGCGTCCTCGGGCGACCACCGCGTGAGATTGGCCGTCATGTGCCCCAGCGCCGTGCCGACCTCGAGGATGCGATTCGGTCGGGCGTGGCTGAGCAGCGTCAGGACCGCGGTCGTGTCGGCCTCGCGGGTGTATGCGCAGAGCGCCCCACCGAGACTCGGGTCGCCGAAGCGGGTGCGGAACTCGTCTGGGCCGATAGGCACGACTTGGCGGGAGCATCGAGGCTGCGACGACATCGGATATCCATGCCCTTCACCAGTTCGGCGGACTCATGAGGACGAAGGACACCACCGAATGATGGCGGGGCTCTAAAGGGCGATCAGATTGAGCCGACCCGACGCATGACATTTGTCGATTCGGCTCCTGACCCCTTTCCGCCCCTCTCTCGCCCATCTTACACTGGTCACTTTTGCACTCCGACACAGCAACAAGTTAATATCGGTTCCTGACACCTTTTCGCCGGCCACTATCGCTTCCTATCCTCCACTATGTTCTGGCCTCTCCCTTATAAAAAGTTCTGTTTCGCCCGTTTCATCGTCAACTTTAACATGGGCCCAGGTTCCTTTAGTTTCTGTCTGCGAATAGATAATAAGGTATATAATTACCCAATGCGCTCGAACAAGCCTCGCCTGACTGGCGAATTCTCTAATTTGCTTGTCATCAAGAAATTCTCTGGTTATATCTGATTGTACAACACGCTGCATCATAGTTTCTCCATTACGCCATTCGACGGTGAGTCGCCTTACCTCACCATTGGTTCGTCCCTTGATTAGATCATCGGCAATAGCTAATGCCTGGGTCTCTGTCATAATCGCCTCTCTTACTGAAGTATGAGTCAAGAAACACTGTCATCGACGCAAGAATGATGCGATTCCAGTATAAGGAGGGGGCAGCTTGACGTTACAGAAATCACCCTTAGTGGCTATCCGGCAACTTCTCGATTGACGTAAACGCTTCATCTCCAAGGAGGTCCGAGAATCACAACACGACGAAGCACGCATCCATGCGGAAGTCCTACCCCTCCAACCTGACCGACGAGCAGTGGGTGATCCTCGAGCCCCTCATCCCGGTCAACAAGACGGGTCGGCCTCGCACGGTGTCGATGCGCGAGATCCTCAACGCGATCTTCTACCTCAACCGGGCCGGCTGCCGGTGGGACATGCTGCCCCACGACCTGCCGGCCAAGAGCACCGTCTACGACCACTTCGCCCGGTGGCGCGACGACGGCACCTGGCAGCGGATGATGGACGCCCTGCTCCAGGACGTGCGCAGGGCCGACGGGCGGGAGCCCCACCCCGGCGCCGCGAGCATCGACAGCCAGACCGTTAAGGGGACCGAAGTCGGCGGCGAGCGGGGTCACGACGGGGGCAAGAAGATCACCGGCGTCAAGCGACATATCGTGGTGGACGTCCTGGGGTTGATCCTGGTGACGATGGTGTCGGCGGCGTCGGCCGACGAGGGTACATTCGCGCCGGATGTGTTGTCGCGCTTCACGACCGAGCAGAAGGGGCGGTTGGAGGTCGTGTGGGCCGACGGCAAGTACAACAATCGACGGCTCGACGCCTGGATGGCGACGGAAGGGGTTGAATATCGCATCGAGGTGATCGGCCGCCCGGCGGGTAGCGTGGGCTACGTCAAGCTGCCGAGGCGCTGGGTCGTGGAGCGCACCTTCGCCTGGCTGGGCCGCTACCGGCGAAACAGCCGGCGCTACGAGGTGTATGAGCGGAGCGGCGAGTCGATGCTCAACATCAGCTCGATTCATCGAATGCTCAGGTGGATAAAGCAGATGCATCGAAGCCGCCTGCGAATTTCAAGTACCGATCCTAAAACGACTTGGTTACCCGATAGTCTCTTACCCGGTTGGCAACGGCGGGCCTGGTGGATTTGGCCTGTCTGGATGATTCAAAATGTCGTCGATTAATTTATCAATCATCTTTTGAGCTTTTTCGTATATCTCCCTGTATGCTTTTTCGTTCCTAGGATCCATTCCACCGGGTGTCCCAACTGTAAACTCAATCCACGCCTGATCGCTTATCGCTTGAACTTCCTTGATTTTATCGAGCAAGTCCTCGTACTTTGTCGCCATTGCATACGAATAGACCTTGATCGCGTAAAGGTTCTGAACGTACTTATCTCGTAGCGTCAAAGCATCCGTGATCGCTTGCTGCCTAACGCATTCTGAATATGCTGCATACCACTGCGATGCAAGATATCCAGCCGCAACAAGCTCCGCAGCGAGTACAGCGGATCCGGCCACCATGGCTCCTGCATATGCGATTTCCCCGGCTGAAAGGGCACCTCCGCCTGACGCCAAAGCGGGCGCAATGAGTCCTTGCGCCGTTGTACCACTTGGGTCTATCGAGTTTGTGGGATTGTTAGATACGTACCGATAAAGATTCTGGTCTCCGGTGGCGAATTGCAACGGATCTAGGCTGGTAAATCGACCAACAGAAGCATCGTAGTAGCGAGCGCGATAGGCGTAGATCGCAAGACCCGGGTAGAGTTCTCGCCCTGTGTACTTGAAGCGATCACCACTGCCAGGAGTACTTTCACCCGTTAAGCTTCCGTAACTGTTGTACACGACGTGATCAATGACTACACCTGATGTGTTTGAGAGATCCCGCACCGAGCCCAGCCGGTCGGTCAGATACCAGGCAGTCGTACCGCCCGACGACGTGCGGGCGAACAGTTTGTCGACGGCTGGCCCGCTTACGTAACGAGTAATCAGCACGCCGGACACATTGAATTCTGCGTAGACGTTTGCATCCATGTTTGTGCCATCGTAAGTAACCCAGCTTTGGGTGCCGCTGTCCTTAAAGCCGATCCTCCGGTCCAGCGCGTCGTACGTGTACGTCGCGACGACCGTGCCGCTCGTGGTCACCTGTGTCAGGTGATTGCGGTTGTCGTAGGTGTACGTCGTCACGACGTGGGTCGACGTGTTCGTCTGGGCCAGCAGGTTTCCTTCATTGTCGTACGTGTACGTCACCCCCGGCGAGGCCGTCAGCTCGTTGCCCGTGCCGGTGGAATAGCCCGTCATGGTCCGGTTACCATTGGCGTCGTAGCTGTAGTCCTCGGTCCGCGAGCCCCTGGCCGTCAGCAATTCACCACCGGAGTCGTACGTGTAGGTGACGGTCCCCTCGGCATTGACCTCGGTCGTAACGCGGTTGCCATTGTCGTAGCCGTAGACGTACGTGGCCAGGGCCGTGCCGCCGCCGGTCTGGTGGGTGATTGTGCCGATGCGGTCGGCCGCGTCGTAGACGAGCGTCGTGTTCACGGCCGTGCCGCTGCCGCCGATCGTCCGGTTGATGGACGTCTCGCGGTTGGCGGCGTCGTAACCGAGGACGACCTGCGGGCCGGCCACGCCGTTGTAGGAGGCTGCGATCGACGTGAGCCGGAAGGCCGCGTCGTAGGTGTAGGTGGTCCGTCCCACATTCGACGTGACGTTGTCGACCAGCGTCAGGCGATTGTGGTACTTGTCGTACGTTGAGGTCAGCGTGAGGCTCGGCTGGCCGGTGCCGGGGCCGGACTCGGCCACGGTGAGCTGGTTGCCGCCGCTGTCGTAGGTCATCGTCAGAGTGGCGTAGCTGTCGGTGACGCCGGTCATCTCGGTGTCGGCGTCGTAGGTGTACGTGACGCGGTTGGAGACGCCGCCGGAGCTCGTCAGCCAGGTCTCGCCGGTCTCGCGGCCGCCGGAGTCGTACGAGTAGGTCGTGCGGCGGCCGTTGCGGTCTGTCTTGTCGGTCAGTTCGCCGCCGGAATCGTACGAGTACGTCGCGGAGTGACCCAGCGGATCCGTCATCGTCGTCATGCGATTGGCCGAATCGTACCCCCAGGTGGTGCGGTTGCCCACCGGGTCGGTCAGGCCGGTCATGCGGCTGGCGGCGTCGTAGGACATGGTGGTCTGGCCGCCCCGCGGATCGATGACGGTCGTGGCCCTGTTCAGCGCATCGTAGAGCGTCGTGGTCACGTTGCCAAGGGCGTCCTTGACGGTTTGCTGGTTTCCGCCCGAATCGTAGCCGTAGGCCGTGGCATGGCCCAGCGCGTCGGTCACGGTGGCGAGCCGGTTGCGCGAATCATAGGCCATCGTCGTCACGTTGCCGTTGGCGTCCTTCAAAGTGGTCTGGTTGCCGACCGCATCGTAACCGCGCACGGTGCTGTGGCTGAGGGCGTCGGTGACCGTCACCAGGCGATCGTCGTTG
>NZ_JAALJH010000181.1 GCF_011064615.1 Aquisphaera insulae | reverse complement strand
GGCCGGGCCGAGGCGGGTTTGCATGTCCCGCGAGAGAATCAGTTGCACCTTCGGGAAGGCCGCGCGAAACTCGCCCAGGTCGGCACGCGTCACGATCTCCGAATCGAGGCCCAGCCATCTCAGGGCCGTGCTCCGCCCGAGGGCGAACAGATCGGCCCGGGTCAGATGCCGCGAATGGAGGCCGAGCGCCGCCAGGCGCGGGCCCGCCACGATCGCGGCCAGGTCCCCCTCGGTCGGCTTCAGGGGACCGAGGAGGGCGAGGAACCGGAGGTTCGGGAGGCGGGGAAGGCCCTGGATGAGGTCCTCGACCATCCTGGTACGGCGCTCGAACTCCAGGCTCAGGAACTGAAGCTCGGTAGCCAGTTCGGGCAACTCGGCGACGACGGCCGGCGGGAACGCCCCCATGGTCAGGTAGAGTCCGATGAGGGAAGGCCACGAGAAGAGTCGTCTCGACAATTCCCGCGTGAATCCGCCCCCGCCCGCGCGTGCCGCGTTGAGCGAGAACGGGAGCTTGCGGATCGCCTCGGGCAGCTCGAGCATCCACTCCGCGGTCTCCGGCCTCCCGACGTTGAACTCGATGACCTCGAGGAGTCCGTCGTCCCGCAGGTCCTCGAGCCAGGTCATCGTCCCGAGCTCGTCGACCTGCTCTCGATTGCTCGGCGAATTCACGGCCGAGCAGGAGATGATGATTCGACCGTAGTAGTCGCCGAAGCCGCAGCGTTCCGGAGTCTTCCAGTAACCCGGGCAAATGCGAACGAACTGCTCGAGCCGTTGCTGAGGGGTCGGCTCGCAAGGGCAAACGTACGACGAGTACCGCACGTTGCCCCACACCGAACCGGTGGGGAACGTGGAGCCGATGGGGTTGATCGCGCCATGGACCGCCAGGCCCTCGCGCATCCATCTCGCGAGCTGGGGCTTCCGATGCCGCTCGAGAAGATCGGCCAGGTCGAGCCTGAGGGACAGCTCCCCGGGGTGCTCTGCGATCCGCCGGACGCACTCCGCCATGGATTTCATCGGTCGGCCTGCTCGGAACAACGAAGGTCGATGACCACGGCCCGACGGTCAACCGTCGGGCGCGATCACTATATCGTCGGCCTCACCCGCACGCCACTTAGGGGACGGAAGCGGAACGACCATCGGCCTCCCCGCGGCAAACGCAGGGGAATCAGCGGCCACGACGTGGCCAGGCTCTTCCATGGGAAGTCGCGCCGATGGCCACGCCGCGCCCCCGACTCGTCGATGAGCCCGTCACGTCGTTGGGATCACTATAGCTGTAGCCGATCCCGGACGCCCCGCCGCCCGTCGCCTCGACGACGAGCGTGGTCGACTCCCGGGCGATCGTCCCGTCCGACTCGGGGGCGTCGGTCGGCACGACGTAGGCGGAGGCCTCGATCTTCTCGATCGGGACGGCGCTCTCTCCGAGTCGGGCTGGCATCAATCTCTCCGGCCGATGGCGATGGCCTCAGAGCAGCTCATGGACCTTGTCCCGGAAGATGGTGGTGGCGATCTTGCCGGCGTGGGGCTGGCCGCGGACGAGCGATTCGGCGAGCTTCAGCCCCTGCTTGATCGTCGCCTGCGCCGGCATCGGCGGCTCGAACGGGTCGACGACCGCCTCGACGAGCGACGGGCCCCTGGTCGCGAACGCCGCGGCCATCGCCGGCGCGACCTCGTCGGGCGTCTCGCACCGGAAGCCGGCGCCGCCGCATGCCTCGGCGAACTTCACGAAGTCGATCGGCTCGAGCTCGACGCCGTACTCGGGGTTGCCCAGGAAGATCATCTGCTCCCACTTGATCTGGCCGAACACGTTGTTCTTGATGACGATCACGCGGATGGGGAGCTTGTACTTGACGGCCGTGATGAACTCGCAGCCGAGCATCGTGAATCCGCCGTCGCCGACGAAGGCGACCACCTGCCGGTCGGGGAACGCGACCTGGGCGCCGTTGGCGTACGGCAGCGCCGGCGCCATCGTCGCGAGGTTGCCCGAGCAGGAGAACCGCATCCCCCGCTTCATGCGGATGTGCCGCGCCGCCCAGGTGGTGATCGTCCCCGAGTCGGTCGTGACGATCGCCCCCTCCCGCAGGTGCTCGTTCACGGCCGCGGCGACCACCTGCGGCTTGAGCGGTACGTCGGGCCGCGTCTGGCGGTCCCGCATCAACGCGTCCCAATCCGCCATCCGCCCCCGGGCCTTCTCCAGGAACGAGCGGTCCTCCCGACGCTCCAGGAGCGGCAGGAGCGCCGCGATCGTGGCGGGCGCGTCGCCGGTGAGGCCGATGTCGATCGGGTAGCGGATGCCGAGCCGGGTCGGGTCGCGGTCGATCTGCACCGCCTTCGCCTGGCCGGGCCTGGGCAGGTAATTCATGTAGGGGAAATTGGTGCCGACGAGCAGGAGGCTGTCGCACTCCTCCATCGCCTTCTCCGACGGCAGCGTCCCCAGCAGGCCGAGCCCGCCGGTGCAGTACGGCGAGTCGTCCGGGACGACGTCCTTGCCCAGCAGCGCCTTGACGACCGGCGCCGCCAGGGCCTCGGCCATTCGCTCGATCTCATCCGTGGCCCCGCGTGCCCCCTGCCCGACCATGATGACCGTCTTCCGCCCCGCGTTCAGGAGCGCCGCGGCGGTCACCAGCGATTGGGCCTCGGGCACGACGACGGGCGGCGTCCAGGCGATGCTCGTGTGCCCCGGTTCGTTCATCGGCGAAGGCTTATCCTCCGTGAGGTCCTGCCAATCGTTCGGACAGTTGATATGCGCCACCCCCTTCGTGCCGAGGGCCGCGCGGCAGGCGGCGTCGGCCAGGGCCTGGGCGTGCCCGGGGCTCATGATCTGCTGGTTGAAGACGGCGACATCCTTGAAGAGGCTGAGCAGGTCGACCTCCTGCTGATACCGCATCCCCATCAGGTCATGGTAGGTCTGGCCGGTGATCGCCAGGACGGGGGTGTTGTCCATCTTGGCGTCGTAGAGGCCGTTCAGGAGGTGGATCGCGCCCGGGCCGCTCGTGGCGATGCAGACGCCGAGCCGCCCGGTGAACTTCGCGTAGCCGCAGGCGGCGAGGGCGGCGCCCTCCTCGTGACGGACCTGGATGAACCGGATCTGCTCGCGGAGCTTGCGCAGCGCCTCCATGAAGCCGTTGATCCCGTCTCCCGGGATGCCGAAGATCGTGTCGACCCCCCACGCGAGGAGGCGGTCGAACAGCAGATCGGACGCGGTCTTGGCCATGGAGTCGCTCCCTGTCGGGACCGAACGAAGAGATCGATGGGGGGAACCACTCACTCGACGTCGGCATAGACGACTCAAGTTGGCGGAGCCCAACATCCCGCAAATCCCGCAAATGCGGCGCCGGCGGAGGGGATGCCTGGCCGAATCGGCAACATCAAAAGGCCTCGCCGTAGGCCGCCTCGCGGAAGGACTTCTCCGCGGCCTCCACGGAGACGCCCGCGATCTTCAGGCGAGTGTGCCCGGTCTCCGCACCGATCGGGGTGTAAGCAATTCCCAATCCGAGCTCCGCGGCCTGGCGGAGGTGCTGGACGGCCAGCGTCTCGAAACCGAGCAGATGCGCCCCCACCGAGTCGACGGCGACCGCGTCGCGGCCGGCGATCACCAGCCCGGTCTCGATCGCCTTCCCGCCCACGGGGCCCTTGCCGATCATCGCCGGATGGCCGGTGACGATCGCCAGGTCGATCGGGAACCGCATCAGCATGCCCACGAGGAACGCCTGCTTGTCCTGGAGGATGTTGTGCGGGTGGAGCTCCTGGCTGACGCGCGGGTGTCCGTAGAAGTCGGCGGCCGGGAAGCTCATGGCGATGTTCTTGATCGCCAGCGTCACCGTCGCCGTCGAATGGACCTTGAGCTGGGCCAAGGAAACAATCTTTTCATATTCGAGCACGCGTGGATTGACCATGACCCGGCGCTGCGGGCCGAACGGGAGGTCGACCCCGACGAAGGGTGCCTTGTTGTGGTCGAACCATTCCACGCCCTCGGACTCGATCACCTCGAAGTAGCCGAGTACCTTGAACACCTCATCCGTTTCCATCTTCCCCGCGCCTCCGCTGACGACGATCTTCGCGGGGTGGAGCGTCTTGACGAACCGGATCGTGGCGCGGAGGGAGTCCGCCTGGGTGCAGGCGGTCTTGTCCTTCGCCGTCGCGGTGGTGTCATTGGGCTTGATGGCGACGACCTTGTCGCGGAAGTCGTCCAGCGCGAGCCGGCCGAGGGACTGGCCGATGGCCTTCTCGATGTCGCCGGGTTCGTCGGCGATGGCGACGGTCAGGGAGTCGTCGGGACTCATCAGGTTGGCTCCGTTTGGGTGCATGGCCGTGGAGGAGCGCCCGGCCCGGAAGACGTCACGGACCTCGAGGCGTGGCCCGCTGCGCTCACGCAAATCGCCGACCGTTTGGCGGCGAGAAGCCGAAAGACCCCCGCGTCCACCCCGCCTCGCCGGGCCTGGCGCGATGAAAAGCTGGCCTGGACGACCCGGGCGTCTTGTCCAGGATTTGTCGCGCGGGAACGAGGCCTGTCGGCAAGCCTGGGCCGGCGCCTGGCTCGGCAGGAGCCTCGCCCTGGCGCGGTGAAACGTTGGCCTCGACGACCTGGACACCTTGTCCCGGAATT
>NZ_JAALJH010000180.1 GCF_011064615.1 Aquisphaera insulae | reverse complement strand
CACAGCCCAACAATTTTCATGAAGATGTATGGAGCGACCACTCAAGTTCCCGTTGAGGCTTTTGGAACGAAGGTCAAGAATCTTCCCGCTGAAGTTGGCGAGGTCTATGACGAAGCCCGAAGGTGCATGTCCGTCTACGCCTACACATCCGCAGTCCTCTCCTGCCGGAAGTTGCTAATGAACGTGGCCGTGGCACAGGGAGCAAGCCCGAGCCAGAGCTTCGTTCACTATGTCGACTACCTGAACAGCAACGGGTACATCCCGCCCAATGGAAGGGACTGGGTAGACTACGTTCGCTCCAAGGGCAACGAAGCAACTCACGAGATCCACACGATGTCAAGGGGAGATGCGGAGCATCTCATTACCTTCATGGAGATGCTGCTGAGATTCGTTTACGACTTCCCGAAGCGAATCCCGGTATCCTCGAAGCATTGATGGGAGTCGCCTATGAATCTCACGTCAATCATCCAGAATCCCTGGTTCGCTATCAGTGGGTGGATCATCGGAGCCATATCCGTTGTTGCTACAGTCATCACATACGTGATGAGCAAGAGGGAGAAGAGACTCGTCTACTGTGTGACCAGCAGCATGATCATGAGCAACCTTCAGTCACGGTTGCCGAGTCTACGAATCACCTATGAAGGACATGGAGAACCTGTTACAGACTTGACGGTCTCTCGGATGGTCATCTGGAACGCTGGAAAGGATACCATCAAACGAGAGGATACAGTTAAGAATTCGCCACTTACCATCCTCTGCAAGCGGGGTGTTCATGTCTTGGATGTAGACGTACACTCCGTCAGTAGTATCGCAAGCAATATCGATGTCAAATTGAACAGAGACAAGACTGCAATTCATCTGTCCTTCCTGTTTCTGGAACATGATGATGGGGTTTCGTTGCAGATCGTCCACACAGGGGTGGGCAGTGGCGACGTCTTCTTGCTCGGTCATATCATCGGAGCAGGGGAACCAAGACGGGTCAACTTTCACGACGAATTAGTACCCAGGCGGATTAGAATATTCGGAGTAAGGCTGCCGAATGTATTGAGCATGATGTTCTTCCTGGCATCAGTTTGCATTGTGGCTCCAATGTGGAGTTCTGAAACATCACTTGGTTACTCAGTATACCTACTGTTGGTTCTGTTTGTGAATATTCTCTCTGTTCTCGCCAACGCCAAGCCTGGTCGTATTCCCCGGCAGTTACGTTCAGAAATGATAGCGATCCAGTAAAGCATAACGAGAATCAGGTTTTCTGAGGAGATTCTGCGATGACCGAGGAGCGCAAGGACGAGATCACGCTGAAGGACCATACAGTCAACGCCCTCCAGGCCAGTCTGCTTGCCATCCCAATAGTGGGCAGTTCCTTGGAGAAGTTGCTATTCTTCTCGGTCAACGAGAAGAGAAGTCGAAGAGTGGAAAAGACCTTGCAGGAGATCGGCCAGAAGGTCGAAGAGGTCAAGGCCAAGGTCTGTATCAAAGATAACGAGGATTTGGCTAACCACATAGAGAAGGTGCTTCCTCAAGTCTCCAGGGCTAACAACGAGACCAGGAGGAAGTATCTCCGAGATCTGCTCTTCAATGCCATGCAGGTTCCGGAAGGTGATCCGAAATGGGAAGAAGCCAACATCGCCAGCCAACTGATCGCATCTGTCAGTGATACTGGACTGTCGATTTTGGCGGATTTCCATCGTATGTACAACGAAACAGACCAAGGTAGGCAGCTTGTCATCGCCAGATCTTCCGGCATGAAAGCCTACTACCTCGGTGTGGCGAATCACCCACAGGACTACAACAGAACAGCCATCTTCAGACCTGGTTTTTCTACGACCAAATTGCAGTGTACTGACGACTCATTCAACTACGCCACGAAGAAGCTCGAGGAGGTGGGCATCTTGAAGTTCACGCAGAAGCCAGGCTGGCTCGAAGTTGACTATGGAGAGTTTTTCTGGCTCATAATCAAATGGGCTATGGATTCAAGGAGTGAAGGGGCAAAGACGTCAAAACCCCGACAGCCTAAGCGAAAGAGACATCGAAGGCCAGACATCGAAGGCCAGGCACCGACATAGACATCGAAGGCCAGGCACCGACACGAAGGCCGAGGACATCGAAGGCCACGAGGACACGAGGACATCGAAGGCCAGGCACCCAAAGCGGGAGAGGCACCCAAAGCGGGTGGTCTGGGTAACGTAGGGAGAAAAGCTGGGCGATCCAATCGGGATTGCCGTCCGTCCGGGGCGCTCGGCGGCCGGCTCGAAGTTCAACGAGGAACGAGCGAGGTCGACGACGTGGGGGAACGGGCGGGTCTGGAGCGGCTGGGAGCCGACGGCAGGCGGCGGGAAGGGATCGGATGAGGACCGGGGCGTGTGGCCCCTGGGCTGGCGGCCTTGACGGCCGCGACCGGAGGGGGAGGACTCGGCGATGGGGCGCTCAGGGGCCGGCCGCGAGGCTCATCGGGCCGGGTGCGAAGGGCGCGGGGCGGGGCGCCGCGAAGGCCGGCCGGCGAGGCGGTCGCGCGGGCTGCTCGCGGCCCAGCGGGGCCGGCGGTCGCGGGCGGCCCAGGGCCTCGAGCATGTCCCGCCAGTGCGATTGGTCCAGGCCCAGGCGGCCGAAGATCGAGGCGGCCTCGCGCGGCAAGGACGCCTTGCCGGCTCGCTCGAGCCGAGCGGCGATATCGACCAGTTGCAAGTGGTTGGCCAGCGTGTAGTACGGGGCCAGGCCGTAGCGACCCCCCGGCTCGCCGCGATCGTCGGTCGGCGAGAGCCACAGGCCGTCCTCGTGACGGCGGACATCGTGCTCACTTTGGGTGCCTGGCCATAAACGATGCGCGGGGCAATCGAGGTGACCCGTCTAAATCATCGTTGCCTGACCCTCACGGGACGGCGAAAATGGCCCGACCAACAGTGATCCGTCCACCATCGCCCCCGGAGCCCCCCTATGGCCGCCGACCGTCAACTCAGCGAGTTCTTGAAGAGCGCTGTAGATCCAATGCTGAAGGCGGCAGACGACAAGGTCCTGCTCCTATCCTGCATCGATCTTCGGTTTCCGAATCGGATCACCGAGGCAATGGACGACCTCAGTTACCGCGGCAGGTATTACCATCTCGCGATGGCCGGGGCGTCGCACGCCGCGAAGCACAGCGCGGAATGGACCAAGGCATTTGAGGACCACCTCGAATTCGTCCTCGCCCACGGTCCCGTCAAGGGGCTCATCATCTTCGACCACATGGACTGCGCGGCCTTCCATAACTACGAGGGCACCTCGCCAGGCGATCCCGATGGTGAGCGTCAAAAGCACATCGACGTCATGACGATGGTCACCGCCGCCGTGGTGAAGAAGTATCCGCAGCTCGCGACCCACGTCTTCGGCTATCTGCTTCCAAAGGAGCTGGTCGAGCAAATCATCCACGTCTGAAACGAAAGGGCACGATCCAGCGGTCACGATCCAGCGGTCACGCACTTAAGGTAGAGAAACCAGGGGGATTAGGGAGCACGCGAGCCGAACAGCACGTCGATGTCGTGAGCCGGCCGCTGACAGGCCCAAGCCGCCGCCGGCCCCTGCCGGAGTCTCGCTTTCCTATCTATATTGCCCAGGCTGCCCGCTTTGAGTGCCTGGCCTTCGGCGCTCCGCTCACGTTGGGTGCCTGGCCTTCGATGATGATCGCGGATCCAGGCTCGACGTAATGCGAATGTTCAGGATATATTTTATGTGTCACTCTATCATAGATCGGTGTCCAAACGGGAGATTTGCTGGGAATGAGCGGCGAGATCGGGATCCGCATCCCCTCAGAAGAATATCGGCCATTCTGTGATTACCTGGTGACGCAAGGGATACGAATCGTCGAAACGATGGGACCCGCCCAGGTGGTCTGGCTGGAGAGCGGCGATCCCCCTCAACCGGCGGGTCCATTCACTGTGGTCTTTCAGAATATCGACGACAAAGAGAAGGCGGCACAACTCCTCATCGATTGGCGGGCGATGCAAAAGGGAGCCTAAACTGATGGGATACTACGCTGGCCTGTCCGCTTTGGGCGAGGCCGCAGCCGGTAGGGATTCCGGTCTGATGGAAGTAGTCGATGCTCCTGCTGGCCGCCGGTTGGGGACGGCGGTGCATCGAACGAGGAACGGCAGGGCTGTGTACGAAATCAGCCTTGACGACCACTCAGGGGCCGCTTGTGGCGAATGGATTCTCGTGAACGGCCAGTTTCTACGGGTGGGTTCCCATGGGGAATGAAATGCCAATGTACAAGTGGTTACTGATGGTTGTCACTGCCAACGGGAGGTACGAAAAGACCCTCGAGCTACCTTTCGTCCCCCAGGTTGGCATGACCATCTTCCGGGGCGATGAGAGCATGTGGCGGGGTGCGTTTCCGGACCATTACGACATGTCGCCGCCGATCAACAAATTCGGGTACAATCTCGACGAGGATTGCTTCGAGGTCGAGATCTTGATTCACGACTCCATCAAGTTGACCTCGACATTCTGGGATGAGTTTATAGCCCTCTGATGGAGCAGCCGAGGGGGACCTCCAAGGGACTGGTGAACTGTCCTCCCGCCCAACCGGGAGAGTTGGCATGCGATTGCCGGCTGTCCTCGTCGCCCTGATGCTGCCCATGGCCTCCCCAGCGGCCGAGGACTTCCAAGCCCGCGTCGTCGGGGTCGCGGACGGCGATACCTTCACGGTTCTGACCGCCGACCGTTGGCAGGTGCGGATGCGGCTCCACGGGGTCGACTCCCCCGAGTCGGGCCAGGATTTCGGCACCCGCGCGAAGCAGGAAGCCTCCGCCCTGGCCGGCGAGAAGCTG
>NZ_JAALJH010000018.1 GCF_011064615.1 Aquisphaera insulae | reverse complement strand
TCCGGAACGGGCCGGTCTCGAGCCAGGGAAAGCAGATTCGGTGTCGCGGGCTCCCGCACGTCCCCTTGCATTCGCGGCGACCCCCGCCGTGAATCGATTTTAACCCGGCGGTCGGATGACCGGCGCAGCCCGTGCAGGTAATCTGGAACGACCGAGGCAGCATGTCGGATCGTTGCAACTCGCGGCGGACGGATGCCTTGCGGGAGGAGGGGCTACGCGATGTCTCGGCTGCTCGTGATCGAGGACCAGAGGAAGCTCCTTCAAAGCCTGGAGCGCGGGCTCTCCGAGGAAGGTTACCAGGTGATCCCCGCGATGACCGGCGAGGAGGGGTATCAGCAGGCGAGGAGCGTCCCCGTGGATGCCGTCGTGCTGGACCTGATGCTCCCGGAGCGCGACGGCCTGGATGTGCTCCGCAGCCTCCGCAGCGACGGCTTCACCAAGCCGATCCTGATCCTCACCGCGCGGGACACCATCGAGGACCGCGTGGAGGGGCTGGACTCCGGCGCGGACGACTACCTCGCCAAGCCCTTTGCCTTCGCCGAGCTGCTGGCGCGGATCCGGGCCTTGCTCCGCCGCGACGTCGTCAATCGCGAGCTCTGCCTGAAGGCGGACGACCTGGAAATGAACCTGGTGGGTCGCTCCGTCACCCGCGGCGGCACCGAGATCGACCTGACCCGCCGCGAGTTCGAGCTGCTCGAGTTCCTCCTCCGCAACAAGAACTCGGCGGTCACCCGGGACATGATCGCGCGCGAGGTCTGGAAGGAGGCATCCGGGACCCTCACCAACACCATCGACGTCTACATCACCCTCCTCCGCAAGAAGATCGAGCGGCCGGACCTGCGGACGCTGATCCACACCGTTCGCGGTGTCGGCTACGCCCTGCGGGATGCTCCATGAAACCGATGAGCCTCCGATGGAGGCTGACCCTATGGTGCGGCGCCGTGATCGCCGGACTGCTCGCGGCCTTTGGCGTCGTCCTCTACCTGCTGATGAGGCGGGAGCTGCTGGGTCGTGGCGACGGGACGATTTCCACCGGGGCCTCGGCGGCCATGATCCTCGTCGGTGGCCTGCTCACCATCGTCGGCGCCCTCGGATGCGGCATCATGCTCGCACGCCAGGTCCTGGCGCCGGTGCAGCGGATCGTGGCGACGGCCGACGAGATCACCGCCAGTCAGCTCGATCGGCGGATCGAGGTGGCCAACCCCGACGACGAGATCGGCCGGCTGGCGGACACCTTCAACGGCATGATCGAACGGCTCGAGCGCTCCTTCCAGGAGGTCCGCCGATTCACGGCCGACGCCGCCCACGAGCTGCGGACGCCCCTGGCCATCCTCCGCAACGAGGCGGAGGTCGCCCTCCGCGTCCCGCGCGATTCCGACCAGTACCGGGATTGCCTGGAAGACATGCTGGAGGAGATCGACCACCTCTCCCGGCTGACCGAGGCGCTCCTGATCCTCTTCCGCGGCGATGCCGGCCTCGGTTCCAACCGGCGCGAGCCGGTCGAGATCGACGCCGTCATCGAGGAGATCGCGGACCACGTCCGGGTGGTGGCCTCCGAGCGCGAGCAGACGCTCACCGTCGAGGCGAACGCGCCCTGCCGGGTCGTGGGCAATCCGGAGCAGCTCCGCCGCCTGCTATTCAATCTCCTGGACAATGCGATCAAGTTCACGCCCGCCGGCGGGACGATCGAGGTCCGGGCCGGTGCCGCCGACGGGCAGGTGCGACTCGTCGTCGCGGACACCGGCATCGGCATCGCCCCGGAGCATCTGCCCAGGGTCTTCGATCGCTTCTACCGGGTGGACTCGGCCCGCAGCCGACGCACGGGCGGGATTGGATTGGGGCTGGCGATTTGCCGGTCGATCGTCGGGTCGCACCACGGGACCATCACGCTCGAGAGTGCGCTCGGTCAAGGCACGACAGTGACCGTCAATCTGCCGTGCGCCTCCGGTTCGGCGGCCGTGGCCGAGTCGGATCCCCGCGGTGCGACGCGATAGCCCGGCCCATCCGCGATCAGCTCGGCGGGTCAGGTTGTGCCGGTTCGCTTCAGGAGATCGCAGACCTCCTCATCGCTCGTCTGGCTGAAGTCGTCATACCAGAGGCCGACGGCCCGGAAAGGCTCCGGCGTGATCGAACAGACGCACTGGTCCGCGAGCAATCGGATCTCCTCGCAGGTGGCCGGTGCCGCGGTCGGGACCGCCACCACGATCCGCGCCGGACCGAGCCCCCGAAGGGCCCGGACCGCCGCCCGCATGGTCGATCCCGTTGCCAGGCCGTCGTCGACGAGGATCACCGTCTTCGCCTTGAGGTCGGGCGACGGCCGGCCCGCACGATAGACCTGCTCTCGACGGTGCAGCTCCTGCCGCTCGCGGAGGATCACGGCCTCAACCTCATCCCGCGGGACGCGGAGCGAGCGCACGAGCTCATCGTTGATCACGAGGACGTCGCCGGAGGCCACGGCCCCCATGGCGAGTTCCTCCTGGTCCGGGACACCCAGCTTGCGGACGAGGAAGACGTCGAGCGGCAGCCGGAGGGCCTGGGCGACCTCGAAGGCCACGGGGACGCCCCCACGCGGCAGAGCCAGGACGATCGCGTCGGCGCGGCCCGCGTACGCCGTCAGGCCCTCGGCGAGGACCCGGCCGGCCTCCGCTCGATTCGCGAACGGCCTGCTCATCGCGCAGCTCCTCCCCCCCCTCCTCATCGCGGCAGCGTGTAGAGGTTCAGGTGCTCCAGGAGATCCAGCCCCCACGGGTGCGTCCACGGGTTCCGCACCGCGTAGCCGACCGACATCGCCGAGACCAGCAGGGCCAGCAGCGAGACCACGCGGATCCATCGCCGCGTCTGGCCCCCCGCGACTCCCGCCGGCAGGACGATCAACCAGAACGGGATCAGCCAGAAAAGCCAGCGCAGGCCCTGGGTCGAGCCGCCGTAGTTGCGGGCCTGCGGAGTCCAGGTGTAGAAGGCCAGGATCACCGCCGTGAGGACCGCCGTGATCCAGGCCCCGACCGCCATCGGCGAGCCGCCGCGGCGAACCAGCGACCACCAGCCCAGGAACGCCAGCAACCCCAGCAGGCCCGGGATCGCCAGCAGGCCGCGCGCGTACGGATGGTACGTCCCGCCGGACATCCAGGCCGCCTGATCGAGAGCGATCCAGGTCCCCACTCCCAGGCTGGCGAGGCAGACCAGGAGGGCCACCGCCGCCAGGCCCCGTCCGCCCCCTTGCAGGAGGCGGATCAGCCCCGCCAGCGAGAGGAAGAAGATCGGCGTGAGCGACCAGAAGCCGTGATGGCCGAGGGTCATGTGGAACAGGTACTTCGCATAGGACTCGGCGACCAGCCCCCGTTTCGCCGCCTGCTCCGGGTTGAACCACGGATCGTTGAGCGCGTCCATCTCCAGTGGTGTCTTCCAGAGGCTCCCCTCCCACAGGTAAGCCTCGGTGCCGAACTCCGTGTAGACCAGCTTCACCTCGCCGATCGCCGCGTACTGCGACGCCACCGAGCCCGCCAGCGGCACGATCGCCGCGGGCAGGAAGAAGAGGAGCGTCGGCTTCGGGAATCGGAAGAGCAGCAGCCCCACCGCCAGGGCGAGGAAGGCGAGCGCCGGGATCTCGTTGACCGCCGCGAACGCGGCGAAGAAGCCGACGGCCGCGAACCGCCAGCCGGAAAGCCGCCCCTCATCCCAGATCCGCAGCAGGTTGTAGATCGCGAAGAAGGCGGAGAAGGCCGCGACCGTGTGGTTGTTGAGCGTCTGCGTGAACGGGAGGAGATAGGTCCCGAAGGCCGCGGCCACCAGGCAGAAGAACCAGGTCCAGTCCCCGGCGGCGTAGCGGTCCAGGAACCGCGCGTAGAGGATCAGGAAGGCCGCGAAGGGGATGATGTTCAGGAGGATCATCACCGGCTTGAAGTAGAAGACGTAGGCCGGCCATTTGACCGCCTCCGGGGGCTTCTCGAGCACCCCCTTCACGCCCCCCGGCGACCCGGGATCGGGCTTCTGGGTCCAGCGCTCCTCACGCTCCTGGAGGACCACGCGGTCCAGCGGCACCCCGGTGAGCTTGCGGGCCGGGTAGAGGATCCCCGCGATCAGCGTGGAGAGCAGGGCGGGCTTGCTCGAGTAGTAGTGCTTCGCCGACTCGTCGTCCTTCGGGGCCCCCGCTGGCGCACGCTTCACCTTGTCCTGGGTCTCCACCTGCCAGGGGCATTCGTCGATGACGTAGGTCCCGCGCTCCAGCAGGCTCCAGACCGTGCACCAGCGCGAGATATCATTCGCCCCCATCATCGACGGCTGACGGAGCAGGACTCCCAGGGCAATCGCCACGCTCGCGGTGATGACGATCATCGCCACGAACTGCCGCGGCTCGCTCCGGCGCGGCTCAAGATCGGTGCCGAGGTCGAGGTTCTCATCCTGCATCGTCTGGCTCGCGGGGAGGGTGAACGGGAGGGAGGCCCGACGCGCGAAACCGGAAGCGCATGGGCCTTTACTAGCATCAAGGCCGTCTCCGCTCCTGTCAACGCACCGGCCGGCGTTCCCGGAGAAGCTCCTCGATCGCGGCGACCGCCGCGGACTCGCGATCCGGATAGGGCCCCTCCAGCAAACGCCACGGCGTCTTCCCCGCCGCGAGCTGTTCGAGGAACCGTCCGTGCATCCAGCCGCGGATCCGCTCACCGTCGCGAAAACCATCCTGCACGAAGGGGACGTCCGGCGCCGTCAGGAGGTACAGGTCCACGCGGTCCCGCGCGCCGATGGCGTCCACCTCGAGATCGCGCCGATGCTGGTAACGCTCGAACCACGTCCCGGTGGCGAAGGCGTTGGTGTCGCAGAACAAGACGCGGTCGGCCGCCCTCGCCAGCTCGCCTTCGCGGGCCTGCTGCGTGCTCGCGATCTGGACGAACTCCTCGCGCGTCCAGGACGGGGCCGGGTCGTCCATCGAGAGCCCCGCGATCTTCGCCTCCCAGTGCTCGCGGCCGTACTCGGGGACCCAGATCGTCCCGAAGCGGCGGGCCAGCCGTTGGGCCAGCGTCGTCTTCCCCGTCGACTCCGCACCGACAAGCACAACCCGGCGGACGAAGTGGGCCCGGACGCATGGCTCCAGCCAGTCCAGATGATCGAGGGGCGACTCGCGGACCTTCGTCCCGGAGATCGGCACCGCGGCCCTTGGCTGGTCGACCAGGACATGACGTGCCCCCATGAGCCGGGCGAATTCCCAACCGTAATCCTCGCTCGTGAAGACGACGTCCGGCGCCCGGCCAAGGTATCCCAGCGTGAACTCGGCCCAGAGCGCCGTGTCGTCGCCGAGCTCGTCGGGCACGAGCCGAATGTCGGAGTCCGGGTGGATCTCCTCGAGCCAGGCCTTCCGCAACGCACCGGGGATCACCTGCGACGGATGATCCGCCACCATGACGACCAGGTGATCGACCTGCCGCCTCGCGGTCTCGATCAGGTACTTGTGCCCGCGATGCGGCGGGTAGAACTTCCCGACGACGAAGCCGAGCGTCATCCCGGCACCTCCGCGGCCACGGCCGGCTTCGAGCGATCCGCCCGCGCCCGCCATTCTCGGAGCCCCAGGACCGCCATCCCCAGGAAGATCGCGTACAGGACCGCGGTCAGGTAGAGCTCCTTCGACGCGTACAGGGGAACATAGATGGCATCGACGAGGATCCAGGCCAGCCAGCTTTCCAGCCGCTTGCGATTCAGGAGCCATTGTGCCCCGAGGCTGATGGACGTCGTCAAGGCGTCCCAGAACGGGGCGGAGTCGCCCGCGCGGGCGAGGATCGGCCAGACGATGGCCGTCATCGCGGCCACCGCGGCGGCCACCCCGAGCCGCTCCGCGGCCCCGGCGACCGCCACCTTCAGGCCCGAACGGTCCTCACCGCCCAGGGCCCAGAGATACCAGCCGCGCGAGCAGAGGGCGAAATACGCGGCCTGGAGGGCCGCATCCGCGTACAGCCCCGCGCGGGCGAAGACGACGCCGAAGGTCGCGACGTTCACCAGGCCGATCGGGAAGTTCCAGACGTTCTCCTTGACCGTCAGCCAGACGCAGACGGCCCCGGTGACGAACGACGCCGCCTCCAGCGGGCTCGCCAGTCCCCGCGCGGCCAGGGCCAGGGCGACGCAGGCCACCAGGCCGATCGGGACCGACCCGCCCCAGGCGTCGAGACGTCCGCCCCGGCTCATCCTTCGGGATCCTCGTCCGGGGGCTCCAGCCGCTCGGCGATGCTGTAGGTGTCTCCGGGGCGGATGTTGTAGGACGTGACCATCTCCGCGAGGATCCCCACGCCCAGGAGCTGGACCCCCACGATCAGGAACGCGAGCGCGTAGAGGAGCGGGGGGCGGTTGCCGATGGGCCTCTCGCCGGCGACCCAGAGCCCGGCCATGTACAGGAGCACGAGGACGCCGACGCTCGTGAGCGCGAGCCCGGCCCCGCCCAGGATGTGCAGCGGACGCTGCCGGAAGCCCGTCAGGAACCGCACCGTGAGCAGGTCCAGGAATCCCTTCATGAACCGCGAGAAACCGTACTTGGAGCGGCCGTGCCGCCGGGCCCGATGGGTCACGACGATCTCGGAGACGCGGAATCCCCGGGCGTGTGCCAGGACCGGGACGAACCGGTGCAACTCGCCGTAGATGCCGACCTCGCGGAGGACCTCCGCGCGGTACGCCTTGAAGCCGCAGTTGTGGTCGTGCAGCCGGCAGCCGGTCATCCGGCTCACCATCGCGTTGAAGATCCGGCTGGGGATCACCTTGTGCCACGGGTCGTGACGGACCTTCTTCCAGCCGCTGACCACGTCGAATCCCTCGTCGAGCTTGGCCAGGAAGCGGGGGATCTCCGCCGGATCGTCCTGGAGGTCCGCGTCCATGGTGAAGACCCGCGAGCCCTGCGCCGCCTGGAACCCGGCCGTGAGCGCCGCGGCCTTGCCGAAGTTGCGGCGGAATCGGATGGCCCGGATGCGATGGTCCGCCCGGGAGATTTCCGAGATCGTCCGCCAGGATCCGTCGGTGCTGCCGTCGTCCACGAAGACGAGCTCATGCGGCCCGAGCCGGCCGTCGGCGAGGACGCTCGCGAGCTGGCGGTGGAGCTCGCTCAGGCTCCCTTCCTCATTGTAGACGGGGATGACGACGCTGATCATGGCACGCTCGATCCGGCCTCGGCCGGCAGTTGGGGGACCCGCCGTGCGTGAGCACCGAGGGGAAGCAGGATCATCGCGGACAGGACCTCCACGGCCGCCCAGACCAGCCGGAGCACCAGCGCGGCGACCACCGCGACGTCCTCCCCGCCGACCGCCGGCGCGAGGGCCAGCATCAGGATCCCCTCGCGGACGCCGAGCCCCCCCGGCATCACCGCGACGAGGAAGCCGGCGACCGTCGCGAAGGCCACCGCGGCCGTCACCACCGGCATCAGCCCGGGCCAGCGGCTCGCCTCCACCGGGACGAGCGCCCGGACGACCTCGATCTGGCTGGCGCCGAAGCAGATCCATGTCGCGGTCGTCCAGCCGAGCCCTCGGAGCATCAATCCGCCGTCGAACCGCGGCAGGGCCTCCACCCCGACCTTCGGGAACGGGAGGCTGAAGAGGAGCGAGAGTCTTCGGAAGGCCCACGGCATGACCACGAGGAGGAACGCGAGCGCAAGCCCCAGCGAGGCCGCCGCCGCGAGCTGGTATTGCTCCACCGCGATCGTCCCGACCGCCGGCAGCCGAAGCGCCAGCACCGGGCTGGGGCCGGCCAGCGCGAAGCCCGCCGCGGCGACCAGCGAGCCGGAGGCCATCATCACGAGCGTCTCGTAGAACGTGGCGATCGCCGACGTCGCCGCGCGGGCCCCGTAGGGGACGGACAGGCCCGCCCGGATCACGACGACCATCGCCTTGCCGGGGACGTATTTCCCCAGGTGGCTGATCAGGTACGCTCGCAGGGCCGGGGCGATCCCGATCGGCGAGGGGCTGGCGCGGAGGACCTGCTGGTAGAAGGCACCGCAACAGCCGAGGCCGACCAGATAGAGAAGACCGGACAGGACCAGCCGAGCGGGCCGGAGGTGGAAGGCCACCTCATGGCTCCTGAGGTCGTCCCAGGTCCGGAGCACTTGCCGCCCGAGCGCCCAGAGGACCAGCAGGGTCACGGCCACCTTGATCGTCAGGGCGAGCGGGCGTTTCCAGCGGGCTACGGGCATCGGCGGGACGAGTCTCCGACTGCGGGCCGCCGACGCCCGGGCGCGATCCCGCCGCGCGGGGCGCCGGCCTCGCCCGGTTCAGGTTACAGGCCGGCCCGCGAGCCGGCAAG
The DNA here is from genome assembly GCF_011064615.1 of Aquisphaera insulae. Classification (GTDB taxonomy): domain Bacteria; phylum Planctomycetota; class Planctomycetia; order Isosphaerales; family Isosphaeraceae; genus Aquisphaera; species Aquisphaera insulae. The sequence continues at coordinate 108,217 of NZ_JAALJH010000018.1, read as the reverse complement.
TTTCCGCCCCGGTCCACTCTCGCGGTCCGGGGCTCTCGGACGTATCATCGTCCCAGCGAGGCCGGGTCATGGTCGCCGGCCGCCGACCGAGGATCCCGCCACGTTCCCCAGGACGATCCAGACACGATGAGCGTGCCCACACCGCCGGACTCCGCCGTCCCCTCGTCGGGCGAATTCGCCGGGGAGGTGATCCTCCGGCCCTCGTTCTCCCCCAGGCCGGGGATCAGCCACGTCCTGTTCGACTTCGACGGCACCCTGTCGCTGATCCGCCAGGGCTGGCCCGAGGTCATGGTCCCGATGTTCACCGAGGCCCTGCCGCCGCTGCCGGGCGAGTCCGAACAGGATCGCCGGCGATTGGCCTACGACGACATCATGCGGCTCAACGGCAAGCAGACGATCTACCAGATGATCCAGCTCGCCGACCGGATCCGCGACCGCGGCGGCGAGCCGAAGGAGCCGCTCTGGTACAAGCACGAGTACCTCCGCCGCCTCGACCTCCGGATCGCCGACCGCGTCGAGGGCCTTCGCGCCGGCACGATCCGTCCCGATGAGCTGCTCGTCCACGGCGCCAGGGCCCTGCTCGAGGACCTCCGCGGCCGGGGCCTGGCCATCTACCTCGCCAGCGGCACGGACGAGGTCTTCGTCAAGCAGGAGGCGGAGCTGCTGGGCCTGAACGAGTTCTTCGGCCCGCGGATCTACGGCGCCCAGGACGATTACAAGACCTTCTCCAAGAAGATGGTCATCGAGCGGATCCTCCGCGAGAATGCCATCCCGGGCGCGGGGCTGCTCTCGTTCGGCGACGGCTACGTGGAGATCGAGAACACCAAGGAGGCCGGCGGGCTCGCCGTCGCGGTCTGCAGCGACGAGGCGAACAACGGCTCCGGCAAGATGGACGAATGGAAGCGCGAGCGGCTCACGGGCGTCGGGGCGGATGTCCTGATCCCGGACTACCGCGATGCCGCCCCGCTCCTGCAACGGATCCTCGGACGATGACAGCCAGGCCGCTCGATCTCAGCCGACTGAAGACCCTGCCGCTCGAGCAGAGGAACAGCCTCACGCGCGTCGAGGACGTCGTGATCGATCCCGCCGCGCCGCCGCCGGCCCTCTCCGCGCCGGTCGCCGCCCAGGTGACGGCCGCCGCGGCGAAGATCCGGCAGGCCCGCGAGAAGGGCGCCGGGGTGATACTCATCTACGGCGCCCACCTGCTCCGCAACGGCGCCGTCCGGCTCCTCACGGAGCTGATGGATGGCGGCTTCCTCACCCACCTGGCCACCAACGGCGCGGGGACGATCCACGACTGGGAGTATTCCTGGTTCGGCCGGTCGACCGAGAGCGTCCGGGCCAACGTCGCCACCGGGACGTTCGGCTCCTGGGAGGAGACCGGCCGCAATATCCACCTGGCCCTGCTCTCGGGCGGCCTCCGCGGCGAGGGCTACGGGGCTTCGCTCGGCCGATTCATCGCCGAGGACGGGACCACGCTGCCGCAGCGAGCGGAGCTCGAGCGGCTCCTCCGCGAGGCCCCCTTGCACCCGCTCGCCCCCGCCTGGGCGGACACCTTGCTCGCGATGCACGCTCACGGGTTGCCGTCGGGCCGGATCGACGTCCACCACCGCTGGAAAGAGGCGTCCATCCTGGCCGGTGCCTTCCGGCATGGCGTGGCGATGACGATCCATCCGGGGATCGGCTACGACATCATCGCCAATCATCCCATGTTCAACGGTGCCGCGATCGGCCGGGCGGCGGCGGCCGACTTCCGCCTGATGGCCGGATCGGTGGACACCCTGGACGACGGCGTCGTCCTCTCCGTGGGCTCGGCGATCATGGGGCCGCAGGTCTTCGAGAAGACGCTGAGCTGCGTCAACAACCTCCGGCTCCAGGACGGCCGGCCGATCGTCTCCGGCCATTCGATCTTCGTCGTCGACCTCCAGGACGGCGGCGGCTGGGACTGGACGCAGGGGGAGCCCCCCAAGTCGAACCCGGCCTACTACCTGCGGTTCTGCAAGAGCTACGCGCGGATGGGCGGGGAGATGCACTACGTCCAGTCCGACAACGCGGCCTTCATCCACAACCTCCACCACCTGCTCCTGCGGGCCGACTCATGAACCACGACCGGTTCCGCGCCTTGACCTCGGCCTTTTCCGGGCTGACCATCGGGGTCCTCGGCGACTTCTGCCTGGACCGCTATCTCGAGATCGATCCGGCGCGGCAGGAGACGTCGATCGAGACCGGCCTGCCGGTGCACCAGGTCGTCTCGGTCCGGGCCCAGCCCGGCGGCGCGGGGACCATCCTGAACAACCTGGTCGCGCTGGGTGTCGGCCGGATCCTCGCCATGAGCTTCTGCGGTGACGACGGCGAGGGTTACGAGCTTCGCCGGGCACTCGGGTCCAAGCCCGGCGTCGTCCTCGACCACTTCCTCACCACGCCCGAGCGGCGCACGTTCACCTACTGCAAGCCGCTCCTGATCGAGCCGGGCAGGCCCCCGGTCGAGCTGAATCGACTCGACTCCAGGAACTGGACGCCGACCCCCGATTCGCTGACGAATCGCTTCCGCGAGGATCTTCGCGCCCTGGGACCGACGCTCGACGCCCTCATCGTCCTCGAGCAGGTGGACCGGGCCGAGACGGGCGTGGTCACGCGGGGACTGCTCGACGAGATCGCCGCCCTGGCCGCCGCTCACCCCGACCTGCCGATCCTGGCGGATTCCCGCCGCGGCCTGGCCGACTGGCCGGGACTGAGCTTCAAGATGAACGCGGTCGAGCTGGCCGCCCTGCTCGGCGAGCGTGCCGACGCGGACCGCGACCTCGCCTCGGTCCGAGCGATCGCGGCGACGCTCGCGGGGCGGAACCGCCGGCCGGTGTTCGTCACGCTCGCCGAGCGCGGGATCGTCGCCGCCGGGACCGACGGCGAGACCCAGCACGTCCCCGCCCTCCCGGTGCGGGGACCGATCGATATCGTCGGCGCGGGGGATTCCGTGACGGCCAACCTCGCCGCCGCGCTCGCCGCCGGGGCGACGCTCCGGGAGGCGATCGCGCTGGCGGCCGTCGCGTCCTCCGTGGTCATCCACCAGCTCGGGACGACGGGCGCCGCAACGGTGGCCGATCTCGAGTCGTTCCTGGGCCAGATCCCCGCCGCGTGAATCTCCTCATGAGCTCGACCGACCATCCCGCGAGGCTCGCGCCCGACGCCCTGGCCGCCGAGTGCGACTTTCGCGCCACCCGACGATCCGGCCCCGGCGGCCAGAATCGGAACAAGGTGGAAACCGCCGTCATCCTGACCCATCGCCCGACCGGCCTCTCCGCCGAGGCCGCCGAGCGCCGGACCCAGGGCGAGAACCGCGCCACCGCGCTGTTTCGCCTCCGCGTCAAGCTCGCCCTCGAGATCCGACGTCCCGCCGGGGCGACGGGCCTCGATCCGTATCGCCCGACCGACCTCTGGTCCCGACGCTGCCGCGGCGGCAAGATCTCGGTCAATCCCGGTCACGATGACTTCCCCGCCGTGCTCTCCGAGGCCCTCGACGTCCTCGCCGAGGTCGCGTGGGAGCCGAAGCGAGCCGCCCTCTCCCTGGGTTGTTCGTCCTCACAGCTCATCCGCCTGCTCAAGGACGAGCCGCGGGCGCTGGCTCTCGTGAACGAGCATCGCAGGGAAGCGGGCCTGCACCCGCTGCAGTGACCAGGCCTGAGTTGCGTCATTCGCAAGGGCTTGCTCCCCATCCCGTCCTTGCTTGCGATTGCGTCCTGAGTTCATCACACTTGCCGTTGTGGAGATGCGGGCCGTGGAGACGCGGCACAGGCGTTGCGCCTGGGAGGCTGGCCATGAAACGAATCGGGCGTTGCCTCGCGCGTCACGACCGCCTCATCGTCACGACCGTCGCACTCCATGCGTCGATTATCCTCGGGATCGGATGGGGATCGGAGTTTCAGGCGGACTACTCCTGGAACCGGCAAGCGATCCTCCTCCTCACCGGATTCGCCATCGGCACTTTTCTCATCGAGCTCTTCCGCTCCATGGCCGAATCGCCCCCGACCGGAATCAAGGGGATCACGATCCTGTCCACTTCGCTACTCGTATATACCCTCGTCCTGTGGGTGAATAATCCGTTCCGGAGCACGAGCACGAACATCGAGGCTCTCTGGCAACTCTGGTGGGTGTCCCCCTATTTCGCCGCCGCGGGTCTCTTCGGCGAACGTCGAGCCTGGGCCGGCCTCTTCGGGTGTGCCCTCTTCATCACGATCGGCCTCAAGCTGTTGATCCATGCGGCCTCCTACCCCGGAAGCGGATGTATCGTCGTCCGGCCCGGCCTGTATTGACCATCCCGTCCTCCGATGGACTCTGCTCCGCGACAAGCTCCTCATTTACGACCTCGGGGCACGATTCGTGCCTATAATCCCGACATGATGCCCAGCAAAGCACTCCTCGAACCGACCGACGCGGGCCTCTATTGCGCCGCTGGGGACTTCCACGTGGATCCCTGGCGGCCGGTGCCGCGGGCCGTCGTTACGCATGCTCACGCGGATCATGCGTGCTGGGGATGCGGCAAGTACCTCACGAGCTACGACGGCCGCACCGTCCTGCGAGCCCGCGTCGGCGAGACCGCGGAGATCGAGACACTCCCGTACGGTGAAACGTTGGACATCCGCGGCGTCCGCGTTTCGTTCCACCCCGCCGGGCACATCCTCGGGTCTTCTCAAGTGCGGGTCGAACACCGGGGCGAAGTCTGGGTCGCGTCCGGCGACTACAAGACCGAGCCCGACCTGACGTGTGCTTCGTTCGAGCCCGTCCGCTGCCACACCTTCATCTCGGAATCGACCTTCGGCCTGCCGATCTATCGATGGCAGCCGCAGGAGGCCGTCTTCGACGAGGTCCTCGGCTGGTGGCGGTCGAATCAGGAGGCCGGCAAGGCGAGCCTCGTCATGGCTTACGCCCTGGGGAAGTCGCAGAGGATCCTCGCCGGCCTGGCCGCGAAGGGGGACCTGCCCGGCCCGATCTACACCCACGGCGCCGTCGAGGTGATGACGCGGGCCTATCGCGCGGCCGGGGTCGCACTTCCCGCGACGACGTATGCCGGCGACGCCGAGAAGAAGACCGACTGGTCGCGGGCCCTGATCGTCGCGCCGCCGTCGGTGCAGGGGACGCCCTGGCTCCGCAGGTTCGGGCCGATCTCCACCGGATTCGCCTCGGGCTGGATGCGAATCCGCGGGCCGCGACGGCGGAAGTCGGTCGATCGCGGATTCGTCCTCTCCGATCACGTGGACTGGCCCAGCCTGCTCGCCGCGATCGACGCGACGGGCGCGGAACGGGTGCTCCTCACTCACGGCTACACGTCGGTCGTCGCCCGCTGGCTCCAGGAACAGGGCAAGGACGCCGGCATCCTCGCAACTCGTTACACGGGCGAGCGCGACGACGCCTCGGAGCCGGAGGGGCCTGTCCTCGGGGCGAATTCCGATGCGTTGAACCTGGCCTTCTCCGAAGAGCGGCCTGCCGAGGAGTCGACCGCATGAAGGCGTTCGCCGACCTGTACGTCGCGCTCGACGAGACGACGAAGACTTCGCAAAAGGTCCGCGCCCTGGTGGACTACTTCGGCAAGGTCTCACCGGCCGATGCCGCCTGGGCCGTGTACTTCCTCATCGGCCGCAAGCCCCGGCAGGTCGTCCCCAGCGCGAGGCTTCGCGCCTGGGCCATGGAGGAGGCCGGCATCGCGCCGTGGCTCTTCCAGGAGAGCTACGACGCCGTCGGCGACATCGCGGAGACGATCGCACTGCTGCTCCCGCCGCCGCGCGAATCGAGCGACCTGGCCCTCTGCCGCTGGGTCGAGGATCGCCTCCTCCCGCTCAGGAGTATGAGCGAGGAGGCCCAGCACGCGGCGGTCGTGGCGGCCTGGCGGTCGCTCGACCAGCCGCAACGGTTCGTCTGGAACAAGCTCATCAGCGGGGCCTTCCGGGTGGGCGTCTCGCAGCAGCTCGTCACCCGGGCCATCGGCACGTTCGGCAAGGTCGATCCCGCGGTCGTCGCCCATCGGTTGATGGGCGACTGGGAGCCCACGACGGCCTTCTTCGGGCGGCTCATCGCCGAGGATCCGGCCGACGCCGACATCAGCCGGCCGTACCCGTTCTTCCTCGCCTATCCGCTCGAGGATCCGCTCGAGTCGCTGGGAGAGATCCTCGACTGGCAGGCCGAATGGAAGTGGGACGGCATCCGCAGCCAGCTCATCCGCCGGGCAGGGCAGACGTTCCTCTGGTCGCGCGGGGAGGAGCTCGTCACCGACTCGTATCCCGAGCTCGCCGCCGTCGGCGATTGCCTTCCGGACGGCACGGCGCTCGATGGCGAGATCCTCCCTTTCGAGGAGGGCCGCGTCCTGCCGTTTGCGATGCTCCAGAAGCGAATCGGCCGCAAGTCGGTCACGAAGACGATCCTGGCACAGGTCCCGGTCATCCTGATGGCATATGACCTGATCGAGGTCGACGGCGCGGACATCCGGGGCGAGCCGCTCACCGAACGCCGGCAGAGGCTTGCGAACCTGGTCGCGGGCGTGGAACGCGACCAGCCGGTGCTGGCCCACCGGATCCGGCTGTCGCCGACGGTGCCGGCGACGACCTGGCCGGAACTGGCCACCGCGCGGACCACCAGTCGCGAGCGAGAGGCCGAGGGGTTGATGCTGAAGCGCCGGGATTCCGCCTACGGCGTCGGTCGACGCCGGGGGGACTGGTGGAAGTGGAAGGTCCAGCCGCTCACGATCGACGCGGTCCTGATCCTGGCCGCCCGCGGCAGCGGCAAGCGCGCGAGCCTGTACACGGACTACACCTTCGGCGTCTGGGATCCGGCCACGGGCGGGCTGGTCCCCATCGCCAAGGCCTACTCCGGGCTCACGGATGAAGAGATCCGCAAGGTGGATGCCTTCGTCCGCCGCAACATGATCGAGAAATTCGGGCCCGTCCGGACGGTCAAGCCGGAGCTCGTCTTCGAGCTGGCCTTCGAGGGCCTGAATCGATCGACCCGCCACAAGTCGGGAATCGCCGTCCGCTTCCCGCGGATCCTCCGGTGGCGGACGGACAAGACCGCCGCCGAGGCGGACTCGCTGGAGACCGTCCGCGCCCTGCTGCCTGCCGTAACGAGCTGAACTGCCGCCACAATCGGCCTGGGCGGCTCTTGCCCAACCTGCCAACCGCTTGACACGACACCGCACCGGCCCGTTAGACTTGACGGTCGTGAAGGTTCAGGGAAGAGCCCTTCACGACCCAGCCTCCGCCCGCTTCGCCTCAGAATGACGGGCCGTCTCTTGCACCCATCGGTGCCCTCATGAATCCCAGATTCAAGCCAAGAGCCCGACGCCGGGCGCCTACCCGCCGTCCGGGGACGACCCCGGGTGACATTGACTCGGTCGACGGGAGCGGCCCCGCAAACGGCATCCACCATCCCGCCATCCGCGTCGCCCCGCTCGCGGAGAGCCCCGCAGAAGCGTTCATCCCGGCGAGCTCGCCCGATCGGCCCGCCGCCGACCTGATCCTGTCGGCAATCCGAGGAGCACTCTCGCGCCTGCGAGCCGCGAATCCGCCGGCCCGTGGGGGCGAGCCTGAGGGGATCCACCGGATGCGGACGTCCTCGCGGCGGCTCCGGAGTGAGTTGCACGCTCTCCGCGACCTGATCGAGCCGGAATGGCGCCAGCACGTGGAAGCAGAGCTGAAATGGCTGGCCGGACTCCTCGGCGACGTCCGCGACCTGGATATCCTCGAGAATCGCCTGCAAGGGGACGAGAAGACGAAGTCGAGAGCGACCACCGAGAACGTCGACTCGCCCGCGCCGGCCCGAGCCGAGCCGTTCTTCAACCGGCTCCATGAGCGGCATCACCAGAACTCGCGCGTCCTCCGCGAGGCCCTCGACGGCGAGCGTTATCGCGGGCTGATCGCGGAGCTGGAATCGGCCCTGGAAACACCTCCCCTCGTGGACGAGGCCCACCAGCCCTGCCGCGTCGCCCTCCCGCCGATCGCCCGCGCCGCCTGGCGACGGTTGAAGAAGGGGGGCAGGGGCCTCAAGACGCACACGCCCGACCAGGCCTTCCACGATGTCCGCAAGCGCGCCAAGCGTGCCCGCTACACGGCCGAGCTGATCGCCCCGGCCCTCGGTCCCGATGTCCAGAAGGAAGCCCGCCGCTTCATCCGCCTGGCGACGCTCGTCCAGGACGTCCTGGGCGAGCACCAGGACGCCGTCGTCGCCGCCGCCGAGCTCGGTCAATTCCTCGCCGATCCGCCCGAGGACGAGGCCGCGGTCGCCGAGGCCCGCCACCTCCTGAAGTCCCAGCGGAAGGCCTGCGAGAAGTCTCGCAACTCCTTCTTCGAGGTCTGGGAGAAGCTCGACCGGAAGAAGTCCACGCGGTGGATCCGGCGGGCGGAGAAGCGACACCATGCCTCCGACGTCCAGCCGTGACTTCCAGAAGGTCGCCGCGCAACGGTTTATTGCCGCTGAGGTCTTGCTCCGCGAGGGACTGACGCTGGATGCACAGTATATAGGTGGCTACACGGTTGAATGTTGTCTGAAGGCACTCATCCTCGAGCGAACGCCCGATTCTGATCAGCCGAAGATGCTGAAAGAGCTGACAAAGGGGGCCAAGATGCACAAGCCGGAAATCCTCTTGGGGATGCTCAAGAGTCACGGGGTGAATCTGCCGTTAAGGCTCGCAAGGCGAATGAGACTCTTCGACTGGAGCACCGACCTTCGCTACAAGACTGGCCGGCGCGACACGGGCGAGACGAGGGCATTGCTCAAGACCGCGAAGGAGATCTACGCTTGGGTAGGAGGGCAACTGGCATGACCCGCAGCGATACCACGACGAGCACCGGCAATTCTCGCTGGAAGCGAAAACGGACCGACGAGACTCGAGATGTCGAGAACGCACTTCGAGAAGCAGGATTTCGAAATTCCGATGCATATCGATATAATTCCGCATCGATTCGTGTCCGCGTGATCGACGAGAAGTTTGAAGGTAAGAGCATCGCGAAGCGAGACGCGATGGTCGAACGGGTTCTCAAGAATCTGCCCGAGCACACCCAGGCGGACATCATCACCCTATTGACGTTTGCGCCCTCGGAGCTCGGAGACGATACCAAGGCTCTTCGGGAGCGGCTGTTGAATTCGGAGTTCGAGGATCCCAGCCCATCCACACTCTGATCACGATCGAGCGACCTCGACCGTGAGTTCGTTACTCGCTGACATGACCGAGCAGGCCCTCCTCACGTTTCAGCCGTCCGCGTATCTCCGCGCCCTTCGTGGTCCAGAGACCGTTATACTGCTCATTGAGCCGATCGAGCTCCTGCCGGACCGCCTTGAACGCCGGGTCGCCTGCCCGCCTGGTCATCCTCTTCACATGGTCGTACTCCTCCTGGAAGATCTTGATTCGCTCGATCAAGGCCAGGACCTCGGGGTCGGACAGGAAGGTGTCCTGAACGCGTTTGTCCAGCCAATCTCGACGTTCGGACACTTCGGGCCTTCGTCGAAGTGGCGACGTGTCAAGCGACCGCTCGAAGAGCACCTCCACGGTTCCGTCGGGCGAGACGACCAGTTCCAGCTCAGAGTCCCTCCTAAGGAAGACAGACTTCCGCCCCGGGGCCATCCCCTCACGTTGGGCATCCACGATAACCGGCCCTGGCGGCAAGGACCGCACACACATCAACGTGTTCGGGAGGGGGTCGACCTGCCTTCCGTTGAGCCAGACCTCGAATGAGCGATCCGGGAGCCGGACGATCACCCGGCTCAATGGGGCAACCATTTCGCGCGACGACATGACGCCCGACCGAATCCAGCGGATGGCGTGAATCACGGCGAAGGCGACGACCGCCAGCGCGGCAAGTCCCACGAGGATCGTCGCCACCGACCGAAACCTGCGAGGCGATCGGCGACTCCTCGTCATCTCCTTCTCAGGGCCGACGTCGTGGTGATCCACGAGGGACTGGCCGAAAGCTGGAGGATCGTTCGATCCGATGGCGTCGGGGCCTTCGGCCGCGCCTCGCTGGCGGGCCGCGAGGCGATCGGCCAGGACCCTCGCCACCTCGTCGGCCGACGAGAACCGGTCGGAGGGTTCCTTGGCGAGGAGCCGATCGATGACCCGGCAGAGCGAATCGGGGATGTCCGGGTTCGTCTCGCGAATGGGCCGGTGGAGGTCGTCGCACACGCGCTTGAGGACGGCGAGCGTCGTCGAGGCCCGGAACGGTGAGCGGCCGGTGCACATGGCGTATAGCACGACGCCCAGGCTGAACAGGTCGGCGCGGTGGTCGATCGCGTCGCCGCGGGCTTGCTCCGGGGCCATGAACAGGGGCGTCCCGGCGACGAACCCGCTGTGCGTCAGGCTGGCGTCGTCCGCGGCCCGCGCCAGGCCGAAGTCGGTGATCTTCACGCGTTCGACGCAGTTCTCGAGCAGGATGTTCGACGGCTTGATGTCGCGATGGACGAGCCCCTGGGCATGGGCCGCCGCCAGCCCCGTCGCGGCCTGCATCCCAATCCGGAGGATCGCGTTCACGTCGAGCGGGACCGGGTCCTCGATCCGGGCCTGGAGTGACCGCCCGGGGATGAACTCCATGACCAGGTAGGGGAGGAGGCCCCGCCACTCATCCACCGAGTGGATCGCCACCACGTGCTCGTTGCGGATCGCGGCCGCCGCGCGGGCTTCGCGGGCGAACCGCTGCCGGGCCGTGCCGCTCGTCGCGAGCTGCGGGGCGAGCACCTTGATCGCCACGGGCCGATTCAACCCCGGGTCGAACCCCCGCAGGACGACTCCCATTCCACCAGAGCCGAGGACCTCGAGCACGCGATACGTCCCGATCGTCCCGAGATCGCCGGGACTCGAGGGGGCGTCCAGAAGCTCCAGCAACTCCGCGGGGGGAACCGCGCCCGACGCCGGGAATGACTCAGTCGCCGCCGAGGCTGCCTGATAGCAGTCCTTCAGCGCCCCGATGACGCGCCTGAGGCCTGGCTCATCCGCAACGGGAGCCGAGCGTAGGGCTTCCAAGCGGCCCGGCAGACCATCACCGCCGGCGAGTGCCTCGAGCCGATCACGGCATGCCGCGCAGCCGTCGAGGTGGCCCTCCAGCGCGATCTGTCGGCCTTCCGGGAGCGTGCCGACGACCAGCCGCTGCCACTCCGCCACGGGAGGACATCCAGACGCCTCGTCAAAAGACTCACCGCTCGAAAGCGCCTCGAGGACGGCCCCGCACGACCGGCAAGCGTCCGTGTGATGTCCGATCACGTCGCTCGCATGGTCCTCGAGGTTGCCGTCCAGGTATCTCTGAATCACCCGGGGCGAAGGGCACGGAATGGATAGCGGGTTCCCATGGCGGTCATACGCAAGCGCCTCAATCCGTTCCTGGCAGTCGCCGCACGACTCCAGGTGGGATTGAAGGCGTACGGTTTCGCCGTCCGGGAGCAACCCGTCCAGCAATCGCTTCAACGCGGAGTCGTCGGGGCAGGTCGCGGCGAAGCTCATGGCGATTCATCCTCCAGCAAGAGGCGTGCATGCTCCCGGATCCGTCCCAGCACGCGGCTCCGGGCGATGTAGAGAGCCCCCAGCGACATCCCGAGCTCCGCGGCGACTTCCTTGTTCGGCCTCCCCTCCACGGCCGTCCTCCAGAAGCCTTGCCAGGTGGCGTCCTCGAACGACGGCCGGACCTGCTCGGCGGCATAGGAAAGGATCCGGAGCTGGTACTCCCGGTCCCATTCTTCCGACGAATCTCCACGCGACGGCTGCGCCTCGAGCAACGCCTGGACGTCCGGATCTCCTGTCGCCTGCGGCGATCGTCGACGAGCCTCCAGGAACGAATTCAGGGCATTGCGCGTCACGGTGAAAAGCCAACCACGAAACGTCCCCCTGCGGGGGTCGTACTCGAGCCGGCCGATTGCGGTTGAGACCGAGCGCAGCACTTCCTGCGTCAGGTCCGCCGCGTCGCAGTCCTGCAAGCCACGCCGCCGCGCCGCCTGGTAGACGAGCGGCGCGTAGATCTCGACGAACTGCTCCCAAGCCAGTCTGTCACCGGGATCCCGGATCCGCAGCAGCAAGCTCGGTCGCGTCGAATCGGGGTGGATCATGCATCGTCTCTCTCCTACCATCCCTTACAGCCGACGCGGCCCGGCCTTTCACCTTCTTCTCCGAAATCAGTCGCCTTCCGTCGTCAGCAAGAACACCGCGAACGACGCCAGCCAGTGCTCGCCCGCGAAATCGCCGCTCGCAACATGCCCGAGGGCGGCCGCCGCGTGGCGTCCGGCCGAGGCCGTGAGCGCGGATCGGGCCGGGTCGTTCGACGGCAGGGCCGCGGCAATGCCCCGCAGGCACCAGGCCCGACTCAGGTTGAGGCCATCCAGATGGACGAGCTGGGGGTCGGACCGATCGGTGACGATCGCCGGATCGAAGAGGGATTTCGGCTCACCCTTCGCGGCCGCCGGCAAGAAGCGGCCGATCCAGCCGCGAAACTCGTCCTTGGACAGGACTCGCCTCATGAGATCGGCCTCGACGAGGACCGGCGAGAAGAAGTCGGCTCCGGAGGGCTCCCATCGGGCCGGGGCGTCGCGGTCGTCGCCGTAGTAGTTCCGCGACCGCTCCTCCACGAGCTTCCGGAGATCGACGTTCCCGGTGGCCCGTGCGTAATCATGGGCGAACGCCAGCCCGAAGGCCGTGTTCGGATGCACGCCCGTGCGGATCGGATAGGTCTGCTTCGGCAGGAAGTCGAGGTAGCGGGCGACGATCGCGTCCGCGAGCGGCCGGAGCGCCTCCGACCATCGCCTCGCGTCCGGGTCATCCCAGCCGCGCAGCTCCTCGGCGAGCTTCAGGAGCCAGGCCCAGCCGTAGGTCCGCTCGAACGATTTGCTCTCCTTGCGGGCGAAGTAGTCCGCCTCGACCTTCAAGTTCGCGGTGGTCAAGTGGTCGTTGAGCAGATGCCGAATCTCGGCCGCCTGGGGAAGGTCGGGGAAGAGCCGGAGCAACCGGCAGAGCGTCCAGTGACCGTGAACGCACGAATGCCAGTCATAGGCCGCGAAGAAGGCCGGATGAAGGCTCCGGGGCGCCTTCACGTCGTCGGGCCCGGCCATCACGTGGTCGAGCTTGTTCGGGTACTCCCTGTTGAGCCCCCTGAGCACGAGCCGCGCGAAGGCGGAAGCCTGATCCTTCGACAGGGGCGGCAGCGTCTCGGCTGCGACCGCATTGGTGGGATTCATGGCCATGATCATCGTCGAACAGGCGGCGGCCGCCACGAGTCGCAGTGAACTCCCCATCCGCATACCCATCCTCCCGGTCAAAGCACCGTGGAACGCAACTCGGGGAAGACCTTGCCGACCTTGGCGAGCAGGTAGTCGCCGTATGTCCCTTCGAACGCGTGGACGCTCGCGCGGTCCCAGCGCTCGGCCGCATCATCGGGCGGTCGATCGCGGCCGGGGATCTCGATCGGGCGGACGGGGGCGGAGAAGCTGGGATCGAAGAAGAACGGGAACGACATTCGATCGCGGGGGGCGGGATTTCGGACGCGATGCGGCGTCGAGCGGTAGACGCCGCCGGTCATCCGGTCCAGCATGTCGCCGATGTTGCAGACGAACGAGCCGGGCAGGGGAGGGGCCGAGATCCAGCTCGACCGCGACTTCACCTCGAGGCCACCGGCATCGTCCTGGAGCAGGATCGTCAGGAGGCCGTAATCCGTGTGCTCCCCGACGCCCCACAAGCTCGGGTCGGCCGACGGCGGGTAATTGAAGATGCGGAAGAGCGTGAGCGGCTCCCGCGTGCCGTGATCGGCGAAATACGCCTCGTCGAGGCCGAGGCCGAGCGCCAGTCCGGCCATGAGGCGATGCCCCAGGTCCGTCATCGCGGCCATGTAGTCGAGCACCGCGTCGCGGAGTCCCGCCGGCCGCTCCGGGAAGAGATTCGGGCCGTGGAGCGGCGTGCCCGCCAGGACGCGAGGGTCCTCCGCGGGCAATTCCTCGCCGAAGTAGAGCCCCTCCTTCTGGTCGGGTTTGCCGGAGGTCAGCTCGTCGCCCACGCGGAAGTACCCCCGCCAGGCCTTGCCCCCCAGGGCCATCCGTATCCGCATCTTCTCCGAGGTCTCGAGCCCGAAGAACGCGCGACTCAGGTCGCGCAAGCGCCCTTGCAGGCCCTCGTCCACGCCGTGGCCAACGACGTAGAAGAAGCCGCATTCCCGGCAGGCCGCGTCGAGCTCACGGGCGACGGCCTCCCGGGCGGAGCGATCCCGGCTCAGGCCGGCGGCGTCGATGATCGGGATACGCGTGAAATCCATCGCCGGTCCCACCGCAAGCCTCCGGGTATGGGGTTATGTCCCGGGTCGTTCGCGTCGGATGATTGTGCATCCAACGCCCATTTTAGCGGATTCGGCCCCGTCATCACGACCTCTCGTGCTTCGACCCGGTCCGATTGCGCCCCGCGGGCCGGTTGCATGATGAACTCTATCGCGTGATCTTGCTACGGTCCCCGTTCCGAAATCCGGAGCACCTGCCCGATGGCCGAGACGACCCTCGCGCGTGACGTGTTGCTCGCCCTGATCGCCGTCCAGAACAACGTCATCAGCCAGGACCAGCTCGTCCAGGCGGTCCGGGCGTGGACCCTGGCGCGATCCATTCCCCTGTCCGATCACCTGGAGGCGATGGGGTTTCTCGGCGAGGACGAGAGGTCCGCCCTGGAGGCGCTGGCCTCGCTGTTCGTCCGGAAGCACGGCAGCACGGAGGCAAGTCTCGCCGCGATGCAGCCGGGGCGAACGTCGATCGAGGCGCTCGCCGCCGTCGGCGATCCGGACCTGCAGGCGACGCTGAGCGTGGTGGGCGGGGATTCCGAGGCGACAACGAACGTGGATGAGTCCACGCCCAATCACGCGATCGGCGAGGCCTCCTCCGGCGGGCAGCGGTTCCGCATCGTCCGCCCCCACGCGCGTGGGGGCCTCGGGGCCGTCTTCGTGGCGATCGACTCGGAGCTCAACCGCGAGGTGGCGCTCAAGCAGATCCTCGCCCCCCATGCGGACGATCCGACGAGCCGACAGAGGTTCCTCCTGGAAGCGGAGGTGACCGGCGGCCTGGAGCATCCCGGCATCGTGCCCGTCTACGGCCTTGGTTCGTACGCCGACGGCCGCCCCTTCTATGCGATGCGGTTCATCAAGGGAGACAGCCTCAAGGATGCGATCGAGCGGTTCCACGCGGAGCGCGGCTCGGATGGTGACCCGGGCCGACGATCCCTGGAGCTGCGAAATCTGCTGCGACGGTTCACCGACGTCTGCAACGCGATCGGCTACGCCCACTCTCGGGGAGTCCTCCACCGCGACATCAAGCCGGGCAATGTGATCGTCGGCAAGCACGGCGAGACGCTCGTGGTGGACTGGGGCCTGGCGAAGCCGCTGGGCCGCGCGGATGCGGTTGTCAGTCCCCCCGAGCCGGCTCTCGTCCCGGCCTCCGGTGTCACCGCGGAGACCGTCGCCGGCAGCGCCATGGGCACCCCCGCCTACATGAGCCCCGAGCAGGCGGCGGGGGAGATCGGCCTCCTCGGGCCGAAGTCCGACGTGTACAGCCTGGGCGCCACGCTCTACTACCTGCTGAGCGGGCGGGCTCCCTTCGAGGGAAAGGTCGGAGAGATCCTGGCCGCGGTCCGCGAGGGTCGATTTCCGGCCCCCCGGGCGGTCGACGCAACCATCGCCCCGGCGCTCGAGGCGATCTGCCTGAAGGCGATGGCCAGCCGCCCGGAGGACCGCTACGAAACCTGCCGGGCGCTGGCCGATGACGTCGATCGCTGGATGGCCGATGAGCCGGTGACGGCCCGCAAGGAGCCGCTCGCCGAGCGCGCACGCCGCTGGATGCGACGCCATCGCACGCTCGTGACGGCGATGGCCGAGACGGCCGTCATGGCGATCGCCGGGCTGGCGGTGGTCCTGAGCGTCCAGGCGCGGGCGAACTCCGAGCTGAGAGCGGCGAACGCCCGAGAAGTGTCGGCCCGCCAGCAGGCGGAGCGGCGATTCGACCTGGCCCGCCAGGCGATCGAGGCGTTCCACACCGGCGCCAGTGAGGACGTGCTCCTGAAGGAGCCGCAGCTCGAGGCGCTCCGCAAGAAGTTGCTGGGATCTTCGCTCGAGTTCTACAAGAAGCTCCAGGCGGTGCTCGAGACCGAGGCCGGCGAGTCGCATCGCGACGAGCTGGCGACGGCCTACGAACAGGTCGCCAAGATTACCGGCCAGGTCGGCTCGCAGGTGGACGCGATCGAGGCCGCTGGTCACGCAGTGACGATCCGAGAGGCGATCGCGGGCGAACGTCCTGGAGATGCCGGAAGCCTGCGAGCCCTGGCGCTCGGGCTCTACCGACAGGGTGAGCTCCAGAGCCTGGCCGGGCGAGCCGATGAGTCCGCCGCGAATCTGCGGAAGGCCATCGAGCTGCAGGAGAAGGCATTGGTCAGCCAGCCCGGAAACGCGAGGGCTCGCAAGGAGCTCGCGTGGAGCCACGACACCCTTGGGAACCTCTTGCACGGACAGCTCAATCGCCCCGAGGATGCGATACGCGAGCATCGCGCGGCGATCCAGCATCTGGAAGCCGTCGTCGCGAGCGACGCCGATCCGGAGTATCGAAGTGCGCTGGCGGACGCCCATCACGACCTCGCCCTGTGCCTCCGCAACGCCGGATCCGCGGCCGAATGCCTGTCCGAGTTCGAGAAGTGCCTGACGATCGGTGAGGAGGTCTGCCGGACCCGTCCGGACGTCCTCGAATACCGGAGAAACCTGGCCTGGCACACGACCAATGCCGGCAGCCTGTTCGTCACGTCCGGCCAGCCGGCGAGGGCCATGAAGGCGTACAGGAGGGCGCTCGAGCTGTGGGAGCCGCTGTTGCGGGAACAGCCGACGGTCTCCCGGCATCGTCGCGGCCTGGCGGACGCTCATCGCGGCATGGCCTGGCTCCTGAATAACACCGGCCGCCCCGCCGAGGGGATCCCCGAATACGAGCGTGCTCTTCGGCTCCATGAACGCCTCGCTGCCGACAATCCGGCTTCGGCCGATGATCGGTCGCTCGTCGCCCTCGTCGAGGCGAACATCGGCGATTCCCTCCGGGCCATCCATCGCGCCGCCGAGGGCCGGCCGCGGCTGGAACACGCGATCGAGGTGCAGCAGGACCTGGTCCGAGACTATCCCCGGGTCCGCGCCTACCGCAGCGACCTCTCGACATCACGGGTGATCCTCGCCTCCCTGCTCAACGAGCTCAAGTTGCCCGGCGACGCCCTCGCCGAGTATCAGCGCGCCGCGGCCTCTTACGCGGAATTGCCGACCCCGGAGCTGATCGACCTCTATAACATCGCCTGCGTCGAGGCACGGATCGGCGACCTCACCCTGGAAGCCGGATCCGGAGAATTGGCCGATCGCAAGGCCGCCGCGACATCACATTACGACCGCGCGATGGGTTCGCTCCGGATGGCCGTCGCGGCCGGCAATCGCCAGTACCAGTTGTTCTCGGAGGATCCGGACCTTGCACCTCTCCGGCCCCGCCCCGACTTTCAGCTCCTGTTGCAGGACATCGCGTTCCCGGCGAGGCCGTTCGGCCCATGAGTCCTCGCGACCTGGCGGCCGACAGGTCCGCCGCGTGGGCACTCGTCGAAGCCGCCTAACGGACGGCCCTGACGCCGTTCTTCCCGCGGAGCCAGGCCGCCAGGCCAGATTCGGTGACGCACGTCTCGCGCAGGCCGATCAGGCGAAGTGCGGGGAGGTCCTTGAGGGTCATCAATCCGGCATCGCCGACCTTCGTTCCGCCGAGGTCCAGGCTCTCAAGTCGCGACAGGCCGGCGAGATGGGCCATCCCGGGATCTCCCACGTGCGTATCCCTGAGCGAGAGCACGCGGAGTTGATAGAGCCCGGCGAGCGAAGCGAGCCCCCGGTCATGGACCTGCGTGCCGTCGAGCCTGAGTTCCCGGAGTCGCTGGTTCCGGAATCCGACGCAGATCATCCCCGCATCGCCGATCCGGGTCTCGCCGAGGTTCAATTCACGTAGGCTGGTGTGAGTGGCGACATCGAACATGCCGGCATCGGTGACCCGGGTCCCCTTGAGGCTCAGGGATTCGAGGCGCCACATGCCCGCCAGGCAGTTCAGGCCGGCGTCGCTGACGTCCGTGTCGCTCAGATCGAGGCGTCTCAGGTTCGTGAGCGATTCCAGCCGAGCGATCCCGGAGTTCCCGACCTTCATCCCTGAGAACGAGATCTCCTCGATCTGCGTGAGGCTCGCAAGCTGGGCCAGGCCGGCATCCGTGGTCCCGGCATCGATGAGCCGCAGCCGTCGAAGGGAGGTCAGGCCGCGCAACTTTGCCAGCGACGCGTCGGTCGTCGCAGGCCCGGAGAGGGTCAGCTCATGCACCTCGTCGACGCCCGCCGTGATCGCGAAGCCCAGAGCCATGCATAGGATAGACATCATAACATCACCTTCCTCGATTGAGCGATGAAAGTCCTCTTCCTGGGACCGTCTCCAGCCCCCTCGATCCTTCGGCAGCGAGGCTCAGAGCATGGGCAGCGAGCGTGGCTTCGGGCCGACCGGGAATGCCGCATCGATTCGCCCGAGCTCGTCGTCGGAGAGGGCCAGCAACCCCGCGCCGGCGTTCTCCGCGGCATGCTCGCCGCGTGACGCCTTGGGAATCGTGAACAGTGGCGGCCGGCGCGACAGGAACGCGAGCGCGACCTGGCGGGGCGTCGCGTCATGGGCCTCGGCGATCGCATGGAGGACCCGCCCGCCCGGCGAGCCGGGCTTCGGGAACTTGCCATGGCCGAACGGGCTGTAGCCGACCACGGCGACACCGTGGGCCTCACACCAGGGGATCACGGCATGCTCGATCGCGCGTTCCTGAAGGTGGTAGAGCACCTGGTTGCACGCGATCCGACCCTCGCCCGCGATCGCCAGGGCCTCATCGAGGTCGTCCGCGTCGAAATTGCTCACCCCCCAGGAGAGGATCTTGCCGGCCTGTCGAAGTTCCTCGAACGCGGCGATCGTCTCCGCGAGCGGATAGGAGCCGCGCCAGTGGAGCAGGTAGCAGTCCAGCCGGTCCGTCTTCAGGCGGCCGAGCGAGCGTTCGCAGGCCGAGATCGTTCCCTTCGCCGAGGCGTTCGAGGGGAGCACCTTGGAGACCAGGAACACCTCGTCGCGGCGTCCGGCGATCGCCTCGGCGACCAGCGGTTCCGCATCGCCGTACATCTCCGCCGTGTCGACGTGGGCCATGCCGGAGTCCAGCCCGTCCCGGATCGATTCGATGGCCACGGCGCGGTCGCCTCGGTCGATCTCCCACGTCCCCTGGCCGATGATCGGGACGTCCTTTCGAGCATTCCCGAAGCAGCGCGTGTTCATCGTCATCGCCTCACGCGCTGAACCGGGAGCCGCCGCCGGACTCCCGGTCCGGCGATCAGCTCAGCTTCCTGCCGATGCGCTTGCGGATGCTGTTATAGTCGGTCAGCGTCACGGCGCCATCCCCGTCGAGATCCGCCCAGATCAGGAGCTCGATGTCCCCGATCCCCCGAATGGCGTTGGCGGCCATGACCGCATCCTGTGCGTTCACCACGCGATCGCCGTTGACATCGCCCGGGAGGACATCGAAGCCCACCGAGAAATCGCCCGCATAGAGATCCTGGACGCGGATGCCGTCGTGGCCGTCGCCGGCCGCGTCGTCGCCGTCCAGCGCCAGCATCAGCCGATCGACGTCCAGGGCCGTCGGCAGGCCCCAGCGGGCGGAGTGCGCGGCCGGGTCGTAATGGAAACTGCTCGGCACGTAAGAGCCGCCGGATCCCCGGAGGACGAGGGCGGCCCCGTCCACCGTAACGTCGTCGCTGAAGACCACCTCGAGGCCCTTGATGTTGTCGAAGGGGAGGTCACGCTTCAGGCCGATCACCGACAGCGAACGGTTGCCCCAGAGGACGCGAACGTCCTGGATCTTCGGATGAACCGCGAGCAGGCCGTCCTGGAAGGTGAAGTCGTAGTTCGCCGCCGTCAGCGTGCCGAGGCCGGCGTGGATCGCGTAGTAGCCCGCCGGGCTGGACGAGGTGGCCGTGGTGGCCAGCGAGGGAGCCCCCGCGACGACCGAAGACGGGTCTCCGTTGCGGAAGCCCGTGATCCCGTAGGTCAGCGCCGGAAGCGAGTCGCCATGATTCATCGACTTCGACGCCGCCGTCACCACGAGCACGGCCTTGCGGACGTCCTGCGTGAACGCCGGAGCTTCCGCCGCGTCGAAGGCGATGTCGCCCGAGTAGGACGCCGTGACGACGTGATGCCCCGCCGGCAGCGAGCCGAACGCCGGAAACGCGGCCTTCCCGCCAACGAGCGCCAGGGGTGTCCCGAACGCCGTGCCGTCGATGAAGAGCTGGATGGTGCCCGACGGAGTTCCGGGCCGACTCGAGGAGACGACCGCCGTGAAGCTCAGCGAGTCGCCATAGGTCGAAGGGCTGAGGCTGGACGTCACGACCACGGAGGTTGGCGCCTGGGAGACGAACTGGATGGTCGCCTGGGCCGAAGTTGGCGTGGCCTGGCGATGACCTACGCCGTCGGTCGCGACGCTGTAAAAGCCATACGCGTGGCCGAACTGGCCGTGGAAGATCGCCGAGGTGTCGGCCGTGCCGGCCTGCCAGGCGGTGAATGGGCCGCCGTCTTGCGAAACGTAGACGTCGTACGAGGCGATGCCGGAGCCCCCCGGTTCGTCAAGTCCCGACCAGCTTACCGTCACGTCGGACGCGTAAGAGATCGCCGGCAGCGAGCCGACGGTGCTCGTGGGGTCGCCGGCGTCGATCGTGTTGAGATAGGGATCGGTGTCGATGGGATCGTTGCGGTCGAAGACGATCGTCGCCTTCGCGTCGATGGCCGTTCCCGAGCGGAGGCCCGCCTTCTGGGCGATCCGATAGGTGACGTAACCGTCTCCCTCCGGCGCGGCGACGTTCGGATGCAGGAAGCCTTCCAGCGGCTTGCCGCGGGGCCGGTCGAACGTGGTCGGGTCGATCGACGTGAACGTCCACGCGAGCTGGCCCGTCAGGACGTTGAACGAGGCCGAAACGTCCACGTAGACGCCGACCAGGGCCGTGGCGTCGATCCGGGTCTGGTAGGACGTCAGGCCCTCGGGAACGAGGAAGCTGAGCCCGGCGAAGCCGAAGTTCCCCAGCTCGAATGTGCTCCAGTCGAGGTCGGAGTCGAGCTGCTGGGTCACGGTGACGACCTGGGCCGGCGCGGAGGCATCCGGCTTGTTCTCGAAGCCGATCCTGTAGGGGAGCGTGGTGTCCGGCAGGATGTGATTCGCCGGGCCGTAGCCCGCGGGTCCGGAGATGTAGTTGGGGTCGTCAGGGGCGACGACCTTCACGTCGGCATGGGCGGAAAGCGACTCGGCGGTGATGGTCGGGGTGTCGTCGCAGGCGATGACGTTTCCGTTGAGGAAGTTGAGCGGCCCGAGATCCCCGCACTGGGGGAGATGGCCGATGCTCTCCGCGTAGATGATCGAACCGGCGGCCACGAAGATGACCAGGACCTCCGCGGCCAGGAGGGTGTAGAGTCCGCCGCTGAGGGCGGCCTCCGCGGCGCCCACTCCCGCCGCCGGAGCCGCGGTCGGTGCCATGCCCAGGCTGGCGGCGCTCGGCAGGCCCGCGGTGCCCGGGAAGCTCGTCACGCCGAGAGACGCCAGGTAATTGGCCGCGAGCGCCTCCTCCGTCGCCAGCTCACCCGTGGCCAGCATCGTGTCGGCAGCCTCCACGCCGTACGGCATCGTCTGGCTGATCCCTTCCTCGACGACGCCTTCCACGAGCTCGGCCATCTCGGCGTCGATCGTGATTCCGTTGAGGAGGATCAGCTCGGGGAGCAGGCCGGTCGGATCCGCCTGATTGACGGGACTGTTCCCGGCATACCGATAGAGGTTGCTGCCGCCCGCCAGGCCGGCCGGGTCTCGGTTGAGGAATCGTCCCAGGCCGGCGTCGTAGAACCGAGACCGCATGAAGTCCAGTCCCGAGCCGTCGCTAACGACGCCAAGCTGGCCGCCGAAGCGGAAGGGGTCGGCCGACGAGCCGGTCGCCGTGAGCGTCTCGCCGAATGGCAGGTAGCTGAAGCTCGCGGCGTAGGTTCCGCCGGCGCCGCTGATGCCCACGGTCGAGCCCGTGCCGTCGAAGTCGTAGAACGAGGACGTCCCGTCGCCGTTGATCCGCCCGACCAGCCCCGCTCCCTGGGTGTACCGCGCGACCAGGTTGAGGCCGGAATCATAAGAGCCGACGACCACGCCGATTCCCCTCGGATCGACGAGGTAATGGGTCGTCACGCCGTTGTGGTTCACGGCGTCCATCGCGCCCAGGGCATTGTAGTGATACGTCCACGAGTCCCCCGGTGCGCGGACCGCGACCAGTCGATTGAACGCGTCATACTGGTAGGTCGTGGTGCCCCCCGGGCCGGTCTTCGAGATGGTGTTCCCGTCGGCGTCGTAGGAGTAGCTGACGCCGCCGACCGCCGTGTACTCATTGAGGTTGTTCACGCCGTAGGTGACCGTGGCACCGCTGTCCGAGACGGTCGCGCGGTTCCCCATCGCGTCGTAGGCGTAGACGATCGTCCGGCCGCCGGGGAGGATCACCTTCGTGAGCTGGCCCGCGGCATCGTAGGCGTAGCTCGTGGTCCCGTCGGTCGTCGTCACGCTGGACCGAAGGCCGTCGTCGTTGTAGCCGTAGACGAACGACGAGTTGATCGACGTGTCGGGCGCGCGGTTGATGAGCTTGAAGAGATGGCCCGCCGCGTCGTATTCGTAGTTCGTGTACGAGCCGTTGCCGTGCGTCGCCAGCACCATCTGCCCCAGGTCGTTGTAGTTGTAGGTCACCACGACGTCCCCCAGGCTATCCGTCACCTGGTAGAGCAGCCCCTGGGCGTTGTAGGCGTAGTCCTCCGCGAGTCCGTCCTGATCCCCGCGCTGGATGAGGCGGCCTCCGGAGTCATAGGCGAACGTCAGGAGCTGGCCGTCGGGATAATCGATCTCCGTCATCGCGGTCGGGTAGTCCGCGT
Organism: Aquisphaera insulae; assembly: GCF_011064615.1. Classification (GTDB taxonomy): domain Bacteria; phylum Planctomycetota; class Planctomycetia; order Isosphaerales; family Isosphaeraceae; genus Aquisphaera; species Aquisphaera insulae. The sequence continues at coordinate 85,237 of NZ_JAALJH010000018.1, read as the reverse complement.
CGTCGTACCGCATCCGGATCGTCCCGTCGCGATCGGTCACCGCGACGAGGTTCCCGAGGGCGTCGTAGCCGTAGACGGTCGCCGAGCCATCCGGCAGCGACCGCCGCGTCAGCCGGCCCCTGGCGTCGTACTCGTAGCGGATCGCCTGGCCCCGGGCGTTGGTGGTGACAGTCGGATTGCCCGCGGAATCGTAGGTGATGCTCGAGGTCGATCCGTCCGCGTAGACGATCCCGGTGACGAGCCTGCGGCTCGTGTCGTAGAGGAACCGGGTGGCGTTGCCCAGTGCATCCTCGAACCGCGTCATCTCGGCGAAGGCGTTATATGTCGAATGCGTGGTATTTCCCAGGGCGTCAATCTGGTAGGTCGGGTTGCCATTCTCGTCGTAGATCGTCGAGCTGGAGGACGTCGAGGGGAGCTTCACGAGCTTCGGACGCCCGTAGCCGTCGTAGTCGATCCTCGTCTGCTTCTGGAGCGCATCGGTGACCAGGACGGGGCGTTCGCTGATGTCCGTGAGCACGGTCGTGGTCTGGTTGTGCGCGTCGGTCGCCTTGTAGCCGCCCCCGGTGAGATACTCATAGGTGACCTTGCCGAGCCCGCCGTCGCGAGTCACCTGCGCGAGTCGCCCGTAGTTGTCGCTGTCGTAGGAGAAGTTCACGTGGGTGCCGTCCGCCGCGGTCACGGCGGCGAGCGCACCGTCGGCCCGGCTCTTGACGTCGGCGACGTAATCGTACGCGTCACGGCCGCCGATGCCGGTGGCCGAGGCCAGGTGCTGGCCGGTGGCGTCGTAGGTGAAGGCCCGCACCAGGCCGTTGGGCAGGGTGATCGACGTGACGTGGCCGCTCGCGTTGTAGCCGAGCGTGACGACGTCCCCGTTGGTGTGGGTCAGGCTCGTCATCCGGCTACCGGTGTAGCCGGCGGTGATCGAGTTGCCGCTGGCGTCCTCGGTCGAGAGGAAACGGCCCTTGATGTCGAAATAGAGGATGGATCCGTCGCGCTCGATCAGCCGCCAGCCGGCGCCCGCCGAATCGAAGATCGAGCCGTCCGCCGAGACGGAGTTGTACGAGCCGTCCTTCATCGGGACATATCGTCGGTTGGAGGCCCCGAAGCGCACGTTGGCCACGTTCATGTCGTCGAACGTCAGCCCGATGTCCCAGGTCGACGACCAGCCCTGACCGAACAGCCCTTCGGTGTGCCGACCGGTGATCGACGACGCGAACGACCGGCCGAAGACGAACGACAGGCCTGGCTCGTCGTACGAGGCGTCGACGGCCGTGGCCTGCGTCGGGCCGAGCATCTCCGCGTTGGCCTTCTGAAGCTCATACGTGATGAGCTTCGAGGTATCCGTGATGGTCTGGCCGAGGCCGGCGAAGTAGGCGATGTCCGTCGAGAAGACGGCCTGCATCTGGCCCACGGTGTCGCCCATCGTGCGGACGAAGTTCCCGTAGACCATACTCCAGACGGACGGCGACACCCCGTCGGGGCGGTACTCGTCCTCCATCGAATACCAGTCGATCTTGCTCTCTCCCCCGGCCGAACCGAGGTCGAAGCTGCTCGTCGAATCGCGGCCGCCCGTCGGGGAGAAGATGAACCCCGAATGAAAGCTGCCATGCGGACTCACGATCACGCTGCTGATCATCGATGAGGTGGGAAAGACGAGCTTCGCATTGCTCCCCGCCAGGCTCGAGACCGGGATGACGGCCGGCGCGTCCCCGTCATTCCGGAAGGTCACGTCGAGAATGATCGGCTCGCCTACTCCGACCTCACCCGGCGCGATGATGACCGTGGTCACCAGCGGGCCGCTCGCCCCGCTCTTGATGTCGAGCGCCTTCGGGGCCGTCGAGGTACGGCTGCCGTCCTGGGCGATCACCGAGTAGGTGTCGACCGCGACTCCGCCGGGGTTGAACGTCGCCTGCAGGTGCTGCGAGTCCACGAACGTAACGGTCAGCGGCTTGAACGAGGATCCGTGGCCCTCGAAGGTGAGCTTCGTGTCCGGCGTGAAACCGGAGCCGGTCAGGGTCATGTTGCGGACGCCGGCCGAGTTCCATGTCTCCACGGGCGTGAAGTCGAGGATGCCGAACGGCGTCAGCTTCGCCTCGATCGTGAACGCCTTGCCCGCGGACGCCCCCTCGCGCCCATGGAGCAGGATGTAATAAGTCCCGGCCTTGCCGTCGGGGAGGACGATCGACGGGTTCAGGTCCGACAGGCTCGACGATGCGAGATCATGGACCGATCGCGTCGGCGCTGCGGCGAAGCGGACGACGAACTCGGATTCCATCGCCGCGGCGAAGGTCGCGGAGATGGAGACGTTTGCCCCCGGGGGCACCGTCACCTTGTAGAGGATATCCTGCCCCTCCGCGATTGTGCCGCCGACGGGCGTGCCCAGGGTCAGCGGATTGACGCGCGCCTGCACGGCCACCGGCGAGGCGACGATGTTACTGGAGCGATCCGCGTCCGGCACCTGGAGCGAGCTATCCGCGACGACGATCAGGCGGTATGAGCCATCTCCCGTCGCGGGGAGTGCGGCCTTGACGCTCGACGCGTAGCTGCCCAGCGTCGCGAGCCCTCCGCCGTGATCGACGCGGCCCAGGAGCAGGTCATCGGCGCTCAGAGTGTCATCCTGCGAGAGATAGACGGAGTCGGTCCATGTCCCTGACGCGGGCGTGCCCTGGTTGGTCACGGTGAAGCCGACCGTGACCTGGTCGCCGGGGCTGACCGGATTCGGGCTCACGGTCACGCCGCTCACCGCCAGGTCGGCGGCCGACGCCAGGCCGACCAGGTCGAAGTGGGTCGGCGAGGACAGCGTGCCGAAGACGTCGTTGCCGTTGATCTTCGGGACGACGATCGCGCCGAAGGCCCCAGCAAGACCCGCGTAGGTGAGGACCGGAAAGGCCTGGCCGACCTTCGGGCCGAAGCCGCTTCCCAGGGTCGCGACGAGCGTGCCGGCGAGCGTTGCCGTGCCCGCGACGGCGATCCGGTCGTAATCCGAGGTCGCCGCCCCGGCGACCTTGACCGTCAGCGTGCCCCCGGCGGCCTGCGTGTAATTCCCCTGGATGGACAGCGTGGCCGGCAGTTCGCCCAGGTCGAGCAGGCCGGAATTCACCAGGTCGGCCTGGACCGTACCGAAGGCTCGCATGGCTCCGCCCTGGATGTCCACCCCGCCCGCGGCGACGAGCGTCCCGCCGAGGATCTTCGTGGTCCCTGCGATCTGGGTATATGCCGGGACCGTCAACTTGCTCCCCGCGCCGATCGTGACCGTGCCGCGATTGACCAGCGGCCCCGAGGTGGTCAGCGAAGCCCCGCCGGTCAGCGTCAGCGAGGCCGTCGCCGCGTTCGTCGTCAGGTCCCGGAGGAGCGGCGTCGAGCTGATGTCCCGGAAGATTCCGGACGTTGGCCCATCGATCGCGACGTTGGCGGCGTTGGTCGCGAGTGTAAGCTTGTCGATCAGGAGATAGCCCCCATTCGCCGCGGCCCACGTCCCGCCAGTCAGGGTGTTGTTCGACAGGTTCGCGAGGTTCGCCACCTCGATCCGACCGTTGCCGTCGGCCCGAATGGTCCCCCGGTTGTCGATCAGGCCGCTTCCCGCGCCGCCGATGGAACCTGACGTCCCGGTCAGGATCACGTCGGGCCCGATCGTCAGCACGTCTCCTGCGTTGGGTGAATAGAGCAACGCCCGCGTGGCCGTGGTGCTCTTCTCCGAATTGAGGAAGCGGACCGTGCCGGCACCTCCCAGCGCCTGGGAGCCCTCGAAGCGGAGCGATGTGTAGTCCATCAGGATCAGTCCATTGTCGAGCGTCAGCCCGTCGCGGATGACGAAGTCCCTCTGCGCATCGAACCGCGAGCCGTCGAGCGTCCCGGCGAGCGTGACGCCATCGAGCGTCCCGCCGTACATCAGCAACGCCGCCGAGCCCGAGGTCGTCACGCGACCGCCGACGATTGCGCCTCCGTATCTCAGATAGACCGGCCCGGTCGTCGCGTCATCCAGCACGAAATTGCCGTCGTTCGTGAGCGTCCCGATGATGAGGATGCTGCCGCCCAGGCCACGCAGCGTCCCCAGCGTGGAGGTCTTGAACGAGCCTCCGAGATAGAGGGTGGAGGAGGTCTCACGGATCGAGCCCGGATTCGTCCAGGTGCCCAGCAACTGGATCGTCGAGGCGTTCACGCCTTCGATCGTCCCCTCGTTCGCCCACGCGCCCGTGAAGTTCAGGTTGCCGCCGTCCGCCATGATCGACGACGAGGCCGGCAAGGTCGCCGCATCGGCATTCAGCGTCGCCTGGCTCGAGATTGCGATCGCCCCGGGGTTCGACCAGGTGCCGAACGCGTTGATCGTCGTCTTCGACGAACCCTCGATACGGCCCGAATTGGTCCAGGTCCCGGACAGGTTCGCGAACGTCGCGCCGAATCGGAGCGTCCCGGTGTTCGTCCACGAGCCCTGGAGGGTGGCGGTCGAGCCGGAATTCGAATAGTCGATCGTCGCGCTGTTCGTCCAGGTGCCGTCGAGCACGATGTAGCTGTTGACCGCGGTGATGTTGGCCTTGTTCGTGCCATTGCCGGACCAGTAGAGGCGAGCCGAGTCCAGCGAGATCGGTACGGAGTTGGTCCAGGTCGCCTGGCCGATCGCGAAGATCCCGCCGTTCTTCGCCTGCACCGGATCGGCATTGGTGACCGTCCCCAGGAGGTCCACCTCGGCGGCGAAGCCGTCGATGACGATCGGAGTGCCGCCCGAGATCGCCCCCGCGCCACTGAACGAGAGCTTCTGCTGTCCGGCCTTCATCGTGATCGGCCCCGTGGCCGTCCAGGAGCCACCCGCATCGCTCGTAACCTGGGCGCTACCGGTATCGACCAGGATTGGCCCGCGGACGTCGATGTGGCCGATACCGGCGTTGATCGTGAACGACCCGGCCATCGTGATCCCCGTCGCGATATCAAGCTGGCCGCCCGCGGACGTGAAGGCGATCCCGCCTCCCCCTCCGCCGCCGCGGATCGTGCCGGTCCCCGCGAGCGCCTGCGTGCCCGCGAACAGCAGGACCCCGTTGAATCCCAGCAAGGCCTGCCCGCCGGACAGCGTCAAGCCGCTGCCGGCGATGTTCACGCCGTCGCCGCTCCTGGGGAAGTCGAGCGTCCCCGTGAGCGTAATGTCGCGCAGCGTGCCCACCGACGAGATGAATCCTCCGGTGAACGGGTTCGCGTGGAGCGTCACGGCCACGGTCCCGTTCTTGATCGTCCCGTTGAGCAGGGCCCAGGCGCCCGGCCCGGCGGTCGTGTCCAGGGCCCGGGTCGCCAGATCGAGGGTCCCCTCGACGATGAATAGGTCCTTGCCGGCCGCGGCCCGCGTATACGAGCCGAGCGTATCGAGCGTGAAGTCGCCGCCGAGATAGACCCAGCCCGTGCCCGCCGATTCCAACGAGCCCAGGTTGCTCCACACGCCGTGCAGCTTCAGGTTCCCGCCGTCCGAGAGGAGCCGACCTCCCGCGGCGTTGGTCCACGCGCCGTCGAGGATCAATGTCCCGCCATTCGTCGCCGAGATCGTGCCATGGTTCACGAGCGAGCTGCTGATCGTCAGCGTGTGCGGGTCGCTCTGAGCGTCGGCCGTGATCGTACCCTGGTTGTCGATGGTCCCCGTGCCCGAGCTGATCGAAGCCCAGTAGTTCTGCGCCGTGTACTCGATGGTGACGCCCGGCGCGACCGTCAGCTTCCCGCCGTCGCCCGTCAGGGCGATGAGGCCCTCGGGCATGGTGACGGTCCCCGTGCCGCCCAGGGTCTGGGTCCCGGAGAAGCTGAGCGTGCCCTCCATCCAGACCGTCCCGCCGTCGAGGCGGAGGCCCGCCCCGTGGACGACGATGGTGTCGCGGTTGTTGGCGTAGTGGAGCGAGCCGGCGATCGTCACATCCTGGAGCGTGCTGGTGGCACCGCCGAAAATCGACGCATTATCATTCGTCTCCAGGGTCGTCCCCGCCGCGACCGTGGCGTTGGCGAGCGTGGCCCCCACGATCCACACCGTTGCGGTGTCGCGGATCGTCCCCGAGACGTCCAGGGTCCCGGCCCTCAGGAGGATCGGGCTCGACGCGGTGATGCTGCGAGCATGATCGGTGGTCGCGGCCAGGTGGGTGATCTTCGAGCCACCGGCGTCGATGATGACGTCGTCGCCCGCCCCGGGCACGACGCCGAACTCCCAATTTGCCGCATCGCCCCAGTCGCCCCCGACGGGGTTGATCCAGTGGACGGTGGAGAGCATCTGCCGGGCTTCCAGGACCTCGAACATGACGAGGGTCCGTCGCGCCCGCCGTCGCTTCAGCCTGAGCACGCCGCGTGCCGCGGAGAGGGAGTCTCGGTGTCGCATGGTCGTCGTGTCCAGGTGGTGCGCAACCGGAGCCGGCTGCCGGAGGAGGAGAGGACTTCGATCAGGTGACTCACTGGGGGTGAATGACCCAAGCGCATGGGTTGCGGGACACGACTCCTCGGAAAAAGGCCGAATTCGGCGGAGGAACACCAATGCACGCACACACAAAAAATCGACATCGTCACGAGCGTGGGGCGGCTTGGAGCGTTGAAGGCCACGCCTCGCGAATGCAGAATCTTTCATCCGCCGGGATGGTTCGGACCGGGGAAATCAACGAGGTGGTCGAGTCGCTGCGATCGTCCTGGAATTGAGGGGCACCGATGTCACTATCCGATTATCTCTTCGGCCGGCCGCTGGCGACCGACGAGGAGGGCGAGCAGCGGGTCGGTGTCTGGGCGGGCATCCCGATGCTCGGCCTGGATGCACTGGGCTCGGCCGCCTACGGGCCCGAGGCCGCCCTGACGCTGCTGATCCCGCTGGGCGCGGCCGGGATCGGCTACGTCGGGCCGATCACGACGCTCATCATCCTCCTGCTGCTGGTCGTCTACATCTCCTACCGGCAGACGATCGCGGCGTATCCGCACGGCGGCGGCTCCTATACCGTGGCGCGCGAGAACCTGGGGACCACGGCCGGCCTCATGGCGGCCGCGGCGTTGATGCTCGATTACGTCCTCGTGGTGGCCGTGGGGATCTCGGCGGGCGTCGGCGCACTTGTCTCCGCCGTGCCGATCCTCCAGCCCTACATCCTGCCCTTGTGCCTCCTGATCCTGGCGATCATCACCGCGGTCAACCTGCGAGGTGTCCGCGAGTCCGGGATGGCCTTCCTGGTGCCGACCTACCTCTTCATCGTGTCGATGCTCGCCGTGCTGGCCATCGGCGTGGCCAGGGCCGTCCTGTCCGGGGGCCGGCCGGTCCCGCTGGAGCCTCCGGCGCCACAGGGTTCGGCGCAGGCCGCGGCGGGGCTCTGGATCCTGATGCGTGCGTTCGCCAGCGGCTGCACCGCGATGACCGGCGTGGAGGCCGTCAGCAATGGCGTCTCCGCCTTCCATGAGCCGACGGTCCGATATGCACGCCGCACCTTGACGGTCATCATCGGCGTGCTGGCCGTGATGCTCGCGGGGATCGCCTACCTCTGCCGGGCCTATGGCATCGGCGCGACGGAGCCGGGCGGGCCGGGATATCAGAGCGTCCTCTCCCAGCTCGTCGCCGCGGTGGTGGGGCGCGGGGCCTTCTACTACGTGACGATCGGGTCGGTCCTGGGCGTGCTGGCACTCTCGGCGAACACCGGATTCGCGGATTTCCCCAGGCTCTGCCGCGTGGTCGCCCAGGACGGCTACCTGCCCAATGGCTTCCTCCACCGAGGCCGTCGGCTCGTCTATAGCTGGGGCATCCTGGTCCTGGCCGCCCTCTCCGCATTGCTGCTGATCGTCTTCGGAGGGATCACGGACCACCTGATCCCGCTCTTCGCGGTCGGCGCCTTCCTCGCCTTCACGCTCTCGCAGGCCGGGATGGTCGTGCACTGGCGGCGTGAGGGGGGGCCGCAGGCCGAACGATCGGCGCTCATCAATGCCGTCGGCGCGGCCAGCACGGCCGTGACCCTGGTCATCGTCCTGGTGTCCAAGTTCGCCGAGGGCGCCTGGATCATGACCCTGCTGGTGCCGACGCTACTTGTCTGCTTCACCCTCGTCCGCGCCCACTACCGCGCCGTGGGAAGGGAAGTCGCCTCGGACTTGCCCCTCGATGCATCGGACCTCCGGCCGCCGATCGCCCTGCTGCCGATCCGGGGCTGGAGCGCCATCACCCGGAAGGCGCTTCGCTTCTCGTTGAAGGTCGCCGACGAGGTGTACGCGCTCCACATCGCCGACGACGAGCATGCGATGGTCGCACTCGAGGAAGGATGGGAGCCGAAGGTCCGCGAACCCGCGCGGGCGGCGGGCCTGATCCCGCCGAAGCTGATCGTCGTGTACTCCCCGTACCGCCGCCTCTATGCACCGCTCAAACAGGTGGTCTCCGACCTTCAGAAGACCCACCCCGACCGGGACATCGCCGTGATCATCCCCCAGCTCGTGGGCACCCGCTGGTATCACTACCTGCTCCACAACCAGACGGCCTCGGTCATCAAGATTTACCTGCTCCTGAGCGGATTCCGCCGCGTCGTCGTGATCGACGTGCCGTGGTATCTGTCCGATGGCGAGGGCCGGGAAAAGCCGGACACGGGGAATTCCGCCGCCGCGGCCCCCTCCGCGTCCCCATGACGTGGTCCCGGCGGATCGTCAGCGGGCCTGCGGGCCCCGTTTCAGCTCCGACGACCAGATCGATTCGAGCTCCCAGGCCCGGAGGCTGCGCAACGTCACCCGCCCCTTCCGCGAGAAGAGGTCGACGCCCCGCGATCCTTCGGCTGGGAAGACCAGCGAGGTCAGCACGGTCCGGCCGTCGTCCGCGAAGACTTCCACCGAACACTGATCGACGAAGATCCGAAGCCGGAGAGTCCTGCCGATTGCGGGATGGGGCGCCGTCACCCGCTTCGGGAATTTCGGATCGAAGCCGACATCGCCCGACTCGCGGCGGTCGAGGGAGAGGCTCGAGATCGCGGCGTCGTAGCCGAGGCTCGTCCGCCGGCCCTCGCCGACGCAGAGGTTCAGGCCGAACTCCGCCTCCGCGCCCTCCCAGGCGAATTCGGCCTCGAGCTCGTAGCTGTTACGACCCGGGCGGAAGTCCAGGGGCTCGAGGCCATCGCGGAGGGCGTGCGGGGCGGCCGTCCAGCCACCCTGTCGGAGCGAGGCGAGCTCCGGGATCGGCCGCTGGAGGAGCCGATAGCCCGATCCCGACCTCGATCTCGCCAGCCGGACCTCGCGAGGGATCGACTCGACGCCCTTGCCCCACGAGGTGGGGACGGTCCGGGCGTATTCCCAGTTCCCCATCCAGCCCAGCCAGACCGTGCGGTCCGACCGCTCGCCGTAGGATCGCCAGGCCCGGACGGCGTAGAAATCCGGCCCCCAGTCGATCCAACTCGCGTGCTCGCGGCCGTGGTCGAGGAGGACGTCGGAGAAGACGATCTGATCGATCGAGACGTTGGCCCAGTCGCCCCGGCCGAGGTCGATGATCCTCAGGCGTGCGGGCTTCCCCTTCCAGGGCCGAACGTCCCAGCCGTCCCAGCGGAGGATGTCGCTGTTGCGGCCCGTGGAGGAGCGGACGACCCGGCCGTCCACGACCAGCTCGATGCCGGTCTCGCCCGGATGATCGCCGCCGCCGATCAGGAAGTTGATGCAGGGTTTCGTGACGGTGAACGGCGGCGATGTCAGGCGGCCGGTCGCTCGCGGCCCGGCGCGACGGGTCGAGACGAGCCGCTTGCCGAGATATCCGGCGATCGGCCGCTCGCCCGCGTCTGGCCCGCGTCCGAAGGCGTCTCCCTCGGCCTTCCAGCCGTCGTACTGATCGCCTTCAAAACTCGCGAAGACCTCGCCCGGCAGGTCCGCGCCACGGACCAGGGCGGCCGCATGGGCCGGATCGACGTGGAACCGCGTCCCGTCGAAGTCCCCCACGAAGTACTGGCCCTTGTTCGGCCCGATGCCGCAGATCAGGACCCATCGCGGCTCGGTCGAGTCCCCCTCGACGGGCAACCTCACGAGGCCGGGAACCTCCCAGATCTGCTCGCTCGCCCCGACGGGCCCGAAGGCGCTCAGGAACGTCCACGACTTCAGGTCGGGCGAGCCGTAGAAGTGGACCTTGCGATCCTCCGGCAGGGCGACCACCATGACCCATCGCCTCGTGGGCTCGTGCCAGAAGACGTCCGGGTCGCGGAACGACTTGCTCCCGATGTCGAGGACCGGATTGCCGGGATGGAACCGGAAGGTCTCGCCGCCGTCATCGCTGACGGAGAGGGACTGAGCCTCCCGGCCATCCTCCCTCCGATGAGCGGTGTAGACCGCGATGAGCGGCGGAACCGGCCTCCGGCCGAGCCCGCTCGTCGCGGCCTCATCGACGACCACGCTCCCCGAGAAGTAGGCGAACGAGCCGTCGTCACCCTTCATGGGGGAGGGCAGCTCACGCCAGTGGACCAGGTCATCCGAGACCGCGTGGCCCCACCAGAACAGGTGATACTTGCCTCGATGATGAACCAGCCCGTCCGGGTCGCCGATCCATCCCGATCGCGGCGTGAAGTGGTACTGGGGGCGATACTTCTCGGCATGGGGGCGTATCTCCTGGCCGGCTGCCGTCGAGGCCAGCAGGCAAACGAGGCAAAGCCACCGCGATCGATTCGTGCCGGGCATCGCAGATTTCCTGCAAACCTCGAGATTCCTTGGGGCCCCGGGTGAGCACCGTCGGACCATGTCACCCTCGTGGACCTGGTCACTCTACGATGGTTCGTGGAAGCGAACCACAGGGCGACCGGACCGTGACGGTTATCGTTGCCACCACAGTCCGCCCTGCGATCGACAAGGAGCATGCACACAGTCGCCGGTCGGCGCCCGCCTCGGCAGGAGCTTTGTGCTCGCGGGCGGAATTCGCATCGGCATCGGGCAATCGAAGCTGCGGCTGAGCGGTGCGAGATGAGGAGACCGAGTCGCTCCTCTCTCCGTCAATCCTCCATTGTCGCATACGACTCCAAAAACCCGCACTTCGGGCAGCAGTACGTTGCCACCTGGCGTTTCTTTCGACCGTTGAGCTTTAAGCCAGTCCAGAAAGACCATTGCGGTGGGCCCTCGACCCACTTCTCGGCCGACTGGAAGTTGTGCGCCTGATCGAGGATGAAACCCTCTTCCATCGGCTGGCTGCACTTGGGGCATTTCGGGGTTTTCATGAGTTCTTCCCGCTTGACCGATGCGGGGAACGCGCGGTCATCGCCACGACGCGAAGACACCTCACGGCCTGGTATGCATTCGTCACGCTGGCTTTCTTATTTGGAGGATGAGGAACCCGACAGGGGACGTCCCCGCGTCCCTTGAAGGCCGCCGCGCCGGGCCGATAGAATGTTCATCGGCGTCTCAACGAACCGGCCGGCTCCGTCCCGGTTGCTCGCAGGGTCTGGTCACTCTCATGCCCGATAGCGATTATTACGAGGTCCTCGGCGTGGCTCGCGACGCGACGCCGGAGGCGATCAAGAAGGCCTATCGGGCGATGGCGCGGAAGCACCATCCGGACGTGAATCCCGGTGACAAGGCGGCCGAGAAGAAGTTCAAGGAGGTCCAGCAGGCCTACGACATCCTCTCCGACCCGGAGAAGAAGGCCCTCTACGACCGCTACGGCAATGCCGCCTTCGAGGGCATGGCCGCCGCCGGGCCGCGGACGAATGCCTCGGACTGGACCTCCCAGTTCGGCGGCCACGGGTATGAGAACGTGGATTTCTCCGACTTCTTCCGCCAGTTCAACCAGGGGCAGGGCCCCGGGGCCGGAGGCGGCGGCGAGGAGGGGGGCGCGGGGATCTTCGAGGACCTGCTCGGCCGCATGCGGTCGAGCCGGGGAGCGTCCCGACCACGAGCGGGGCGAACGCTCGAGGCGAACCTCTCCATCCCCTTCCTGACCGCGGTCCGCGGCGGCGAGACCTCGATCAACGTCTCCCGGAGCGACGGCTCCGCCGAGAGCCTGGTGGTCAAGATCCCACCGGGGGTCGACAACGGCTCCAAACTCCGGCTCAAGGGGCAGGGGGAGGCCGCGACCAAGGGGGGCCCGCGTGGGGACCTGACGATCGAGATCTCCGTCGAGCCGCACCCCTACTTCAAGCGTGACGGCCGCGATCTCGTGGTCGAGGTTCCGATCGGCGTGGCCGAGGCGATCCTCGGGGCGAGGATCGAAGTCCCATCCCTCGACGGCATGAAGTCGCTCCCCATCCCCGCGGGCTCCTCGTCGGGCCAGAAGCTGCGGCTCAAGGGGCAGGGGATCCCGGCCTCCGGTGGCAAGGCCGCCGGCGACCTCTTCGTCCAGCTCAAGGTCGTCGTCCCGAAAAACGTCGACGACGCCAGCAAGAAGCTCATCGAGGAGTTCGCCGATCGGAACAAGCAGAACCCACGCGCCGGACTCTGGTGAGCGGGGGCCGTCCCCACGATCGCGAGCCCGATCGCACATCGAAGCAAGCAACCAAGGGGGAGAGCCCAGCCGGGTCCTCGCGGTCATGACTCGACCATTCGTCCCTCGCGACCTCGTCGCCAGAGAACTCTCGGTCTCGACCCACGCCCTCGTCAAGTACGAGCGGCTCGGGCTCATCCGCGCCTCGCGCGAGGATCAGGTGGAAGGCTACGAGCCGTCGGAGGTCCGGAGGATCTGGACGATCGTCAGCTTCCAGCGAGACCTCGGGATCAACCTCGCCGGCGTGGAGGTCATCCTCCGCCTCTGCGACCGGATGTCCCGGCTCCACGATCGGCTGGGCGGACTCGCGGGGGAGCTCTCGGAGATCCTGGATCGGGGCGAAGTCATCGAGGACGCCGAGCCCGCGGAACCTCCCGCGATCCCGATGCCGGGCCCCCGGCGCGATCGCCATGGTTGAGCAACCGGGATCGGCCGGGCCGGGGCCTGAGCCCGAACCACGCCGGAGCCGGCTGGGTCGGATCCTCGCCGAGCATCCCGAGGCGCGGCCGAGGGTCCGAAGCGCCGTCTTCAGCCTGCTGGCCACAGCCCTCGCCACGATCGCGATCGTGGGCCTGTTCCTGATCTGGCACCTCCGGCGACGCGCGCGGATGATCCGAGAGCGGCTGGCCCCGCCCAGGAGGGTCTCGCTCCCCGACCTCACGGCCAAGGACGAAGAAGACCATGGAACCGTCGCCAGCGAATGAACCCCTTCCCGGGATCGAAGCCGCCAATCCGGGTGACGAAGCCGGTTTGTCACGCGCAAGGTTCCGGCCCCACGAACGGATCAAGGCCCCGGCGGATTTCCGCCGTGCGTTCGACCGCCGCCGGAGCGTCTCCGACGCGCTCTTCGTCATCTACGGCGTCGAGAATGGCCGCGATCACGCCCGGCTCGGGATCTCGGTCTCGCGCAAGAAGGTCCGCAAGGCCTCGGCGCGGAACCGTCACAAGCGGCTCATCCGCGAGGCCTTCCGCCTGGGCAAGGAGGAATTCCCGCCGGGCATCGACCTGGTCGTCATCCCCCGCCCCGGCGAGCCGGATTTCGACGCCGTTCGGGCCTCGCTTTCGAAGCTGGTTCGCGACCTGGCCCGACGCCTCAGGCTCCCGCGTCCCAAGCCCGTCGGCGAGGTCGCGCCATGACCTCCGGGGCGCTCCGGTCATCGCTTTCCTGGCCGGGCAAGCTCGCGGTCGCCCTCCTGCTCGGCCTGATCCGCGTCTACCAGCTCACGCTCAGCCCGCTGCTCGGCGACGTCTGCCGATTCCGGCCCAGTTGCAGCCGCTACATGGCCGAGTCGCTCCGGAAGTATGGGTTCGTCAAGGGCCTCTTCCGCGGCCTGAAGAGGTTCTCGAAATGCCATCCCTGGCACCCCGGCGGCTACGACCCGCCCTGACCGACGCGTCCTTGTGGGGCGTACCTCCAGGCCTTAGGCTGAGGCAAGGCGGCCGCTTCCCCGGCCGCACGCCTCCCATAGGAAAGAAGGACGTCTCGATGAAGCTCCCCAGACCTGATTCGGCGGCTCGGTCCGTTCCATGCCTGATCGCCTTCCTCATCATGTCGGTCGCCACCGTCGGGGCCGACGAGTTGCGAGTCTCGGCGCTCGACCTGTCCGGTGTCACCCAGGGATGGGGCAATCCCGGCAAGGATCGCAGCGTCGACGGAAACCCGCTGAAGATCCAGGGTCGAGCCTTCGATCACGGCCTCGGCACGCACGCCGAATCCCGGCTGGTCGTCGACCTCAAGGGCTCGGCGACCAGGTTCCACGCCTGGGTCGGTGTCGACGACGAGGTGACCGGCCAGGGCGCGGTCGAATTTCGCCTCGTCGGCGACGGCAAGGCCCTCTGGTCGAGCGGCGTCTTGAAGACGCATGATCCCGCCAGGGAGGTCGACGCCAACCTGACAGGCGTGAAGCGGCTGGTCCTCCAGGTCACGGACGGCGGCGATGGCATGAACTTCGATCACGCCGACTGGGCCGACGCAACGATCACCTACGAGGGGGCGAAGCCCGCGCTCCTGGTCGTCCACGAGGAGCCGTACATCCTGACGCCCCGACCGTCCCCCTCGCCGCGGATCAACGGCGCGAAGGTTGTGGGCGTGCGGCCCGGCAGCCCCTTCCTTTTCACGGTCGCGGCCACCGGCCGGAAGCCGGTCACCTTCGCGGCCGAGGGCCTGCCCGAGGGCCTCTCGCTCGACCCGGCCACCGGAATCATCACCGGATGTACCGCGGCGAAGGGCGAGCACAAGGTCAAGGTCACGGCGACCAACGCCCTGGGCTCGGCGACGCGTGAGCTCAGGATCGTCGTCGGCGACCGGTTGGCCCTCACGCCGCCGCTCGGCTGGAATTCCTGGAACTGCTTCGCCGGCGCCGTCAACGAGAAGAACGTCCGCGACGCCACCGATGCCTTCGTCAACGCCGGCCTCCGCGATCACGGCTGGACGTATATCAACATCGACGACTTCTGGATGACCAAGAGCGGCGACAGCGACCCGACGCTCCACGGCCCGGAGCGGGACGCGGCCGGCAAGATCAACTCCAACCCGCGGTTCCCGGACATGAAGGGCCTGGCCGATTACATCCATTCGAAGGGCCTGAAGGCGGGCCTGTACTCCTCGCCCGGCCCGACGACCTGCGGCGGCTGCCTGGCCAGCTACAAGCACGAGAAGGAAGACGCCGAGCGGTTCGCCGAATGGGGCTTCGACTATCTCAAATACGACTGGTGCAGCTACGGCAACGTCGAACACGGGTCGGGCCGCGACTACTACAAGAAGCCATACGACCTGATGGGCCGGATGCTCCGCGCCCAGCCCAGGGACATCCTCTTCAGCCTCTGCCAGTACGGCATGGACAACGTCTGGGAGTGGGGCGGTGAGGTCGACGGCAACTGCTGGCGGACCACCGGCGACATCACCGACACCTGGGGCAGCATGGCGGGCATCGGCTTCAAGCAGGACGGCCACGAGAAATTCGCCGGCCCGGGCCGCTGGAACGACCCGGACATGCTCGTCGTCGGCTGGGTTGGCTGGGGCCCGGCACTCCACCCCACCCACCTGACCCCCTCGGAGCAGTACACCCACATCACCCTCTGGTCGCTCCTGTCCTCGCCGCTCCTGATCGGCTGCGACCTGACCCGGCTGGACGACTTCACGCTCAACCTGCTGACCAACGACGAGGTCCTCGACGTCAATCAGGATCCGCTCGGCCGCCCGGCACACCGCGTGGTCAAGCGGTCAAACGAGACCGAGGTCTGGGCCCGCCCCCTCGAGGACGGCTCGATCGCCGTCGGCCTGTTCAACCTGAGCGAGGACGAAGCGACGGCCACCGTGAGCTGGTCCGAGATCGAGGCGAAGTCCCCGAAGGCCGTCCGCGACCTCTGGCGGCAGAAGGACCTCGAGGTCAGCCCCGAGGGCTACACCGTGAAGCTGCCCCGCCACGGCGCGGCGCTGATCAAGGTCACGCCGGGGGCGTGACGAAGGAGAGCACGAGATACGGACCGGGCCGCGCCGGTCAGTAACCGGCGCGGCCCATCATCTTTCATCTCGGCTCAACTCGCCCGCTCCACCCGGACCGTGACGATGTCCCAGCCCGGCACGGTGATCGGGCCGTCCAGGTCGGACAGGGGCTTCTCGCTGGTGTTGCTCAGCGAGGTCTTCTTCGAAACCCCGTCGGACCATTTCAGGTCGACGGTGCGGTCCTCGCCGGAGGCGCCGTAGAGGCGGACGATCCAGGCCTTGCCGTCGTCGCTGGGCTTGAGGGAGACGACGTTCACGCCCTCGCCGGTCACCCGGACGAGCGGGGTGCCGGACGGCTTCGGCCCGCGGGCCAGGGTCGCCACCAGGGGCTGGCTCAGGCCGGTCGCGAACCGCGAGGCCGTGGCCAGGTCGAGCGCACCGTGCGGCCTGAGGGCGTAGCGGAAGATCACCGGGCCTTCCTGGTAGGCGCGGTAGTTCGTGTGCCAGTGATTGTTCATCACCCACGAATAGATCTGCTGGGTCGGCTCGATCGTCTTTCGCCACGGCTCCTGCGTCTGGATGGATCCGAGCAGTCGCCCCGACAGCTCGCCGAGCTCCACGAGCGGCGCGTCGAGCGTCACCCAGGTCACGCCGGCGGCCGGGCTCGACACATCGGCCCAGCGACCGATCGGGATGTCGTTCTTGCAGGCGCTCGGGATCTGATCCACCTCGGGCCGAATCACGCCGATGGGCAGGTCGAGGAGCATCTTGCCCCCCGGGACGTTGAGCGGGAAGGCGAAGTTGACGCTCTCCTTGCCTTCCTTCGCCATGTAGCTGGCGGCCTCGAGCCGCTTCTTGTCCACGGTGTTGGACAGCTCCACGCGATCGAGACCGGCGATCACCCGGACCTCGCGGCGGAGCGAATGGCAACCCGGCGCGGGGGATTCGACGACGATCGTGGCGACGATCGGTCCGTTGTCCACGACCTTGATCGTCGGCGCCCCGGACGTCTTGACGCCCTTCAGGTCATCGCCGATCAGGTACAGGTATTCGTTGAGCTGATGTCCCGACGAGGGATCGACGAGGTTGCCGTCGATGCCCTTCGCGTGCAGCTCCGCGACGCCGCCGGTGCGCGGGTCGATCTTCGCCTGGATCAGGCCGTTGTCGAGCGTGCCGTCCTTCGCCGAGGCCGCGACCGCCCCCGCGGGTAGCGGCGTGGCGGGACCGGCCGCGACCGTGTACCGACGGCCGCTGAACGGCGGGACGTCGGTGGCGACGAACACGAGGTCGCCGCCGGAGAGCCGCTGCGAGGGGACCGGCCGGCCCTGGTCGTCGAGGACCCTGTCCATCTGGCTGGCGACCGTGGACAGGACCTTGGGCACGAGGACGAGGTCGGTTCGCGGCCAGGACGACGAGTTGTAGACGTCCACGTCGTTGCTCAACGCCGCCTCATCGTTGCCGGGGCGGGACCGCCGGGCGAGGACCTGGTCCACGAGCTGGCGGGACCGGACGTCGGCGCCGACCGCATACGAGGACTTCATCCGCCACTGGTCCTGGGTCAGCGGGATCGAGGGCTCGGTGATGCTGCAGTGGGCCCCCCAGGTGTGTTCCGAGTAGAGCAGGACATTCTTCCAGGTCGCGTCGAAGGCCCGCGCCGGGAAGCCGGCCGGATCGATCATGCTCCAGAGCGCCTCGGCCTGCGTGAGCCGGTCGGCGTTCCAGCGGTTGAGGCTCGTCTCCAGGGCCGTCGACCCCGCGCCGTCTTCCCAGTAAGGCGTCCAGTCGCCGCGGACGACCGGGATCTTGTCGGCGTAGCAGGTCTCGAGGGCGCGGAATGCCTCGGTCGTCGAGGAGATCTTCAGCTTGGGCCATTCGTGCTCGGCGTTCCACTTCTTGACCGATTCGCAGAGGCCCGGATCCGGAGCCGCGTTGTCGCCGTGTCCCGACCATCGGAGGTAGGCGATGTCGTAGGGGTAATTGATCTTGTCCAGCTCCGCGACGTAGTCGTTGATGTACTTGGGCGTGAGCTCGTGGATGAGGTGCGAGAGCGCATAGCCCTTGGTGGAGAGCCAGACCAGGACCTTCTCCTTGCCCGAGGGCGAGGCCCAGTAGAACGGCCTGTTCTCCCATTTCGCCAGGACGCCGCCCACCCGGTCGATGTAATTCGTCCCGGGCGAGAAGTACCTGATCCCGGCCTGGTTGAGCGCCGTGACCGTGCCCCAGGTGTGGCCGGGGACGTCGCTGGTCATGGCCGCCTCGATCGGCACGCCGGTCAGGTCCGCGATCTTCGTGCCCTCGCGGAAGAGGCGCAGCAGCTCCTCGGTCCGGCAGAGGCCCGTCAGCTCGTTGAGGTACATGCCGTGGAGGGCGACGTGGCCCTGCTTGACGGCGTCGATGAATTCCGCCTTCTGGGCGTCGCCCAGACGATGAAGGAAGAGATCGGCCGCCCACAGGACCTCCACGTTCCAGACGAACCGGGCGCCCTCCGGATTGCCGGCGGTCCGCTTCGCCAGCGCGATGCCCTGGAGCAGGTTGTCGACCTGCTTCTTCTCGATCTGGGTCTGGATCTCCGTGTAGCCGATGTCGGTGTGGGAGTGGGGGACGATGTAGACCGTCAGTTTCCTCGGCGGCTTGGGCGCCGCGGGGCCGTCCCCGGCCCGGACCGGCGCGGCAACGGCCAGCACCGCAAGCCCGACGAGCACGGCCGCGACGCGCGTGCAGGCCCGTACGGCAAACGTCTTTCGGATGTTCATCGCATCTCTCCTGGATGGATCACTGCGTCCGGGGGCCGGCCGTCGTCGTCCGGAGCTTCTCTCTGGCGCAGTCCAGGGCGTGAGCCGGGGGCGGGGGCCCGCACGGCCACGTCGCACGAGGCGGGGGAAGGCAGGTCGTCCGCAACCTTGAGGGGCGGGCGATGAGGTCATCCTAACTCCCCGGCGGGCGCGATGCCATCATCTGCCCCCTCGGCCAGGTCACGGCTCGCGCGTCAGCTCATCCAGCAGGAAGATGACGCTGCGATAGTCCTTGCCGGTTGCCAGGTTCATGCCGATCTCGCAGGTCCGGTTGCTCGAGACGTAGCGGTCGAATTCGCGGCCGGAGAGCTCGGCCGCCTGCTCGGCCGTCGCCGCATGGGTCAGCTCGGGGTGGAGGAAGCCGCGGTCGCCGGCGAACCCGCAGCAGGTGGCGTGGATCGGAGTCACGACCTCCTCGGCAAGGGACCCGGCCAGCTCCTGGAGCTTCTTGACGATCCCCATGTGGTGGGTCGAGCAGACCGGGTGCAGCGCCGCCGAGCCGACCCGGCGCCGGACCTTCAGCCGCGGCAGCAGATGATCGTTCGCCCAGACGATCGAGTCCAGCAGGGTCAGCTTCTGGTGCCGCTCGCGGTTCTCCGGCGTGAGGTAGGAGAGCACCTCGGTCTTGATGCCGAACGAGCACGAGCTGGCATCGCAGACGACCGGCAGGCGGCCGGAGTCGCTCCAGGCCCACATCCGCTCGACGAGGTGGTTGGCCATGTAGGTGTTGCCGTCCTCGTAACCCTTCGAGTGCCAGACCGTCGCGCAGCAGGTCCCGGCGATGTCGCCCGGGATCCAGAGCGGCAGGCCGGCCCGCGCGGAGACGGCGACCATCACCTCGGCCAGGCCGGGCAGGGCGGACGAGCCGTCGGAGTTGCCGAACATCCGGTTGACGCAGGCGCAGAAATAGACCGCCGCCGCGCCGTCGCGGGCCGTGGCGGGGAGCTTCGCCTTCGAAGCCCCGGGGATGTTGGGCAGCCACCCGGGTATGAGGTCCTTGCTGACGACCATCCGCGCGGCCGAGGTCAGCCCCTGCGCCGGGATGCCCCCGATCCATGCCTGCGCGGCGTGATTCAGCGTGAGGGCCGCGCGGCCCGCCTTCTCGATCGAACCCCAGTGCCTGGCCACGCCCTCGGCCACGCGTTCCTGCCCGCGCGTGTGCTCCTCGTGGCGGAACTGCTTCATCAGGTTGCCGGTGTTGATCCCGACCGGGCAGGCGAGCGCGCACGTCCCGTCGCCGGCGCAGGTCTCGATGGCCTGGTACTCGTAGTCGCGGAGGATCGCGGCGGTGACCTCGGAACCGGCCGGCTGCCGCATCATCTCGCGGCGGAGGACGATCCGCTGCCGGGGCGTCGTGCTCAGGTTGCGGCTCGGGCAGACCGGCTCGCAATAGCCGCACTCGATGCAGCGATCGACCTCGTGCTCCACGGTCGGGATCGTGTGCAGGTTGGCCAGGTGCGACTGCGGATCGTTCGAGAGGACCACCCCCGGATTGAGGATCCCCTCGGGATCCGCCAGCCGTTTGAGCTTCCACATCAGGCCCGTGAGCTTGGGCCCCCACTCGCGCTCGACGAACGGGGCGACGTTCCGGCCGGTGCCGTGCTCGGCCTTGAGCGAGCCGTCGTACTTGCCGACGACGAGCTCCACGATGTCGCGCATGAAGCCGTCGAAGCGGGCGATCTCGGCCTGTTCGTTGAGCGAGGGCGTGATCAGGAAGTGGAGATTCCCCGCCGAGGCATGCCCGAAGACCACGCCGTCGTAACCATGGCGTCCGAACGTGGCCTGGAGGTCGATCGTGCCGTCGGCGAGCCGATCCTTCGGGAAGCAGACGTCCTCGAGGATGACCGACGTCCCGCTGGGGCGGGCACCGCCCACCGAGGCCAGGAGCCCGTTGCGGACGTTCCACATTAGCGCGGCGACTGCCGGATCCTTCGTGAACTCGGCCGGCTCCAGGAGCGGGATCCCGGCGAGGACCTTCCCGGCGAGTTGCTCGACCTCGGCCCGCCGCTCCGGCGACGGCTCGCGGAACTCGACCAGCAGGGCGGTGGCCTTCGGCGGCAGGGCCCGCCACCGCTCCGGCACGCCGGGCCGGCCCTGGACCGCCCGGATTGAGGCCCGGTCGGACATCTCCACCGCGGCCGCTCCCCGCTCGACGAATGGCCCGACGGCCGCCGCCGCCGCGTACATGTCCGGCAGGATCAGCATCGAGGTCAGGCGATACTTGTCGTCGGGAACGGTGTCGAAAACCGCCTCGGCCAGGAACGCAAGCGTCCCCTCGGAACCCACGAGCACGCGGCGGAAGATATCCAGCGGGGTCGACCCGTCCAGGAAGGCTTCCATGTGATAGCCGGTCGTGTTCTTGATGCGGTACTTCTTCCGCATCCGCTCCGTCAGCTCGGCGTCGGCCTCGATCTCCCGCTTGATCTCCATCAGCCCCTTCGCCAGCTCCGGTGCGGCGGCGGCGAACGCGGCCTCGGCGTCCGACGCGGCGGTGTCGATCCGGCGGCCGTTCGCCAGCAGGAACGACAGCGAGCGGATGGTCCGGTACGAGTTCTGGGCCGTGCCGCAGCACATGCCGCTGGAGTTATTGGCGATCACGCCGCCGATCGTCGCCACCGCGCCGCTGGCCGGGTCCGGGCCCAGGCGGTAGCCATAGGGAGCGAGCGCGAGGTTGGCGCGGAACATCACCGTCCCGGGCCGGACGCGGATCCGCCTGCCGCCGTCCTCCACGCTCCAGCCGGCCCAGTGTCGTTTCGCCTCGATGAGGATGCCGTCCCCCTGAGACTGGCCGCTGAGGCTGGACCCGGCGGACCGGATCGTCACCGGCAGCCTCTTCCGCCGGGCGTATTCGAAGATTCGCGCGACCTCGTCCGTATCGCGGGGGAAGACGACGACCTTCGGCAGCATCCGGTACGGGCTCGCGTCCGACGCGAACATGACCAGGTCGATCGTCCGCGACAGGACCCGATCCTTGCCCACGATGGCGGCCATGTCCTCGCGGAGCCACGCGGGCGTCCCCTCGGCGACCTCGACCGGGGCGTGATCTCGAGCGGGGACGTGGTCGCGGGGCGCGATCCGGAACGGGTCGGGCTGGAGGAGCTTGTGCATTCGTTCCTCGGAGGGAAGGCGGGCGGACGCGCCGCGAGGAGGCAGGGCACCGAACCGGTGTCTTGCCCCTGATCTTAGCAGCCCCCGGCGATGGTCGCCATGAAACGACGGCCCGACATGGCACCTTCGGCACAATCGACACAACCCACAGAAGCCCCTGCGATTCTCGCAACCGACCGGGATGAAGAAGGCCGATATAGGAGCCAGGCGCGGCCCGTCAGCCGGGACGTTGCGAACGGACAACGGCCAGGTCAAGGAGTCCACGTCTCGTGCCCGACCGTCCTTCCGCCAGGTATCGCCCGAACCTCGAGAGCCTCGAGGCGAAGCAGCTCCCGAGCACGGTCGCGAGCGCGGCCGGGCATCGAGTCGCCGCCGAGACGTCACGGCAGGCCCATCCGTCCGCGGTGAAGCCGAGCCACGGCTACCTGATCTACCGGATCACCAACCCGGACCGGTTCAACTCGGTCGTCAAACCTCCCTTCCACCAGGTCATCGTCCAGCGCGACCAGCCGATCCCCGGCCAGACATACAACGTGCTGTCGGTCGTCGTCCGCAACGGCACCGCCCGGACGTTCGTCGCGGCGGACGGCCTGGAGGTGAGGCTCTCCCAGCAGAATTACACCACGCCGATCCTGACGGGCGATCAGCAGTGGAAGCCGGGGGAGTGGATCGTCTTCTACGTCCTGACGAAGAAGTACTACCCGGTCCCCTCGCAGGTGAAATCCGGCTTCCTGTTCAACCTCGACGGCGCGCGGTCGGTGGCGATCCCCGGCCCATCCGGGATCTTCCAGCGGGTCAAGTACGACCCGGCGACCTTCGCCCGAACGCTCGACTGGATCACCGCCTTCGGCCCCGGCTCGCAGGGAGGCGCGGGGTACAAGTACGGCCTGCCCGTCACGAACGTCGCCGAGTTCGTTTCCGCGAAGACGAACCGGATCGATTTCAGCGGGTATTTCTGACCGGTCGCGGTGTGCCTCGCGTCGCGTGACGCCCCGATTCCAGGAAAGCACAGGAGGAGCAGGATCATGCCGTCGAGAGCCAGGACCGCGACGAGACTGGTGGTGATGCTGGCCGGAGCGGTCGGCTTCGCGGGGATCGCGAATCGAGCCCTCGCCGACGACGTCCGGCGGTGCGCCCGGGGCTGCAAGCTCCCGCACGCCCATCATGGCGAAGCGACCATGCCGGCCGCCGGGACGCTCGGCTACGGGCCGCCGGGCATTCATCCGGGCTTCCAGGGCTTCGGCCTGAACTGGCACCGCGGATACGGCTACGGCGGCCAGGCCCTGGGGACGGGCGCCGAGGGAGGCTATCCGTTCTACGGCGGCCCCGGCTACCCGCACCCCGCGCCGAGGCTGCGACGGATCGGCGGGATCAACCCGTTCCCGCACTTCATGGGCCCCGGCGGCCCGACCCCGACCTGCCCGAACTTCTACGGCGAACCCGGCCCCCTGGCCGGCGACAACCCGGTCGTGCAGATCGTCGGCGCCCCGCCCGAGTCCGACTACGGCCGCTTCCACGGCGTCCTCCCCTATCCCGAGTCGACCTTCGCCCCCTTCAGCTCCGCAGCCGGCGGCGGCCCCACGAGCCTGGGCACGACGCCCCCGGGCCGGTAACTCGCCCGCTCGGGCGCGGCCCTGAAGGCTCCCGCCCGGGCGGGAGCACCGTCGCGATCAACCGAACGTGGATCGCTCTCGGATTCGGAACCGATGTTGCCGAGATCAATCGAACTGGATGGTTTGACGGATTCGCAAGGCGTCCCGTGCCATGGTTCCCGCGACGATGAGGCAACGCACCGGCCCCGGCGCATGGTGACGAGACCTCGCCCCCGGGCGAAGCTCATTCGGCTCGTGGCGTAAGGATGGTTCAAATCGCGATCCACGAACCACGGACGAGGAGACTCGCATGTTGTCACGGGCCCTGCGGCTGGCCGCGTAAGTCGGGGTCCAGATGGCGAGCCCTCCCGCGATGGCGGACATCACGGCGGTCTACTCGCTCGGTCCGGCGGGCGTCTCCGGCGACATCTTGAGCTTTGACGTCAACCTGAACTTCGCCCCCTCCGGCACCGAGTCGAGCTACGAGCTCGGCTCTTCGGCCTGGACGTCACGCCCAGCAGCGGCGCCCTGACGGGGAGCGGAGCGGATTTCTCGGCCTTCTCCTTCGCCCTGGATAGCGCCCAGTTCGGCGGCGATAGGGCCCTGATCAGCGACTTCGGCCGCGGGCCAATTCGGGCGCGGTGCAGTACGCCGCGATCGTCGATCTCCTCCCCTCCGGCAACTACCTCCTCGGCATCCTCTCCGTCGACCTCACCAAGGCCGGCCTGTCATGGCCCCTGGTCCAGGCGCTGGCCGTCTCGATCGAGGGCGTCGATTCCCGGGCCGGCGCCCAGGATCCCGACGACTACAGCACCTTTACGTAGACAACCAACGGTTGCTGGATGGGCTGGGCGGGTGCAACGACGCCTGGTCGCTGTTGCGGTTCCTGGACGACCCGTCGATCGAGCCGACGAACAACCGCGCCGAGCGGGCGTTGCGGCCGGCGGTGATCGCGCGGAAGGTGTCGCACTGCACGAAGACCGAGCGGGGCACGCGGGCGTTCGAGGCCTGGACGAACGTCCTGGCGACGCTGTCGCGGACCCTCGCGGGCCCGGAGCTGCTCGACGCCGTCGTCCGGCTCATCCATCCCGTCGCCCCTCGGCTCGCCTGATCGCCCCCCGGCTCGTCAATCAATTACGCACAACAACTCAAAGAGGACTGATCGGCCCCGAAATATGCCTGTCAGAAACGATGCTTTTCACCCTTAACCGCCGTAAATCGATCGAGTACACATCATGGTGACCAGCGTCAGACAGCGCGGTCATCCTCTGGTGGACGCCTATCAAGAAGCTCAGGCGAGCGATCGGTTCAACCCTCCAAGATCTTCCTTGAGCGCCTCTAAGATCGGCTTGTCCGGTGTGGCTGCTTTCCGGGCGTCGACCGCAAGATCGTTGTCAGAGAGACCCTTCAAAGGCAACCAAGAAGTGGAAGACCACCGGAAAGCATGACGCTGGACGGGGCTTGCTCTCGGACCACCGCGGTCCCGAAGTGTTCCACCACGGCTGGCTGCCCAGAGACTCTTTATCCCGTTTGACCGTCGTGGCTTGCGAGATGAAGCGGGCTTTTAGGCGCAAAGAAAAGAGCCTGCGTTGATCGAACGCAGGCTCTTTCAGTTCGTGTTGTCAGCGGAGAGGGTGGGATTCGAACCCACGGTACATGTTACTGTACACGGCATTTCCAGTGCCGCACCTTCGGCCTCTCGGTCACCTCTCCGTCCTCGTAACGAGTTGTCAGATCGCCTCTTTGCGGTCATCCCCTTGCATGAGCAGCCATCAACGGCCGGAGCAAGTGGATGATGGCAGAGCGATCGACTCAGGTCCTAGTTTAAGGGGCTTCGGGCATTCAGGCAATCCACCTTTCGGGCCGATCGAACGATCGCCGCCAGATTGCTGTTCCGGGCGGACCAGCGGCCTCCGAACATCCTCCGGGCGAGGCGAACCTGACTTCCCGACGGATTGTCGGTTCTCAGGGCCGATTGGGCGGCCCTTCAACGCTTCATCGGCATCGAGGATGATGCTCTACGCCCCTGCACCCATCCCGCGATCCCGGATCGAGAGCGCCATGCTCCTGACGATTACCACCACCCACCGGCCCGCCGCGGATCTCAGCTACCTGCTGCATAAGCATCCGGGGCGGTTCCAGACCTACGAGCTGAGCTTCGGTAAGGCACATGCCTTCTATCCCGAGGCGTCGGCGGAGCGCTGCACGGCGTGCCTGCTGCTGGACGTGGACCCGGTCGGCGTGGTCCGGGGCAGGGGAGCCGGGGAAGGGCTGCTGGACCAGTACGTCAACGACCGGCCGTATGTCGCCTCGTCGTTCCTCAGCGTCGCGATCTCCCAGGTGCTCGGCACGGCGCTCCAGGGCCGATGCAACGATCGGCCCGAGCTGGCGAGGACGCCGATCCCGCTCGAGGCCCGGCTTGACGTCCTCCCCGTCCGCGGCGGCGAACCCTTCCTCCGCGCCCTCTTCGAACCGCTCGGCTACCGCGTCGAGGCCACACGGCATCCGCTCGACGATCGGTTCCCGGAGTGGGGCGAGGGCCCGTACTACTCGGTGACGGTCGCCGGCGATGTCACGCTCTCCGCCCTGCTCACGCACCTGTACGTCCTGGTCCCCGTCTTCGACAACCAGAAGCACTACTTCGTGGGCGACGACGAGATCGAGAAGCTCCTGACCAAGGGGGCCGGCTGGCTGGCCAACCATCCCGCGCGGGAGGCGATCACCCGCCGCTATCTCCGGTCGCAACCGAGCCTCTACAGGCAGGCCCTCGCCCGGCTGGTCGAGGAGGAAGAACCCGCGGAAGCGAGCACGAACGAGGAGGAACCGCGACGGAGCGACCAGGCCGAAAGCATTCTCGAGAAGCCGTTGAGCCTCCACGAACAGCGGATCGGCGCCGTCCTGGCTGCACTCCGGTCGAGCGGAGCCCGACGGGTCCTTGACCTCGGCTGCGGCGAGGGGAAGCTGCTCCGAGAGCTGCTCAAGGATCCCGAATTCGCCGAGATCGTCGGCATGGACGTGTCGATCCGCTCGCTGGAAAATGCCCGCGACCGATTGAAGCTCGACCGCCTTCCCGAGCGCCAGGCGGCCCGCATCAAGCTGCTCCACGGCTCGCTGATCTACCGTGATCGGCGACTAGAGGGGTTCGACGCCGCGGCCGTCGTGGAAGTCGTCGAGCACCTGGACCCGCCCCGGTTGGCCGCCTTCGAGCGAGTCCTGTTCGCGTTCACCCGGCCATCCACGATCATCCTCACGACGCCCAACCGCGAGTACAACGTGACCTGGGAGAACGTCGGGGCCGATCGCCTCCGCCATCCCGACCACCGTTTCGAGTGGACAAGGGCTGAGTTCCACGCCTGGGCGGAGAGGATCGCCGCTCGGCATGGTTACGAGGTCCGCTTCCTGCCGATCGGGCCGGTCGATGACCGGCTGGGGCCCCCGACGCAGATGGGAGTCTTCCATCGTGACTGAAGACGCGCCGATCACCGTCGCTTGGCCCCTGAACCCGCCCGACGATCCGCGAACGGTCGATGAGCTGATGACGTCGGCTCTCTGCGAGAGTGACGAGGATCTTACCTGGCAAGCCATCTCGATCCTGCAGTGGAGAGGATCGCGAGAGATCATGGACCGGGCCGTCGCGCTCTGCCGAAGCACCTGTCCGGTCGAGCGTCGTGTCGGGGCACACATCCTCGGGCAGCTTGGCCTGCCCGAACGGACATTTCCGGAGGAATGCTACCGCACGCTTCGCATGATGATCGAAGCAGAGCGGGATGAGGAGAGTCTAGCCGCTATCATGACGGCCCTGTCGCATCTCAGGCGGGAGGAAACGGCCGCGATCGCAGGCCGTTTCCGAAAGCACGGGAATCCCGACATCCGCCACGCCGTCGCCTTCGCGATGACGGGTCTCGCGAACCCCGAGGCCGTTGCGGCACTGATCGAGCTGACGCGTGATCCGGTCGACTACGTCCGGGACTGGGCGACGTTCGGGCTCGGATCGCAGACGGACCTGGACACGCCGGAAATCCGCGCGGCCCTCGCCGCCCGACTGGCCGACGAGGATCTCGAGACGAGGGAGGAGGCGATCCTCGGCCTCGCCCGTCGGGGCGATCGGAGGATGCTGCCGATGCTCCGCGAGGAGCTTGCCGCGGGTCTGATCGGGTCGAATCTCATGGAGTCCGCAGCCCTGATTCGCGCCCCCGAGCTGTATCCGCTTCTCGTCGCCTTTCGCGGTCAGCCAAATGTTCGCGAATCGGAGCTCGAAGAGGCGATCCAGGCGTGTTCAGTGGAGGGTTCAGACGCTGGGGAGTCATCGTGAATCACGGCGTCGTCATGTTCCATCATACGGCCAGCCCGGACTCGCGAATCTGGGGCCTGGCTTGTTCTCGAGGCCAGGACATCGCGCTTTACGCAGAGGATCGGCTTCAACGCTACGGCGATGAGGTGGCGTCACGCCTCTGGGCACCCGCGGCCGGGATCGAGGTCGGCGAATCTCCAACCCTCTTCCTCGATAGCCCGTTGAGAATGGGCGAACCGACCGAGTACGCCCGGTATGAGCCGAGGTCCGAGAGACGATTCGTGGAGATGTGCGACCGCTGCTCTTGCTACAAAAGCTCCGCGGCGTTGGCCCTGCCCGGCCCGATCCCCGACGCCGAGGCCATGCGGCTTTTGGCCGAGATGCAGGTCGTGGAAATACAGGGCATGCGACGCCTGCACGAATCCTTCTACATCACCCCGCGTCGCAACTTGCGGCGTGAGGGCCCAAGCGGCGAGAGGCTGGCTCGGATCCTGAGCGCGATTCGAATCGACGACTCATGGGCCTACTTCCTGGGCTTCTTCAACGCACGAGATGGCGTGGTCGTGTTCCTTTCCCGCGAGAAATCCGACATCGAAGCATTGTTTCCCCCGTCCGAAGACTCCATCCCGCCCCGGACAGAGGCGGACTGGCTCCACGATCGAGGGGTCATCGAGAGATGGTGAGGCCAGGACGAGAAATGACCATCAAGATCCCCAAACTCAGCCTCGTCGTCCTGGTCGGCCCCAGCGGATCGGGCAAGAGCACGTTCGCGCACAAGCACTTCAAGCCCACCGAGGTGCTCTCCTCCGACGTCTTCCGCGGCATGGTCTCGGACGATGAGAACAGCCAGGAGGCGACGAGGGACGCGTTCGACGTGCTCCGGTACGTGGCGAGCAAGCGGCTGGCGCTCGGGAAGCTGACGGTCATCGACGCGACCAACGTCCAGCCCGAGGCACGCAGGCCGCTCGTGGAGCTGGCCCGGCAGTATCACTGCCTGCCGGTGGCGATCGTGCTGGACCTGCCGGAGCGGATCTGCCACGAGCGCAACGCCGCGCGGCTGGATCGCGCGTTCGGCCCGCACGTGATCCGCAACCAGGCGTCGCAGTTGCGGCGGTCGTTCCGCGGGCTGAGCAAGGAGGGCTTTCGCCACGTCTTCCGGCTCGAATCGTCGGAGGAGGTCGAGGACGCGGTCATCGAGCGCGTGCCGCTCTGGAATGACCGGACGGACGACCACGGGCCGTTCGACATCATCGGCGACGTCCACGGCTGCGGCGATGAGCTGGAGCTGCTGCTCGGGTTGCTGGGCTATGCTCATACCGGACCCGACGGCGCCTGGTCGCATCCGGAGGGGCGCAAGATGGTCTTCGTGGGCGATCTGGTCGACCGCGGACCACGCATCCCGGACGTGGTCCGGCTGGTCATGGACAGCGTCAGGGCCGGGACCGCGCTCTGCGTGCCGGGAAACCACGACGTCAAGTTCGTGCGCGCGGTCTCGGGCAGGAACGTCCAGGTCAGGCACGGCCTCGCGGAATCGCTCAGCCAGTTCGAAGCCTTCGAGGGACATCACGGCGGATTCCGCCGTGCCGCGGCGGAATTCCTCGACGCGCTCGTCAGCCATTACGTCCTCGACGGCGGCAAGCTCGTCGTCGCCCACGCCGGGATGAAGCAGGAGATGCAGGGCAGGGGATCCGGCAAGGTCCGCGAGTTCGCCCTCTACGGAGAAACGACGGGCGAGACCGACGAGTTCGGCCTCCCCGTGCGTTACAACTGGGCGAAGGAGTATCGCGGCGAGGCCATGGTTGTCTATGGCCACACGCCGGTCCCCACTCCGGAGTGGCTCAACCGCACGATCAACATCGACACCGGTTGCGTCTTCGGCGGCAAGCTCACGGCGCTCCGCTACCCGGAGAAGGAGCTCGTCTCGGTCCCCGCCGCGCGGACCTACTGCGAGCCGGCCCGTCCGTTCCTGCCGGTCGAAGAGCAGGCGCCGAGGCTCACGGCCCAGCAGGCGCACGACGAGGTACTCGACGCCGAGGACGTGCTGGGCAAGCGAATCATCTCCACCGGCCTCCGCGGCAACGTGACGATCCGCGAGGAGAACGCCGCCGCGGCGCTCGAGGTCATGAGCCGGTTCGCCGCCGACCCGCGCTGGCTGGTCTACCTGCCGCCGACGATGTCCCCATGCGAGACCAGCCGGGCCGAGGGCCTGCTCGAACATCCCGCGGAGGCGTTCGCCTACTACCGGGCCGAGGGCGTGCCGCAGGTGATCTGCGAGGAGAAGCACATGGGCTCCCGCGCGGTCGTCGTCGCCTGCAAGGACGAGGCGGCGGCCGCGCAGCGGTTCGGCGTGACGACGGGGGAGCTTGGCGTCGTCGCCACGCGGACCGGCCGACGGTTCTTCAACGACCCGGACCTGGAACGACGATTCCTCGACCGTGTCCGCGAGGCCCTCTCGGCGGCGGATATCTGGGGCCGGATCGACACCTCCTGGGTCCTGCTCGACTGCGAACTCATGCCGTGGTCGGCCAAGGCCCAGGAGCTGCTGAAGACGCAGTACGCGGCCGTCGGAGCCGCGGGGTCGGCCGCGACGCCCCGGGCCGTCGCCGCGCTCGAGCGAACGGCGGGCCGGCTGGACGGCGAGGAGCGGGAGAAGATCCTCGCCGCGGAGTCGGTCTACCGCCGTCGGGAGCAGGACATCGCGAAGTTCGTGGCCGCCTACCGTCAGTACTGCTGGAAGGTGGAGTCGCTCGACGACCTGAAGCTGGCGCCGTTTCATCTGCTGGCCTCCGAGGGGCGGGTCCACGTCGACCGCGATCACCTCTGGCACATGGAGACCCTCGCCGAATTCAGCCGGGCCGATCCCGCGCTCCTGGTCGCGACCCGGTCCCTGGTCGTCGACGTCACCGATCCGGCCAGCCAGGAGGCGGGGATTGCCTGGTGGCTCGAGCACACGGGACGGGGCGGCGAGGGGATGGTCGTGAAGCCGCTGGCCTTCCTCCATCGAGGACGGCGCGGACTCGTGCAGCCGGCCGTGAAGTGTCGCGGCCGCGAGTACCTGCGGATCATCTACGGGCCCGAGTACACGGCGGAAGAGAACCTCAGCCGTCTTCGCTCGCGCGGGCTCGGACGCAAGCGTTCGCTCGCCCTCGGCGAGTTCGCGCTCGGGATCGAGGGCCTCGAACGGTTCGTCCGCCGCGAGCCGTTGCGACGTGTCCACGAGTGCGTCTTCGGGGTCCTCGCCCTCGAGAGCGAGCCCGTTGATCCGAGGCTCTGATCCTCACGGGCGAGGCGACCTCCCGCGGAAACCGTCGAGCTGTTCCGGACGGTCATGCCCCTCGCGCAGCAGGTAGCCGGAGTCGGGCTGGAAGCCGCGGAACTGATTGACGCGCCCCGAGGGCCAGGCGACTTCCACGGCCTCGATCCGACCGTCCGCGCCGAGCCCGAAATGGATCCGGGGATCGGAGGCGGACTGGAAGCTGCCACCGCCGGTCCGCCAGGCCACGCGGTTCCCACCGGGGCGGATCAGCGTGACCTTCGCGCCGACGGCGTCCCGGTTTGACCGGGTGCCCTCCAGCCGAAGGGTCAGGAACCGGCCGCCCTCGGTCCGGTTGTGGAAATAAGCCATCGGTTGATTGTGCGAGAGGATCAGCACGTCCTGGCGACCGTCGTTGTCCAGGTCAACGACCGCGAGGCCACGTCCCATGCGGGGGACCTTCCACGCGTCGCCGGAGAGGTCGGAGACGTCCTTCAACCGTCCGTCGGCGCCGGCGAGCAGGACCCGGGCCGGCATCTGGTAGGGGTAGTTGGGTCGGAGGTCGTTGACGTGGCCATTGGCCGTGACCATGTCGAGCCGACCGTCGTCGTTGACGTCGACGAGGCCGACCCCGAAGCCGAGGAGGTGGCGGCTGGCGATCGTCAGGCCGATTGCCTCCGTCGTGTCCGTGAAGGTCCCGCCGCCCAGTCCGCGGAAGAAGGTCGTGGACTCGCCGTAGAAGTTGGTGACGATCAGGTCGATCAGCCCGTCGCCGTCGAGATCGCCCGCGGCGGTCCCCATGCCGGCCTGGTAGATCCCGGACGAGTTGCTGGCCACTCCGGCGAGATGGCCGATCTCCTCGAACCGCATGCCTCCCCGATTGTGGAAGAGGTAATCGGCCGAGGAATCGTTGGCGACGAAGAGGTCCACGCGGCCGTCGGCGTCGAGGTCGGCGGCGACCACGCCGAGTCCGCGGCCGTTGCCGTCGACGATCCCGGCCTCTGCCGTGACGTCGACGAACCGGCCGCCGTCGTTGCGGAAGAGGTGGTCGGGGAGGGCCTCGGAGTCGAGCGGGTTGCAGTTGAGGTACGCCTGCGTCTTGGCGTCGCGGCAAATCTGGGGATGGTCGAGATCCCAGGCCGCGTAGTGGCAGACGTAGAGGTCGAGGTCGCCGTCACCGTCGAGGTCGGCAAACGCCGCGGAGGTGGGCCAGTCGCGGCTCCCACCCAGGCCCCAGTGATCGGTCGCGTCCTCGAAGCGTCCGCCGCCGAGGTTCCGGTAGAGGGCGTAGGACCGCCAGCGGGTCACGAACAGGTCGGGGAGCCCGTCGTTGTCGACGTCGCCCACCGCCACGCCATGACCGTGACCCCGGGGAAAGCAGTCGATGCCCGATCGCGCCGTGATGTCCTCGAAGGTTCCGTCTCCGCGATTGCGGAAGAGCCGGTCCCCCGCGTCGGCGGCGGGCCGGGCTGCCGACGGATCCGGGGTGTAGGGGCCGCCCTGGACGCAGAAGACGTCGAGCCAGCCGTCGTTGTCGACGTCGAGCACCGCCAGACCGCCGCTGAACGGTTCGGGGAGTTGATGGAGGATCGTCTCGGCGTTGTCGAAGACGAAGCGGAGGCCGGCCGACTCGGCGTCGTCGGTGAAGGCGAGGCGGCTATCCGCAGGACGGCTGGGCATGGCCGGCCGACCGGCCCCATGGTCCCCTTCCTGGGGCAGATCGCGGGCCGACTCGGCGAGCGCCTGCCGCCGCTCCGGGTCGTCGCGATCGAGTCGGGCGAGCCCCTCGCGGGCCGCCGGGTCATCAGGGGTCGCCCGCAGGCCCCAGGCGAAGAGCGCGCGGGCCTCGTGACGAAGGCCGGCCGCCTCCGCAAGGCGGGCTAGCTCGATCCGCTCCGAGGGCGTGTGCGGGGGTGCCTTTCGCCAGAGGAGGACGCGGTACGCCGCCATCGCCCCCTCGACGTCGCCCTGGCGTCGTCGCAACTCCGCAACGCGTTCCGCGCGGCCGGCCTGATGGGCCAGGTCGACGAGCCGCTCCATCGCCCGGATCGCCCCCGGCTCGAGCACGAGCAAGGCATCGAGTGCGGAGGCTTCCGCCTCGCGGTCGCCATCCTGCCCCGCGAGCCAGGCGCGGAGGTCGAGCCTCGCGGCCGGGTCGAGGCCATCCCGGCCGAGCCGTCGGGCCGCCTCGATCGCCTCGGCGGTCCGCGACGTGCCACGAGCCCATTCCAGTTGAGCGCGCCAGACCGGCGCGTCGGCCCCGGCTTGCCGGCACTTTCGCAACCAGTCGTCCGCCTCGTCCCAGTGCCCGGCCTCGATCGCCAGCCTGGACTTCCCCAGCCAGACGCGAGCGTCCTCCGGCGCGGCCGTGCCGGCCTTCTCGATCGCCCCCCTCAGGCCCTCGTAGGGGAGGCGGTTGAGGTCGAGATTGCTGAGGTCTCTCAGGTCGTTCAGGGGATCCTCCGCGGCGGCCAGGCGGTCGCGGACGAGCCCCCTGACGTCGTCGAACCGGACCTCGAGCTCGTAGACCCGGCGGAGCAACTCCCGGATCTTCTCACGGACCGGCCCGTCCTGACCGAGGGCCGCCTCGAGTCGACGCTCCGCGGGCAAGAGCCGGCCCCGCGACAGGTTCGCCTTCGCTTCGTGATAGGCGCCGATCGGGTCGAACGCGAACCCGGGAGGGACGCGGTCGAAGGCTCGGGCCGCGGCGTCGGAGTGGCCGTCGAGCGACTCGCAGATGCCCAACCAGTAGTTGGCCATGCCGTCGAGCGCGCCGTCACGGGCCGCGAGGGCCGTCAGCCGCTGACGGGCGATTTCGAACTGGCCGCGGCCGATCTCCCGCTGGGCGAGGCCGAGCTGCCCGCGCGACCGCCAGGCATCGAGACGCATGAAGGCGCCCCAGGCCAGGGCCAGAAGCCCCGCCCCGATCGCGAGTCGTCGCCAGCGTCGCCGCATTCGAATTCCCATCGGCCCAACAATGCCGACCTCATCCTGGCCGATCGAGGTGGGGCGGTCAAGGCCGCCGATACCTGCGGCCCGGGAGGGTGGGGGGCCGCGATCTGGAGGACTCCGCCGCTTCCGACTCGCGGAAGCGGTTGAATCATGAGATGATGAGCCGGCCGCTCCCACGCGGCTCGGTCATCATGCAATGCTCCGTCGTCCCGGGTCCAGGACGCGATGCGTCGCCCGCTCCTGATCACGATGGTCGTGGCCGTGCTCGTGCTGGGCACCTGGCTGGTGGTCCGCGCGGGGGAAGCCCGGCGTTTCCGCGGCGAGCTGGCCCGCGTCCGTGAGGATCTGGATGCACATCGCTATTCGACGGCCCGGAGCCGTCTTTCCCGGCTCGCGTCGCGGCGACCGGCCGACGGCGAGCTCCTGCTCCTGCTGGGAGAATGCGAAAGGCAGCTCGGGCGACCGGACGACGCGCTCGCCGTCTGGGGCCGGATCCCCGAAGGTTCGCCGGAGGGTTCGAAGGCGGCGCTGGCGAGGGGCAGGCTGGCCCTGGCCAGGGGGTGCTATCGGATCGCCGAGCCCAGCCTCCTCGTCGCCATGCGGTCCTCCGGCGAGTCCGGCGAGGAGGCCCGACGACTCCTGGAGGTCCTCTACTGGACGACGGGTCGGCGGGACGCGCATCGGGGGATGCTCCGGGACAGGGCCCGTCGTGAAGCGGATCCTTCCGGGACGCTCCGCGAGCTCTGGATCGCCGACCGCGGGCCTTACCCGGTGGATGCCATCGGCGCGAACCTGGCGAAGGCCCGGCTGTCGGCCCCGGACGACGAGATGGTCTGGCTGGCATCGGCGGACCTGGCGATCCGGACGGGGCGATTCGACGAGGCGGCTGCCTGGCTGGATCGGTGCGAGCGGACGCGGCCCGAGGGCCTTGCGGTCTGGAAAGCCCGCCTCGATCTGGCCAGGGCGGCGGGCCTTCCCGATGAGGCCCGCCGCGCCGCGGGACATCTGCCCCTGACGGCCGTCTCCCGCGGCGAGATGCTGGCGACACGCGCGTGGCTGGCCGAGCGGTCCGGCGATCGCGAGTCCGAGGTCTCGACGCTGGAGATGATGCTCAACCTGGTCCCCGCCGATCACGCCGTCCTGACGCGGTTGGCCGACCTCGACAGCCAGTCCGGCGACCGTGCGAGGGCCGCCGAGCTGCGGCGGCGTGAGGCGGCGGTCGATGCGGCGGTCGACGAGTACAAGCGCCTGATCGACTTGCCCGAGATGGCATCGCATGCCGTCGAGCTCGGGCGGATCGCGGAGTCCCTGGGCCTCTGGTTCGAGGCGAAGCTCTGGTGGACGCTGGCGGCCCGCCGGGATCCGGCGGTCGCCGACGAGGCCCGATCGGCCATCGCCCGCATGGTCGCCGCGGAAGAGGCGTCGGAGAACGTCGGAGAGGGGCTCCTCGTGGACCATCTCGGCGCGGGCTCGTCTCCCGGCCGGGGCGGTTCGTCGGTCGGGCCCGAGCCGATCATACCTCGCTTCGAGGACCAGGCGGCGTCTCGGGGACTGGACTTCCGGCACGATCACGGGCCCAGCCCCGAGCATCAGCTTCCCGAGACCATGTCCGGCGGGGTGGCCGTGCTGGATTTCGATGGCGACGGATGGTTCGACATCTACGCCGTGCAGGGGGGGCCGTTCCCGCCTCGGGAAGCCCGGCCGGCCTTCGGCGACCGACTCTTCCGGAACCTGGGGCAGGGCCGATACCGCGACGTCACCGCGGAGTCCGGCCTTGCCTCGCTGCCGGGCGGATACGGGCACGGCGTCGCGGTGGGCGACTACGACAACGACGGACGGCCGGACCTCTTCGTGACCCGTTGGCGGTCCTACGCCCTCTACCACAACGTCGGCGGCGGGCGGTTCGAGGACGCCACGGCCCGGGCGGGACTCTCGGGAGACCGCGGCTGGCCCACCTCCGCGGCCTGGGGCGACTTCGACAACGACGGCGACCTCGACCTGTACGTCGCCCACTACCTGAGATGGGACTCCGAACATCCGACGCTCTGCGAGTATCCCGGGCGGACGAAGCCCGGCGTCATGTACTGCGGCCCCCTCCTGTTCCCCGCGGAGGCGGACCACCTGTTCCGCAACGACGGCGGGCGTTTCGTCGATGTCACCGGGGAATCGGGGATCGTCGACGAGGATGGCCGGGGCCTGGGCGTGATCACCGCCGACCTCGACGAAGATGGAAAACTCGACATATTCGTGACCAACGACCTGTCGGCGAACCATTTCTTCCGCAATCTCGGCGGCTTCCGATTCGCCCCGCAGGCGATCGAGGCGGGCCTGGCCGCCGGGGCCGAGGGGGGGCACCTGGCCGGCATGGGCGTCGGATACGGCGACATGGACGGGGACGGCCGACTCGACGTGGTCGTCTGCAACTTCTTCAATGAGTCGACGACCCTCTACCACAACCACGGCGGAGGCCTGTTCAGCGATCGATCGGCCGCCACCGGCCTGGCGGCCGCCACCAGGCAGGTGCTGGGATTCGGGGTCTCGGCGTTCGATGCCAACAATGATGGCCGCCTCGACCTGGTGCAGGCGAACGGGCACGTGGCCGATCTCCGACCGGTCTTCCCCTACGCGATGAGGCCTCAGCTCCTGCTCGGCGACGACTCGGGCCGCTTCGTCGACCCCACGGAGCGGGCCGGGCCGGCGTGGCATGGCCTGCTCTTAGGACGCGGCCTGGCCACAGGCGACGTCGACAATGACGGCCGGATGGACATCCTGGTCCTCGGCCAGGGCGATCCCCTGGCCCTCTTCCACAATTCGTCGAATCCCGCGGGGGGGCATCACCTCTCGGTCGCCCTCGAGGGGGTCGCCTCCAATCGCGACGGGGTCGGCTCCATCGTCACGGTGACGGCCGACGGGCGGACTCGGACCGCCGCCCGGTTCGGCGGCGGCAGCTACCAGTCGTCGGGCGATCCCCGGCTGCATTTCGGCCTGGGAACGGCCCGGCGGGTGGATCGCGTCGAGATTCGCTGGCCTTCCGGGAAGACGGACGTCCACGAAAACCTGCGTCCCGACGCCGGCTATCGATTCCGCGAGGGAGAAGCGCCCCCTCGAGCCCTACCGCTTCCCGAGGGGGCCGGCTCGGCGTTGCCTTGAAGGACTTCCACCGGGCGGAATCGACCCGATCGAGGTAGCGGAATGAAAATGCCCCGGAGCCGCGAGGCCCACGGGGCGAGATCCGGAC
Organism: Aquisphaera insulae; assembly: GCF_011064615.1. Classification (GTDB taxonomy): domain Bacteria; phylum Planctomycetota; class Planctomycetia; order Isosphaerales; family Isosphaeraceae; genus Aquisphaera; species Aquisphaera insulae. Next base: position 48,166 of record NZ_JAALJH010000018.1, on the reverse strand, counting down.
GGTCGAGCGGGCAGCACGCGACCGGAACGGGGTGGAGAGCTGTCGATTCCGGGCTCGCCGAGGCGAGCCCGGAACGGCAAGCTTTGCGGCCTGGGTCTCATCCGGAGCGATCAATAGCTGTCGGATGAGACGACCTCGCCGCCATTCCTGGTGCCCAGGGCCCAGTAGGTCTGCATCGAGATCGTCGACTTGAGGAAGCGGGCGCTACCGTCGCCGAACAGGAAGTTGGCGCCCCCGGGGTGGTTGCTGTTGGCGTTCTGGTACTGGCCGTCGGAGGCATTGGAGTTGGGACTGCCGCCGCGGAGGGCGCACCAGCCGAACCGATAGTTGTTCGCGGAGGGCGGCACGACCGTGTTGATGAGCGTGAAGCCGCCGAGATTCTCGGCCCAGCGGAATCCCTTGCCGTTGCCCGTGCTGCTGGTCTGCGCCACATAGCCTTGCTCGCAGGTCTGAAGGTCGGCCAGCACGGAGTTGTATTGCGAGCTGACATTGGTGACGCCGCACCACCCTCCCGAGCAGAGGGCCGAACCGGCGGAGAGCACCGGCCCGCTCCGGAATTTCACCTGGGGCGTGTTGCCGGAACCGACGAGGGCCTCGCCGAAGGCGATCGTGTTGGAACTGCCGTCCGTACACGTCTGGATGCCGTAGCACTTCTCCGCCTCGGCGAACAGCCCCGACGGGTTGTAGAAGTCCGTCGAGGCGCCGACCGACGCGTGATAGTTGTTCGTCATCCCGGTCCACTGGTCATTCTGCGTGGGTACCGGCGAGAGCCCGTCGGAGGGGCAGATGTACGTGTTGATGGTCACGTTGGTCACCGTGGAGTTGATCGCCCACCCGGCGCTCCAGCAGCAGACCCAGTTGAAGTTGATCGAGTTGTAGAGCGGCTGGCCTTCCATGTAGCCCAGCAAGAGCGCCGAGGCGCTCCAGGTCCCCCAGGAGGCCATGTACCCGTACGAAGACCAGTTCCTCGTCCCGCCCAGCGGGAAGGTATTGTGGGCGGTATGGTAGTTATGGAGCCCGATGCCGACCTGCTTGAGATTGTTGATGCACTGGGCCCTCCTCGCCGCCTCTCGCGCCGACTGGACGGCGGGCAGCAGCAGGGCGATGAGGACGGCGATGATCGCGATCACCACCAGCAATTCGATGAGGGTGAACCCTCGGCGAGATACCGCTCTCATGACATGAATCCTCCTCGTATGAGGTCGGAATGAAAACCGCAAGCCGGCCCGAATCGAGCCGGACTGCTTGCAGCCGGGACGGATCAAGCGAATCGATGATGACTTGCCACCGGGAGGTCGTCACTTCGCCGTTACGGCCTCCATGGTCGGCTCGCGAACGCCGGTCGAGGTCGAGACGATTCGCGAGGACCGGCCCGGAACTCATCAATGCCCCTTCTGTCCGCGAGCCTTCATGGCGTCCCGCATCGACGATTTTGTCTCCTCGGCGATCTTCTTCGCCTCCTCCTTGGAAGGGGGAGTCGAATTCACGGAAACCTGGCCCGAGCAGCCCACGGTCAGGAGCAGGAAGCCGGCCAGCGGGACCAACGCGAACGCACGAACAAGCCGCAAATCACGCATGAATAAACAAGCCTCAGTAAGACCTGGCGTATCGAAAACGCCTTGAGGGGAAGGACTCCCTACATGAGACAGGTTGATCAAGTAGGGTGGGTCGGAGAGACAGCGCGGCCGGACCTTATGAAATTGGTACGGATAGCCCTGAAGAGTGGTGGGAAGGCGAACGCCGAATATCGAGCCAAGGTATATTTCGCCCCGTCCACAAGATCAAGACAATTCCGTGGGCGGTTAAAGAATTGTGGGATTTCCCTTCATTCTCAGGGAATTTCACCCCGGGTTTATTGATCCATCCGGCGCGGCGGGGTCGAGCCGAGTCAGGACGAAACGGCCGGCGGTGGCCGTCGGACGCTCAGATTCGTTGCGGCCCAGAGCGCGCCCGCGGCGACGAGGAGGGCCGTGGCGAGATGGCCGAAGAGCCTCAGCTCGGGGATCGGGCCCAGGGGCTGGAAGGTCTTCTGTTGCGGGAACATGACGGGGCTACCCAGCTCGTAGAGGACCGTCGCCAGCAAGGCACCGAGCACTCCGCCGACGAGGGCGAGGGCCGATCTCCGGCCTCCAAGGCCGAGTCCCAGCGCCAGCCCCGCCACGCCGCCGATCGCCGCCCAGATGCCGCCGTGCGTCCCCATCGCCAGGAAGAACTCCTCCGTGGCATTCTCGGGCGAGGGAGCGGAGTGATGGGCGTTGTAGAAAGGAACGAGGAGCGAGGCACTCAGGGCGCCGGCCGCGGCCCCCAGCGGCAGGCCAATCACGGCCGACGTGAGGGCAGCCCTCGCCGATCGGCGGGCCAGTCCACCCGCCGCGCCGAGCGCCAGGCCGAGCAAGGCACCGAAGGTCCCGTGGCTGGCGATCGCGGTCCGGAACTCGGATTCGATGAGCCGCCGGAAGTGCTCGGCGGGGGCTTTCTCGCGATCGCCCCGGATCCCGGGCGGCAGATCGAGCGAGGGGGCGAAGACCTTGGCGGCGTACTCGCCGCCGGCGAAGCCCGCCAGGCCCGCGAGCAGGCCCGCCGCGACGACCAGAGGCCACGCGCGGCGGGGCAATCGCGCGGCCGTCGGGTCGACGGCCGCGGCCTGGTCGCCCCGCTCGCTCGGATCGAGGAGGGGGTCCCTGGAGCCCGGATCGGAAGGGGAAACCTCGTCGTTCTGCATGGGCCTACGCCTCCGGAGATCGAGGCGGACGCCGCCTCGCGACGCGGGGATTCGATGCTGCGATCTCGTGTCGGGCTCTGTCACCATCCGCGGTGGTGCGCCCGGCACATCGGACCTCGACCGCGATAGACTCCACTCTCGACGACGGCGCGTCAAGCACTCGCCGCCTTGTATTCGTCGGCGCCTTCCGGTCTAGTAGTCCCGATCCTCATACCGCCCCCGATGGGAATCGCGATGGAATCCGGATCTGGGACCAGGAATGCCGGCGCCGTCGGGCCGGTCGATGCAACGGCGAGTCCGTCCCCGCGGTCGGGCGGGATGTCGCCCGCAGAGATCCTGCTCCTGGCGGCGTCCATCGGACTCCTGGCCGGTTGGGTCGATCTCGGGCTCATGCTCCTCAACAGCCGGGTCATCCAGCGGGATTTCGACCGGCTGGGCGGGGATTTCCCCTGGCTCATCCCCTCGGGAGTGACCGCCCTCCTGCTCGCCGTCGGGATGGTCCTCGCCGGCCTGGCCCTGGTCCGCCGTCGGCGGCTTTCGGCGCGGGCGGTCGTCGGAATCCTCGTCCTCGTGGCTTCCCTCAACGCCTGTGCCCGCCTGCCGCTGGAGCTCTGGGCCTCGCTCCTCCTGTCCGCGGGGGTGGCGGTCCAGCTCGGGCGGTGGGCCGGACGTCGCCCCGAGCTCCCGCTCGCGTGGGCTCGCCGGTCTTTCCCGATCCTCGCGGTGACCCTGCTCGCGGTCCTGCTGGCGACCCGCGGCAAGCGTGCCTGGACGGAGCACCGGGCCGTGTCGACCGTGCCTCCGGCCTCCGCCGACGCCCCGAACGTGCTGCTGATCGTCTGGGACACGGTCCGGGCCGCCAACCTCAGCCTCCACGGATATGCCCGCCCGACGACGCCCAACCTGGAGCGACTGGCCGCCCGCGGGACTCGGTTCGACCTGGCCTTCTCGACCTCGTCGTGGACCCTGCCGGCGCACGCCGGCCTCTTCACCGGGCGTTGGCCCCATGAGCTGGGAGTCGACTGGACCTCGCCGCTTCGCCGCGACACCCCGACCATCGCCGAGTACCTCCGCGGCCGCGGCTACGACACGGCCGGCTTCGTGGCCAACCTCGACTACACGAGCGGCGAGACCGGCCTGACTCGCGGGTTCGACCACTACGAGGACTACCCCGTCGACCTCCTCGACACCCTGGACCGCTACATCGGGCTCGGCCATCGGATGGAGCTCTCCACCTGGGGGAGCATCGTGTCGGCCATCGCGGAGAAGGTCACCGGCCGTCCGATGGGCCGGCTCGGGCGCTCGCGCGAACATGCGAAGCGTGCGCCCGACGTCGATCGCGGATTCCTCGACTGGCTCTCCTGGCAACGCGGCCGGAGCCGCCCGTTCTTCGCCTTCCTGAACTACAACGACGCCCACTCGCCCTACGAGGTCCCGGACCCGGCCGCACCCGCATTCGGCATCCGGCCGACGACCCTCCGCGACTTCCTCACCCTCCAGCGCTGGAACCAGATGCCCAAGGCGAGCCTGACGCGCAACGACGTCCAGATGGCCGCGGACGTCTACGACGAGTGCATCGCCTACCTCGACCGTCGACTCGGACGGCTCCTCGACGACCTCGACCGCCGCGGCGTGCTCGGGAACACGATCGTCATCGTCACCGCGGACCACGGCGAGCACCTCGGCGATCACCTCCTGTTCTTCCACGGCTGCAGCCTCTACCGGCAGCTCGTGCACGTCCCGCTCGTCGTCGCGGATCCGAGGGTCGCGGCGACCGGCCGGGTCGTGGCCGGCCCCGTCGGCCTCCGCGACCTTCCGGCGACCATCGCCGAGCTCGTCGGGAAGCCCCAGGGGGTCACATTCCCCGGCCGGTCGCTGGCCCGACTCCTCGGCGATGCCTCCGGGCCCGACGCCGGCGGAACCTCGGAGCCGCTCCTGCTCGAGACGACTCCGCCGCTGGTGATGATGAATGAGGGCCGCGAGCCCGTCGCGAAGGGCCCGATGAGCTCCCTCGTCGCCGGAGGGATGCACTACATCCAGTCCGGCGACGGCTCCGAGGAGCTCTACTCGTTGCGGGGAGACCCCGAGGAGCGATTCAACCTGGCCGGCGCCCCGGCGGCCGCCGAGGCCCTCCAGCGATTCCGCTCCAGCCTCGGCAGCATCCTGAAGGGGAAGAAGCCGTAGCGACCGCCGGCGCGGGCCGCTCGCGACGTGCCGCGAACCGGAGCGTGCCGCCGATCCTCTGCAAGGAGAGGATGTCCAGAAGCGCGGAGGTCTTCGCCCATGAGCACGCTGCAACGCCTGACCGACCGGGGGCTCGCGAAGCCGCCGCGATGGCTGCCGGGGAACGTCCAGTACGAGACGATCATGGGGTCCGTCGCCTACGGCGTCTCGTCCGACACGAGCGACCTGGACGTCTACGGCTGGGCGATCCCGCCCAGGGACGACGTCTTCCCGCACCTTCGCGGGGAGGTCGAGGGCTTCGGCACGCCGGGCCCGCGGTTCGAGCAGTTCCAGCAGCACCACATCCGCGACGACGATGCCCTCGGTGGCCGCGGCAGGGTCTATGACGTGACGATTTACGGGATCGTCAAGTTCTTCAACCTGGCGATGGAGAACAACCCGAACATCCTGGACAGCCTGTTCACGCCCGTCAACTGCGTCCTGCACAGCACGCGGGTCGGCAACCTCGTCCGCGAGAACCGCCGGATCTTCCTGCACCGCGGAGCGTGGCCGAAGTTCAAGGGGTATGCCTATTCTCAGTTGCACAAGATCGCGATCAAGGCGCCCCAGGGCCGTCGCGCGGAGCTCGTGCGGGAGCACGGCTACGATGTCAAGTTCGCCTATCACGTCGTCCGCCTGCTCGGCGAGGTCGAGATGATCCTGACCGAGCACGACATCGACCTCCAGCGGAACAACGAGCCGCTCAAGGCCATCCGCCGGGGCGAGTGGACCGAGGAACGCCTCCGGGTCTGGTGCGCGGAGAAGGAATCGCAGCTCGAGCGTGCGTACGCCGCGAGCACCCTGCCGGCGACGCCCGACGAGCCGAGGATCCGCCGCTTGCTGCTGGATTGCCTGGAGGAGCATTACGGTCGCCTCGAAGGATGCGTAGAGGACCCCGACCGGGCCGTGAGTGCCCTGCGGGCCATCCGGGCCGAGTTGGAGCGCGTGAGGGACATCCTGTGAACGACATCGTGACTCCCGATGCGATGCGCCGGCTGCGGGAAGCGGCCGAGGGCCATCCATTCCCGCTCCTCTTCGCGACGGTCAGCGGGGCGCATCTCTACGGTTTCCCATCGCCCGACTCGGACTACGACCTCCGGGGCTGTCACCTGCTGCCGCTCCGCGACGTCATCGGGCTCGACCCGGGACGAGAGACCGTCGAGATCGAGCGGGTGGAACAGGGCTTCGAGCTCGACATGGTCACGCACGACGCCCTCAAGTTCTTCCGGCTCCTGCTGAAGAAGAACGGCTATGTCCTGGAGCAGGTCTTCTCGCCCCTGGTCGTCGTCGCGACTCCGGAGCACGAGGAGCTGAAGGCCATCGCCGCGGGCTGCATCACGCGGCATCACAGCCATCATTACTTCGGCTTCGCCGAGACCCAGTGGAGGCTCTTCGACGGGGAGCGGCCCCGACGCGTGAAGCCGCTGCTCTACGTGTACCGCGTCCTCCTGACGGGAATCCACCTGATGCGGACCGGCGAGGTGGAGGCGAACCTGGTTCGGCTCGCGGACGAGGCAAGATTGGGGCATGTCGGCGACCTGATCGCACGGAAGCTCGCCGGTCCGGAGCGGGCGACCCTCGAGGATTCGGACGTCGAATTTCATCGTTCGGAGTACGAGCGGCTTCGCGGCGACCTGGAGTCGGCCCATAAGGCGAGCCGGCTGCCCGAGGGGCCGACGTCCAGGGCTGCGCTGGATGACCTGCTGGTGAGGATCAGGATGAAGACCGGGGAGTCATCGAGTCGTGATGGCTCCCTTTGAATCCCATCGATCGCATGCCGTAAGATGGTGCCGAAGCGGTTGCTCAAACTTCGGAGGCAACGACGATGCCCCGTCACGGATTCCTCAAGTCGATTCGCCTGGATGGCTTCCTGTCCTTTCCCCCAGGATCGGCACCCATCGACCTGGAGCCGCTCAACGTGATCATCGGACCGAATGGAGGGGGAAAATCGAACCTGATCGAGGCAATCGAGCTGCTGCACGCTGCCCCCACGGCGTTCGCGAACGCGATCCGGGATGGGGGAGGCCCGCGTGAATGGCTCTGGAAGGGAGACCCGACGCCTCAGTCGGCCGAGATCGATGTCGTCATTCACACTGATCGTTTTATTTCCGACCTCAGACATCAGCTTTCTTTCGCGGCCAGCGGAGCGAGGACCGAAATCCTCAATGAGGCCATCGAGGAGCCAAACCCACGCTATGACAATCAAGTCGACGTCTTCTTCTATTACCGCTATCAGGAGGGACGGCCGGCGCTGAATGTTCGTACGACCGAAGGAAAGCAAGAGAGACGCGCTCTCAGGCGAGAGGACCTCAAGCCGGATGAATCGGTCCTCTCGCAACGAAAGGATCCTGAATCCTATCCCGAAGTGACCTGGCTAGGCGAACAGTACAGGCTCATCCAGATCTTCAGGGAATGGAGCATCGGACGTCATGTCTCCCTGCGACAGCCTCAGCCCGCCGATCTACCTTCAAGCCCTCTCCTGGCCGATTCTCGCAATCTTGGTCTGCTCCTGAACGAGATCGAGCACAGCAACGCGGGGGCGGAATTCAATCGCCTGCTCGCTCTCTTCATGCCTCGGTATGCCCACTTCTCGACGCGAGTCCAGGGAGGGACCGTCCAGTTCTACCTTCACGAGAAGGGACTCAAAGCCCCCATCCCCGCGACGCGGCTATCCGACGGGACGATCCGATTCATGGCCATCCTGGCCTTGCTTCTCGACCCATCACCACCTCCGCTAACCTGTATCGAGGAGCCGGAGCTAGGTCTCCACCCCGACGCGGTTTCGATCCTGGCTGACCTCTTCATGGAAGCCTCGGAACGCACGCAACTGATCGTCACGACCCACTCCGACGAACTCATCTCCGGTCTGTCGGACCAACCCCAAGCTGTCCTCACGTGCGAGTACCGAAACGGCACGGTTCTCGAGAGGGTCGATCCCGAATCGCTCGCCTCCTGGCTCGAGAAGTACCGTCTCGGCGAGCTCTGGAGGATCGGTGAGCTCGGGGGGAATCCGTGACATCCATCGTCATCTACTTGGAAGGTGGGGGTGACTCTGCCAGCAGAAGGCAGAGCTGCGAATTGGTTTCGATCGCCTACTCCGAAGGCAGAAGGAAGCCGCTCGTGTTTGCCGACTCAAATGGAGGCTCGTGCCCTGCGGCGGCCGAGAGAGCGCCTACAGAGCATTCAAAGACGCTGTGTACAAGGGAGACGGGTCGACCCTGATCATCTTGCTCGTGGATTCGGAAGCCCTCTTGCCCGCCGAGCACACCTCGGCCGATTCGGAGCCGTCCGATGAGATCGAGCGTCGAGAGCGACGCAACGCCGAGGATCGCCGCGACCATCTCTTCAAGAGAGATCGTTGGGACCTGAAGGGCATCGACGTTGAAAACATCCATCTCATGGTCACCTGCATGGAAACCTGGATCGTGGCCGATCCGGCCGCCCTGTCGGAGTTCTACAAACAGGGCTTCCGCCCTGGCAAACTCCCTCAGCGTCAGAATCTGGAGGAGGAGCCGAAGCAAGATCTCTACGCAAAGCTGGCCGAAGCGACGAAGGATACCATCAAGAAGGCATATACAGAGAAGAACAACTCCAAGATCAAGCATGCCAGCAAATTGCTGGCAATGATCGATCCCGAGAAGGTCGCAGTCCGATGTCCACGCTTCAAGACCTTCACTGCCTGGCTCGACCGCCAGATCCGCGACGCGAGACTTCACTGACGATTCGGACTCGGCTCCGTTCAAGCGAGGACTCCAGGGTCGACCATGAGCGCCTACCGGCCGAGGCTGATGGAGGCAAGATCCGCGGCGGGGCGAATGGATGCCCTCTGCGAGTTCATCGAGTACTGGCTCCGGCCGGCCCGGCCGGCCCTCGGGGAGCTCGCGTCGGTGCCCGACGATCTCCGGGTTCCGATGCCCCTGCGACGCCTCTACGAGTTCGCCGGCCGCTACGATCGGTCGAACGGCGGATTCCTCGGTTTCTACCCGAACCAGGACTGGCTCAACGGCCCCGACGGCCTGACCCACGACGAATCCGGCAAGGTGGTCTTCCTCGAGGAGAGTCAACAGGTCTGGCAGTGCCGCACCCTTCCCTCCGGCGAGGACCCGCCCGTCTGGAGCTACTCTCAGAAGCCGGACCGGTTCGGCGTCTACTCCGAGGCCGAAGAGCTCGTCTCCGTGTCGCTCTCTCGCCTGCTCATCACCTACGTCCTCCAGGAGTTGGTGTTCGGATCGCTCCACCGCATGACGGACGACGCCCTGAGCACGAAGTTCTTCGGGATGCGGAACTCGGTGACGCCGGTCTGGATCGACGGGCCCTACGCCTACGGAAGCGACCAGAGCTACAGCTTCCACCTGTGGGGGCACGTCCTCGTGGCGGACATGGGTCACCGCGATTACTGGCTCGCCACCAACGACGAGGAGGGCCTGCGATTCCTCGAGGAGAACCGGGGGCCGGTGAACAGCCTTCGCCTCGGATTCGGGGGATCATGGAAGTTGGAGATCTCCGCGAGCGGGGGAGCTCACCTCGAGTATCGCCGAATGGGGCAGGCACTCCGAAGCGTGCAGGTCCCCGATGGGACCTTCGCGTTCCCCGAGCTTGTCGAGAGGTTCTCCGCCATCGCGACGAAGGACCGACAGGCAGATCGGAGTGCCAGCGTCTCCTTCGGGCGGGCTGGACATATAAGCCAGGTCGAATACCTGGCCGACGTCGCAATGGTCGAAGCCATGTTCCGGCGGGCCCTCGAGGTCTCGCGCACGGTAGTCGATGATCTCGACCGACGGTTGACGAGCGAGCTGTCGTGACGCGAGCCGCTATTCACCTCGCGATGGGCCCGCGGACTCAGCATGCCGGCAGCCCGCCCTCCAATCGCTATCCGAGATCCGGAACGGAATCAACATCCTCTCGGCCGCCGGACCGCCGGCGACATTACGGCCGCTTCCGAAGGTCGTCGGTCTTTCCGACATAGTGGATCGAGCCATCGCGATCGATGCTGTACTGGAACGCGGGCGTGATCACGATCTCCGGTACGCTCGGCTTGCGGCTCAGGACGTGATAGACGTCGGTATCCTCGGGGACGCTGTCGAGGACGTGTGAATGAACTCCGCCGACTTGTTGGTTCTTCCCGTCCGCCGGCGGTCGAACCTCGATGATCGACTTGTGGAGCTGGCGGGTCGCCTCGACCTTCGTGCCGTCGGCCGACAACCGGAATCGGAAATCGCCGCCGAGCGGCCAGACACCTTCCTCGGTCGGCGCGGGGAAGACATAGACCCACCATCGGCCCTGATCGGCGGGGAGGACGGCGACGTTGTAGGCACGCCGCGGCGGATCGAAGTGCGCGGCGAGATCCGCGAGCGCCGTGTCGATGGCCTTGCTCGCCGATCGGTAATAGCCGGTTTCCCGGACCGCCGGGAGATGCTCCTCCACGGTGAACTCGTCGGGCTTCGCGCCGGGCTTTGCCTCATAGGCGATCAGGAATGTCTTGCCCTGGCCGTCGAGCCTGCCGAAGGCGACGGTCCAGCCCTTATCGGACTTGCGGGCGATGTAGCGCGCCACGCTCCCCTCCCGAGGATGCGCCTTCTCGAGGGCATCCGACGCATGCCACGCCGCGGCGTCGTAGCCGGCGAGGTCGCGGCCCCGCGCGGTGATCGCGGCGAGATCCTCCTTGCTCGGCGGCTCCCTGCGATCAGGCGGCCCGAGGGAAAGCGAGGCGACGGACGCGGCGAAGACCATGTTCGCGATCATGGGAACCTCGAATTTCCAATATCTTGATGCGAAGTATATCGATCCGCGGGCTCGATCGCAGCGAACGCCCGGATCGTCGGCCCATCATACACGGATCGGGCACGCGGCCGGGAAAGGTCCCGACGGGAGAGCTTGCCTCACGGCCCGCCCGATCGTCGGACGGAGCGAGCTCCTCCACGAGCCTGCCTCGGAGCATTCGCCGCCAACCGGTCTCAACGCTTCGTCTCCTTGCGTGGCCCGGCCGGGCGAGGGAGCCGCTGGAAGGCCTCCTCGATCTGGTGGAAGTCGACGGGCTTGGTGAGGTGGAGATCGATCCCGGCCCGCTTCGCCTGCCGCTTGTCCTCGTCGAGGCCGCCGCCGGTCAGCGCGACGATCAGGACGTCGCGGAGCGAGGAATCCTCGCGGAGCTGGCGGGCGACCTGGTAGCCGCTCAGGCCCGGGAGGCTGATGTCCAGGAAGACGACGTCGGGCCGGAAGGTGCGGGCCTGCTCGATGGCCTTCGGGCCGTCGAGCGCGGTCCGGATCTCATGGCCGCCAATCCGGAGCACCTTCGCCAGGACCTCGGCCATGTCGGCGTTGTCCTCCACGACGAGGATCCGCCGGGCCGTGTTGTCGACGGGCGGCAAGGCCCCCGGCGCCGGCGACGGCGCCTCGATCGTGGAACCCTCCGCCACCAGGGGGAGGCGGACGGTGAAGGTGCTCCCCATGCCCAGGCCCTGGCTCTCCGCGACGACGGTCCCCCCGTGCAGCTCCACCAGGCGCTTCACCAGCGCCAGGCCGATGCCGAGTCCCCCCTGGGAGCGGTCGAGCGTCCGGTTCACCTGGGTGAACATCGCGAAGACCTCGTCGAGCATCGTCGGCGGGATGCCGAGGCCGGTGTCCTTCACGAGGACCACGGCCTCCCGCCCGTCGCCCCGGGCCGAGAGCTCGATTTGCCCCCCCTCGGGCGTGTACTTGGCCGCGTTGGTGAGGAGGTTGGTGATGACCTGGGAGAGCCTCGTCGGGTCGGCCGAGAGGGTCACGGGCGACTCGGGCAGATCGAGCGACAGCGAGTGCCCGGCGGCCTCGATGGCCGGCCGGCTGGCCTCCACCGCCGCCTCCGCCACCGAACGGAGCGACACCCGCTCGGGACGGAGCTTGACCTTCCCGCTGGTGATCCGGGAGATCTCCAGGAGGTCGTCGATCAGGCGGACCATGTTCGCGAGCTGGCGGGCCATCATCTCTCGGGTCCGCGCCGCGAGCTCCGGATCCTGCGAGAGTCCCAGGAGGTGCAGCCCGGTCCGGATGGGGGCCAGCGGATTGCGCAGCTCGTGGGCGAGCGTGGCGAGGAACTCGTCCTTCCGACGATCGGCATCCTGGAGGGCCTCCGCGGTCCGCTTCCGCTCCGTGACGTCCTGGACGACCGCCAGCACGGACTCGACGGCCCCGGAGGGCCCGGGCTCGGGGACCAGCCGCGCGGAATAGTGACGCACGACCCGGCGGGGGGCATGGTCGAACTCGATCGCCCGGGCTCGACCCGAGGAGAAGACCACGCGGAGGGCCTCTTGCCACCGCGACCGCTCCGAGTCCGGGAGCCCGAGGTCGCCGATCGCCCGCCCGAGGTAATCTTCGCGGGGCCGCCCCAGGAGCTCCTCCGCGGCCGCGTTGACGAAGGCGACTCGCAGCCCCGGGTCGAAGCGGGCCAGGACCTCCGGCGTGCTGTCCGCCAGGCTGCGCATCTCCGCCTCACGCCTCGCCAGCGCCTCGTTGGCGCGAGTCAGCTCGGCGACCCGGCGTTCCAGCTCCTCATTCCTCTCCCGGAGGGCCTGGACGGTGCGATCCATGACGAGCTGAGGCTCCTCGGAAAGGGGAGATCCGGCCTGTCCCTTCACGGCCCGATCTCCGTTCGACGGAATCCCGACCCATGCGCGTGCACGTCGCGTGCCGGCCCTCGCTCAGCGCGAGATCGCCACGAGATCCATCCCCGCGCGCCTATCTGCAATAATGGGTCGTGACCAGGATATCCGGAAGGGGATCAGAGACCGGGAGGGGATCGTGGAGGGGCCCTGGATCTACGAACGGGAATTCGTGGTCGCGGCGGGCGATATCGACCGCCAAGGTCATGTCAACAACGTGGTCTACCTGAAATACGCCCAGGATGCCGCGGTGGCGCACTGGAAGGCGGCGGTCCCCCCGGAGAATCGGGGGGACCTCGACTGGGTGGTCCGCCGGCACGAGATCGACTATCTCCGACCGGCGCACGAGGGCGACGCCCTGGTGGCCCGGACGTGGATCGGGGACGTGGGCGCGGCCTCCATGGATCGCTTCGTCGAGATCCGGCAGGCGGCGGGCGGAGAGATCGTGGCTCGCGTGCGGACGGTCTGGGTGGCCGTCGATTCCCGGACCATGCGCCTGAGGCGGATCACGCCGGACCTCCGCACGCGGTTCCTCCGAAAGGAAGCCGACGCGGGCGAGGCCGGACCGGCCTGAGCCCGCAAGCGACGTCGATCAGGGCTTCTCTCGCTCCTTCTCGGCCTCCTTGGCGGCGGCGGCCCTCCTGGCGGCGGCGGCGTCCTTCTTCTCCTTCTCGAGCTCCGCGAGGTGACGCTTCTGGGCGGGTTTCAGCACCGCCTCGCACTCCTTCTCACGCTTGTCGCGGAGATCGTCGGCTTCCTTCTCCAGCTTCTGGATCTGGGAATAGTACTTGGCCTGGATTTTGTATATCGCCTCCTTCTGCTCGTCGCTCAGGTTGAGCTTGGAGAAGCCAGGCGGGACCCGATGCGTCGGATCCGGGGGGGCGACCTTGCCCCGGGCCTTCTCCGGCGTCGCGGGCTCGGCCTTCCCGTCGGCCTTCTTGGTCTGGGGCTTCGAGGCGCCCTCCTGGGCCACCAGGGGATAGCTTCCCGCCAGGAGCGACGTCATCATCGCGGCGCTGGCAAACGTTGCGAGCGAGCGGCGGAAGGGGAGGATCATCGATCTTGGACCTTTCTCGATGGGACGGAAGAACGGACCCAATCGGATGCAAGAACGCACAGTCCAATTTATGTCCGGCCGTGTTCGGAAACCAGTGCCTCGTCGCGCAACCGACCGGATCGGATGCGATGAGGCCCGACGTCAACAGGCCCCGCCTCCGGCCATCCAAGCTTGAGCCCGGACAGGCGAAGAATCTCCCGAGGCACGCGACACCCGCGGGAGGATCCGCGGCGCCGCCGGCCCGGGTCCTTTACCACGACCGACGGCGCCGTTACGATGACGCCCCGGATCGGATAGATTGCACGCTACGTCAAGGCTCATTTTGATTTGCGACCGACATTCACGGCCCACGAACCCACGCCAATCGCGTCCCTGCTTGGAGATGTCCGCCCATGGCCATGGATACGAAACCGCCCGCGAGCGCCGCGACTCCGACTCCGCGCGTGAAGGATCGCGACAAGGGGATCAAGATTTTCAGTTGGCCGAAGATGGTCTACATCTACCCCTCGATCTTCATCGCCCTGATCTGCGCGGCGTGGATGTACTCCCTCGGCGGGGTCATCGCCGACCCGAGCAAGACGCCGCAGCAGGTCACCACCAAGGCCCCCACCGGCGAGACCGTGGTCACCACGACCGACCTGATCCCCAAGCTTGACCGCTTCCGGACGCCCCAGAACTTGCTCGGCGTCCTCTTCCTCTCGGTCCTGATGTTCAACCTGCTGGTCATGGCCCTGGACTTCCCGCGGTTCGAGCTCATAGGCGTGATCCTGGCGATCCTCTTCGCGCTCTTCTTCACGCTCTGGCTGGGGGCGTATTTCCACTGGGACCTGATGAAGCCGATCCACGCCCTCTTCGAATCGATCTACGTCGTGGCCAACGCGGGGTTCTACTTCACCTTCGCGATCCTCGTCTTCCTCTTGCTCCTGGTCGTGTGGGCCACGCGGTGGCTCGACTACTGGGAGGTCCTCCCCAACGAGATCCTCCACCACCACGGCCCGCTCAGCGACCTCGAGCGATTCCCCACCATGAACCTGAAGTTCGACAAGGAGATCCCCGACGTGCTCGAGCACGCCCTGCTCGGCTCGGGGCGGCTGGTCCTGCACATCCCCAACGTGGAGAAGGCGCTGGTGATGGACAACGTGCTGTTCATCAATTCCAAGGAAGAGGCGCTGAAGCGATTGATGAGCCGCCTGGAGGTCCGGATCACGACCGATCAGGAGGTCGGCGACACGGTCGGGTGAGCGGGCGGGTCGAGATGTCGGCCACCTCAGGAGCGTCGGCTCGCGGCCTCGCCCCCGTCATGAGGGGCGAGGTCCAGGGCCGGCATATTCAGGTGGGGCTTCAGGAGCGGCCCGACATTGGGGGGGGGCGTCGTCGGCACCGGCGTGGCGACGCCGACATCGTCCTGAACCCGTTCCAGCTCCTCGAGGATGGGGCCGGCGAGGGCCCCCTCGATGTCGACCAGCCGCCGGGCGATGTAGGCCCCGTCGAGCACGCGATGATCGTAGATGAGCTTCACCACGACCTTCCCCGTCGTCCGATCGATCGGCCCGAATGTCAGCGTCGTCGTCAGCGGGGAAATCGGGTGCATGTTCTCTGCACCCAGGTTCCCATAGGTGGAAAGCCCGAACGTGCCGAATCGCTTGCACCGCTTGTAGCCCGAGGTATTGAGCGTGACCCACCAGAAGGCGCGGCGCACCGGCGTGGGCACGCGGCTGAAGCGTAAGGCCTGGCGATAGAAACCGATCCGCTCCAGGGGCTCATTCTTGTACCAGGCCAGCGCATCCGCGATCTGGACGAGGCTCTGCCGCTCCGGAGCCCGGAAGATGCCCACGAAGACCCCTTCTTCCCCCTGATAGACCCGCTCGATGGCGAGCGCACAGTTCATCCACGGGTGCTCGTAGAGCCGGGGCCAGGGGAACTCCAGGTAGGAACGTCGGAGCGGCGGGTTGTCGGCACCGACCAGGGCGTACGCCTTCATGAAGAGGCAGGCCCACGACGGCCGCCGCGGATGCCGGGATCTTGGCCCCATCAGCGCGGAGACGTCGAACGTCCGGCTGACCGGGGCCGAGGGGACCTTGTGCGCGAAGTGCACCAGGTCGCCGATGAACCGTCGCGGACCGGCGAGCGGAAGATATCGCCCCTTCGGCTCTTGCATCCATGCGCCTCGCAGAGTGACGACCCGGGTTCCAGGGCGATCCGCGGCCGGGCCGTCCTGGCTCGCCGCCGACCGTCCCTTCCCGTCGGACGGAAGATTACCCCAAAGGAGATCAACGGGGAAGGCGAACGTCCTCATCCGCCGCCAGAGTCGCGAATTGGGTTCGATCGTCTCGCGTCTTCTCCGGCGATTTCGACCCAAGACGACATCCTAAAACACTTTAAGTCCATTTCTCAAATTGGCTTTGCCCCCCCATTTTCTTCGAATTCCGCCGGCCCGCGTCCTCCGCGCGGGCCGGTGCGTTCCTCACCGAGACCGAATTGTCAAGGAGCCTACCGAGGTTCCCGCGCGCACGGCGCGCAAGAATCCCTCCCTATTCAATACAGTCCCGGAGAGCCCGATCCCAGTTTCACCAAAATGGAGAAAATCGGCGGGCGTGCCCCTACAATCGCGCGGCGGCAGGCGGTACACCGGACAGGCTCCTCCTCCATGAGGCTCCTCTTCTCGTCGATCCACTGCCTCCTCGACCCCTCCAGCGGCGCGGCGATCGCCACCCGTGAGTTGGTGGAGTTGCTCTCCGGCCGCGGGTCCGAATGTCGGGCGTTCACGGCCGGGGTGCTCGACTATGAGGAGGAGACGTCCCTGGACCAGGCCCTCGGCACGCTCGGGCTGCCGGCGGCTCGGTTCGCGGCGGACCTGGGCGGGGGACGCGCGGTGGAGGTCATCGACGTGGAGGCGGGGCGCGTCAGGTGCACGATCCTGGCCACCCGGTCGAGCCGCGCGGAGCGATCGCCGGACCGGGAGGAATCGGCGAGCTTCCTCGAGCTGGCCACGCAGGTCCTCGACCGCTTCCGGCCCGACGCCCTGCTCACCTACGGCGGCCACCCCTGCGAGCCTCGAGCTGATGCGGCGGGCGAGGGCCCGCGGCATCCGGGTTTCGTGCCCGGCTCGATCACGATCATGCGCGGTCGCCGGTCGCGACCGAGGCCACGGGCGCCGGCGCGACCACTGTAACCGAAGACCATCGCCTCGAGGACGGCCTGTGGCTCTCGCCGACCGACGATCGCGGCGAGCCGGGGGGCCGCTACGGACTGGCCCCGGGCTATACACTGGCCAACCACTTGCAACTGGTCGACATCGCCGCCCGGCTCGAGCGAGCCGGCAAGGCATCCTTGCGCGGGAAGCGGCCTCGATCTTCGTCCGCCTGGGCCTGGACGAATCGCACTGGCGGGACATGCTCGAGGCGCTGGGCCGCCCGCGGCCGCCTCGCCGGCCGGCCTTCGCGGCGCCCCGCCTTGCGCCCTTCGCACCCGGCTCAAATGAGCCTCGCGGCCGGCACCTGATCGCCCCATCGCTGAGTCCTCTCCCACAAGCCGCGGCCATCAGGCCGCCGGCCCGGGGGCCAGACGCCCCGGTCCTCGTCCGATCCCTCCCCGCCGTCCGCCGCCGGCTCCCAGCCGCTCCACACCCGCCCGTTCCCCCGCGTCGTCCGCCCCTCGTTCCTCCTGGATACCTGGCCTGTGCCCTGCAGCCTGCGATCCCCGGCCTGCGATGCCCTTCTTCGATCGGGAACGATCCCGTTGATTGCCAGTTGTCCCGGCTGGAAATTCCCTTGCACAGGATACTTGCAGCCGAACTCCGTGGCATTCGTCAGGACCCACTTGACGAAATTCATACTAGTCATGTAGATTTAGTCTGAATTCAACAAGCTTCCCATCTCGCGAGCCTGATTGTCGCCACCTTGATTTCCAAAACCCATGACACAGTGAACCT
The DNA here is from genome assembly GCF_011064615.1 of Aquisphaera insulae. Lineage (GTDB taxonomy): Bacteria > Planctomycetota > Planctomycetia > Isosphaerales > Isosphaeraceae > Aquisphaera > Aquisphaera insulae. Next base: position 30,596 of record NZ_JAALJH010000018.1, on the reverse strand, counting down.
TACGTCGCGAAAGCAAAAGACACACGTCATAGGATTCTGATATTCATTCGTCCCATCACATCGTTTGATTTGTTTGTGAGGGATGTCTCTCGAGGGTGGGAACTTTCGCACGGAGCGACCTGATGACCGATGAAGGGCGCGAGACGAACCGGGCTTGCCTCACGACAGGCGCCACCGCACGGATTGGGCTCATCGTTTCGTTGCTCGTCCTCGGTGTGCCTGTTTACGGCCAGGTGAAGGTCGCGGGGCGAGATCAGGGATTCGTCCCGTACAGCGAAGAGCCGATCAGGTATCTCAACGACCGGGTGGACGACCCGGTGGCCAGGCTCCAGGAGCGGATCGATCGCGGTCAGGCGTCGCTTCGGCACGACGACCGGCATGGATATCTGGAATCGGTCCTGAAGCTCCTGGACGTGCCCGCATCCTCGCAGACGCTGGTCTTTTCCAAGACGAGTTTCCAGTACCGGAAGATCGCACCGGCATCGCCCCGGGCCCTCTACTTCAATGACAACGTCTACGTGGGCTGGGTCCGCGACGGGCATTCGCTGGAGATCGCGTCGTTCGACGCGAACCAGGGGGCGATCTTCTACCTCCTGGATCAGGCCCGGAGCGACCAGCCGGCGTTCGTGCGGGCCGCGTTGGACTGCACGCAGTGCCACGTCGCCGCCGGCACTCGGGGCGTGCCCGGGGTGCTGGTCCGGTCGATCTTCGCCCGGCCTTCGGGCTCGCAGGCGACGGGCTCCGAGTCGTTCATCACGGGGCACGAGAGCCCGCTCCGGGAGCGATTCGGCGGTTGGTACGTCACCGGGACCCACGGCGGCCGCGAGCACATGGGGAACGCCTTCGTCCGGGATCCGAGCAAGCCGGAGGAGCTGGACCGCCGCGCCGGTGCCAACGTCGTGGACCTGTCGGGCCGCTTCGACGCGACGCCCTACCTGTCGGGCCACAGCGACATCGTGGCGCATCTCGTCCTCGCCCATCAGACTCAGATGCACAACCTGATCACGTTGACGAATTTTCAGACCCGCCTGGCGCTGCACGCCCATGCCAGGTCGGGGGCACGACCGGACGCCCCGCTGTCGTCCTCGCTCCGCGAGCAATTCGAGAAGCCCGCCGAGGAGCTCGTCCGATATCTGCTGTTCGCCGACGAGGTCACGCTGGACGCCCCCGTCACGGGCACCACGACGTTCGCTCGCGAGTTCGCCTCGCGAGGGCCGCGCGACGCCAAGGGGCGCTCACTCCGCGAGTTCGACCTCGATCGCCGGCTCTTCCGCTATCCGTGCAGTTATCTCATCTACTCCGACGCGTTCGATGCCCTCCCCTCGCTCGCCAGGGATCACGTCTACCGGCGGCTCCTCGACGTGCTGACGGGGGGTCCTCAGGCGGGCCGCGGGTTCGACAGGCTCTCGGCCGCGGATCGCCGGGCGATCCTGGAGATCCTGGCTGCCACCAAGTCCAACCTCCCGGAGGCGTGGAAACAGGCGGCCAGCGAGACCGCCGCCTCTCCGGGACCGAATCGCTCCGGCGGGCCGTCGCAGACGGCCGCCCGTAGTTCCCCTTATCCCTGTCCCTGCCCCTGAGGCCTGGGGCCCCGAAGTACCCATGGCCCGCGGCCGCCCCGCGGGCCCGGGGGCGCAGACCCTCCCCTGCGCCCCCACCTCCATCCGACCTGGTATCGGCCCCGCGAAGGGCCCGAGCGATCGCCGTCCGGGCTGAAGCAGGCCCGACGGCCCGACTGACGCCTTCAACCAAAGGAACGACGCATGAGACGACTGATCGCAATTGCCTCATTGGCCCTGGTCGCGACCCCCGTCGCGATGGCCGGCACCTTGGACGGCCGGTGGGACGCCACGGTGAAGATCCAGGGGAATGAGATCCCGTTCCGCATCGACTTCTCCGGCGAAGGCCAGGATTTCGTCGCCACCCTGTTCGACGGCGACCTGAAGGTGACTTCAACGTCCGGCCGGCTCGAGCGCGAGGACCTCGTCGCGGACTTCGGCCATTACCTGACTCGGGTGAAGGCGCACCTGAAGGACGGCCGGCTCGAGGGCCGAGTGGAGGGTCGGTTCGAGCGCGATAAGTACATCGCCCCTTACGAATTCCACGCCCATCGCCACGTCGATGCGCCCGCGTCATCCGGGAAAGTGCCGGAGATTGGCGGGCACTGGGTGATCCCGATCAAGAGCCCCAAGGGCGAGACGTCCTGGCGGTTCATCGTCCGCCAGAACGGCCCCGAGGTGGCGGCGTCGATTCTCCGAGTTGACGGCGACACGGGGACGCTCTCCGGCTCGTACCACGACGGCAAGTTCGTCGTCAGCCATTTCTCGGGCTCGCGGCCGCTACTCCTGGAGATCACCCCGCGCGGGGACGGCACCCTCTCCATTTCTCCCCGTGGCGCCTTCACGGCGAAGGACGCGTTGGTGGCGTACCGACCGGAGGCGGCCAACGCCAAGGGGCTGCCCAAGCCGGCGGACTTCAATTCGCACACGACCATCAAGGACCCGAACGCCGTCTTCTCGTTCCGCTTCCCCGACCTGGATGGCAAGGTCGTCTCGAATTCCGACTCTCGGTTCCAGGACAAGGTGATCGTCGCCGTGGTGACGGGGACCTGGTGCCCGAACTGCCACGACGAGGCCCAGTACCTCGTGCAGCTCCATCGCAAGTACCGAGACCGGGGCCTGGAGGTCGTGGCGCTGGACTTCGAGGAGCCTGAGCAGCAGGAGGACGGCCTCACGCGGGCCCGGGCCTTCATCAAGAAGTATGGCGTCGAATACCCCTATCTGGTCGCCGGCGCCCCGGTCGAGATGTGGGAGAAGGTGCCCCAGGCCAACAACCTGAACTCGTGGCCGACGACCCTCTTCATCGGCCGCGACGGCAAGGTGAAGAGCATCCACGCGGGCTTCGCGAGCCCGGCGAGCGGCGAATACCACAGGCAGCTCAAGGAGGAGTTCGCGGCGACCGTGGAGCGGCTCCTGGACGAAGGGAAGACGGCCTCACGCTGAGGATCCAGGGCCGGGCGGCCCGCCGGGCCGCCCGGCCTGCTACCGAGGGGCTTGCGGCCCCCATCTCATGAAAGGATCGATGCCCGATGAGACCCGCCGGACTTGCACGAGCCGCCCTCGCGATCGCCACGCTCCTCGTCGCCGGTTGCGGCGAAAGCGAGCGACCGATCGGCGGGAGATCCACGGTCCTCAATGACAAGGCGACCCTATCCAACCCCCTGAACGTCGTCGGCAAGGGCAAACCGCGATTGACCGACCGCCGGTCGCCCGACTCCCAGCGCACCGGCCGCTGACGGCCGCCCGGCCTTGAGGGCGAGGCCGGCCCCCACCTGCACCGTGCACATTGACCCGAACCCACTCCGACCGCGATCGGTCGGCCAATCCCCCATGAGGTCGAACATGTCCACGCGGAATCCGAGGCGCGGCTTCACGCTGATCGAGTTGCTGGTCGTGATCGCGATCATCGCCGTCCTGATCGCCCTGCTCCTGCCCGCGGTGCAGTCGGCCCGCGAGGCGGCCCGACGCGCCCAATGCACCAACAACCTCAAGCAACTCGGCCTGGCGGTGCACAACTACATCCAGGCGACCAACGTCTTCCCGCTCGGCAGCTACCAGAAGCCCCAGTTCATCACCCCGTGCGGGACGACCCACGAGCAGGGCTTCTTCGTGGGCCTCTCGCCCTATTTCGAGCAGTCGCAGGTGTTCAACGCCTATAATTCGTCCGCGAATATTTATGACTTCTCGAATGTGACCGTCCACGGCATCGGCATGAGCGCACTCTGGTGCCCGAGCGACGCGAAGGTCTCCGAGATCCGGGACCTGTCGCCCTACATTTCGGCGGCGATTGGGGTGAATCCGCCGCCGATCCAGCGGATGTCGTACAACAGCTACAAGGGGAATTCCGGCACCTGGTTCTCGCCCGGCATGTCCGACTACCCGACCGACTCCACGTTCGGGGCGGCGCTCGGGCAGGCCAATGGCCTGATCTACTACTACAGCCGGAACACGATCGCCTCGGTCACCGACGGGACGAGCAATACGCTTCTCATCGCCGAGAGCGCCTACGGAAAGCTCGCGGGCCAGGATGCCATCTTCTTCGGCTGGTGGACGTCCGGGAATTACGGCGACACGATGTTCACCACGCTCTACCCGATCAACCCCCAGTCGAAGCTCGGCGGCGACCCGAACACGACGGTCGTCTCGATCGACACCTTCGAATCGGCCGCGTCCAGCTTCCACCCCGGTGGCATCAACGCGGCCTTCGCCGACGGCTCGGTCAGGTTCATCAAGGACTCGATCAACACGATGCCGTTCGACCAGGCCACGGGCATCCCGACCGGCCTCACGGCCACCGGCAACGGGAGCTGCCCCGGATCGGCGCCCCTCTACTCGTTCAAGGCCGGGAGCCGGCTCGGCGTCTGGCAGGCGCTCTCCACCAGGGCCGGCGGCGAGGTCATCAGCGCGGACGCACTCTGAACCGACCCGCCCGGAGGCCGCCCGGCGATGCCGGTCCGGGTCTGCTGCCATCGATCCGGTTCGCGGGCTGGAGGCCCCGTCCCCCGATCGTGCGGGGAACGTCCAGGAGAGTGGGACGAGTCCTGACGCCGGGGGGCGGGGCCCCCAGCCCGCGAACCGACGCGACGGATCGGGCCATCAACGCGAGGCGATTCGTCGCTCGCACAGGTTGCATCTCAGAAGACGCGGGCTTGAAACGACGTCCCGGACGATTGCCGGGAAGAGGGAGATGGACGATGCGAAGGTTCTCTACGACTGCCAGCGGCCATGGCGCAAAGAGGAGGGCTCGCAGCGCCGGGCGAATCCTCTCCGCGGTCCTATCCCTGGCGATACCCGCCGGGGGTGCGATCGCCGGGGACGACAATCAACTTGACGCCGACGCCGCGCGGATCCACAGGAAAGTGCTCGTGATCGACGGGCACGTCGACATCCCGCTCGACTACGGGGCCGGCAAGCATGCGCCGGATGTCGACGGCGACACGCAGGTCGACCTGCCGAAGCTCGAGCGGGGTGGAGTCGACGCGGCCGTCTTCTCCGTCTTCGCCAAGCAGCGAAGGCGTACCCCCGAGGGGCTCGCGCGGGCGAAGGCTGATGCCGAGGTCAAGCTGAAGGCGATCAACGAGATCGCCGCGAAGCATCCCGATCGAGCCGGTATTGCGCTGACGGCCGAGGACGTGGGACGGCTGCATGAGCAAGGCAAGGTCGCGGTCATCGTCGGCTTCCTGAACGGCCAGCCGATCGGCGCGGACCTCTCGCAGATCGACCGCCTTTATCGAGCCGGCGTCCGGACCTTCGGCTTCGTGCACGCCGGCAACAATGACCTGGCGGATTCCTCGCGGCCGCTGGGCGACGACCGGCCGAACGAGCACGGGGGGCTCTCGCCCCTCGGACGGCAGGCCGTGGAGCGACTCAACGAGTTGGGGGTCATCATCGACGTCTCTCAACTCACACGCGACGCAGTCCTCCAGACCGCGAAGCTCTCCCGCGCGCCCGTCATCGCTTCCCATTCCGCGGTCCGGGCCCTGGTCGATTCGCCCAGGAACCTGACGGACGCGGAACTGGACGCGATCAAGTCGACGCGTGGAGTCGTTCATATCGTGGCCTTCGACTATTACCTGAAATCGCCCCGGTCGGGGGCGGACGCCGAGATCAAGCGCGTCCTGGCGAAGTACACGGCCGACGCACGCGACCTGACGGAGGCCCAGGAAGAGGCATACCACAAGGAAATCTACGCGGCATTGCCGAAGGAGGCCACGGTCGCCCACCTGGTCGACGCGATCGACTACGCCGTCAAGCGGATCGGCATCGATCACGTCGGGATCAGTTCGGACTTCAACCACGGCGGCGGCGTGATCGGCTGGAATAGCGAGGCGGAGGCCGCGAACGTCACGCGCGAGCTCGTCCGTCGCGGATACGGCGAGGAGCAAATCGCCAAGCTCTGGGGCGGCAATTTCCTCCGCGTCTTCCGAGACGTCGAGTCCGTGGCCCGGCGCTCGCGCACCGCCGATGCGCAAATTCCTAGACGTTGAGCCGGATCGGGACGAAGGTGCCGCGTCCGGGGCGGCACCGATCCCGTGCCACCTCGCATGAGGGGAGACAGCGGAGAGGTTCTCCGTCCCCTGAAGACAGCTCACTTCGGTGCGTCCAGGAGATCTTCCGACGACGATGAGAGGCCATGTGACCCTGGGGACCTGCGCCCGGGGCGAATGAGGCACGTGCATCATTCTTCGTGCGGAGATGCGGGGAGCGACTCCTCGCTCGCTGATCGAGGGACGATCTCAGGACTCGAGCAAGGCACAAGCGTGCGAACAAACCACGCAGATAAAACTTGACAATGCCTGTAGGACAAGTATGGTATTCGATCGCGAGCCTATTCGGACCATCCAGGACGCTTCTTGACCTTTACCGGACGGGCGGCGGCGTTCGTCGCTTCGCGGGCCCACAAGTCCCGTTGCAGCAAACAAATAACACTTCAGCACACGATTCCTACATTCATGAAACCTGATCCTCGATCAACGAGAGCGCAAGGCGCATCTCCGTGGTGGCTGGGGCACGCCTGGAAATGGGCGGTCCTCGTCGGCCTCTTCGCCGCGCCTGGCCCGCAGCCTGCCCGGGGGGTGTCGATTTCGATCGGCTCGGACCCTACCGGCGGGACGGTCAGTCAGTTCACCTACCAGGCCGATTACGGCTCGTGGCTGGTCGCCGATCTCGGCGATCCCGTCACGCCGACGCCGCTGGAAATCTCGCCGAGCCTGAGCGCCGGCCGCTGGACGCAGGAGCTCCTTTTCGGCGGGGGATTCCCGAATTTGCGAACCGGCGACACCTTCCTCCTGCAGGAATTTCTCCGGATCGACAGCGGGGATTTCGCGCTGCAGAACTGGTATCAGAAGATCCTCACCCCCGGCTGGCGATGGAGCGACGCTGCCATCTTCGATAGCGCCACCTCCGAATTGGTGAGCGGGTTCCACCTGAGCCTGAGCCCCACGCTGGCGAGTTTCACCTTCGATCCGGTGCTCGTCGGGACGGATCTGCTGGTGGTCAAGGTGCTCGAGTACACCGGCCCGGATGACGTTGCGCCATCGCCCATCACGCTTCAGGCCTACACGGCCGTTCCCGAACCCGGTGCCGCGACGCTGCTCGCTTCGGGCATGATCGCCCTGCTGATCAAGCGGCGGAGACGGGGCGGATCGCTCGCCGGGCGAATTTGCCGAACCGACACCATCCCGACCAGGGTCTTTCCGAGATAGGAACTCCCATGAACAATCATTCTGATAATGAGCGGAACTACGATCAGGATCGCCTCGAACGTCACGTCTGGGAACGCCAACGCACCACCGGCCTGTCTCGGCGGAGCGTCATGAGGAATCTCGCCGGCCTGGCAGCGGGCGTCTCGGCGTTCGCGGGCTCTCCGCTGCGATCCTACGGCCAGTCGGCGCCGCCGATCGTAAAGCCGACGCCGCCCGACAAGTTCCGAATCCTGGGGACGAATCGCGAGACGCTCTTCCAGGCGTTCAAGGGCCAGGGCTATCTCACCCCCGCGTCGCTGTTTTTCGTCCGCAACCACACGTCGACGCCGCGGATTGACGCCGACACCTGGTCGCTGAGCATCGAAGGGAGTGGCGTCGCGAGGCCCATCACGTTCACCCTCGATGACCTGCACGCGCTCCCGTCGGTGACGGTGACCCGGGCGATTGAATGCGCCGGAAACGGCCGCAGCTTCTTCACCAGCCAGCAGAAACAGACCGTTTCCGGCACCGCGTGGCTGCTTGGCGCCATCGGCGTCGGCGAGTGGACCGGGGTTCGCCTCTCCACCTTGCTGGAACTGGCCGGCGTGAAGGCGTCGGCCGTGGACGTCCTCCCGGAAGGGCTCGACAGCGAGGTCGGCACGTCCGGCCACGTGCGCCGGCCGATCCCCATCGGCCGAGCCCTGGACGACGACGTACTCGTGGTCTATGGCCTGAACGGCGAGCTCTTACCGCCCGACCACGGCTTCCCGGCGCGCTTGCTGGTGCCCGGTTGGATCGGCATCGCGAACATCAAATGGCTGGGCCGGATCACGGTCTATGAAGAGCCGGTGTTCACGACGTGGAACACGACGCAGTATCGCTTCTTCGGCAATCCCGTGGACTATCCGGGGGATCCGATCCTGACCACGCAGACCATCAAGAGCGCCTTCGAACTTCCCTTCCCGGCCACCCTTAAGCCGGGAATCAACCTGATCACCGGCCGTTCCTGGTCGGCCGCCGGCACGATCGCCCGTGTGGACGTCAGCATCAACAACGGCGCGACTTACACGCGCGCCACGTTGAAGCCCAATTCCAACGGCTATCAAGCCTGGGCGGAATGGCAGATTCCATGGGTGGCACGCCCCGGGCAATACACCCTCAAGGCTCGCGCGGTGGACGACCTCGGCAACACCCAACCCCTGACCGTTCCGTACAACAGCATGGGCTATCTATTCTCGGCCATCGCGGGACACCCCGTCACCGTGGCATGACGTGCCCCCCGTCACCTTGACAGTTCGGGAGGTCAAACGCATCCAGGATCTCTGATCGATCCCGAGCTGTCTCGTGGCAAGAGCACATTAGCGTCGGTGGGCCTCGCTCAAGGCCATGGCCTGGTGGCAAACGAGGCATATCAAAGCCAGCGGCTCGTCGATGTGGCGTGGCCGGCCAGCGGCCCGCCGTCGTCGCGAGGCTGGGGCTCCGGCACGCTTGCGGACTCGCCGACGGAGTCGATGACTGTGGGCGCCCTCGGCGTGGTCACCTGCGGGATGCTCGGCTCCAGCCTCCATCGAAGGGGCGTCGATTGGTCGTCCGACGCTGGCCTCCTCACTGCGATCCAGACCAGCACGCTCAGCGGCACCAATTCCGGGGGCCCAACGGGTCGTTCTGGTTCCCCGAAGAAGGCCGGCCATAGGTGGCCCCAAGTTTTCCACCCTCGCGTGCCATCCACGGCCCCCTCCGGCGGGCCCTCCGCGCTCAACCAGACGCGGACGATGGGGGTTGGCTCCAAAGGGCCGATCTGCTCTGGGCATCGGGCCAGGAAGCTGACCCTTGCGCGACCGCGCCGTGCTTGAACCTAATCGAGCAGGAACGGGCGGACGCGATTCGCGAGCAGGCGGTATCCCTCCGGCGAGAAGTGCAGGCGGTCCTTGGCGAACAGATCCGGCCGGGCCTGGCCGTCGGGGCCGAGGGAGACGTCGAAGGCATCCACGAAGGCGACGCGAGGTAGTTCGAGGGTCATCTGACGGACCAGCCGGTTCAGCTCGCGGTTCTTGTCGGCCTGGCCCCAGCGGACCGGGGCCGGGCTCAGGCCGATGAAGACGATCTCCGTCTTCGGCAGTCGGGCGCGGACCACCCGGACGAACTCCGCGAAGTCGTGCGCGACCTGGGACGGCACCTTGCCCGCGTTGATGTCGTTCCCGCCGGCCCGGAGGAAGATCTGCTTCGGTTCGTGGGGGAAGATCAGCCGGTCGGCGTAGTGGGTTGCGTCCACGATCTCGGTCCCGCCGAAGCCCCGGTTGAGGAGCTTGTGGCCGGGGAAATCCGCGGCCAGCGTCGTCCAGAGCCGGATCGTCGACGAGCCGATGAACAGGATCGCCCCCTTCTGCGGCGGGCTCGTCCGGTCGGACGCCTCGTAGGCCGCGACCTCCTTCTCCCACTTCGCGAAGTCGTGCGCGGGTGACTGGCCTCCGGGCGGGCTTTGACTTCCGGGCGGGCTTCCGGGCGTCTCCTGGCATCGCAGGGCCGCGCCCGGGGTGAGGCTGGCCAGGATCACGATCGCGGCGACGGTCCATTTCGGCATCAGCGAAGTTCCTCGTTTCACAATAGTACAGGTTCCCTGGCCATCGGCGGAACGCCCGCCGCCGACGGGGCGGTTCATGGGGCCTCCGGGGAGCGGACATCCGCACCGAAGGCCGAGATCGTCACCTCGGCGTCTCCGAATCCCGCGTCCTGATAGACGATGACCAGGCTGATGCCCTCCGGTTTCTCGAGCCGCACCAGGCCGGCGATCGATTCAAGGCGTTCGGGCCTGTCCGTCCAGCCCGCCTTCACGAGCCCGTCGCGGATGGCCTCCGCCGCGGCCTTGCCCTTCCCCGCATCCAGCTTGAACCGGATGTCGGATGACGTGTACGCGACGTCGCGAGCCTCCCCGGGGACGGACACGACGACGCTTTTCCGGCCTCGCCCGGCCGCCTGCGCCTGCCGCATCGCCTCGGCCTTTCGCTGCTCGTCCCGGGCCTTCGCCTCGGCGATCGCCTCGTTCCATTCGGCCTCGGTACGGACATCGAGGGTCGCCCGCAACCGGTCGCCGACCCGGGTCATCTTCAGGATCGAGATGTCCTTCGCGTCGTTGCGGAAGATCATCGCCTCGCGGAAATCGTCCTTGAACGGCCGTTCCGTGGTCGCCTTCCAGCCGGTCTTCCCGAGCGCTTCCTTGTAGAAGGCCGCCAGGGACTCGGGCGTCGAGGCGACCTCGATCGACAGGGCCCGGGTCGAGTCGGCGTAGGAGGCGTCCTGGAACGCCGGGGGTGCAGGCAAGTCGGCCGACATCAGCTCGCTCGAGAGCTGGATCACGGTCTTCCCCCCCTGCGCCGGCGCCGCGGAAGGCCAGGCCGTGAGCCGGACCGCATTCTTCTTGAAGAACATCGAATCGCCCGCGACCCCGTAAGGCTCCCATCCCCGGGCGGAAAGCAGCGCACGGAGGGACTCCGCGGTCTCCTTGACCTTGGCGTCGGTGACGTAGGCGGTCACCGTGGGGAACGAGTAGAGGAGCTTCGCGCCGGGCGGGACCGGCAGCTCACTCGCGTCCACGTTGCCAAGATTCTTCAGCAGGATGGTGGCGAGCCCCGCCGAATTGTCGCCCGAGGCGGGCATCACCATCACGCTGACCTTGAAGCCGCCCTTGCCGAAGGTCCCGGAGCACGACTGATCGCTCAGGTAGCCGCCGGGCAGCTCCTTCCAGCCGAGTTCCTCGAGCGCCTTTTTCTGGTAGGCGAACGCCTCGCCGACGGGCCGGCGGACCACCTGGTCCAGCTCCGCCAGCCGCCGAAGCCCGCGAGCCGTCCCCCCCGGCATCAGGGGAAAGGTCCGAAGGTCGATCACCCGCGCCGCGTCGGCAAGGGTCGCGGGTTCCTGCGCCGGGAGCGGCCCGGCCGACGCCACGACCAAGGCCGAGGAGGAGACGACGAACCCGATTAGAACACGCAGCATGGGTGGTTTCCTGCGAGTTGAGATCGCAACGCGAGGCTCTGGAGGCCCCGCCCTGCGATATTATCGTTCGTCAGGGCCCTCGTGACCGTCTCCCCGCGGGGCGTGGTCAAGAAGCCCCATGGAAGCGGGCCAGGAACCGCCGGCAGCCCTCGATATCCAGGCCGTCGGACCGCCAGGCGACGTAACCATCCGGGCGGATCAGGTAAGTCGCCTGGGCGTCGGTGCCCGCCAGGCCGTAGGCGTCGAAGACCGCCGCGTCTTCCACGAAGACGATCCGGGGATTCCGGCCGTTCGAGGTCCGGCTGACGAGGTGGGCCCGGATCGGAATCCCGTCGGCCGCCGCGCACAGGCTCGCCAGCCCGTCCGCGACCGGAGCGGCCTCGCGCGCATCCAGGGGCCTTCGCGAGAGGGCCAGGACCGTGAAGGCGTATCCCGAGATGAGGTCGAAGACGTCTCGATGGCGAGCGACGGCCGCGTTGGGTGCCCGGCTCCCCGGCGCCGGGCCGGCATCCCCCAATTTCGACGCCGAGTCCTCCACGAAGCGGCCCGCGTCGTAGGTGATGTCCAGCTCGCCGATCATCCGGAAGGCCCGATGCTGGATCGACGGCATGTGAGAGATCGCCGCGCCGACGGGCCAGGCCAGCCAGTCGCGGATCGTCGCCTCCCAGCCGGATCGGCCCGCCATCGCCTCGAAAAGCCGGTCGCTCCGCGAGACGACCTGGGCGCCGACGGGCCGGCGCTCCGCGTCGTAGGTCGCGAGCAGGCCCTCGCCAGCCTCCTCGCGAATGGCGAGGGCGAGCTTCCAGGCGAGGTTCGCGGCGTCCTGGAGCCCGGTGTTCATCCCCTGGCCGCCGGCCGGAGAATGGATGTGGGCCGCGTCTCCCGCCAGGAAGACTCGCCCGATCGCGTAACGATTCACGCTCCGGTGATGCACCCGGTAGCGTGAGGTCCATACCGCGTCCGAGAGCGCCACCTCCATGCCGGAAGCCTCCCGGAAGGCGGCCTCGAGCTCGTGCAGCTCCATCGCCGCCGGCCCGGTCTCCCCGCTTTCCCCATGGGCGGATCGATCGATGGCCATCAGGCGGGACCGGGACTCGCCACCGAGCGGCAGGAAGAGGCCGATCGAGGAGCCGTGGACGAAGACCCGAAACCGACCGTGATCGAGGGGCCACGAGACCCGGCAATCGGCCAGCAGGAACGTCTGGGGATAGGGCGCCCCCTCGAACGAAAGGCCCAGGGACTTGCGGACGATGCTGTGCGCGCCGTCGGCGCCGATCGCATACCGGGCCCGGATCGTCGTCTCGCCCCCGCCCGCCTTCGATCCCCGAACCACGACGCCGTCGTCGTCCTGCTCCAGGCCATGAATCTCGAGGCCACGTTCCACCTCGATTCCCTGCCTGGCCAGGTCCTCGATGAGGATCGCCTCGGTCTCGGACTGGGGCAGCAGATAGATGAACTGAAAGGGCGTGTCCGGCGATCCCGCCCGATCGAAGTCCATCCCGCCGACGTGCTTGCCGCCGGAGTAGAGGTCGACGGTGTGGCTGATGAATCCGTCCCGGAGCACCCGATCGGCCAGGCCGATGCTGAGGAACAGCTCGAGCGACCGAGCCTGGATCGCGAACGCCCGCGATTCCCGCGACGGCTCCGCCCGCTTCTCCACGATACGGACGTCCACGCCCTGCCGTTTCAGGAGCGTCGCCGCCATCAATCCGGTCGGCCCGGCACCGACGACCAGGACGTCGCAATCCGTCTTTCCGGGCTCGATGGGGGACATGAACACTTCCTCTACCAGGATCGTGGACAGAACGCAGGGGCCTACGTCAGACTATAGACTGCGTGGACTGCAAGCGCACAACGAATATCGATCCTCGGCGACCTTCGGCTTTCTGCGCTTGGAGTTCGGGAGGCCATCATGGGCAAGACCGAATTGCGGTCGACTCCGCGATCCTGACAGTCGAGCCGGCCATCCGGGGAACGCGCATCGCCGTCGAATCCCTGCTCGAGATCCTTGCCGGGGGCGGGAGCCGGGACGAGATCTTTCGGAGTGATCCGGGTCTCGCCGAGGCGGACATCCGGGCAGCCCTCCACCACGCTGCGGAGACGGCGCCCTCCTGCTCCGCGAGGTCGCCGAACGAACCGGACTCTTCGGCGCCATCGACGCGGTCATCCCCGACCCGCGCGATCCCCGGTTCATCGTCCACGAGCAGCGGGCCCTCATCGCTCGGCGGATCATCGCCATCGCCCTGGGCTACGAGGACCTCAACGACCATCAGGCCCTCCGCGACGATCCGGTCCTCGCTCCAGGCTTCAAGGCACGTGGACCATGGCACGGGGATCCCCTCGCCTGCGAACCTGCTCAGCCGGACTCAGCGATCAGCACCGCGGGCCTCTCCGGCCGCATGGGCGCAGGACGCGGCTCGAGGCGAGACTTCAGGCGTAGGAAGGGGATCTCAACGAGGCGATAGCTCAACGAGGCGATCGCGACCGTGAGCCCCGCGTAGACGGCGAGGCGTAAGCCGTAGCGAATATAGGGGTTCCAGGACGAAAAGCCTGTTAGGATTACATGCCAGACCATGTACTGGACGAGGATGTGATAGAGGTAAAGGCCGTATGAGATCCGTCCCAGATACTGCAGCGGTCGCAGACTGAGAAGTCGGGGAAGGAACCCATCTGCCCCGTACCAAAGACCGCCGATAAACGCCGCCAGCACGGGGCAGAATGCGGGAGAGAGCCATCTCAGCACACCCCAGCCCTGCGGAAGGACGCCACGCGTTTGTCCAAAGGTCGCCGCCGCCATGATCACCACCGCCATCACCGCGGCGCCTCCGACGACGATCGGCCGACTCACGATGCGAGCGAGGATCGGATCGCGGTAAAGCCGGATCGCGAAGGCGCAGCCAAGCACCATCGCCAGGCCTCGAAACTCCAACCTGTTGAACTCGTAGCGATCGCTGAGCAAGGCGTTGGCCGCAATAGCCAGGGCCAGTCCCCAGGCCATCGCTTCCGCGACGCCCAGCCGCAAACCCAGAACCAGGAGGATTGGCCAGACGAGGTAGAACTGCTCCTCAACGGCCAGCGACCAGAGATGCGCCGCAAGATGCTGATACGACCAGATGTCGGAAACCGGCAAATAGTTGTAATAGTACAGCCAGATCGCGCGGATGAGATCCGCCGGCGACCATCCATGGCTCGTCTGGAGCGTCCCGACGTGGAAGACAAGCATCGCCAGGGTCAGCCCTGCCGCATACAGCATGTAAGCGGGCATCAGCCTCAGGAAACGCCGTCCCCAGAACCTTGGCAAACTGATCGTGCCGGTCCGAGAGCGCTCTTCGAGAAGCAAGGTCGTGATCAGAAATCCACTGAGGACGAAAAACAGGTCGACCCCCAGCCATCCCAGTTGCAGACCGGGCACTCCCGCGTGGTATCCCATGACGGCACCGATCGCGATCGTGCGAACACCGTCAAGAGCAGGGACGTGGCGGATGACCCCTCGCGGCGGGGCCTCGTCCTTCAAGGAGCTATCGGGAGCGGGGGGCGCCTGAGACTCAATCGTTGCCGGTCTCACGTCCTTCATTCGAAAAATCACACCTGGAGGGTCGTTGGGGCGACGGGGCCGGGAACCCATGGGGGTCCGTGCCTGGTCAGAATCGTGAGATCCATCGACCATAGCACCCGATTTTCCACGGAAACAAGGGGACTACCCCGGCTGTCTCTTTCGCGAATCATCAGCGGGCGTGGTCGGCTCGTCGCGATGGAGCGGGCGTATGGCCGCTCATCCTGTCTCGATACCCAGGCCGCGGGACCAAATCAACCGCCAAACAACCCCTTCCGCGCGGCCTTCTGGAGCGGGTTGGAGCCGTCGGGCATGCGGTCGCCGTGGACCTGCCAGAAGAAGACGCCGCGGAGGTTCTTCTCGCGGGCCCACTTCGCCTTCAGCTCGACCGACTCGGCGTCGTCGTAGCCGATGACGGCCTTGTGGTCGGGGGACAGCAGCCACGGGTTCTTCGTCTCGTCGTCCCAGACGCGTTTCCAGCCCTTGCCGGGGAGCTCGGCGAGGCCGCGGTAGGAGCCCCCGGGGAGGCGGACCTTCGGTGCGCCCTTGGTGGAGGCATAGGGCTCGGCGACCGAGAATCCGCGGCCGTAGAGCGGGATGCCCAGGGCGATGCGGTCGGCCGGGACCTTGCGGTCATTCAGCATGTACTCGATCGTCTGCGCCGTGGACCGCGGCTTGCCGGGCTGCTTCGACGAGCCGAAGAGGGGGGACTGGTGGCCGGCGTAATCGGTCCAGTCGCCCGTGTAGTCATAGGTCATGACGTTGATCCAGTCCATGGTCTCGACCAGGAAGGCGGTCGAGAGCCAGCGGATCGTGCCGGGATTGGAGGACAGGGCCATGGTGATGAACATCTTGCGGCCCTTGTCCTTGCCGATCGCGTCCACCCCGGCGCGGAGCCGGCGAGTGAGCCGCTCGAAGCCGGGGACCTCCGCGTCGGTGTCGGGGTATTCCCAGTCGAGGTCGATGCCGTCGTAATCGTACTCGCGGACCATCGCCAGCACGGCCTGGACGTAGCGGTCTTCCGCCTCCTTGCTGGCGACGATCTCCGCGAACTGCTTGTCCCAGCCCCATCCCCCGGCGGAGATCAGCACCTTGACGCCGGCCGCGTGGGCCTGGGTGGTCAGGTCGCGGCTGGGGACGTTCCGCGCCTGCTTCAGCTTGCCGTCGCCGTCGGCCGTCAGGAACGCATGGCAAAGGTGGGTATACAGCGAGTAATCGATGTCCTTGACCGGCCCGAAGAGGTAGCCGACGAAGACCTTGTCGGATCCGCCGGGCTTGCCCGCATCCGTGACCTGGGCCGGCAGCAGGGATGCCATCAACAAAATCGCACACGTCATGATGTAGGGCTCCGGGGCGGGGGGACGGGACATCCAGCGGGCGATTGTATGCTCGATCCTGCCCGATGGGCAACCGATCGGGGGACGCCGCCATTGACGGCCCGGACGAGGGCGGGACAATGGACCGGCCGGACGACGACGGCGGGAGGTGCGTGTGGAGATCCTGGTCCGGATCGCGGTACTGTCCCTGGGCGGCATCCTGGGCGTGAACGCCCGCTACTGGCTGGGGGTCCTGATCAGCCGGTGGGCGGCGTCCCACTGGGCGACCTTCGTGATCAACGTCAGCGGCTCGTTCGCCATCGGCTTCCTGTCGATGGCGATGGCCCGTTGGCTGCCGCATCCGCACGCCCGGCTCGCGGTGCTGACCGGGTTCCTGGGTGGCTACACGACGTTCTCCACGTTCGCGTTCGAGTCGGTGACCCTCTGGGAGCGCGGCGAGTCGTTCACGGCGCTGGCGAACGTCATCGGCAGCGTCGTCCTCGGCGTCCTGGCCGCGTTCCTCGGGATCGTCCTGGCCCGTGACGTGCTGATCGCGGCGGCCGAGCCGGCCGTCCCCGGGGCGTCGCCGGGGGCGGCCATCCCGGCGGAGGACCTGCGGCTCGCCCTCGAGACGGACGGATCTCCGGACCTCGAGCTGCCGCCCGACATCCTGACCAGCGAGACGGCCGAGAGGGGTCCCGGCTAGGACGGAGGATACCGCCATGATCCCGTCGGACGCCGCACGGCTGAGCCTGCACATGAACGCGAGCCATCGATGGCGCGGCAAGCCCTGCTACAGCGCCGTCGTGGAGGCCGCCCGATCGCTCCGGCTCGCCGGGGCGTCGGTCTTCCTCGTCGACCTGAGCTACGGGGCCGACCGGAAGCTCCGCGACGCCCGGAGCGAGTATCAGGCCATCGACATCCCCGTCGTCATCGAGATCGTCGACGGCCGCGACCGGATCGAATCGTTCCTGGCCGATCTCGGCTCGATGGAGCCGGGCGGCCTGGCCGTCGTCGAGCCGGTCCGCGTCGTCGCCTATTCCCACCACGCCCGTGCCGGGGCCGACGGCGAGTCGAGCCCGTCGACCGGGCCGGGCCCAGGAGCTCTCGCGATGGCACTCGACGACATCGCCCGGCGCGTCACCATCTACATCGGGAACGCCGACACGCGCGACGGCCGCAACCTGGCCGCGGCGATCGTCCTCCGCTGCCGAGAGCTGGGAATCGCCGGCGCCACGGCCAGCCTGGGCGTGATGGGGTTCGGGCGCCATTCCATCATCCACCGGGCGAGCCTGCTCGGGCTCTCCTCTGACGTGCCCGAGAAGGTGGAGATCATCGACCGGCCGGAGCGGATCGCGGAGGTCCTCCCGATCCTGGCGGAGATGGTGGACGGCGGCCTGATCGTGGTCCAGGATGTCCGGGTCGTGAAGCATGGCCCCCACGCCTCGCGGGCCTGATCCGACCGGGCGACGGTCGCCGGGCACTCCTCATGGATGCTCCGCTGTGCGATAATCGCGGCGGCGTCCAAGTCCCGCAGGAGATCCGTCCGAATGTCCACGGTCCACGTCCATTCGCTACCAAGCCTGATCCCGCGCGATGCCTTGCGCGGGGGGATAGCCGTCGTGATCGACGTCCTCCGCGCCTCGACGATGATCGTGCACGCCCTGGTCGCCGGCTGCCGCGAGGTCATCCCGTGCGGGGAGATCGAGGAGGCCAAGGCGCTGGCCGCGGCCATGCCGCCGGGGACGGCGATCCTGGCCGGCGAGCGCCATGGCGTGCCGATCCCGGGCTTCGACCTGGGGAACTCGCCCGGGCAGTGCACGGCCGAGATCTGCGCCGGCAAGACCATGGTCATCACCACGACGAACGGCACGCGGGCGATCCTGGCGGCGCTCGACGCGGAGCCCGTGGTCGTCGGCTCGTTCGTGAACTTCGCCGCCACGGCGCAGCGGCTGCTCCACGAGGAGAAGCCCATCCACATCGTCTGCGCCGGGACCGAGGGGGCGATCAGCTACGAGGATACGCTCCTCGCCGGGTCGTTCGCCCGGCACTTCCGGGACCTCGGCCATTCGCTGGGCAACGACGAGGCCGAGATCGCCGCTGGGCTCTGGGCCCGCGTCGAGGAATCGATCTGGGCGACCGGCGAGGCGGATCGGTCGCGGACCCGCCCCGGCGGGAACGAGCCCCTGGTCCGCTACCTGACCCGGGGACAGGGGGGCCGACGCGTGGTAGAGTTGGGGCTCGCGGCGGACGTCGCGGACGCCGCCCGGCTGAACCGGCCCGGCTTCCAGGTCGTCGCCGAGCTGAGGCGCGACCCGCTCCGGATCTTGGCCCTGACGTGATCCGGCGCACCCGACCGGGCCCTCGCGGACGGCCCCGGGCGGGATCGATATCTTTACTAACAAGCTGCAGCGAGAGGCGGCATCGAGAGGCAGGACGGCTCCATGGACGTGGGAATGGACAAGCTGGTCTCGCTCTGCAAGCGCAGGGGCATCATCTTCCCCTCGAGCGAGATCTACGGCGGCATCAACGGCTTCTGGGACTACGGCCCGCTCGGGGTCGAGCTGAAGCGGAACATCAAGGAAGCCTGGTGGCGCGACAACGTCCAGATGCGCGACGACATGGTCGGCCTGGACTGCTCGATCATCATGAATCCCCGGGTCTGGGAGGCGTCCGGCCACGTCGGCGGCTTCAGCGACCCCATGGTCGATTGCCGGGCCACGAAGGAGCGCTATCGGGCCGACCAGCTCTATGTCTTCGCCTACCTCTTCCCGGCCGTGAACCAGAAGGGGGAGCCGACCGAGGCCTGGCTCGCCGGCCTCGGCTCGTCGCCCGAGGAGGCGGCGGAGGGGCCGGAGAAGAAGGCCGGGAAGCTCGCCAGGAAATTCGGCAAGCCCACGGACGCCCCGACGGTGATCCCCTTCATGCAGGTGGCCGAGGCCGACCGCATCAAGGTCATCGGCCCCTCCACGGACGAGGCCGGCACGCTCACCGAGCCGCGGTCGTTCAACCTCATGTTCAAGACCTTCGTCGGGGCGCTCGAGAGCGACTCGAACGTCGCCTACCTCCGGCCCGAGACGGCCCAGGGGATCTTCGCGAATTTCAAGAACGTGGTGGACACCGGCCGGGTGAAGCTGCCGTTCGGCATCGCTCAGGTCGGCAAGAGCTTCCGCAACGAGATCAACCCTCGCAACTTCACGTTCCGCTCCCGCGAGTTCGAGCAGATGGAGATTGAGTTCTTCTGCCGGCCCGACGAGGCGAAGGAGTGGTACGCCTACTGGCGGAAGGCCCGGTTCCAGTGGTACGTGGACCTCGGCCTCCGGTCCGACCGGCTCCGGCTCCGCGACCACGACGCGGAGGAGCTGGCCTTCTACTCGACGGCCACGGCCGACATCGAGTACTCGTTCCCGTTCGGCGTCAGCGAGCTGGAGGGGATCGCCCACCGCGGCGACTACGACCTGACCCAGCACCAGAAGTTCAGCGGCAAGGACCTGAGCTACTTCGACGAGGAGAAGAAGGAGCGGTTCGTCCCCCACGTGATCGAGCCCTCCGCCGGCGCCGACCGCGCGACCCTGGCCTTCCTCTGCGAGGCGTATACCGAGGACCAGGTCGGCGGCGAGGCGCGGACCGTCCTCAAGTTCCACCCGCGGATCGCCCCGGTGAAGGCGGCGATCTTCCCGCTGGTGAAGCGCGACGGCATGCCGGAGAAGGCCCGGGCGATCCACGACGACCTCCGCCGCCAGTTCTCGGTCTTCTACGACGAGAAGGGGGCCATCGGCCGCCGCTACCGCCGCCAGGACGAGGCCGGGACGCCGTACTGCATCACGGTGGACAGCCAGAGCCTGACCGACGACACCGTCACCCTCCGCGACCGCGATAGCTGCCGCCAGTGGCGGGTCCCCGCGGCGGGCATCACGGCGGCGATCCGCGACCTTCTGGACGGCAAGGCCATCCCCGCGGGAGACCCGGCGCCGCCGGCCGGCGAGGCGGGCGAGCAGGCCGGCTGATCCCACCCCGAGCGATCGACGCGAACCCATGAAGCCCTGCATCAGCCTGGCCACGACCCTGAGCACTCCTCTGGAGGACGACCTGCCGGCCATCGCGCGAGCAGGCTGGCGGTCCGTCGAGCTCTGGCTCACGAAGCTGGAGACCTTCCTCGAGTCGCACGCCGTGTCCGACCTCCGCGCCCGCCTGCACGCCGAGGGCCTGCGGGCCGAGGCCGCGGCGGGGCAGGGGGGGCTCCTGGTCTCCAGGGGCGAGGAACGCCGGGCGCACTGGGACCACTTCGCCCGGCGACTGGCGATCCTCGGGGAGCTGGGAGTCCCGCTCCTGATCGTGGCGGCCGACTTCGTGCGAGAGCCCGCCGCGGAGGACTACGGCCGCGCCGCCGCGTCGCTCGCCGAGGCCGCCGCGCTGGCCGGTTCGTCGGGCATCCGCCTGGCGCTCGAGTTCCAGAAGTCCAGCGGGTTCTGCGCCAGCCTGGACACCGCCCTGGCGCTGGTCGCCGAGTCCGGCGCCGCCAACCTGGGCGTCTGCCTGGATCTTTTCCACTACTACACCGGGCCCAGCAAGTTCGAGGACCTCGGGTTCCTGACCCGGGACAACCTCGCCTGGGTCCAGGCCTGCGACGTCAGCGGCACGCCCCGCGAGCTCGCCGGCGACGGCGACCGGGTCTTCCCCGGCGAGGGCGACTTCCAGATCGGCCCGATCTTCGATCACCTGGGGGCGATCGGCTACGACGGGGGCGTCTCGCTGGAGCTGTTCAACCCGCAGCTCTGGCAGGTGCCGGCCGACCGCGTGGCCGACCTCGGCCACCAGGCCATCCGCCGCGTCCTCGGCCGCTGGAACGACGAATCGGCCCCATGGGGAGGTGCCTGAGCGTGTCCACCGTGGCGACGTTGCAACCCGCTGCGACCGTCTTCCACGAGGAGCAGTACTTCGACTGGCGCGTCTACGCCTTCATCGCCGCGGCCGAGCTGGCCGCCGGCATCGGCATGCTCTGGTTCGCCCGGCAATGGGCACCGGTCGCCACCCTGCTCTCGCACAAGGCGTCGCTCGAGTTCCTCCTCTGCCTGCTGCCGGCGGTGGCGATGCCGCTGCTGCTGGTCCTGGCGCTCCTGCGGATGACGACCGAGGTCACGCCCGACGAGCTCCGGGTCTGGTTCGGCTGGATCCCGATCTATCGCCGGGCGATCCAGGTCTCCGGCATCGTCCGCCACCAGGTCGTCGAGTACCGGCCGATCGCCGACTACGGCGGCTGGGGCATCCGCGCCGGCCGCAATGGCGAGCGCGCCCTCAACGCCCGCGGCAACCGCGGCGTCCGCCTCGAGCTGGCCGACGGCACGAAGCTCCTGATCGGCAGCCAGCGCCCGGAAGAGCTGGCGGAGACCCTCGAGGCCGCACGCCGCCCGGACGTTGCCTGACGAAATGGGACACGGTAGGCTCGATCGTTGCATCGAGCATCCCCGATCCGAATGAGGTGACATCATGACGACGCGACGCGAGATCCTGGCGGCGATGGGGGGCGTGGGGCTGGCCGCGACCTGGAGCGAGGCCCATGCGGCGCCGGCGAAGGCAGACGCCAAGGACGAATCCGCCCGCGACCTCTACGAGCTCCGCCGTTACCACGTCGAGACCGACGAGCAGAAGAGCGGCCTAGACGCCTACCTCAGGGACGCGGCGATCCCCGCCCTGAATCGCCTGGGCGTCTCGCCCGTCGGCGTCTTCTACCCAGAGGACAAGGCGCTGAAGGTCGTCTACGCCCTCCTCCGCCACAAGACCGCGGACTCGCTCCTGACGACCGGCCACAAGCTCCAGGCCGATGCCGATTACCTCAAGGCCGGCGCCTCGTTCCTGGACGCCCCGGCGGAGAAGCCTGCCTACAAGCGGGTGGAGAGCAGCGTCCTCTACGCCTTCAAGGGGATGCCGGAGATCGAGACGCCGCCGAAGTCGGCTGGCCGGATCCTCCAGCTCCGGATCTACGAGAGCCCGAGCGTGAAGACGAACCTCAAGAAGATCGAGATGTTCAACGACGCCGGCGAGATCCCCCTCTTCCGCAAGGTCGGCCTCCACCCCGTCTTCTTCGGCCAGGCGATCTTCGGCGACAAGCTCCCCAACCTTACCTACATGCTCGCCTTCGAGAGCCACGCCGAACTCGACGCCAACTGGAAGAAGTTCGTCGAATCCCCCGAGTGGCAGGCCCTCAAGGGCCGCGCCGAGTATTCCGACAAGAAGATCCTTAGCGGGATCACCAACATCGTGCTCACCCCGGCGGAGTATTCGCAGGTGTGAGGCGTGGAGAAGCTTGACGGGGGCGAGTGCTTGATTCTCCCGGAGGCGATCGATGCGTCTCCCCATCCGCTGGAAGCTTCGCACGATCATGGCGGCGGTCGCGGTTGCGGCCGTCGTCATGGGTACATACGTCGAGATTAGACGGCGTGTCGAGCTCGATCGCAAAGTTGAGGCGGAGTATTACAGGTACTACGTCGCTTACTGCCGGATCGTTGGCCCGGTGAGTAGTCACGGCTGGTTGCCGGACATCTCTAGTGACGAGCAACCGGATGATTCCGATCTGGCCGTTCTTTCCTCGCACGGCCCGTACCCCGAAATCGATTGCCTCGATCTGACTCGGTCAAAGGTGACCGACGCCGGACTTGCTCACCTGGCCGCCTTCGTGAAACTCCAGGAACTGAACCTTACCAACACAGACGTCACCGATGCCGGGTTGTCCTGCCTGGCTCGCATCCCGACGCTTGAGACCCTGAACCTCACCGGGACGTGCGTCACGGACGACGGGCTCCGCTTCTTGAAGCGGGTTTTACCCACAGTCAAGATCACGCATTGAGCGCCGGCTCCAGGACTCTCGCACCCATGGTATGATACGCCTGGTGCCGATGACGTTCCGGCCTTCGCTTCACGCGGAGCGTTACCATGCTCATCATCCCGACCGGGACCGACGCCCCGATCTATCACTGGCCGTATGCCACGGTCGGGATGATCGCGCTCAACATCGCGCTCTACTTCCTGGTCCCGCCCCCGTCGCGGTCGATCCTCGAGATCGACCCCGACGACGACTCGGCCGCGGTGAAGTTCGAGGAGGAGCCGCTCTTCAACCGATATGCGCTCGAACTCGGCACGCACCGACTCGTCCCCGTCCAGTGGGTGACGCACAACTTCCTCCACTACGGGCTGATGCACCTTGCCGGCAACATGCTCTTCCTCTGGGCGTTCGGGATCGTGGTGGAGGGGAAGCTCGGGCTGATCAAGTTCCTGCTGGCCTACCTGGCGATGGGCACCCTCCACGGGGCCTCGGTCCAGACGCTGATGATGGGGTCGAGCACCGAGGTCCACGCGGCGGGGGCGTCGGCGGAGGTCTATGCGCTGCTGGCGGCCTGCATGATCTGGGCGCCCCGGAATGAGCTGAATTGCATCGCGATCCTGATGATCGGCTTCCGCACGCTGGTCTTCCACTGGGACCTCTACTACACGACCGTGGCCCTCATCTACATCGGCCAGCAGGTCCTCAACCTCGTCGTCTGGGGCGTGCTCAGCGGCGACGTGGTGGTCACGGAGATGGGGCACCTCTCCGGCGCCTTCTGGGGGACGGTCGTGGCGATCGTGCTCCTCAAGGCGGGCCTCGTCGACTGCGAGGACTGGGACGTCTTCTCGCGGTGGGCGCGATACCGGAAGCTCGGCCAGGAGTGGAAGAAGCGCGGGGAGCGGCTGGACCGGGTGGACGAATCGCCGGTCCACCTGAGGGGCCGCTCGGGGAGGAAGAAGCGGCCGTGGACCGAGGCCGCGGCGCGGGCCGACGAAGCCGGAGGCGCGAGCATCTCCGGATCGTCGCAGAGTCCCGAGGAGCGTGCCGCCGTGGCCCTCCGGAAGGTCCGCCGGCTGATCGACGAGGCTGACTACGAGGCCGCGGTCGCCGCCTACTCGAAGGCGGCCCGGAGCCTGCGGGCCTGGCCCGCCCAGCCCGAGCTGTACAACCTGATCAAGGCGATGCACGCGCGCCAGGCCGATGTGGAATCCGTCCCGCTG
Source organism: Aquisphaera insulae (assembly GCF_011064615.1). Taxonomy (GTDB): domain Bacteria; phylum Planctomycetota; class Planctomycetia; order Isosphaerales; family Isosphaeraceae; genus Aquisphaera; species Aquisphaera insulae. Next base: position 6,454 of record NZ_JAALJH010000018.1, on the reverse strand, counting down.
ATGCGCGACCACTGTCGGCTCTATCCCGCGGACTCCGCGAAGATGCGGCTGAAGCTCGCCCAGGTCCTCATCCTCAGGTGCCAGCGTCCGGCGGCGGCCCTCCGGATCCTCGACGAGATCCCGGCCGGTCGCTTCCCCGCCGAGCTCGAGCCCACGCGGGCGAAGCTCCGCCGCCAGGCCCAGGCCCTCCGCGACGAGGGGGTCCTGGAGCTGGAAGGGGACGACTGACCGGCCGCCGGTCCGCGATTCTGATCCGCCGCGTGAGGCCGACTTTGCGCCGCCTGCCCCTCCGTGCTGATATAGGATTGTCCGGCAAGCCGAAGCACGGCGCGAAGGGGTGAAGATGGCCGCGATGACCGCCGATCTCTCCGAACGCCGCGGTCGGGCCTGGCCGATGGTGCTGATCGCCCTGATCCTGGCCGCGAGCACCGCCATGGTCGCCGCCTGGCAATCGCGGGTCGCGGCGATGGTCGCGAGCGGCGTCGAGCCGCCGGAAGACGCGTCGTCCACGCTGCTCCAGCACCTGGCGTTCACGGCGATGGTGGCGCTCTTCGCGCGGCATCAGTGGCGAGTCCTCCTCTTCCTGCTGGGGACGATGGCCCGGAACTGGTTCATCGGCCTCGAGATCGTGCTGCTGCTGTCCATCGTCTACGGCGCCTTCTCCAGCTTCGGCGTGCCCGAGCTCTTCTGGGACGACCCGCCGCTCACGGTCGGGGTGGCCGGATTCGGCGCGGCGGCCTTCCTGTCGCTGGCCTGGTATGCGATCTACCTGCTGGACGTCTCCGGGCCGTCGCGGAGCCGGCAGAGGCGCCTGAACTGGGATCAGCTCGAGCCCGTCGTGATCGCGTCCGGCATCCCGGCCCTGCTGCGGCTCAAGACGGCGGGCCTCTCCACGCGGCGGCAGTTCGCCTGCTGCCTGGCGGCCGCCATGATGCCGGGACTCTTCCTGCTGGCCCTGCCGGCGTTCCTGCCGGCCATACGGCCCGGCGGCACGGCCCGAGACCTGGAGTGGCCGTGGCTGGTCGGGCTGGCCGCCGGGGCGATGCTGCCCCACGCGCTGCTGACGGCGCGGCCGCTCGTCTTTCTCGACGGCGTGATCCGACGATTCCGGGCTCGCGCGAGCAGGGCCGACGACAACGAAGGCGAGGTGATCCTCCGCCCCGGGATCTTGCTCTGGAGCCTCGGGCTCGTCTATGTCACCTGCCTGGTCCTCGATCGCTTCCGGCCCGACCTGATCGTCCCGGCGGCCCTGATCTGCCTCATGCTGGCCATGATCGCCGTCTCCGTCGCCTTCTACTTCGCGATCCGCAATCGCCGGGCCCGACGGCTCGGGCTCCTGGTCATCCCGGCGGCCCTGCTGCTCAACGGGATCCAGACCTACGACTCGTGCTACCGGGGGCTCGAGGATTACTACCCGCCCGATCCCCTCCGCTCGGCCCTCGGCCTCCCCTCGCCGTTCTCCAGCGGCGACGGCTCGCCCGTCGATCTCGTCGACTTCCAGGAGAAGAACGGCGGCCGCAAGGCCCGAGAGGACGCCGTCGAGAGCCGCACGCGTATCCTCGAGAACTGGAGGCGGAACCTGGCCGATGCCCGTTCCGGCGCCCGCAAGCCGATCCTCGTGGTGGTGGCGACCGGCGGCGGTGCGCTGCGAGCGGGCCTCTGGACGGCCTCGGTCCTCGAGGCGCTCGCCCGGGAGGTCCCGGAGTTCCCCGAGCACGTCCGGTTCGTGACGGGCGCCTCCGGCGGGATGGTCGGCGCGGCGGGATTCGTCACCACCCATCAGGACCGGATCTCCCGGGCGCGCGAGGCCGAAGCCGGAGCCGCCGATCCGCGATCGCCCCGGCCGGCCGTGGACTGCTTCGCCAGCGACTACCTGAGCCCGATCGCGCGCCAGTTCATCCTCCGTGACGTCCCGCTCTTCATCTTCCCCTGGCGGCAACGCTACGACCGCGGCCACGCCCTGGAAGACGCCCTGACCTCCCCCGACGGGATCCCCGGGCTGTCCCGGACGTTCGACGACCTCCGGGAGGACGAGCGGGCGGGCCGGCTCCCCTCGATCATCTTCTCGCCGATGCTGGTCGAGGATGGCCGGCGGCTCCTGATCAGCAACCTGGACCTCGCCGACATCGCCGTCTTCGACGGCGACAGCACCCTCTCGGAGGACCCGCGCGAGATCGTCGAGCTGATCGAGGCGAAGGCCGCCGTCAAGCTGCCGCGCCGCGACCGCCTGGAATTCCGCCGGATCAACGCCATCTCCGCGATCGAGCTCTTCCGCCTGTTCCCCCGGGCCCGCGATCGGCTCCGCGTGGTGACGGCCGTCCGGATGAACGCGACCTTCCCCTTCGTCACGCCGGCCGGCGTGCTCCCCACGGAGGCCCCGCGGCAGGTGGTGGACGCCGGCTACTACGACAACTACGGCGTGGACCTCGCCACGTCGCTCCTCTTCTCGCACCGCGAGTGGATCCTGCGCAACACCTCGGGCGTGCTCCTGGTCCAAATCCGCGCCTTCCGCAACGAGAAGCAGCTCAAGGTGCTCGACCAGCCGATCCTCCAGCAAGGGTTCATCACGACCGCGAGCACCGTGGTGAACGTCCTCTGGCGAGGCCTGCGCTGGGTCACCTCGCCGGTCACGGGCCTGGCCGAGGCCCGAACCGCCGTCATGCACTACCGCAACGACGGCCAGGTCGAGGTCCTGGGGCGCTATTTCCAGGACAGGACCCCGGCCGACCCGGAGTTCTTCAAGACCGTGATCTTCACCTGCGACACCGCCGTCGGCGGCACCGACGAGCAGCAGGTGGAGACCCTGAACTGGCACCTCTCCGCCCAGGAAGTCGACCGGATCAAGGCCAACATGCGCACCCGCGACCAGAACCGAATCCGCCTCGACCGCCTGGGCCGGTGGTGGCGGCAGCGGATGGGGAACGCCCCGCACGCCGCCGCGCGCTGACGCCCCGTCAGAACAGCCGACCGACCGCCTCCTGCACCGCCGGCAGCGTCAGCAGGACCCCGCAGACGATCAAGCCCGCGCCCAGCAGCGTGAGCGGCTTCACCGACTCGCCCAGGACCAGGACGCCCAGGGTCATGGCGATCACGAAGCTGAGCTTGTCGATCGGAGCCACGCCGGAGATCGGGCCGGCCTTGAGCGCGGCGAAGTAGAAGATCCACGAGCAGCCCGTGGCCACCCCGGAGAGGACCAGCGCCAGCCAGGCCCGGCCGGAGATCGACCGCACGGCGGGCATCTGGCCGGCGGCCGCGACGATGGCCGCCGCGAACGCCAGCACCACCAGGGTCCGCACCATCGTCGCCACGTTTGAAGGGACCTGCTCCACGCCGATCTTCGCGAGCACCGCCGTCAGGCCCGCGAAGAGCGCGGAGAGGCCCGCGTAGGCCACCCAGCTCATGATCCAGCCTCCTCCATCCCGGCATGGCCTGTCGGCGACCGCCCCGGGGTTTGTGCCCGCCCCGAGGGGCGAGTAGAATCCTCGGACCCCTCGCCGGAGCCCGAGGCACGAAACGAGGATACCGGCTCCCGCCACGCGACGCGCCGGCTCCCCGGCGGTTCCTCACCCCGCGAGATCACGCCCATGACACGCTCCCTGGATCGCCTCCGCGATTTCGGCCCGGCCGCGGCCTTCCTGGCCGTCCTCCTCCAGATCGCCGCCGCGGCCGTCGCCGGCGACTCCGCGAAGGGGGAGGTGACGAAGCATGTTTTCGAAGGGAGCCGCATCTTCCCCGGCACCATTCGCGACTACTGGGTCTACGTCCCGGCCCAGTACGATCCGGCGAAGCCCGCGTGTTTGTACGTCAACCAGGACGGCATCCAGTACAACGCCCCCGCCGTCTTCGACCGCCTGATCGCCGAGAAGGCCATGCCCGTCACGATCGGCGTCTTCGTGATGCACGGCCGCGTCAAGGCGCCCTCTCCCCAGGCGCTCGACCGCTTCAATCGCAGCTACGAATACGACGGCCTCGGCGACAACTACGCCCGGTTCCTGCTCGAGGAATTGCTGCCGGAGGTCGAGAAGCTGGCGACGGCCGACGGCCGGCCGATCCGCCTCTCGAAGGACGGGAACGACCGAGCGATCGGCGGATCGAGCAGCGGGGCCGTCTGCGCCTTCACGGCCGCCTGGGAGCGGCCGGACGCCTTCCGCCGGGTCTTCAGCTCGATCGGCACCTACGTCGGGCTCCGCGGGGCCAACGACTACCCGACGCTCGTCCGGAAGTACGAGCCGAAGCCCCTCCGGATCTTCCTCCAGGACGGCTCGAACGACCTGAACATCTACGGGGGCGACTGGTGGATGGCCAACCAGGAGCTGGAGCGAGCGCTCACCTTCGCCGGCTACGAGGTCAACCACGACTGGGGGACCGGGGGCCACGACCACAAGCACGCGGACGTCGTCTTCCCGGACGCCATGCGTTGGCTCTGGAAAGGCTGGCCCGCGCCAATCAAGCCCGGCGCCGGCTCGACGCAGCTCCAGGCCATCCTCCTCCCGGGCGAGGGCTGGGAGCTCGTCGGCGAGGGGTACAAATTCACCGAAGGCCCCGCCGTGAACGCCGCCGGGGAGGTCTACTTCAACGACTCCGGGGCGGGCAAGTCCTACCGGATCGGGCCCGACGGCAAGCCCGTCCTCTTCCTGGATTCGTCCGACGGCGCCGACGGCCAGGCATTCGGGCCCGACGGCCGGCTCATCTCCGCGCTGGCGCGGACGGGGCAGGTCGCCGCCCGCGACGTGACCGGCTCGCAGCCGCTCCGCGTCCTCGCCGAGGGCTTCCCGCCCAATGACCTGGTGGTCCGCCACGACGGCGGCGTCTACGTCACCAGCCCCGCCGCCGATTCCCGCGAGCCGGGCAAGGTCTGGTACGTCAGCCCAACCGGCGAGAAGCGGGCGGTGGACACCGGGCTGAAGTTCCCCAACGGCGTGACGCTCTCCCCCGACCAGTCGCTCCTCTACGTCGCGGACACGAGGTCCCACTGGGTCTACAGCTACCGGGTTCAGCCCGACGGCGGCCTCGCCCACAAGCAGAAGTATTTCCACCTGCACGCGCCGGACAATGCCGACGACGCCGGCGCGGACGGCCTGCGGACCGATCGCAACGGCCTCCTCTACGTGGCCACGCGGCTGGGCATCCAGGTCTGCGACCAGGCCGGCCGCGTGAATGCGATCATCCCGACGCCCAACGGCAAGGTCTCCAACCTCACCTTCGGCGGCCCCGGATTCGACGTCCTCTACGCCGCCTGCGGCGATAAGGTCTATCGCCGCAAGGTCAAGGCGAAGGCAACCAATTCCTACGAGGCCCCCTTCAAGCCGGCCCCGCCGCGGCTGTAGCCACCCGCTTGTCGAGCTGATGCCGCCAGCTCGCCGCCAGCCAGGGCAATGTGGCGAGCTCGGCGGCCTGGCGGTGGTCGTCCTTGTCGATGTGCATGACCCGGTTGGCCCGCGCCACGGTCCACTCCGGGCAGGGGCGATCCGCGAGTCGCAGCGTCTGGCCGGCCTCCACGATCCCCTCGGCCAGCACCCGAAAGTACCAGCCCGTGAACCCGGTCTGCTGGACCTGGGCCGCGAGGGTCTTGACCCGCCATCGCCGCGCCAGCTTCCAGCACGGCTGACGCGGCTGCGAGACCTGGAAGACCGCCGAGCCGATCTCCCAGACGTCGCCGATGCAGACGCCCGGCTCGACCAGGTTGCCGAGCGTGAAATTCTCGCCGAAGGCGCCGAAGGTCATCTCCGTCAGCCCGAGATGTTCAGCCCAGTACGGCAGGTGGTCGGCCGAATAGACGCAGACGGCCTTGTCGGGCCCGCCGTGGTTTTCGAGGTCCGCCTGGCCGTCGCCGTCGAGGTTCGCGGCCGTCACGCGCACCGGTCCGGCGACCGGCTCCTTGGAGAACCCGGAGGTCCACGGCCCCTGCATCGGCCCTTCCGGAACATCGGCGTCGAGGAGTCGAGGCCGGCCAACCTGGATGGAGACGAGAGTCGGCAGAGCCATCGACGCCTTCAGTTCGAGGATGAGGAAGAGCCCGCCGCCCGATGCAGGTCGCCCTGGCCGTGGCGGATCGGCGAGGAGATGGGGATGCCGCGCGGCGAACTCCGAGGGTTTGGCCCTTCTGCCTCGGAGCAAGAGGGCGATACGACCTCGAGAGCCTATCCATTATCTCCGCGGGATGTCGCTCAAACAATCCTCGTCGGCCACCGGGAGGGCCGCCCTGGCGCGATGAAGAGTTGGCCTGGACGACCCGGGCGTCTTGTCCGGGATTTGTTGCGCGGGAACGAGGCCTGTCGGCATGCCTCGGCTTGCTCCTGGCTCGGCAGGAGCCTCGCCCTGGCGCGGTGAAACGTTGGCCTGGACGACCTGGACACCTTGTCCCGGAATTGTCGCGCGAGATCGCAGGCCGTGCGGCGGCGCATGGCCTCAGCCAACTCGGCAGGAGCCTCGTCCTCCCGAGTGATTCCCCATA
>NZ_JAALJH010000179.1 GCF_011064615.1 Aquisphaera insulae | reverse complement strand
GGGCTGGGAGCGGCTCTTCTCCGGAAGGGAGGGCGAGGCTCCTGCCGAGCCAGGCGCCGGCTGGTGATCGCGCCGGGGCCTGGTTCCCAACGGCATCGCGGGCCGCGTCAGGCGCAACGGAAACCGTCACGTCCAGGTCCCGGCCATGGGGCAGTCAATACCAACCTTTCATCGCGCCAGGGCTCGCCGATCACCGGGTTCGTCCTCGAGAGGGCCGTTCAGAGGACGCCGAAGACGAACTTCAAGCTGTAATAGAAGCCTATGCCGAGGAACACGATGCCGGTCAACCGCCGGGCCCACCATTCGACGGACGTGAGGGCGTGGAACGCCTTGCTCACGGAGCGCGTCCCGGCCGCCACAAGGCCCGCGAAGACGAGGGCCGGGAGGGCTGTGCCGAGCCCGTAGACGCCCGGCAAGAGCACGCTCGAGTGGGCCTTGACCGAAAGCGGGACGAGGCTCCCGAAGAAGAGGGCCGCCGACACCGGGCAGAACGTCAGGGCGAGGAGCATCCCGAGCGGCAGGGCTCCCCAGAGTCCCAGGGCATCGAGCCGCCTCTGCATCGACTCGCTCGGGCTCGAGCCGGGGGGCGAGAGCGAGATGAGGTCGAGGAGAAACATGGCGACGAGGACCAGCAGCGGCCCCAGGAGCTTGTTCATGGACCGCTGGAGGAACATCGAGACTTCGGGCACCGAGAGGGCGCTCGCCACCAGGAGCCCGGCCAGGCCGAGGTAGGCGAGCGAGCGGCCGAGGGCATAGAGCACGCCGGAGAGGAAGACCCGCCGAGGACTTCCCACTCGCCGCCCGATGAAGGAGACGGCCGCGACGTTGGTCGCGAGCGGGCAGGGGCTTATCGAGGTCAGGATCCCGAGCCACAGGGCCGCCGAGGCGGCGGCGAGCCGCGAAATCGAGGCCGCGTCCTGGGTCATGGCGGGCTCCCGTCATGGCTCCGGTCAGCCCGTTCCAGCTCGACCCCGAGCTCTCGCCACCTGGCGAGAATGTCCGCCCGCGACAGGAAGCCCTCGTGCCGGGACCGCTCCTTGCCCGCGGCATCGAAGAAGATCTGCGTGGGGATGGTCGAGACCTCGTACCGGCTGGCCGCGTCCGGGTCCTTCCCGACGTCGAGGAAGACCACGTCGAGCCGCCCCCGATACGTTTCGCGGAGTTCCTCGAGGATGGGGGCCATCTCCTTGCACGGGATGCACCGCCCGGCTCCGAGGTCGAGCAGCCGGGGGAGCCGGCCGGACGTGACAGACGCGGCCGGGGCCGGGGCCGCGACCTGGGCCGGGGCCGTGTCCTGCGCGGTGACGCCGCTCAACTGCTCGCGGACGTTCCGCTCGATGAAGGCGCGGAGCTTCGGCCTGTCGGCGATGAGCTCCCAGACCTCCGGGAGGCTCTTCCACGAGGTCTGACGTCCGTCTCGGAGCGTGGCGAGGACGACGGACGGGGCGGAGAGCCTGAAGTCGCTGGCGAAGTGCTCGTTGCCCGGCTCGTCGTAGTCGACCGCCCGCCACTCGATGCGGCCCGACCTCAGGTCCTCGGCGAAGCCGGCCTCGACCGCTTCCCTGGCGGTCTTTTCGATGTCGTTGCAGGTGACGCATCGCACCTTGCCGTGCAGGTAATAGGCCATCAATTTCGCCCCCGTGGCCGTGGCCGTGGCCGATGGCTCCGTCGTGGCCGTCCCTTTCGCCCCGGTCTCCTGGAACACCAGGGTGGCCACGGTCACCGCGACGAACCCGAGCAGCGCGATCGTGAGGAGTCCTTTCGATGTCATCGTTCTTCGTCTCCCTCGATGAGCATCTTGATTTCCCCCGGCTTCAGGCTCCGGCCGCAGGCCTTCACCACGCCGTCGATGGCCAGGGCCGGGAGGGCCCGCACGCCGTCGAAGGTGAGGATTTCGGCGATGTCCTGCACCTTGACCACGACGCCCTCGATGCCCGCTTCCCGGACCGCCTGCTCGGCGTTGGCGGCGAGCGTCCTGCACTTCGAGCAGCCGGTCCCGAGGACCTGAATCGTCTTCATCGAAGGGCCCCCCCGCTCTCGAACCTTCGTCGGTTCCGACGCCGGCACGAGCTGGTCCCCATCGGCCTGCCAGGGGACCAGGGCCGTGCGGGGGCTCAGGCTCTCGGTGACCTCGCGGACGAAGGGACGCTCGCGGAGCTTCCGCGACCTGAGCACGGGATCGGTGACGGGTAATGGGCTCAGGCTCTGGTTGACGACCCAGGCGAAGGGCGTGATGCCCGCCCGCAGGAGGTCCCGCTGGAGCGAGGCCGCCTCGTGGACGGGAGTCGCCTCGGGCAGGGTGACGATCAGGACCCGGGTGAACTCCGGGTCCCTGAGGCGCGGCAAGAGCTCGCGGACCGCCTCGGGCATCTCGCTCGCATTCCTGAGCACGTCGCGGTGGTAGGCCTCGGTCGCGTCGAGCAGGAGGAGCGTGTGCCCGGTGGGGGCCGTGTCGAGGACGACGAATCCGGCCTTCCCGCGGTCGACGGTGCGAGCGAACGCGCGGAAGACCGCGATCTCCTCGGTGCAGGGGGACCGCAGGTCCTCCTCCAGGAGGGCCTTGCCCTGGTCGTCGAGGTCCTTGCCCGCCGTGGCCATCACCTCGGCCGTGTAGTCGGCCGTCTCCTTCGCCGGGTCGATGCGGCTCACCGAGAGGTTGGGCACGCGGGCGCCGAGCGTCTGGTCGAGATGGGCCGCGGGGTCCGTGGTCGAGAGATGCACCGTGTGGCCGAGGCGGGCGAGGGTGACCGCCAGTCGCGTGGCGACCGTGGTCTTGCCGACCCCGCCCTTGCCCATGGTCAGGATGACGCCGTGCCCATGGCGGGCGAGCTCCGGGATGAGTGAGTCGAGCGGCCGCGAGAGCACCTGCGAGCCCCGTTCGCCCGGCTCGACCGTGGCGTGGCCGCCGAACGATGCGGGGTCGTTGAGGGCTCGCAACGCCGCCACGCCCACCAGGCCGAAGGGCAGGAGCTCCACCTCGTGCCGCGGGAGACGAGCCAGGCCCTCCGGAAGCTCCGCCAGCGCCGTCCGGCCGCGGGCCTCCATCGCGGCGGCCGTTGGGTCGCTCGGATCGCTCGCGGTGAAGATGCCGTTCAGGACCAGCCGCTGATTCCTGATGCCCAGCGCCGAAAGCTCGCGGCTCGAGCGGTCGGCCTCGCGGAGGGCCGCCTCCTCGGGCCGACTGACGAGCACGAGCGTCGTGGCTTCGCCGTCGGCCAGGGCCTTCAAGGCCGCTTCGTAGAGGGCCCGCTGGGCGGCGAGGCCCGAAAGCGGGCCCAGGCACGAGTTCCCCCCCACGTTCGAGTCGAAGAACACGGTCCAGGCCGCGGGGAGCTGCAGGAGCCGCAGCGTGTGTCCGGTCGGGGCGGTGTCGAAGACGACGTGGTCGAACCGGGCGGTGGCCGAGGCATCGCCCAGGAGCTTCGAGAACTCGTCGAACGCCGCGATCTCCGTGGTGCAGGCCCCCGAGAACTGCTCCTCCATGCTCCGCACGGAGGCGTCGGGGAGGACGCCGCGATACGGGCCCACCATCCGCTCGCGGTAGCTGCGGGCCGCGGCCTCCGGGTCGATGTTCAGCGCCCAGAGGTTCGTCACTTCAGGGACCGGCGTGGGGGCCATCCCGAGCTCGACGCCGAAGACCTCGCCCAGGTTGGAGGCCGGGTCGGTGCTCACCAGGAGCACTCGCTTGCCGCCGTCGGCAAGGGCGACCGCCGTGGCACTGGCAACCGAGGTCTTGCCGACCCCTCCCTTGCCCGTGAAGAAGAGGTTTCGAGTCCCGGGACCGGGGATGACCATCACCCACCTCCGTGAGTCAGCAGCACTTGCCCGAACTTCGACCGGCCCCGCCGATGGCGACGACGCCGGGGGTGCAGCACGAGGCCGCTCCCTTCGGTCCCGCCGCTTCGGCCTCGGCCTCGGCCGCGACCGCGAGGCCGGAGAGGCGAGCGAGCTCGGCTCGGTCCGGGTAGGCCCCGCGGGAGGCGACCTCGCCGTCGACCAGGACGAGCGGCAGGCAGTCGTTGCCGTGCTCGCGAAGGGCCGCCGTGACCGTCGGGTTCGAGGCGAAGGCCTGGGGTTGCTGGGCCAGGTTGTAGCGTTCGACCTGGACGCCCTGACGCTTGAGCCAGTCGAGGTCGGCGGCAATCCGCGGCAGGGCCGGGTCGATCGCGGGGCCGCAGACACCCGTCGAGCAGCACATCGGAGGGTCGTAAAGGGCGAGCCTGGTCATGGCCTTCTCCTCGTGGATTCGTTGATCGTCGATGGACGATGAAAGGGGGCAAAAAAGGCTCCGGCTCCTAGAGCCCGGAGACGAGCTCCTTGAGCCGCTCGAGCACCTTCGGCTCCACGCAGTAGCAGACCCGCGGGCCGTCGATCGTGCCGCGGATGAGCCCCGAGCCCTTGAGCAGCTTCAGGTGCTGGGAGACGGTCGATTGGGCCAGCGGCAGGTGCTCGACGATGTCGCCGCACATGCACGAGTCCTGGGACAGCAGGAAGCGGATGATCTGGACGCGGGCCGGATGGCCCAACGCCTTGGCGAGCGTGGCCAGCTCCACGTCCGAGGCCCGGACCGCTTCGCTCGAGCCGTTACGCCCCTTCGCGGTTGTGCAGCACTTCTCTTCCACGAGCGCCCCCTCCCTATTCATCGTAAAACGACGATAGACGATTGAGTGTTTCCCGTCAAGTCCCCGGCCCCGGCGAGGGGGAGCTTGCCTTGCCCGGACAAGGACGGACGGCGTCAGGCGCGGGCCCGTGGCTCCCGAGCCTGGCCGTCCAGCGCCCCGGCCTGCTCCTGGCCGGCCGCAACCCGGTCTGCACCGACGCCGTCGGCACCGCCGTGATGGGCTACGACCCGATGGCGACGGCGGGCACCGGCGTCTTCCCCGGCGACAACCACCTGGCCATGGCCGCCGCCCTGGGACTCGGCACGAACGACCCCGCCCGGATCGAGGTCCGCGGCCTCTCCATCCAGGACGCCCTCCACCCCTTCGGCTGGCTGCCGACCGAACGCAACGGCTGATGACGGTGCGGTTCGCTGTCGCTCCGGCCAGTCGTGGTCGTCCTGCAGACAAAGGGGACCATTTCAGCATCCATCGGGCCGGGGCGAGGGCTGAGCGTCCCGTCGTCCGCCCGGCCCTTCGCGCCGGCGGCCCTCGAGGATGCTCCCCTGGCGGGCCTCGGATGCCGCTACGCCGCGTCCTCGGGATCGGATGAGGGGGCCTCGCGGGCGAGCGCGACGGCCCGCGGCACGGAGGTGGTGAACTCGATCTCGCCATCGAGGCCGCTCATGGCCGCGCCCAGGGCGAGCCCGTCGGCCAGGCCGCAGGCCGTGACCTCGCCGCCGCATCGGTGGACGTCGCGGGCGAAGTCCGCGATCCGGCAGAAGGCGGTGCTGCCGAGCTTCCGGACGCCGCCGAAGTCGAGCACGTAACGCATCGGGACGTCGCGGCGGACCAGGGAGTCGAGCTGGTCGCCGAGCTCCTGCCCGCGGATCGGGTCGGAGATCTCCCGGCTGGTGAACTCGACCAGCGCGATCGGTTCGGGCGTCGGCTCGTCGAGCAGCTCAT
>NZ_JAALJH010000178.1 GCF_011064615.1 Aquisphaera insulae | reverse complement strand
CCCGGGCTGGGAGCGGCTCTTCTCCGGAAGGGAGGGCGAGGCTCCTGCCGAGCCAGGCGCCGGCTGGCGATCGCGCCGGGGCCTGGTTCCCAACGGCATCGCGGGCCGCGTCAGGCGCAACAGAAGCCGCCACGTCCGCATGCCGGGTGTGGGGCAGTCAACACCTACCTTTCGTCGCGCCAGGGCGAGGCTCCTGCCGAGCCCCGGGCAGGCTCCGGATGTTCAAGGAAGCCCCGAACTCGCGCAACAAATCCGGGATAGGCCTCGCCCGTCGTAAAGACCAACTTTCCAACACCCCAGGCTTACCGAGCCCCTGTCCTCGGGAGGTGGAGTACGTCGCCGGGACGGTTGACTCCCCACGGTGCATGCCCGACGATACGTTCAACATGGGGTGGATGGGCGGGAAAACCGGATGCTCGGCGGCGGGCGCGACAACGGGGCACCGGGCCGCCCTTCCACGAGCGAGGAGTCAGCGATGAGCCGAGGCGCACGCGGGATAGGCTTTCTACTCGTTTTCCTGCTGTCGGCCGGCGTGACGGCCGCGGGCGACGACGAGAAGACCGGGCCGGCCTTCGATCTGGCGGGCGAGTATTCCCTCCGCCCGGCGGCGAGCCCGGCCGGTCCCGCCGTCACGAAGATCCGGATCACGGCCTTCGGCGAACGCAAGTTCGTGGTCCGCGGGATCGGTCAGGATTGGGTCGGCCAGGGGCTTATTATCAACTTCAAGGGATATTATGATTGGAAGTTCGACGACGGCAAGGCAGGTCGAACCGAGCTGGTCTTGAAGCCCGACGGCACGATCGAGGGCCGCGTCGTCGGAGCGGGCATCGACTGGGAGTACCTCGGCTCGCCGACGAAGCTCCCGCCGAAGTAGGCGGGACGCCTCATCGCGACTGGCAGATGAACCCAGGGCGCTTCGGGATCCCAGAGTGACGCGGCTCCGATTCTCCGAGAAGGAGGACGACATGTATCCTCAAGGCCGACGATCCGGCCTCGGCGTGTCCGCCGGATTGGCGGTGGCCTGGCTCGTGGTCCTCGCTCCGTCCGTCGGCCTTGGCGACGAGCCCGGCCCGGTCCGTCGCGTGTATGCTCACCTGCTCGATCCGCGGGAGCATCCCGACGACGACCGGCGTGCGGTGAAGCCCCCCGGGTGGGGCACGTTCGGCGACCGGACGCGGTTCACCTGCCTCCGCGGCTTCAACGTGCAGGATGGGGCCATCGTCGGCCATCGCGAGGAGCTCGATCGATACACGCGGACGCACGAGCTGGGCGAGGTGATCTGGCCTTCGTATCCGATCCTCTTCGCCAAGAACCTGGGGGACCTCGCGGACGAGATCCGGAATCGGGGGCTCTTCCTGTTCGACGTCTGGGGCTACGTGCCGGGCTCAGGGCCCGGCGGTTACTGGACCCAGTTCCGCCCGGACCCCGGAGTCTTCCGGCTGCTGGAGTCGAAGCTCGGCGACCACTGGCTGGGGACCGACATCGGCGAGCAGGACGGGCGGTACATCGGCGGTTATGCCTCGCAGATGACGCCGTCGTCCGCGAGCCGGCGCGAGCAGTACCTCAACTTTCAGCGGCACTTCGAGCGGATGAGCGACGACCTGGGGCACAAGCACGCCACGCTGGTCTCGCTGAACTTCGGCCATTACCTGCTCCGCGAGGGGACGTTCACGCTCATCGGCGCGGAGACGGCCCAGGGCCTGCCGAACAATCAGGTCTACTACGCGTTCATCCGGGGCGCGGGCAAGCAGTACGGCGTCCCCTGGTTCGGCAATGCCTCGGTCTACAACCGCTGGGGATACAAGTCCTACGACTCCACCGGCCCGGATCACGGCCCGACCAAGGGGGCGAGCCTCAGCCTGCTCCGGAGGTTGCTCTACTGGCACATCCTCGCCAACTGCATGACCGTGGGGTTCGAGTCCGGCTGGCTCCAGGGGAACGACCTGTCGCCGATCGGCAAGGTGCAACAGAATGCCCGTCGCTGGGTCCAGCGGCATGGTCAACCGGGCGTGATGCTCACCCCGGTCGCCCTCCTGCTCGACCAGGACGCGGGATGGACTTTCCCCAGGCACCTCTACACGAGCGAGGTTTACCGCGTCTGGGGGAATCTCCCCTACGACGAAGGAGACTACCTGACCGACGCGATCCTCGGCCTGATCTACCCAAGATATCAGGACTCGTCGTTCTTCCACGACGAGACGGGCTTCCTCGCCCCCACGCCCCATGGCGACCTCGCCGACTGCCTGCTGAGCGACGCGCCCGGCTGGCTGCTGCGTCGATACCCGGTGGTGATTCTCGCCGGGGCCCTCCAGGGCGGGCGGGAAGTCTCGGACAGGCTGACGGCCTACGTGGAGCAGGGGGGGCACCTCGTCCTTACGGCGGGTAACCTGCCGCGATTGTCGAAGGGGTTCTGCGGCCTGGCGGAAATCAGGGCGAATGCGACGGGCGTGACGGAGAAGTCCTGCGGCGCCGGCCGGGTCACGCTGATCCACTCTCCGTGGGGCATGGAGCCGGAGTTCGCGGGGCGGCCTCCGAAGAGCGAGGAGGATCGGCCGCTGCCGAAGCCCTATCGCATGCAGCAGGCCGCGGAGGAAGCCATTCGTTCGGCGCTCGATGGCCAGCGGCTTCTCGACGTCGGCAATGCGAACCTCGCCTTCATCACCTGCCGAAAGGCCCGCGGCGAGTACACGCTGGGGATCGCCAACAACACCTGGCATGAGCAGGCCTTCCGGATCGCCAGCCGGTGCGGGGCGATCGAATCGATCGAGGAGCTCGCCATCGCGGACGGTGCGAGCAGCTCGCCGGGCTATGCGCCCGAGGGGATCGATTCCGCGAGCCTAGGCCGGAGCGGTGACGGTCGGATCGCCGGGGGAGACGTCCGCATCTTCCGCGTGAAGGTGAAGGAAACCGGCGTCGAGGAGATCGCCGACGTTCCGCCCTCGCCGCGACCCCGAAATCGCTTGCTGCCGCTCCGCGGCATGAGCCCGATCAAGGAGGAGGTCCTGGCCCGCCCGACCTTCTTCCAGCATTTCGACGGCGTGATCGTGGATTACCGCTACCTGCACGACCGCGATCGACGGGCCCTCCGGCGGGAAGCAGGCTGGATCGCTCGCCAGGGCCTGGCCGTCTGGGTCGACCTCTCGTCCGGCATCAACCTCTATCCCGGATTACGACTGGTGGACAACTCGGCCCAGGACTATGCGGACAGCCTGGCGGTCATCGCGGACGTCCAGGAGAAGATGGCGATCCTCGGGGCCCGCGATCTCGTCGTGTCCGGCCATCGACATCCCGAGAACAACATGACCGACGAGCAGGCGCGAGCCTCGTTCGCGGCGACGCTGCGGACGATCGGCGAGAAGGCGGCGTCGGGCGGTCGGCGAGTCCATCTCCGGATCGCCCCAGGCAAGCCTCCCTGGGGGCTCGCGGAGGCCGCCCGCCTCATCGACGGCGTTGGGCTTGCGAACCTGGACCTGGCGCCCGATCTCGCGCTTCTCGAGGAGCAACGGCCCGATGACGAGGCCGTCAAGGGATGGATCGGAAAGGTCGGAGCCTGGATGGCGGCCTCATCCCGGAAGGACGTCGCCGGCCGGCCCTGGGATGCGCACGCCCCCATCCATCGGGCGGACGCGTCGGGGGACACGATCCGGCGCTGGCTTGCTCTCGCTCCCGCAAGACCGATCGTGCTGGATGGGATCTATCCGAGCCAGGACGACGAGTACCTCGACGCGACGATGCTGGATCGCTGGGAAAGGCCCGTCCCGACCGGTGACGGTCCGCAGGTCCGAAAGGTGAAGCCATGAGATTCCGTGAATCGCAGGGGAAGGGTCGTCGACTCGGGATCGGCCCCGCGGCCGGTCGCATCCCCTTGATCATGATGACGGCGCTGACGCTGGGAGCCGCGGCCCACGGCGAGGTTGCCGCGGGCGCGAAGAGGCCGAACGTCGTCCTCGTCATCACCGACGACCAGGGCTTCGGCGAGCTCGGCGTGACCGGCAATCCGGTCGTTCGAACCCCGCACATCGACCGGTTGGCGTCGCAGGGCGCGTCTCTGACGAGCTTCCACACGATGCCCGTCTGCTCGCCGACACGCGCCTGCCTGATGACGGGACGGTACAACTACCGGACCGGAGTCGTCGACACCTACCTCGGGCGATCGATGATGGATCCTAAGGAGGTGACGCTGGCGGAGATGCTCGCGGCGGGTGGCTATCGAACGGGGATCTTCGGCAAGTGGCACCTGGGCGACAACTTCCCGATGCGAGCCGTGGATCGCGGCTTCCAGGAGTCGCTGGTCCTCAATGGCGGCGGGCTCGCGCAACCGGGGGACTCGCCCGATCCGGTGGATGAGCGAGGGGCGTACTTCAACCCCACGCTCCGCCGCAACGGCCGCTGGGAGAAGACCCGCGGCTACGTCAGCGATGTCATCACCGACGCGGCCATCGGGTTCGTCCGCGAGAACACCGACCGCCCCTTCTTCGCGTACCTGGCGTTCAACGCCCCGCACTCGCCCCACCAGGTCCCGGATCCGTATCGAGAGCGACACCCGGCCGCCGACTTCGACGCGGGACGATATCCTCAAGCGGGAAACCCGATGGCGACGAATCGCGCTCCCGAACCGCTCGCCCGGGTGTATGGGATGATCGAGAACATCGACGACAACGTCGGCCGCCTGCTCGCGACCCTCGATCAACTGAAGCTCGCGGAAAACACGATCGTCGTCCTCCTGTCCGACAACGGCTGCCAGGACCACAGGGGCTTCAACGCCGGCCTCCGGGGCTGGAAGGGGTCGACCTACGAGGGGGGCATCCATCAGTTCTGCTTCGTCCGCTGGCCGTCTCAGCTCGAGGCCGGGCGCAAGGTGGATCGCATCGCCTCGGTGATCGACCTGACACCGACGATCCTGGATCTCTGCGGCGTAACCAGTCCAAACGGCGTTGCGTTCGACGGCCGCAGCCTGGTGCCGCTGCTCCGAGGCGAATCCAGCCCGTGGCCCGATCGGACGCTCTTCTTCCAGTGGCACCGAGGCGATGCCCCGGGACGGTATCGGGCCTTCGCGGCCCGGTCCCAGGACTGGAAGCTCGTCCAGCCGTATGGCGCCGGGGAAGCCTGGGCCGGCAAGACGTCGTTCCAGCTCTACGACATGAGGAACGACCCTTACGAGCAGCACGACCTCGCGGCACGGGAGCCGGCCATGGTCTCGAAGCTTCGGGCCGAGTATGACGCCTGGTTCGGCGACGTCACCCGCGGGCGTGATTACACAGTGCCCCCGCGAATCGCGATCGGCTCGCCGAAGGAAACCCCCGTGCTCCTGACCCGCCAGGACTGGCGAGGCCCCGGCGCGAGCTGGTCGAAGGACGGCATCGGCCACTGGGAGGTCGACGTGGTCGCGCCGACCAGGTGCGAGGTCACGCTGCGATTCGCGGCGGCGAAGGAGAATGGTGAGGCCAGTCTCTCCTGCGGCAGCCTGATCGCGAGCAGGCCGATCCGCGCCGGAGATACGTCCTGCACCTTCGCGGGCCTGAACCTGCCGGCGGGGCCGGGCCGGTTCGAGGCCCGGATCGCCGCGGGCAAGTCAGTCGTCGGCGTGCAATACGTCAGCGTGGGGTTCTGA
>NZ_JAALJH010000177.1 GCF_011064615.1 Aquisphaera insulae | reverse complement strand
ACCCTAACCCTCCCCCGCGGTGGGGGGAGGGGACCGAAGGGCGCGGTCGGCGGTTGGCGGGGGGGCGTTCACCAGTACGCCCAGGATCTCCGCCACGGCCCGGGCGATGCGCGGGCCGGCGTCGCCGGGGCCGTAGGGGTTGGCGGAGCCGACGGCGCGGAGGGACTCGGCCCAGGAGCCGGGCGAGCACGCCTCGTCCAGCAGGCGGGCGAGCTCGGCGGGGTCGTTCCGACTGAGCTTCGCGAAGCCGGCTTCGATCGACTCGGGGCGCTCGGTGTTCTCGCGGAGGACCAGGACCGGCTTGCCCAGGCTCGGCGCCTCCTCCTGGATCCCGCCGGAGTCGGAGACGATCAGCGTCGCGCGGGCGAGGAGCCCGAGGAACGCGGCGTAGTCGAGCGGCTCCACCAGGTGGACGCGCGGATGCCCCGCCAGGATGGCCGCCGCCTGCTTGCGGACCTCGGGATTGGGATGCACCGGGAAGATCAGGCAGAGATCGGCGCGGCGGGCGATGAAGTCGCGGAGGACCCGCAGGTTCGCCTCGAGCGCCCCGCCGAAGCTCTCGCGGCGGTGGGTCGTCAGCACGATCCGCCCCAGGCCGCGGGTGGCGTCGAGGAGGGACCGGAGTCGGGGTGAATCCGGTCGGTGCTCCTCGCCGCCGATGGCGTGGAGTGCATCGACGATCGGGTTGCCCGTGACGGCGATCGATTCGGGCGCGATCCCCTCGGCCAGCAGGGTCGCCCGGTTCCGCTCGGTCGCGGTGAAGTGATGGCTCGCCAGGCGGGAGATGAGGCGGCGGTTCATCTCTTCCGGGAACGGGTTGGCGCGGTCGCCGGAGCGTAGCCCCGCCTCCACGTGGCCGACCGGGATGCCCCGGTGGAAGGCCGCGATCGCGCCGGCCAGCGCCGTGGTCGTGTCCCCCTGGACCAGCAAGATCGAAGGGCGCTCGGCGGCCAGGATCGGGTCGATGGCGTCGAGGATCCGCGCGCAGACCTGGTTGGGCGTCTGCCCGGCCGTCATGACGTCGAGCGCATGATCGACGCGGACCCGGAAGGAATCCAGGAACGGGATGAGCAGGTCGCGATGCTGGCCCGTGTTGACCGTGACCGCGCGGAGTGCCGGCGCATACGGCTCGAACGCATGGACGACCGGCGCGAGCTTGATCAGCTCGGGCCGCGTGCCGAAGACCGTCATCACGACCGGCCGCATCCGCCCCATGTCAGGCCGCCCCCCGCCCTTTCTCCCCCCCCACGCCGCGAGTGGGGTCGATCAGGCTCCACAGGGCCAGGCCCAGGATCGCCACGCCGACGTAGACGAAGAGCCCGGGATCCCACTGGTCGCGGCCGGAGTAGCCGCGGGCCTTCATGACGTCGACGAAGCGGCCGAGGAAGATCGGGGAGACGATCCCGCCGACGTTGCCCACCATGTTCATGAGCCCGAAGAGGGCCCCGACGTGCCGCCCGCCGACCTCGGTGGCGCTCGCCCACCAGGCGGGGACCTGGACCTGCACGCCGAAGCAGGCGATCGCGACCAGGACCGAGGCGAGGAGGACCGAGTCGGTCCGGAGGCTGGCGAACAGGCAGGCCGCCGTCAGCCCGGCGCCGGCGACCGACTGGGCGGTCCGGCCCCATCGCCGACTGCCCGTGACCTTGACCATCCAGTCGGTCAACACGCCCCCCAGCAGGCAGCCGGCCGCGCCGGCGCCCAGGACCATGCTCGCGAGCCAGCTCGAGTCGTCCGCGGTCGCCCCCCGCGCGGCCTGGAGGTACTTGGGATACCACGAGCCGAGCATGGTGTAGATCGCGGACATCGTCAGCATCGCCACGCCGAGCAGCCAGATGTTTCGGTTCGTCAAGGTCAGCCGCCACGGGATCGGCTCGTGGCCGTGCGCCCGGGCGCCGCCCCCGATCTCGTCGCCGCCGTCGAGGGCGGCGGCCGCGGGCTTCGTCCTCCCCTCCGCGATCAGGCGGCGTTCGGCGTCGTTGACGGCGGGGTGCAGCTCGGGGTCGTCGCGGAACCAGGCGTGGAAGAGGGCCGCCCAGGTCAGGCCGAGCAGCCCGAAGGAGGCGAACGTCCACCGCCAGCCCAGGGCGTTGATGAGGGCCTGGGAGATCGGCGGCGCCACCGCGCCGCCGGCCATCATGGCCGTGGTGATGATCCCCTGGGCCTTCCCCCGGGTGGACTCCGGGAACCACGCCTTCAGGACCCGCGCCGAGTTCGGCAGGGCGCCGGCCTCCCCCGCCCCGAACAGGAAGCGGATGGCCAGCAGCATGGCCAGGCCCGAGGCCGCCCCGGTGAGGGCGGTGAAGCACGACCACCAGACCACGATCCGGGTGAGCACGCCGCGCGAGCCGAAGCGGTCTCCCCACCGCCCCGTGGGGACCTCGAAGAGGACATACGACAGGCTGAACGCCGAGAAGACCACGCCCATCCAGGTGTCCGAGATGCCGAGCTCGCGCTGGATCAGCGGCGCGGCCTGGCCGATGCAGAGCCGGTCCAGGTAGAGGACGAAGGTCATCGCGGCCAGGAAGCCGAGGACCCCCAGGCGGACGGACGTCGGCCGCCTCAAGGCGGGCAGGTCGCTCATGAAGATTTGCTCCGATGACGATTCGATCGATGTCATCCCGGCGTCGTTGGCCCCACCATCATGGGGGCCGGGGCCGCGGTTTGCAACCGCGACTGGCCGCGTCCGCCGCCACCCACTACCATGGATATCCCCCCGGCCGGTTCGCGCCGCACCGCGGCGCGATGGGCGGTCATCGACTTTCTCCCCATGAGGATCCACGGCATGGACTCCCGGCAACCGCCCGGTGCATCGAAGGTTCGCGCGGCCGCGATCGCGGCCCTGACCATCCTGGCCTTCCCGGGCCTCGCGGCGGCCGTGGCCGCGGGGCCGACCCTCCGGATCGAGGTGGATGCCCGCGACCTGCCGCGGAGGCTGCTGCATACGACCGTGAGGCTGGACCGCGAGCCGGGCCCGTTCGACTTCTGGTATCCGAAGTGGATCCCCGGGACCCATGCCCCGTCCGGCCCGCTGGACACCATCGGCGGCCTCCGCGTGCAGTCTCGCGACGGGGCGCCCATCGCCTGGCGTCGCGACGAGGTGGACCTCTACCGGCACCGCTGCGAGGTCCCGGCCGGGGCCCGCGAGGTGGAGATCCGCCTGGACACCATCTGCAACGCCGCGGCCGACGACGCGAGCGGGCACCTGAGCTTCGGCAACGCCATGGTCGGGGTCATCAACTGGCCCACCTGCATCGTCTACCCCGACGGGCCCGCCGCCGCCGACATCAAGGTCGAGCTCTCGCTCCGGCTGCCGCCGAAGTGGAAGTACGCCACGGCCCTGCGGGGCGACGCGGAGAAGGACGGGCGGATCACCTTCGCCCCGGTCTCGCTGGAGGTCCTGGGCGACTCCCCCCTGGTCGCCGGCGAGCTGCTGCGGACCTACAACCTGGCGACCGGCCCCTACCCGCCGGCGCGGTTCCACGTCGCCTCCGAGTCCCCCACGGCCGTCGCCCTGCCGCCCGACGTGGTCGGGCTCTACGGCCGGATGGTCCGCGAGGCCGGCGCCCTCTTCGGCACCTGCCACTACGACCGGTTCGACTTCCTGGTCACCTGCAGCAACGACCTCGGGAACCTCGGGCTCGAGCACCTGGCGTCCAGCCTGAACGGGGTCGGCGAGCGCGACCTGATCGACGGCCACCGGCGCAAGGGGTGGACCGCCAACCTGATCCCGCATGAATACGTGCATTCCTGGTGCGGCAAGTACCGCCGGCCGCTCGGCCAGTGCACGCGGGACTTCCACACCCCGATGCGCACGCCCCTGCTCTGGGTCTACGAGGGGCTCACGCAGTACCTCGGCGACGTGATCATGGTCCGCTCCGGCCTGGCGACGCCCAAGGAGTACCGCGAGACCCTCACCGACCGGATCGGCAACCTGATGCTCCAGGCCGGCCGGAAGTGGCGGCCGCTGGAGGACACGGCCATCGCCTCCTCGATCCTCCGCGGCAACAGCCCCAACTGGACCGACCTGAGGCGGAGCCAGGATTACTACTACGAGGGTGCGCTCATCTGGATGGAGGCGGACGCCATCATCCGCAAGCAGACCGAGGGCCGTCGCAGCCTGGACGACTTCGCGCGGGCCTTCCTGGGCAAGAAGGGGGCGGCGGGCCAGCTCGTCGATCCCTACGAGCGGGCGGAGGTGGTGTCGCTCCTGAAACGGACCGCGGATCACGACTGGGACGCGTTCCTGGCCGGCCGCGTGGACCGCCCGCTGGACGCCCTGCCGCTGGAGCTGGTCGCCCGGCTCGGCTATCGCCTCCAGTACACGCCCACGCCCCACCAGCCCGAAGGGGGCCGCAGCCAGGGGCGCCACGGCGCCGCCGCGGAGCATTCGCTCGGCCTGAGCTTCTCGCCCGACGGCAAGGTCAGCAACATCGTCCCCGGCATGGCCGGCGATCGCGCGGGGCTCGCCCCCGGGATGAGGATCATCGGCGTCAACGGCCGCGTCTTCACCCCCCAGCGCCTGGAAGACGCCCTGGCCGACAGCGTGGCCCTCCGCAAGATCGAGCTCCTGATGCTCGAGGGGGACCTGTTCCGGACCCTCACCATCGACTACGACGGCGGGCCGAAATACCTGGAGCTCGTCCGCGACGACGGCAAGCCGGACGTACTCGAACAGATCCTCACGCCGATCGCCCGCTGAGAGGTGAGACCCATGAGACGACTCGTCGCCCCGGCCCTGGGGCTGCTCCTGACCCCGATCATGGCTTCCGACCCGGCCGCCCGCGCCCAGGCCCCGGCCGTGCCCCGAGGGTACGTCGCGCATCGCGCGAGCCATCCCCTCGCGATCGACGGCAAGCTCGACGACCCGGCCTGGCGCGACGCCGCCTGGACCGAGCCGTTCGAGGACATCGAGGGGAGCGTCCGGCCGAAGCCCCGGTTCACGACCCGCGCCAAGATGCTCTGGGACGACCGATACTTCTACATCGGGGCGAGGCTCGACGAGCCCCACGTCTGGGGGACGCTGACGAAGCACGACTGCGTCATCTTCCAGAACAACGACTTCGAGGTCTTCATTGACCCCGACGGCGACAACCACGAGTATTACGAGCTCGAGATCAACGCCCTGAACACCGAGTGGGACCTCTTCCTGCCCAAGCCCTACCGCGACGGCGGCGGGGCCGTGGATGCCTGGGAGATCCCCGGGCTGAAGACGGCCGTCCACGTCGAGGGGACGCTCAACGACCCTCGCGACGAGGACTCGGCGTGGACCGTGGAGATCGCGATCCCGTGGAAGGCCCTGGGCGAGTTCGCCCACAGGCCCGCGCCCCCGAAGGACGGCGACCAGTGGCGGGTGAATTTCTCTCGCGTCGAGTGGCGGCACGAGCTGGACGGCCGTCGATATCGGAGGGTCCCCGGCACGAAGGAGGACAACTGGGTCTGGTCCCCCCAGGGCGTGATCGACATGCACCGCCCGGAACACTGGGGGATCGTCGAGTTCTCCTCCGCCGCGCCGGGGACGGTGAAGGTCCGCCCGGATCCGACGTTGACCGTCCGGTCACGCCTGATGCAGGTCTACCACGCCCAGAAGGCCTACCGCGAGAAGCACGGACGCTGGGCCGACCGCATCGAGGACCTCAGGCTGCCCGAACCTCCCGCCGGGCTCCCCCGATGCGGGCTGAGCTTCGAGCCCCGCCCCGACGGCTATCTCGCGGTCATCCGGCCGCTGGACGAGGCCATGGCCAGGGCGATCGGATCGTGGAGTGTGAGAGAGGATTCGAGACTCCAGCGACGGTAATATGGATGCCCAGTAGGGTCAGGCTCCCTCAAAATGCCCCACTTCACGCGGCTCGC
>NZ_JAALJH010000176.1 GCF_011064615.1 Aquisphaera insulae | reverse complement strand
GGTGCCGAACGACCCCAGCTTACGTGAGTGGCCCACCTTGGGGGCGTCGCCACCGGAATCACACGGCCAGGGAGTTCGTGTCCAACGGCGCGCTCCCGCGAGCTCCTCGCCCCGTCCCGACGCAAGACCCTCGGACGACGTGAGCCGATGGCCCGCGATTTGCCCAGTGTTTCCGACATGGGACATCACGACCGGACCGATGTGACTCGACGCAAGGACCTTCCACCCATGGCGACCGCACCCGAAAAGAAGCTCCACGAGCTGCTCGAGGACTTTGGCGTGGCGATGCTGGTCACGAAGACGGCCGACGGCGGCTTCCGGGGCAGGCCCATGGCGCTGGCCGAGGCGGAGCCGGACGGCACGCTCTGGTTCGCCACCGAGCGCGGGGCGGCCAAGGTGGATGAGATCGAGAAGGACAGCCGCGTCGCCGTGACCATGCAGTCGAGCACGAAATACGTCTCGCTGAGCGGGCGGGCGACTCCCGTCGACGACCGCGAGAAGGTGGCCAGGCTCTGGAAGCTGGAGTGGAAGGTCTGGTTCCCCGGCGGCAAGGACGACCCGAACATCCTGCTCCTGCGGATCGACGGCGACGCAGGCGAGTACTGGGACAACAGCGGCACCCGCGGCGTCAAGTACCTCATCGAGGCGGGCAAGGCCTTGCTCACGGGGACACGCCCGGACGTGGGCGAGGACCTGGAGGTCCATGCCAAGGTCGCGCTATAGACCAAATCGCATCAAGTCATGATAGAGCGTTCAATGTGGGGCCCTCGGGGGCAAGGATCTCTCCGGCGTCTCAGGTCCGTCGTCGCGTGGGCGGGCGGAGCGGCCGAGGAGTGCGAAGCACGTGATCCACGCAGCACGCGACCCGAACGGAGGAGGACGCACGAATTTATTGCCTTGACAATCGTTGCCTAGGCAATATGATTCTCGGCATGACGACCAAGCGACCCAGCAAGCTCGAAGATCATCTCGGCTACTGGCTGAGATGCCTCTCCAACCTCGTGAGCGAGGCGTTCGCCAGGCGGCTCGAAGGCCACGGCGTCAGCGTCCCCCAGTGGGTCGTGCTCCGCTGCCTCTTCGACAGGGAGAACGCCTCCCTGAACGAGCTCGCGGCCACGATCGGCATCGACAACGGTGCCCTCTCCCGGATGGTCGAGCGACTCGTTCAGAAGGGGCTGGTCTCCCGCGAGACCGATCCGGCGAACCGGCGGATGGTACGGCTGCGGCTGACGGACGCGAGCAAGGCTCTCGTGCCGGTGCTGGCGAAGGAGGCGGACCGGAATGACGAGGCGTTCTTCGGCGTCATCGGCGAGCCTGAGCGTCGGCAGCTCCTCGAGACGGTGCGGACGCTACTCACCAGGAACGGGTGGCAGGGTAAGGCCCTGGATTGAACGGGAGATCGACGGATGGACAGTCCGATGCTGCACGATTGCCTGACCCGGGCCTTCGCCGGGCGGCTGACCTTCCCCGAGACGGTGTCAAAGATGCTGGAGACCGGCGTGGAACGCTACGACGCCGACCTGACCCGGCTGGAGACGATGCACTACGGGGTCGACGGAACGACGCACCTCGAACCGATGCCGCTCACCAATATTCCCGAGGTGCCGGATGAGTTCTCGTCCGGCGCGGTCCAGGCGGCGATCGAGGCCATCCGGGAGAGGCAGATCGATTACCCCGAGTTCCTGCGCCGGGTCATGGCCGCCGGGACGGCCAGCTACAGCGTCTTCCTGAACGGCCGCAAGGCCATCTACTTCGGTCGCAACGGCGACTTCCACGTCGAGCCCTTCCTCGGCAAGTAAGGAGCGGGCCATGCAGATCGGCGGCATCCTCGAGACGGCCCTCTACGTGTCCGACGTGAAGCAGGCGGCGGAGTTCTACCGTCGCCTCTTCGGCTTCCCCACGCTCCTTGAGAGCGAGCGGCTGATCGCGCTGGACGTGGCGGGCAAGTGCGTCCTGCTGCTGTTCCCGGAAGGTGGGACGAAGGACCCGTTCCCGGTCCCGGACGGAAAGGGCGTGATCCCGCCTCACGGCGGTTCCCGGGGGGGTTACCACTTCGCCTTCTCGATCGCCTCGGAGGATGTGGAGGCCTGGCAGACCCGCCTCGAATCCGAGGGCGTCGCCGTCGAGAGCGTCGTGACATGGTCCGGCGGGGCGAGGAGCATCTACTTCCGCGACCCGGATGGTAACCTCGCCGAACTGATCACGCCGGGGTTCTGGATGAACTTCTGAACGTCAGGGGATCGTCCGGGCCGAAGCCGCCAAGCCTTGGCGTGGGTCGACTTCCAGGTCGATGTCCTTGTATTCGGACGCACCGGCCCGGTGGCGGAACATCCCGAGGGGACCCGCCGCGATCCGCGTCTCGAGATCGACCCGCTCGGCGGGGGTTCCGTGCCGGTGACGGATGATCTCGACGCCGTTGACGGCCGCTCGCATCGTCCTCCTGGCGATGTCGCTGGGCATTTCCCTCGTGGGCCCGCGGTCGGAGTTCCGCGACACCATTGAGCGAGATCGACGCGATCGGGAAAGTAGGCCGGGACGATTACCGCGGGCCTCGGCGTTCGGGACCGGGGGTATCCACGCTCGTCATCCGCGATCAGGGTTTCCGCACCAGCGTGTAGGACGCGAAGAGGGTCTTCTCCATGGCCGCCGCGTC
Source organism: Aquisphaera insulae (assembly GCF_011064615.1). Classification (GTDB taxonomy): domain Bacteria; phylum Planctomycetota; class Planctomycetia; order Isosphaerales; family Isosphaeraceae; genus Aquisphaera; species Aquisphaera insulae. The sequence goes on along the minus strand of NZ_JAALJH010000176.1, from coordinate 3,266 downwards.
GCCCCAGCCCAGGGTGACTCCCATCTTCCGCGCGGCCTCGGAATCGTCGGCGTCGAACGCCTCGATCCGGAACCCGGCGTGCTCCCAGGCCTCGCGCGGGAAGGGGCTCCGGATGTCGGCCATCGGCAGGTAGTCCTTCCCGGGCGCAGGGCCGAGGTTATAGATCAGGACGCGGCCGCCGGGCTTGATCGCGGCGTGGAGGCCAGCCAGGAACGTCGCGTCGGTGCCGAGATCGATGAACGCCTTTCCCTGATCCGGGTGGACGTAGCCCCGCTTCAGCGTGTTCTTGGAGAGGAAGAGATCCAGGCCCGAGACCTTCGCCCGGATCGTCGCGTCCTTCGGGTAGAGGCCGGTGGCGATCTCGACGCGCCCGCTCCCGACCGGGCCGCGATCGTCCTTTCCGTAGAGGACGGCCAGCATCGGATCGACGTCGATCCCCAGTGCATCCGCGCCGATCGCGGCCATCATCCTGATCGGGCCGATCCCGCCGCAGCCGAAATCCACCACCTTCTTCCCGGCCAGGTCGGCGAGCCCGGACCTGCCCAGGATCTCCATGGGCCGCGAATACGCCAGGGGAGAGCCGTATCGGGTGTTGTAGAAGAACGTCTCGTCGACCGGGATCTCCTCGAGGCCCGAACGATCCCTGCGGTGGCTGGCCTCCTGCTCGGTCAGGTAGGCCTTCATGGACGCCTCGAAGTACAGCTTGTGGGGCCTGACCGTCGGCAGCGAGCTTGCCGCCCCCAGGAACGCACGGCCGAGGTCCGTGGAGACGAGCGGGGCCAGGGCGCGGGCGTCGCTCCGGATCCGGGCGAGTCCCTGGGACTCGTCCCGGGCCTGGGGCTCCAGGCCGGGCACGAGCTTCGGGTCGTACTTCGAGCCCGCCGACACCTGCACCACGGTGATCCGCACCTTCGTCGGGAAATAGCGCTCGGGATCCTTCCGCCGGTGGGCGTGGCCCTGGCCCCCGCTGTCGTCCTTGATCACCAGGTCCATCTGCTTGATGCCTTCCTCCCAGATGATCGACCGGTTCTCCCAGAACTCCGTCATCCGCACGTCACGCTCGTAGAGGCCCGGTTCGCGGTAGAGGCCGGTCCCCATGCAGCCGTAGCCGTTGCCCCGACCCTTGTTGGGGATGTAGCAGATGGTCCAGGTGGTGGGCGCCCCGCCCGGCGGCTTGTCGAGGACCTCGAGGCGGATGTGGGCCGTGCCGTTGCGGTAGTCCACCGGGGCCGTCCAGTCACGCGGGCGGTCCTTGTTGATCAGGTCTCCCTTGACGTAGTAATGCGACTTGCTGGGCTTCGAGTTGTCGGCGTCGGACTTCGTGTAGGTGAAGGTGACGTCGAAGAGGACGAACTGTTCGGCGCGGGCCGCGACGGGGATGGCGGCGAGCCCGAGGATCAGCGTGGCTGGGGCGAGGTGGCGCATGGCGGGTCTCCGGCCGGGCGGGTCGGGGAAGAACGTCCGTTCTGCGGCGACGGTAGACTCGCGGGAGCACGCCGTCAAGGTTCGGCCTCCGACGGGCCGCCGCGGGACGCGGATCGGCCAGATCGCGATTATCGTGAACCCACGCCGAATCGGAGCGACTACTCTTCACGTCGTCCGAACGGTTCGGATCCGGGGGAGAAGGCGCGGTGGCACGCGGTCCCGAGGCAATCCTGGAGGAATGGCTGGTCGTCGAGGCCCAGCGCGGGCGCACCGCCGCGCTGCAGGCGCTGGCGGTCCGCTGGCACCCGCGGCTCGTCGGCCACGCCTACCGGAGGACCGGCCATCCGGACGCGGCCGCCGAGGTGGCCCAGGAGGCCTGGATTGCGATCATCCGCGGTCTGACGGGCCTGGAAGACCCGGCCGCCTTTCGCGTCTGGGCCTTCCGGATCGTCGACCGCAAGTCCTTCGATTGGATCCGGCGGCGCCGCCGCGGGCGAGCGCTGGCGAACCGCCTCGTCGCTGACGCATCCTTGCATGACCCCGACTGCGACCCGGGCCCCGAGGCCCGACCGCGCGAGGGCGATGGCCGCGACGAGCGGATCGAGCAACTTCGCCTGGCCCTCCGGCGGCTGCCGGACGACTCGCGGATCGTGTTGACCATGCTCTATGTCGACGGCCTCTCGGTGATCGAGATCGCCGGCGCCCTCCGCCTGCCGGAGGGGACCGTCAAGTCCCGTCTCTTCCATGCCCGGAAGCAACTCCGGGATTCCTTCGAGGCCCAATCATGAAAACGAGCGACCGCGACTTCGATGAACTGCTCGGCGAGGCCCTCTCTCGCGAGGAGGCCGATATCTTCGAGCGCCTGGGGAAGCCGTCCGTCTTCGACCTCGTCACCGATACCTTCCGCGGCACGATGCGATGGCTGAACATCCTGGCCTACGTCTTCACCATCGTCCTCTTCGGGTTGGGAGTCGTCTGCCTCTTCGGACTCCTCGGCACCGAGCACCCGCCGACGATGCTCCGATGGGGCCTGGGCTTCAGCTTCTGCATGCTGGCCGTCACCGCCCTCAAGCTCTGGTTCTGGATGGAGATCCAACGACACTCGATCCTCCGGGAGATCAAGCGAGTCGAGCTCCAGGTGGCCCATCTCGGCGCGCAGCTCCGCGGGGCCGGGCTCGTGCCCGGGTCGCGCGGCAACCAGGCCGGAAGCTGACCGACGCGGGAGGACCCATCTGGTGCGAGGCGAGCCGCGAGGGCGTCTCTTCACGTCCGGGCGTTGGGCCTCACGCCAACGCCTCGACGAACTCGATCGCCTGCCGGACCCACGCCTCCAGGTCGGCATCTCGGTCGAGGCCCTCCGGCTCGACGATCACCCAGCCTTTCATCGGCCGGCCGGTGATGTCGAACACGCCGACGTGCGGTTCCCGGAGGGCCGCCGCCGCCCGGTCCGGCCCGAGGCGCACGATCAGGGAGTCCTTGAAGACGCCGACGAGCAACTTCCCGCGGAGCAGGAAGGCGAGCCCGCCGAACATCTTCTTCTCGGTGATGCGGTCGTCGCGCACCAGCAGGTCTCGGGTCCGAGCGGCCAGGGATTCGCTGAACGCCATGGGTCGGTTTCCTGACATAGTCCTATCGCGAAAGAAGCCGCTGCCGCTTTCAAGCTCCTGGATGTCCGGGCTCGATTCTCCGGCCTGTCTCTACGCATGGACGAGGAAGGCGGCATACGGGAGGGAGAGGCTGGTGCGATGAAGAGTTGGCCCGGACGACCCGGGCGTCCTGTCCCGGTTTTCTCCGCGGGAACGGGGCCCGTCGGCAAGCCTCGGCCAGCGCCGGGCTCGGCC
>NZ_JAALJH010000175.1 GCF_011064615.1 Aquisphaera insulae | reverse complement strand
CCCGGGCCGGGGACGCCTCCCTTCGGGAGGGCGAGGCTCCTGCCGAGCCCCGGGCAAGCTCCGGAGGTTCAAGGAAGCCTCGATCCCGCGCAACGAATCCGGGATGGGCCTCGTCCGTCTTAAAGACCAACCTTCCAGCACCCCAGGGTACGATTCCCCTCATGATTCTCCGCTGGGCCGTGCTCTTGTTCTGTGGATGGCTCGCCGCCACGGTCTCCGGGGCCGCGGGGTTCGGGGGGGCCCTGCTCCTGCTGCCCGTGCTCGCCCACGTCGTGGGCGGCAAGGCCGCGGTCCCGATCCTGACCGTCGCTCAGCTCCTCGGGAACCTCTCGCGGGCGGGCTTCGGCTGGCGTGACATCCGGTGGCGGCCCGCCCTGCTCTTCAGCCTCGGGGCCGTGCCCGCGAGCCTCCTCGGCTCGTGGCTCTTCGTCTCGATGCCGTCGGCGTGGGTGCTCCGGGCCATCGGCGTGCTCCTGCTCGGGGTGGTGGCCTTGCGGCATACGAGCGTGGGCACGCGGGAGGTGCCCGAGCGGCTCCTCGCCCCGGCCGGGGCCGGGGTCGGGCTCGTCTCGGCCGTCGCCGGGAGCGCCGGGCCGCTCGGGGCGGCGGTCTTCCTGGGCCTGAAGCTCGGACCGCAAGCCTACGTCGCCAGCGAGGCCGTGACGGCGGTCCTGATGCACCTGACGAAGAGCCTCGCCTATGGCCGCCTTGCGGCCCTCTCGCCCGGCGATCTCCTGCGCGGGCTCCTCCTCGGCGGTTCCCTCGTCCTGGGTTCCTGGACCGGCCGAACGCTCCTCGCTCGGCTACCCGAACGTGGCTTTTCGCTCCTGGTCGAGGGCCTCCTCGTCGTCTCTGCCTTATCTCTTCTGCTCGGTAAGGGATGATCGCTCGAGGAGGCATCAAACACGGAATCAGGGGCCACTCACGCAAGGTAGAGAGGCTGGCGATCGAGACGCGACCGCATCGGCCCACCACCCTATCTCGATCACCCAGACTACTCCCCTTGGGCAACTGGCCATTAATCGCACTTAATAAGCCTATTCATACTCGCCTCCGGGACGCAGTGGCTCCCAAAAAAGCGATAGCGTCACGTCACGCATTCATTGCAACGGCGATTGACTTCGGCTTATGATCGCAACACCTCGTTCGACCAGGTGACGCCATACCAGGGGAGGCCAATGAAGGACCTCATTGAAGCCTATGCGAAGCGGGTACGCGAGCTTGCCGAGCATGTCCGCGGCAACGAGCAAGCCACCAAGCAGAGCCTGGTCGGACCGTTGTTCACCTTGCTGGGCTACGACCTGACGGATCCCCGCGAATGCCTCCCCGAGTATCGGGCTGACTTCGGCAAGGACCGGTCGGTCAAGCCCGTCGATTGGGCCTTCATGCAGAATGGAAGGCCCCTCTTTTTCGTGGAGGCCAAGGAGGCCAGCCGGAAGCTTGTCGGCTACGACGAGCAGCTCGCGGACTATTTCGCGAAGTGCCCGGAGGTCAAGCTCGGCATCCTCACGAACGGTGTCCAGTGGCGTTTCTTCACGGACGTGACGCACGAGAACGTCATGGACACGGAGCCGTTCCTCCGCTGGGACGTCCTCTCCGATGAGCCGCCCCCGCTCGATTTCCTGACGCTACTCCAGAAGGCGCCATACAATTCGCAACTCATCCGGACCTTCGCCAAGCAGAAGCGAAACCAGAACCTCCTCCTCAACGAGATCTCTCGCCTGCTCGAGCCATCGGCCGAGTTCGTCCGCCTGGCGGTGTCCAACTTGGAGACGCGCAAGCTGACCGAGAACGTGGTGGAGAGCTGGAAGCCCGTCCTCGCGGCGGCCCTCCAGGAGTGGGTCAAGCAGACGATGCTCTCCATGGCCCTGGACCCCATCGCCAGGGCCGACGCCAAGGAAGACACGGCCGCGCGAATCGAGACGACCCAGGAGGAACTGGATGGCTTCGCCACGGTCCAGCGCCTGCTCGGTCCCGAGCGTCCGATCGCCTACGAGGACACCCTTTCGTACTTCAAGATCCACCTCAAGGAGCGATACACCTGGGTCATGTGCCGACTCTATTTCGGCCGGAAACGCCCGACGATCTGGGTGCCTCTACCCATCGAGGAAGCACGCCCCCTGGGCAACGACTTCCCCATGATGACCCCCCAGCAAGGTTGGACCTGCGTGTCCCTGGAAGCGAGCAAGGACGTCGACTCCTTGGGCGACCTCCTCCGAAAAGCCTACGACCAGCAGAGAGCAACGCGGATGGGGATGAATGAAAAGGGTGAATCGCGAGAGATGACCCAGGAAAGCGATCAACACGCAACTCAACCTCTCGAGACGTCGAGCGGCTGACTGAAGAGGGATTCAATGTCCGGAAGAGAGAGACGATTTGCCTCTTGATCGACGCATTGGCCTAGGACTCTCCGGATAGTGGGGCGGGGCCTCGTCATGCTATATGCGCTGCTCATCATCCTCTGCTTCGTTCTAATCGGGATCGCCCTCTTCTTCTCTTTGAAGACCGCAGAGCTGAAGGCCCAGGTCTCGCAGCTCGAAAGCGTTTGGAAGGAGCGAGAGGGCGCCTACGAGTCCGAACTGGCCAAGCTTGAGAAGATCCGCCACATCCCAAACGTCATCGAGAAGGCCCGGCGGACGGAAGAGGAGATCGGGGCGAAGATCGCCCAGGCGGAGAAGCGAGCTCAGGAGGTCATCGCATTCGCCGCAATCGAGGCACAGGATCAGGCACGTAAGATCCGGGCACAGGCTGAAGGCGAGGTGACGATCACCCACGAGGCGGCCCAGCGCGTCAAGGACGAGGCCTACCGCCTGCGCCGAGAGGCCCAGGTCGCGCTCGCGGAGGCGAGCAAGGAGGCCCGTGAGATCGCCTCGAAGGCACGCAAGGAGGCGAAGGAGAAGCGCGAGCAGGCCGATACTGTCCTCAACGGCGCGACGGCTCTGGCCCTCCAGATCCGGCTCGACGCGGAAGCACGTGCACGTGAGATCGATGCCGATGCGTTCGCCGCCCGCGGAAAGGCCCGGGACTATGAGGACGTGATTCACGCCCTGGAACGAACCATCAAGGGCTACGAGAATGTCCCGATCGCACCTTCGCCCCACGCCCTGGACGAGCTGGCCGACGAGTTCGGCTTCAGCAAGCCCGGTGAGAAGCTCAAGCTCGCCCGCGAGCGGACTCGCCTGATGCAGCAGAACGGGACCGCCGCGAGTTGCGGCTACCCCGACGGTTGGAAGCGCGACCACGCCCTCAAGTTCGTCCTCGGCACGTTCAATGGGCAGGCCGACACGATTCTCGCACGCGTCAAATCTGGCAATCAGGCTCGCCTGACCCAGGAGATGAAGGACTCCTACGCCCTCGTCAACAAGGATGGTGAGGTGTACAAGAACGCCCGCATCCAGCGGGAATACCTCGACGCCCGTCTCGGCGAGTTGAAGTGGGCCGTCGTCGTCCAGCGAATCAAGGAGCAGGCCCGCGAGGAGCAGAGGGCGATCCGCGAGCAGATCCGCGAGGAGCAGAAAGCGAAGCGTGAGATCGAACGGGCGATCAAGCAGGCCGCCCGCGAGGAGGAACTCGTCAACAAGGCCATCGCCCGGATCCGAGAACAGTTCGAGCAGGCGAGCGAGTCCGAGAAGGCCAAGTACCAGGCCCAGCTCACCGACCTGAACGCGAAACTCCTGGAGGCGGAGGAGAAGGGTCGAAAAGCCCTCTCGATGGCCCAGCAGACGAAGAGGGGCCACGTCTACGTGATCAGCAACATCGGTTCATTCGGCGAGGACGTCTACAAGATCGGCCTGACCCGCCGCCTCGATCCACTGGAACGCGTCCACGAACTCGGCGACGCCAGCGTCCCATTCCCCTTTGACGTCCACGCGATGCTCTCCTCCGAAGACGCCCCGGCCCTCGAAACCGACCTCCATCGCCGCTTCGTCGAGCGCCAGGTGAACAAGGTCAACAAGCGCAAGGAGTTCTTCAAGCTCCCACTCAGGGACATCCGCCAGGCCGTGGAGGAACTGCAAATCGATGCGACCTGGACCCTTCAGGCCGAGGCCGCCCAATACCGCGAGAGCCTGGCACTGGATCAGGCAATGAAGACCGATTCCACCCTCAAGGAGAAGTGGTTGGAGGAACAGGCGACATTTGATTTCGGAGATGAAGCGACGGAGAGGGAAGAGGACCTGGCGCTGACGAGCATGAATCCTTAGAGGGTGAACCTTCACCCCTCCAGAAGCTTGGATCCCGCTGAAAACGGCTGGAATCAGGGGCCACGGAATCAGGGACGACGCACGCAAGATAGAGAAGCTGGCGATCGATACGCGACCGCATCGGCCCACCACCTTATCTCGATCATCCAGACTACTCCCCTTGGGCGCCTGGCCATTAACACGTTGCTTGCCAGCATAATGGCCGAGAAAGTAACGAAGCTGTCGATGGTTATCGGATAACAAAACGATGAGGACCCGGGACGATGTTGCAGGCATTTGAAAAGGAAATCCTCGCTCACTCCAAGGGAGCAGAATTTCGACGAGCCGACCTTCACATCCACTCATATGGCCAAGCAGGGTCCTATGACGTCAAAGACGCCTCGATGACGCCCGAGAACATCGTGGACGCGGCGATTCGCGATGAATTGCATGTCATCAGCATCACGGATCACAACGCCATCGGGAACGTCGCCAAGGCAGTCAGCTATTCAGAAGACAAACCCCTGCTTGTGGTTCCGGGGGTGGAGCTCTCGACACCTCAAGGACACCTCTTAGTCTACTTCCCGACCGTTCGGAATCTCACGCGATTCTACGGACAACTACAAATCTCGGATGATGGAAAGAGTTGTGCCCACACACTAATCCAGTGCCTGAACATAGCTTGTTCTTTCGATGGGATTGGAATAGCGGCGCATATCGACCAGTCCGCTGGCTTTGAGTTTGCTATGCCGAAGTACGACGCATTCAAGGAGGAATTGCTAAAGTGTAAAAATCTACTGGCTCTTGAGATTACCGATATCGCCAATGTGGACTGGTTCACCGAGCGGGATACTCATCCGAACCGGAAACACCTCCACGGAGTTCGGCAAAACCACCTCGGCGAGGACGAGACGTACGAACTTCCGAAGGTCATGAGCTCCGACGCACATTCTTTGACCGCACTTGGCCGGAATGCCCAAGGGGCCAGGAAGCTTACCAGATTCAAGATGGAAACCCTCAACTTCGACTCGCTTCGGATTGCCCTCAACGATGCGTCAGCCCGCACGAGAATCGAGGACCTCATACCATCAGACATCCCGCACTTCGTAGCCATGAAATTGGAAGGCGGCCTCCTAGACAATCAGGTCGTCCACTTTAGCCGAAATCTGACCTGCATCATCGGCGGCAGAGGCGCTGGAAAGTCGACCCTCTTGGAGTGCTTGAGAGCCGTCTCGGGCAATGCTGCGAGAGAGAACCTCGTTGACTGCGAAATCTGGCCGAATCGCATCTCCCTCGTGTATCAGGACCAAACTAGACGTCGGCAGGTGCTCTCACGCACCAAGCTCAATCAGGTTGTCAATTTGAGCGATGCTAATGGTGGCATCACGCGAGTTCCTATTGAGAGTTACGGGCAAGGAGAGACAGCTGAAACTATACAACACTGTGACGAAGACCCGACAATATTATTAACGTTTCTCGATGGCTTCATTGATTTGGAGCACCTGAAAGCTCGTGACGAAGAACTTTGTGAGTTGCTGTTAAGCAATCAGACCGACATCGAACGCCTATATCTCGACGTACGTACAATCCCAGACATTGAAAGAGCCAAGACCAACGCAGAGGCTCAAGTCAAATTGCTCAAGGAGAAGGAAGCCCAGAAGGTTGTTGAGCTTGAGGAAAAGATTGCCAAAGGCAAGTCATTCCGCAGTCAATTAGCCGCCAACATAAGCGTATTATTCCGTGGTGTAAACGATGCGTTATCTGACACCTCGGTTGCCGACCTGATTCTCGAAGCAGATGGCTCCGACTTGGTCGTCGGTTCCCAGCAGTTTGGGGAAGTGAAGGCTGTAGTCCAGGAATACCTCGGCAAGATTGTAGGGTTCTCGAAGGCGATAAGGGAGGAGTCCGACAAGTTCACGGCGACACTGAATGACCGCCTGCAACGTTGGGTGAAAGAGGAAGCAGAGGCTCAGCAGCAAATCGAGGACATTAGGCGAGAGCTCGAAGCCAAAGGAGTGAAGCTGAACATCGCTTACATTCGCAAAATCACTAAAGACTTAAGTGATTATGCTCTCAAACTCAAGACCCTGGAACAGAAGAAGGCGAAGCTCACCATCCTGCGGAACGCACGGAGAAAGCTGGTCGAAGAACGCCGTAAGGTCAAGAGCCTCATCTTTACGACGCGGTCGAGCTTCGCTGTGTCGATGAACAAGAGTCTCAAGATGACCGTCGTCGACTACGCGGTAACCATGAAGTTCAAGGAGGGCACGCTATCCTCAGACTTCGAGGATCTCCTCAAGACAGCCATGGGCTGGCGAACCTCTCAAATACCACG
>NZ_JAALJH010000174.1 GCF_011064615.1 Aquisphaera insulae | reverse complement strand
CCTCGCCCTCCCGGGCCCGGAGCGGCTCTTCTCCGAATGGGAGGGCGAGGCTCCTGCCGAGCCAGGCACAGGCTGGCGATCGCGCCGGGGCCCGGTTCCCAACCGCATCGCGGGCCACGCGAGGCGCAACAGAAACCGTCACGTCCAGGTCCCGGCTTTGGGGCAGTCAATACTCACCTCTCCTCGCGTCCGCCTCGCCCTCTCGGTTTGTCTCAGCTCCGGCATGGGCTTCCCTCGAGCTGACCGGGACAGGTTCCTCGGCATGGGCATGGGCGGTGTTTTCCCGGTCACATCCGGTCACCCGAACCGTCCCATGCGCAAGCGTCCAAGTCAAGGTCGACCGAGTACCTCGCGTGCGGAGATGCGGTCAGGCATCGACGCGCCTCACCTCGGAGATTCGTCGATGGGAACCACGAAGGGCCAGCCCGCACCCTCGCCGATTCGATCCGACGCCCGCTTCCCGTACCTGGCGCAGCTCCCGCCGAATGTCCCCCCCATCGAGGCGCCCTACAACCAGGAATACCCGTCGCAGGTCATCGGGCCACCGACGATCACCTATTACTTCCCGATCGCGCTCGACGGCTGCAACCCCACCGGGGTCTTCTTCCCGAAGGATTTCGCGTTCGTGCCCGGCGGCGACGTCGACGTCATCCTCTACTTCCACGGCTGGAAGGACGGCGAATTCGCGAACGTCAAGACGATCAACTACTACTGGTCCGGCCGCTTCCATGACATCAAGCTGCGCGAGGATGTCAACAATTCCGGGAAGTCGGTCATCCTGATTCTGCCGATGCTGGGCGACAAGCCGGGCAGCCTCAGGACGGCCGACATGGGCGTGTTCAAGGTCCCCGGCGGCGGCGACGACTTCCTCGCCGAGGCGCGGAAGTGGATCGGCAGGCACGTGCCCCAGTACAAGGGTACGGCCCCGAATGTCCGCAACGTCGTCCTGGCGGGCCATTCGGGCGGCGGCGTGATCCTCGACATCCAGGCGCGGAGCATGAAGGCCAACATCTGCGAGGTCTGGTGCTTCGACTCGATTTACGGGCAGTGGGATTCGTTCCAGCGCGATGTGGTCAAGGACTGGCTGGACGTCGCGGATCGCCGGGCCAGCACCCGGTTCTTCTTCTCCTCGACCAGCGAGACGAGCGGCAACGCGGTGGAGTTGAAGGGGAAGGTGAAGAAGGCGGATGCGGGCCGATTCTCGATCGAGGTCTTCTCCGGTGCCAGCGCCTCGCTGCCCAGGACGATCAAGCAGGGCAGCCGGTGGAACGATTTCATGATCCCATCGGGGAGCAGTTGGCACTACGAAACGATCACCAGGAATTTCCAGAGCCTGGTGAAGAACGCCAAGTGCCTGACCTGACCGCGCGGCACCTGGCCTGGCCTGACCTGACCTGACCTGAGCGAGCATCCGATCTCGCTCTGGTCCCACGCCTCGACCTGAATCCCGAAGGAATCCTTGATCCGCGAACGTCGGGGCGGTGGCCACGCAGGAGGCCGGCGAATCCGGTAGAGTGATGGACGGTCCCGAGTCATGCGAGGCCGGCGAGGCGACGATGATGAGGATATCGGAAAGGCGGCTGTGGGCCATCGTCTCGCTCCTGGCCATCTGTGCGGGCCCCGCCGGGACGGCGGCGGGCGACGAGGGGCCGGGGTGGCAGGTGCGCGAGGATGCGGAGCGGATCGTCCTCGCCGGCCCGACGCTGGAGGCGGCGATCCGGAAGCAGGGGTACGTCAGCGGCGTGGAGGCCCAGAGCCTCCTCGACGTTCGGACCGGCTTCCGCGACCCGGGCTTCGGCCTGGACATCGTGGACTGGCTGATGGAGAACGGCGCGGATGACGCCTATCGGGATCGGCTGCCCGGCGACCTCCCCTATGCGTACAACAACGTCATCCACGGGAGGCGGCCCAAGCGTTCCATCGAGGGTCCGCAGGTCTGCACGCAGGCGAAGCGGCTCGCTCCGTTCGTGACCATGGGCCGCGATTTCGTGGCCGTGCGGCAGGGGCACACGTACACCCTGGCGGCCCCCGGCAAGAAGACCGGCTCGAGGTGGGAGCAGACGCTGGTGTTCCCGGCGGGGAAGCGGTACTTCCTCGCCGCCGACAAGGTCACCAGCGTGAACCAGAGCGACGGCCTCTTCCTCCGGATCGACATGCCCGGCCACATCCGCCATCACGCGGGCGACACCTTCAGCGAGGTGTACCTGAGCTATCGCGGCCTCATCCCCTCGCGGGAGTTCCTCAGCGATTTCCCGCCTGACGAGAAGTTCCTCTACGTCCGCGAGGAGGGCAAGGTACCGGCGCGGATCATCCGCGGTTACCATCTCCGCGACCCGAAGACGGGCAAGGACGGCCCCTGGCTGGCCGCACTCACCCTGGATCCCTCGGTGGTGAGCGAGGCGTGGTGTCACCAGCGCGGCTACGTCTGCATGATCCAGGAGATCGGCGGCCGGCCTGTGAAGCCCGGGGAGTCGTTCGGTGCCGCGTCGATCCTCGGGTATTTCGATTCGATCGACGAGATGAACCGCGTCTACGACGACCACGCGGGCCGTCGAGGCCTCCGGGTGAGCGAGGCGGGATGGGCGCTGACCCGTGACCCGTGAGACGGCCGGCCCCGGGCGTCCTGCACCGGCTTCATGCGGGCTCGGATTCCAGCAGCCTCTTGAGATTGGCGGCGGCATCGCGCGTCTGCTTCCCCAGCCCGAGCCGGATGAGCGGGGACATGAGCTTGCCCAGGAACGTCTTCGGGGTGATCTCGATGATGTGCGTCGTCAGGCAGCCGCCCGGGGCGGCGGATACGCGGAGGTCGACGGAGACGTCGAAGGACGGATCGCTGTAGCGACAGTGCAGACGCTCGCCGGGCGTGCGTTCCAGGATCTCTCCGTCCATCTCACCCTTCTTGCCTCCCTGCATGAAGACGTAACGCAGCCGGTCGCCCGGGGCGTTCGGACCCGGCTCCACCTTTTCCAGGCTCACGCAGGGAGGCAGCCACTTCTCCGTGAGCGGCAGGTCGTCGATCGCGGCGAAGGCCCGCTCGGGCGTCGTCTTGACGGTTTCGGCGCATTCATATCGAAGGGGCATGGGATCTCATCGAGCTGGAGTCTGGCGAGTCGGTCACGGGCCCATCGGGAAGAGGTCGTCGGGAGATCCAGGTCGGGAGAGCCGCCGCCTCGACTCGGGATCTGGGGGGCGATCATCAGCCTCCGGCCGTCCGGGAGCCGGAGTTCCAGGCCACGGCGGCGCGGATGAGGGCCTTCAGCGCCTCCTCGTCCATTCGGTCGCCCTCGCGGAAATCGATCGCGCGGCGGGTGTTGCCTTCGAGGCTGGAGTTGAAGAGGCCCGAAGGGTCCGGCAGCGAGGCGCCCCGGGCGAACGTCATCTTGACGACGCTCTTGTAGATCTCGCCGGTGCAGACCAGCCCGCCGTGCGAGAAGGTCGCGACCCCCGCCGGATTCGACGGCTTGACCCATTTCCGCTCCTCGATCATCGCCGGCTCCGCCTCCAGGATCAGGGCGCGAAGCCGCGCAAGCAGCGCGTCCCTCCAGTCGACCGCGGTTTTGTCCGGGCCGGCCGGATCCTCGTTCGGGTGATGCGTCTTCATGCCCTCACCATCTCCCCTTGCGGTGGTCGATCATCCCGTCCGAATCCCAGGTCCATCGCCCGGGGATTCGTCGCAAGACCGGTTCGCGGCCTGCCATGCTTCTTCCCTCGGTTCGGGCCCGTCGCACTTCGGGCCCACCGGCGGAAAGTCGACGCAAGCCTCCCGCGGGCTCGGAACATCATTTCATGGCTCGGTATCGAATATGCGTATGGTCATTCGCCGCGTGTTGCGTGGCGTGAATGAGAAGACGATCGCGACATCAAGCATAAGGGACTCGCCGTGCCAGATCACGATTATGTACTCCTGGCCGTGTCCGCCTGGCGCTATTCCGCGGCCTATCTACTCTGCGGGGGTGGCATCTTCGGCGCCATCGTCATCTTCATCGGCGCGAAGCTCTTCCGCAAGTGAGGCCGTCGGGCGCGGGCGATCGGGCGCGTGGCGTCCCTGGATCGGCCCGGCCCGGCACCGCGCGGGGCGGGCCGGGCCGTGTCGGGCGGGGTTATCGAGTCACGACCAGATGCCGCCTGGCGACCGTGGGAGGAGAGACGGGCTCGGCGTCGGCCGGGGCCCGCAGGGTCTTGAGGAAGGCGATGACGGCGGCGCGATCCTCGGCTGCGAGCTTCTGATACGCGGCGGTCACCGATTCGGCGTCGCCATGGTGCCGCTGGATCGCGGTCTCGAGGGTCGGGGAGCCGCCGTCGTGGAAATAGGGGGCGGAGTCGGCCACGCCCCAGAGGAGGGGTGTCTTCCACTCCTCGGGGAGGGGATAGTCCTCCGGCAGCGGGACCGGCGGCCGCTCGCTGTAGCCTCCCCCGCCGCTGCCGCCTCGGGACCGATCGTCCAGGCGATGGAGCAGGAAGTCGGAGTAGACCCCCTGGACGCCCGCCATGTCCGGGGTGTGACAGGCCGCACAGCCGATCTCGGCGAACAGGACCTTGCCGCGTTCGGCCCTCGATCGCTGGGCGTGGTCGTCCGGCACGACCTCGACGGGGCGCGGCAGCGAGTCGACGAAGCCGACGAGGGAGCGGAACTGGGCGTCGGTCAGGTCTCGCTCGACCTGCGGGTAGTTCACGCGGACCATCGGCCTGGCCTGCTCCATGCCGGGGTTGCCCAGGCCGATCTCGTTGGCGCAGGCGGCCGACACGAACTCCTCGAGCGTGGCGAACTGGGCCTTCCAGCCGAACTTGCCGACGCGGCCGTCGGTCAGGACGCGCGGCCTGCCGGGGATCACGCCGCCGAAGTGGCCGACGATCTCCCGGCCCATCCTGGCGGACGCGGTCTTCAAGCTCTCGTGGCGGATCGTCTTGGCCGAGATCCGGTCGACCCATCCCGCCCCGAACAGGGCCGTGGAGTTCACGGCCTGGGTATGGACCGGGTCGAAGTCCTGGGTGAAGACCTGGCAACCTCCCTCGACCCGGATCCCGTTGGGGATGATCGGGAAGCACTTGCTGAGCTCGGCCCGGCTATCCAGGAACTGGTTGGCGACGGCGAATTTGTGGATCAGGCCCCCCTTCACGTCGGGCCGGTCCTGGGTCGGGAAGGCCTCGAAGGCCAGGACGTTGTGCGAGTTGTCGCCGCCGCCGCCGACACCCCCCTGGGAATGACACTCGACACACGACCGGGCGTTGAAGACCGGCCCCAGGCCGTCCCCCCGGGCCATCGCGTCGTGCGGCTGCCACTCGTGCGCGAACAGCTCCAGGCCCGCCGCCCTGACCTCGGCCGAGACGCGCGGGGCGAACAGGACCGGTATCCCCGGCGTGAGCATCCAGGCGAGCCCGAGCACGCCCACGCCCAGCATGCCCACCCCGACCCCACGACGAGCCCGCGTCAACGGCGAGTCGACCATGGCAACCCTCCCAGTGGCTAGACGCCCGAACGGGCGCAACGATGAGGAGCCGATTCGACGACAGATGTAATCGGACAACTGTAAAGAAGTCGTCGCGGAAATTCAAGTCGTGATCGGGGCCTCGGGAGGGCGCGCGGTCGCCCCGGCCCTGGCGGCTCAGGGCGACCCGGTGGGGAGAAGATTCAGGCCAGGGCCTCCTTGCAGTAGGCGACGCACTTCGCCACCTCCTTCACGGCGGTCGAATCCTTCGGCACGGGATACTCCAGCTCGATGTCGGCGTAGATCGGCCATTTCTTCTCTTTGAGGAGCTGGAGGACCTCCTTGATGGGGGTCTGGCCCCGGCCCCACGGGAGGTTGGCCCCGGCGGCGGTGCGGTCCTTGAGGTGGAGGCTGATGATCTTGTCGTGGTACTTCTCGAGCACCGGGATCGGCGACTTGCCCTTGTTGCCGGCGACGTAGTGGCCGATGTCGAGGTTGAAGCCGACGTAGTCGCCGGCCTGCATCAGGGGGTCGATGTCCTCGATCGTCGGGATGTTGTTCGTGTGGTTGTGGAAGGCGACCCAGATCTTGTGCTTCTCCGCGAAGGGGGCGAGCCGCTTGACGTCGCCCTCGTTCCGCTCGGTGGTGATGGCCTTGCAGCCGAGGGCCTTGGCGATCTCGAAGTTGAAGTCGATCGCGTCGTCGCTGCGGCCGAAGCCGTGCTTCTGAATATGGATGTTCACGCCGGCATCATTGAACATCTTGCGAAGCTCGACGCACTTTGCGAGCTGCGCCCGGCGGTCGGCGTCCGAGTGGCCGCGGCCGACGCCGGCGTACGACTGGATCACGTCGCCCATCAGCTCGGTCTCGCTCAGGCCGTCCTCGACCAGGGCCTTGAGGGTCTCCTCGGCCGTGTGGGCCTCGCCCCGATAGCTGTAGGTGATGCAGCCGACGTGCACGCCGCCGAAGACCGAATTGGGCCTGGCGTCCTCGGCGCCGAGGATTCGCCGCGGCAGCATGGCGCCCCCCGCGAGGGCGGCCGCCCCGCCGAGGAAGGCCCGCCTGGTGGTCCGATGATCGAGGAAGCCCCGTGTCATGTGCCTGTCTCCCTGGTCAAGCTCGATGCGTTCGCCGGATGGCCGGCCTTCATGCAGACTAACCCGGGAGACGACGAGGGCACAGGGACGACCGGGGTCGCGCGGGGAGAAAAGGTTCATCCGGCGGAAGC
>NZ_JAALJH010000173.1 GCF_011064615.1 Aquisphaera insulae | reverse complement strand
GAAGTGGTCGTAGACGGTGCTCTTGGCCGGCAGGTCGTGGGGCAGCATGTCCCACCGGCAGCCGGCCCGGTTGAGGTAGAACGTCGCGTTGAGGATCTCCCGCATCGACACCGTGCGAGGCCGACCCGTCTTGTTGACCGGGATGAGGGGTTCGAGGATCGCCCACTGCTCGTCGGTCAGGTCGGAGGGGTAGGACTTCCGCATGGGTGCGCGCTCCGTCATGTTGAGATTCTCGGACCTCCTGAGAGATGAAGAGTTTACGTCAATCGAGACGTTACCGGATAGCCTCTTAGTGTATGCTGGCCCTGCCTTCAGACTCCCTGTCATGGTCGAAGGCCAGGGATTGGCAGTGGAAGGGGCGCTGTCAAAATGCTCCATTCACTATCAGCTCACGAAATCGCAATCCCCGCAGTCCATGTTCTTCTACTACCTTGCGAAAAACACCATCCACGATGAGACTGCCTCCGCTCTTGTTGGGGAGATTGAAGATATGTAAATTGTCAATTTGTTCATGCCGGAAGGCATAACGAACAATGTGCCGAATTCGGGGGTCGCTAGCTGACCGACGCTCGACTTCACTTTCGACTTCGTTCAGAGCATCGGCAGTCCGCAAGACATGAATAAGGAAGTACTCTCCATTAAAGGGATGGTGTACAGCCAAGGCTTCACACTCTCCGCCGATTACTGGTTGCAGGGCCTTCCATGCTCGCTCGCTGAACATCGGAACTTTTCTGTAATTGCTGACGCTCACAAAGTCGCCGACTTCGGAGGGGTTGTCGTTGTAGCCGTGGCAAGTGAGAGGTCTCCAAGCCTGCTGAAGCGGGGTATCATTCCTGTGAAGGTTGGTAACCGTTGCATCATCGTCATCATCATCATCATCATGGACGTCTCCGACTCTGAATCCAACTCCGGCGTATGAGTTTGCGTCAGGGTCGTATTCGTAGAACTGACGTCTTGCATTGTTGAAACTTGTCATGAAATTGTCCCAACCCGATTTCGCTCTTGAGCTTTGCATGCTCGACCAGCAGACTCCCTCGACCGGCTAACCCAATCAGACGCACCTTCGACGGCATCCTTCAAGCGAGCCGTCACTCTGCCAACCCCATCGAACGATTGCAATCCATGTCCATGATGAGCCAGTTTTGGACCTGACGGCTTGAGTCCGACGCCATTGACGGGATCGTTGATATCGATGTGATATTCATCAAGCGGTTGCGAGCGGCGGCGGCACGGGAATGAGTTGACTGGACAATGCGGTGAGCATCTTCGCCCGCATTGATAGTGTCGCCAAGCCTTTTCTTAAGCAGAGTGAGGATCCGTAGCCACCCCCGCCTCAAGAAAGGGAAGCCAGGGAGACGGGGGAAGCCGCCTCCCGAGCGGCTCGTCGATTTTGATCAATATGGTGGACAAATATCGGGCCCTTCTCCATCGACCGCGGCGGGTTCGCGGTGATGGACGACCACCTCCACCTGTACCTGTTGCTCGACTCGCCGCGGGCCTCGTGCATCTCTGGCCTCCTGCGTCTCCCGGGTCGAGCCCGATCGGGCTGCTCGGCGATTCACGTCCCACCCGATCGCCGGCCGTTGCCGGCGACGACAGGACAGGCTCTCCGCGGATCCTTCGTCCCTGGTGCGGTCGTAGGGACGACCTGGCCGATTTTCTCCGTTTTGGTGAAACCCGGAGTGTGAACGCGGGGATTCTATTGAGTAGAGAGGGACTCTTGCGCGCCGGTCGTGCAGGCGGCCCTTGAGCGATCTTTGTCAATCCGGGAGAAGGCGAATCAGAAGGTCGGCCCGGCCCGCGTCGTGCACGCGGGCCGGCGGAGGGCGCGGCAGACCGGGGAGGCGAACCGGCACCGTCCCCAATCGCGAAGGCCGATCTTCACACTCCTTGCACGCACGCGAAGCCTCCGGGTGGCCGTGGTGGAACACCACGGGACCGCCCTGGCCTGACAGCAAAGCTCGTCGGGCGCAACGGCTTGCTTTCCCGTGGTGTTCCACCACGGCCACCCGCGGCGAGCAGGCGAATCAAAAGGTCGGCCCGGCCCGCGTTGAGGACGCGGGCCGGCGGGCGGCGCGGCAGACCGGGGAGGCGAACCCAATCGAAGACCACATCCGGGTCCTCGCGAGGAAAGCAATTGCGACGAGCCTTTTGAAGCAGCCCGCGCGACGACCGAAGCCAATGGCCAGCCCGGCGACCGCGATTGCGAGTGGCCGTCGTGGAACGCCACGGATCCGGCGCGGGTCAACGGAAAGCCCTGGGCCAGGTCAACGGCCCGCCCTTCGCGGTGCTCCACCACGGGCACCCGGTCGCGAGGAATGCGATGCAGAGTTTCCACTCGTTTCCGGTGGGGGGCGAAGCCAATCGAAAAATCGTATCCAACATATACGTGGGCAGGGACTTACGTCGATGGATTCGCAGCACCGCATGCGACGACCGAAGCCAATTTCGATGAGCGTTCGAGGCGACAACTCCGGTCCCATCGGGGCGGTTTCGGGGTGCCCGGGTCCGCAGGCTTTCGGCAGGCCCCGGGCGCCTGTAGGATGAGGGCGCTCGCCCCGAGAAACGCTACGACCGTAGGAACCGATCGGGGGCCGCCGGTCGCTCGAAGATCGACCCCAGGCATGCCCCTTTCCTGGAGACGTCGTCATCATGGCAGGTTTCCCTCCGCTTCGCCCGAGGCCGGTCGCATCGCGGCTCACCTCGTCGCTCGTCGTCGGCCTCGCCGTCGCGGGCTCGTGTCTCTGGTCGCTCGCCGGCCCGGCAGGGGCCCAGGTTTCCGGCCCGGGAGGACCGGGGCTGGTCACATCCAAGATGGCCAGCCGCCAGCCGACGGCCTCGGACGATCGCTTCAAGTCGCCGCGTCCCATGCAGGTCTTCCAGCGCGACGCCAACAACCGCGCGACGATTCCGGTCGTGCTGGCGGAGGACACCCACGGCGCGGTCACCGTGACCTCCGCGGTCCTGCTCGGCGGGGGGATGGGCGGCAACGCGTTCAACAACGGCGCGGCCAACGATCGGACCCGGTTCGAGGACGGCAAGCTCGTCGGCGTCCCGATGGGCGGGCCCTACACGATCCGAATCGAGCTGAAGACGGGTGATGGGCAGCAGCAGTTCGCGGTCGTCAGCCCCGTCTTCGTCGGCGACCTCTGGGTGCTGGCCGGACAGTCGAACATGGAGGGCGTGGGCGACCTGGTCGACGTCACCCCACCCAATCCCCTGGTCATGAGCCTGGGGATGGACGGCAAGTGGGGCCAGGCCGAGGAGCCGCTCCACTGGCTGGTGGACTCGCCCGACGCGGTCCATTCCGGCGACCCCGCGAATCGCCCCCAGCGCTCGGCCGACCAGCACCGGACCCGGACCAAGGGGGCCGGCCTCGGCCTGCCGTTCGGCGTCGCGATGGCCGAGGCCACCCGGGTGCCGGTCGGCCTGGTCGCCACCGCCCACGGCGGCACGAGCATGGCCCAGTGGGATCCCGCCAAGAAGGGGGAGGGGGGCAACAGCCTGTATGGGTCGTTCCTCCGCCAGGTCCAGCTCGCCGGCGGCAAGGTGAAGGGCATCCTCTGGTATCAGGGGGAGAGCGACGCCAGCGAACAGGCCGCGAAGGTCTACGGCAAGGTCTTCGCCGACTTCATCGCCGCGATTCGGGCGGACCTGAACCAGCCCGAGCTGCCGTTCTACTTCGTCCAGATCGGCCGATTCATCATCCCCGGCGCATCGAACCCGAAGGACTGGAACCTCGTCCAGGACATCCAGCGCCGGCTGCCCGACCGCGTGCCCAACACGGCCGTGATCTCGGTCGTCGACCTGGAGCTGGACGACCTGATCCACGTCGGCACCCAGGGCCTGAAGCGTGCGGGGCAGCGACTGGCGAAGATCGCCCTCCGCGAGCAGTTCGGCCAGGTCGGCGCCACGACCCCCACGCTCGACCGCGTCGCGGTCGGCTCGCACAACACCCTCCTCGTCAAGTTCAAGGGCGTGAACATCCAGGCCAGTGCCCCGGCGAACATGCGTGGGATGGGCATGAGGATGGGGGGCATGGGCGGCGGGATGGGGGGCATGGGCGGCGGGATGGGCGGAGGCACGGGCATGAACCCGGGCCTCAGCTCCGGCGACGAAGGCACGGGCCTGCGACCGGAGCGGCACATCGGCGGGTTCTCGATTCGGACCGAGGACGGCACGGCGATCCCCTCCATCTTCGAGGCGACCGTCGGCAAGTCGCACGACACGGTGGTCCTGAAGCTCATCGGCCCGGTCCCGCCCCATGCGTACCTCTGGTACGGCTACGGCCATGACCCGTACTGCAACCTCGTGGACGGCCTTGACATGGCGGTCCCCGTCTTCGGCCCGATCGGGCTGGACAACCTGGGCGTCGAGGCCGAGGCCGCCGCGACCGCAAAGGTTACCGCGGCACCGAAGCCCGCACCGGCACCGGCTCCTGCTCCTGCACCGGTCGCCTCCGCTCCGAAGCCCGCCGGCGGGCCCGCCGCGGGGTCGCAGGCCGGGCCGATCAAGGTCCTGATCATCACGGGCGACAACTACCACGACTGGAAGGCGACGACGGAGTACCTCAAGTCGAAGGTCCTCACGCCGCCGCATTTCGCCGTGTCCGTCACGGCGTCGCCGGCGAAGGACCTGACCGAGTCCAACCTGGCTAAGTACGACGTCCTGCTGCTCAATTACATGAACACCGACAAGGGGGGGCCGGAGACCCGCTGGTCGGACGACAACAAGAAGGCCTTCCTGGAGGCCGTCCGCGGCGGCAATGGGCTGGTGAGCTACCATTTCGCCTCGGCCGCGTTCGCCAGGCCGAACTGGGCCGAGTTCGAGAAGGCCATCGCCGGCGGCTGGCGGTCCCAGGGCTTCCACGGGCCCAAGCACGTCTTCAGCGTCAAGAAGACCGAGGTCAAGCATCCGATCTCCGAGGGGCTCCCCGCGGAGTTCGTCCACGCGATCGACGAGCTCTACCAGAACTCCGTCATCACCGACGGCAGCGTCGTGCTCGCCACGGCCTACTCCGACCCCAAGAAGCCGAAGGGCACGGGCAAGGATGAGCCGGTTGTTTGGGTGAACACGTATGGAAAGGGCCGCGTTTACGTCAACTCGCTGGGGCACGACGTCGAGGCCATGACCGACCCGAGCTTCGCCGCCTGGCTCCGCCGGGGCGTCGTCTGGGCGGCGACCGGCGCGGTGCCTTCGGGCCCGGCCCTCGGGCTGGAGGGGGGCGGTCACTCGGCGGCCAGGGGTGAGCGGCGGATCGCCCGGGCCGATTACATCGACCGGATGAAGGCCGGCTGGATCGGCCAGATGGCGGGGGTCGCGGTCGGCGGGCCCACGGAGTTCCGCTACCTCAACAAGGTCGTGCCGGCCGACAAGGTGCCGGCGTGGAAGCCGGTGATGATCAACCAGTACGACCAGGATGACCTCTACGTCGAGATGACCTTCCTGCGGACGCTCGAGCAGCACGGCCTGGGCGCGACGACCCGCCAGGCCGGCATCGACTTCGCCAACAGCAAGTATCCGCTCTGGCACGCCAACAAGGCCGGCCGCGAGCTCCTCCGCAAGGGGATCGCCCCGCCGGACTCCGGCCATCCCGCGCTCAACAAGCACGCCGACGACATCGACTACCAGATCGAGGCCGATTTCTCGGGGCTGATCGCCCCGGGGCTGCCCAACACGGCGATCGACCTGGGAGTGACCTTCGGCCGCCTGATGAACGAGGGCGACGGCCTCTACGGCGGCCAGTTCATCGGTGCCATGTACGCCGAGGCCTTCTTCGAGAAGGATCCGGAGAAAATCGTCCGCGCCGGCCTGAAGGCGATCCCGGAGAAGTCTCAGTATGCGGAGGCCATCCGCGACGTCCTGGCCTGGTACAAGGAGAACCCCGACGACTGGGAGGCGACCTGGAAGAAGGTCGGCGCGAAGTATCATGAGAACCCCGCCTACCGCCGGTTCGCCTGCAATGCGCAGGACAAGGATCCGCCGGCCTTCAACATCGACGCCAAGCTGAACGGGGCCTACCTCGTGATGGGGATCCTCTATGGCAAGGGGGATCCCGACCGGACGATCGTGGTGGCCACCCGTTGCGGCCAGGACTCCGACTGCAACCCGTCGAGCGCGGCGGGCGTCATCTTCACGACGATCGGCTACACGAGGCTGCCGCGGAAGTACGTCGAGGGGCTGGACGCGAACACCAAGTTCAACTCCACCCCGTACACGTTCTCCCGGCTCATCGAGGTCTGCGAGAACCTCGCCGACCAGGCCGTGAAGAAGGCAGGGGGCCGGATCGAGACCTCCGCCGACGGGGCGCGGACCTACGTCATCCCGGTGGAGGAGCCGCGGCCGAGCCCGATGGCCTCGTGCTTCGAGCCGGGCCCGAAGGCCAACAGCGTCTTCAGCGCCGAGGAGAGGAGGCAGATCGTCGCCAAGCCCTGAAATCCGGCCCCAACCCCCCCTGGCCCGACCGAGGAGGATTTCGCGTCCGCCATGCCGCCGCCAGGCCAGCGAGACTACAGTTCGGTCCGGCTCTCGCGGCACGCGCTGGAGCGGTTCGTCGAGCGGTTCGGGGTCGAGCCCGGGGCCGCCGAGCCGCTCCTCCGCCAGGCCCTGTCGCGGACCCGCCGCCTGGGCCGCAACCCGGAGAACGGCGCGATCGCCGCGCTCGGCCTGCACGCGGGCCGCGTCCTGGTCGCGATCCTGCAGGAGGACGCGTGCTTGACCGTCCTGACCTGGAACCAGTTCGAGCCGCGACTGCCCGAGTTCGGCCGCAGCAGGGTCCCTCGCAAGTGGGGCCGGATGCTCGGACGATTGGAGGGGGGAGCGATGACGGATGACACACCCAGTTAG
>NZ_JAALJH010000172.1 GCF_011064615.1 Aquisphaera insulae | reverse complement strand
CGCAACAATTCCGGGACAAGGTGTCCAGGTCGTCCAGGCCAACGTTTCACCGCGCCAGGGCGAGGCTCCTGCCGAGCCCGGCGCAAGCCGAGGCGTGCCGACGGGCCTCGTTCCCGCGCAACAAATCCTGGACAAGACGCCCGGGTCGTCCAGGCCAACTTTTCATCGCGCCAGCCCCGCACTGCACTGCCCTGCCCTGCCCCGACCAGGCCATCACGTCGAGGTGCGGGAACACGGGCACCCGGCCTGGCTCAGTCCGGTGAAAATCAGAGCATGTTTTGGACGTCGCCGCGCCCTCGGCATCGGCCGAGGGCGCGGCGTGCGCCCGGGCCTTCAGGCCCGGGGCGGCTTGGGCTCGCGGGCGCGTCAACCGGCCCGGCGGCAGCGGCGGCGACGGATGGCCAGGCCCGCGAGCGCGGGGGCCGCGATCAGGCCCAGGGCCAGGGACGTCGGCTCGGGGACGGCCTGGACCACGAACTGGAGGGCATCCCCCTGGAACGGCTGGCCCGAGTACACGAACGAGGTGCCCACCGGGGGATGATCGAAGAACGTCGACAGGCCCGTGACCATGCTGGGGGTGTCCGGGCTCGTGAACCCGAAGACCAGGGAATGCCCCGGATCCAGCGCGTCGGTGCTCGTCTTGAACTGGATGGCGTAGCCGTTCGTGGCCACGTTGGGGAAGTGGGTGATGGTGGAAGTCCAGCCGGCCGGCGCCGTGAACGAGAGCGGGCTGGTGACGAGGAAATCCTCCCCCGGAACCCAGGCGTACCAGAACGTCTCGATGGAATCCGTGCTGGTCGCCAGGTTCGTCAGCGTGATGGAGTAGTCGAAGTTGGCCCCGTTGGGCGTCCAGCTCAGGAGGCCGGTGACGTCGAGCGGGCCGGCATCGGCCCGGCCGCCGGACGAGAAAAGTGCCGCGATGGCCGTGGCGAAGATGAGCTTCCTCATGAGGACTCCTCGGTCGCAAGCCCCGGTTTCGGGGCGTCCCAGATCGAAAGAATGAGAGGATGAACGCCGGATGATGAGACGGCGGCCCGCCGCGGGAGGGATGGCGGCGCCGGGTCGAGATTGAGATCGAGATTGAGATCGAGATCGAGATCGAGATCCAGGTGGAGGCGGGGAATCCCCTTCGACGCGTCCCGCGCGCAGGCGCCCCCGGAGGCCTCGCCCGCCGTCGGGCCGGTCGCACGTCGTTCGGGATCCGAGCCCGCGTGGCGTGGCGTCGCCTTGCGTCGCGTCGCGTCGCGTCACATCGCGACGGCGTCGACTCCGGAGGGCCGGGCCGGCCCGGGCCGGAGGGGACCGGATGGGATGGGCCCTCAGGGCGCGTGGCCGCCCGTGGAACCGTATCCCGCGAATCCCGGCCCAGGCGCGGCCTGCCATGGCGATCGTCTCCCGCCCCCGTTTCGATCGGAGGGAAGCCCCCCCATCGGTGGAGACGAGATCCGTCGGGGGATCCGTCAGGGATCTCACGCAATTCGCGAGCCCGCCCGGATCCGGCGTGCGTCAGGCGTCGGGGTCCCAGAGCCTCTGGCGGAAGTAGTCCTTCCAGCTATCGGGGAGCCGGGCGGTCTGGGTCGCGCGGCGGAGGAGCTCCTGGTTCCTCGCGTCGACGGTGTAGAGCCGGACCACGTCCGCGACGGTCAGCCCCTCGTCCAGCCGCTCGATCGGCTCGATGAGATCGCCCGGGCCGACCTCGCCCTCGGTCGTCACGGCGAGATAGAAGCCGGTCCGGCCGCTCCTGAGCATCCGCTTGAGCATGTCCATCCGGCCGAACCGGATGCCGAGCTTGAAGCACGGGAGCCGCGGCTGCGTCACCACGAACTCGGCCGTCCCGATCCGGAACCGGTCGCCGATCCGGACATCCTCCGCCAGCCCCTCGGTGGTCAGGTTCTCGCCGAAGACGGCCCGGGGGAACTCCACGCCCGGCAGCTCCCGCCGCCACGCGTCGTAGTGCTCGGACGGGTAGGCGTAGACCGCCTTGTCGGGCCCGCCGTGGACGGTCAGGTCGGACTGCTCATCGCCCTCGAAATTGAGGGCGGTCACCCGCAACCGGCGTTCGACCGGCTCCTTGAAGATCGAGGTCAGGACCGTGTTCCCCTCCCACTCGACCTCGCGGGGGAGCCCGACGCTCAGCGACACGACTTTCACAGGGCACTCCCTTCGCGTTGCCGGCGATTGCCCCCGGGCGGCCCCGGACCGGCCCAAATGGGCCTCGAGCTCCCGGCCGGGCTGGTGATGTCCGCGCCATCCGCCTTATGATCTTGAGCGAATTCGACCGATTCGGCCAGGGTGCGCGGCGAGGACGGAAGCCGGATCGATCCTTTTCGGGGAGATAGCCCATGGTCCGTTTGCCCCTCTTCGTCGCCCTGGCGTTCGCCCTCGGCGTCCCGGCCCCGGCCCCGGCCCCGGCAGGGCCGCCCGCCGTCCTGCACCGGACCGTGAAGGTCGGCGACCTCGACATCTTCTACCGCGAGGCCGGGCCGAAGGACGCCCCGGCGATCCTGCTGCTCCACGGCTTCCCGACCAGCTCGCAGATGTTCCGCAACCTGATCCCGGCGCTGGCGGACAAGTACCGCGTCATCGCCCCCGACTACCCCGGCTACGGCCACAGCTCGATGCCGCCGCACGACCGGTTCGCCTACACGTTCGACAACCTGGCGAAGGTGATCGACGAGTTCACCGGCAAGGTCGGCCTGACCAGATACGCCCTCTACGTGCAGGACTACGGCGCCCCGGTCGGCTACCGGCTGGCGGTCGCGCACCCGGAGCGGATCACCGCCATCGTGGTCCAGAACGGCAACGCCTACGACGAGGGCCTCGACAACGACTTCTGGAAGCCGATCAAGGCCTACTGGAAGGAGCCGAACAGCCGGGAGAAGCGCGACGCCATCCGCAACCTGGTCACCTACGAGGCGACGAAGTGGCAATACCTGACCGGGGCGAAGAACCCCGAGCTGGTGAGCCCCGACGGGGCGGCCCACGACCAGTTCCTTTTGGACCGCAAGGGCAACGACGAGATCCAGCTCGACCTGTTCCTCAGCTACGGCAGCAATCCGCCGCTCTACCCGAGCTGGCAGGCCTACTTCCGCGAACACCAGCCGCCGATGCTGATCGTCTGGGGCAAGAACGACCAGATCTTCCCGCCCGCCGGCGCGGAGCCCTACAAGCGGGACCTGAAGACGCTGGAGTATCACCTCATCGACGCCGGGCACTTCGCTCTCGAGACCAACGGCGACGAGATCGCCGGCCGGATGCGGGACTTCCTGAGCAAGCACGCGACGAGGTGACCCACCCGGACGGGAGTCTCGCGATGGACTTCGACCGCAGCGACACCGCCCTGGTCGTCATCGGCTCTCCCCGAGTGCCAGAAAGCCCCGGCTGAGGAGCCGGACATGGCGGGCGCGGCGGGCCCCTCCGGTCCCCTCCCCCCCGCGTGGGGGAGGGTTAGGGAGAGGGGGCTATCACACCGGCCAACCGGCCCAGAGTTGATGCCGAGCGGTCTTCGTCGGAGCGGCCCGTCTTTCATCCACGGCCCGCCCGTTCCCCCTCTCCCTGACCCTCCCCCACCAGGGGGGAGGGGATCAGAATGGACCGACTCACTTGTGGGTAAAGAGAAGGGAGGACGTCGCTCGGCTCCGGCCGAGATTCGTTCGACGATCGAGGCGGGGCGGACGAGGACCACCGATCGGACTCCTGAGGGTTCATCCCGATGAAGCACGCCGACATCCGGGCGCTGACTTTTGATGTCTTCGGCACGACCGTCGACTGGCGTGGCACCATCGCCCGCGAGGGGAGACGACTCGGCGCGGCGAAGGGGCTCCAGGTCGACTGGGAAGCCGTTGCGGATCGTTGGAGTCGGAAATACGTCGTCGCGAGGAGTCGGAACGGCCCATGGCGACCACTCGACCAGATCCTCCATGCGGCCGGTGAGGAGATCCTCGAGGAGTTCCGGATCCAGGGGCTGACGAAGGCCGAGCGCGAGAGCTGGTGCGGCCTCTGGAGTCGCCTCGATCCCTGGCCGGATGCCTTGCCCGGCCTGAAACGCCTCAAGGCTCGCTTCCTCCTGGCCGCCCTCTCCAACGCCAACATGGCCCTGTCGATCGCGCTGGCCCGGCATGCCAACCTGCCATGGGATCAGGTCCTCGGCCCCGACACCGTCCAGGTATTCAAGCCCAGCCCGAGGGTCTACTGCATGGCGTTGCGTCGCCTGGGACTGGAGGGGCACGAAGTGATGATGGTCGCCGCGCACCTCTTCGACCTGGAAGCAGCGAAGGCCATGGGATTCCGGACGGCGTTCGTCAGCCGTCCCGGCGAAGAGGCCGGCGATCCGACAAAGGCCCCTTACGTCGACCTGATCGCCGCCGATTTCCAGGACCTGGCCCTCCAGCTCTCGCGATGAATCCCCACCAGGACCAATCCTTCGACACGTCTCGCCGAACCCGACGGGTGGCGACATCGCGACGTTCCTTCCCGGGTGGCCGTGGCGGAGACGACGTCGACGCCACGGGATCGCCATGGCTCGCGCGCAAGCCGTTTCCTCCGGAATCGGCCGCGGCGATCCCGTGGCGTCGCGCCGCTTCCGCCGACACTCCTCGCCGAACCCGACAGGTGGCGACATCGCGACGGTCCTTCCCGGGTGGCTGTGGCGGAGACGAAGTCGACGCCACGGGATCGCCATGGCTCGCGCGCAAGCCGTTTGCTCCGGAATCGGCCCAGGCGATCCCGTGGCGTCGTTGCGCTTCTGCTCCGCCGACACTCCTCGCCGAACCCGACAGGTGGCGACATCGCGACGGTCCTCTCCGGGTGGCCGTGGCGGAGACGAAGTCGACGCCACGGGATCGCGACGGCTCGCGCGCAAGCCGTTTGCTCCGGAATCGGCCGAGTCGACCCCGTGGCGTCGCGGCGCTTCCGCCACAGCCACCCATGGCTTGCCCGTCGGCTCGGGCGGAGGACCGTATCCTTCCTGGGCCATTGCCTCGGCGTGGCGTGTCGGCTTCCGTGAGAAATGTCATTCATCCTGATTGGAAACTCGCCCCGGGGAGCGTGGGGGCCCGGCCCTTGATGCCTGGCCTGGCCTCGCCATTGATGCGATGCGACGATCGAGGCCACGGCGGGTATGCTATGATCGAGGCGGTCGGGCGAGTCGTCGCCTTCGATCCGCCGCGGCCCGCCCCCGATGCGTCCCGGAGCCACGCCCGGCGGCGGGCCCGCCTTCGATGAGGATGGAGCGCAGATCGACCCGGGCGCGTCGCGAGGCCGGATCGATCGGGGGGGCGGAGTCTCTTCCCGGCCGACGCGTGATCAGGCCGCAACAGGTGGTCCGCTGAAGGTGTATCCATGGGCCAGCCCGCCCCTGCATCGCCCCCCTGGTGGCTGGTGCCGAACCTCCTGGCCCTGGACGCGCCCGCGGTGGCCGTCGTCTGGCAGCGGTTCCTGGCCGCCCGGTTCGGCACCCCCGTACCGTGGTCCGCGACGGTCGCCCTCGCCGCCGTCGTCTGGTGCGTCTACCTGGCGGATCGATGCCTCGACGCGCGCCGGGGCGACCTCGACGCCGACCGACACCGGATCGCCGTCCGCTTCCCGCGCGCCTTCGCCGGGCTCGCGGCCGCCGGCCTCTTCATCGCCGTGGCCGCCGTGGCCCAGCTCCCGGCGAGCTATTTCGTCGTGGGGCTGTGGGTCGGCGCGGGGGTGGTGGCTTACCTGACCGTCGTGCACCTCGCCCGGGGAGCGGCCGGCCGGGGGGCGAAGGAGCTGCTCGTCGGGGCCGCCTTCGCCGCCGGGGTGACGGTCCCACTGCTGGCCGCCGGGCCGCGGCCGGCCGAGTGGGGGCCCAGCGCCGTCGTGTTCGGCGGCCTCTGCTGGCTGAACTGCCGGCTGATCGAGCGGTGGGAGGGCCGGCGGGCGTGGCCCGGCGACACGGCCCTGGCGGCGGCCGTCATGACCTCCGCGGCGACGCTGCCGCCGATGGTCGGCCTGGCCGCCGCGGGGGCCGGGGCGGGCCTCCTGGCCGTCCACGTGACCTGCCGTCGCCGGCCGCGGGCGGCGCGGGTCCTCGCGGACGTCGTCCTCCTGACCCCGCTCCCGCTGCTGGCCGTCGGGTGGCGGGCATGACCCCCCCGCGGTTCGACGCCCTGGCCCCGCACTACGCGTGGATCGAGGCGGCCTCCTTCGGCGGCCTGCTCCAGTGGTGCCGCACGGCCCTCGTCGAGGACCTCGCCGACGCCCGGCGGGTCCTGATCCTGGGCGAGGGGGACGGGCGATTCGTCCGGGCCTTCCTCGCGCACAACCCGGCGGCCCGCGTCCATGTGGTCGACGTCAGCCCGACCATGGTCGCCCTCGCCCGCCGCCGGGCCGGGTCCGGATGCGGATGCGGATCCGGGTGCGGGTCCGGGCCCGGGCGCGAGCGCGTGACCTGGCAGGTCGCGGACGCGCGGGCCGTCGAGTACCCCCGGGCGGAGTACGACCTGATCGTGACCAACTTCTTCCTCGACTGCTTCGGGCCGGACGACCTCGCCCGCCTCATCCCACGGGTGGCGGTCGCCTTGCAGCCCGGCGGAAGATGGCTCGTCGGCGACTTCCGGGTGCCGCCCGGCCGGCTGGCCGGCGCCGCGTCGCGGGTCCTGCTAGCGGCCATGTACGGCTTCTTCCGCCTCACCACTCGCCTCCCGGCCTCGCGCCTGGTCGACCCGCGGCCGCTCCTCCTCGCCCGCGGCCTGACCCCGCTGCGCGCGGAGTCGCGGCTGGGCGGCTTCCTGACGTCCGAGCTATGGTCCTCCCCGCCCGCCCCATCCACGCCGATCCACCGCGAGGAAAGATCCGCCCTCCACGACGAGGGACCCGAACACCCATGGAGATGAGGCGGCCAGAAGCGTCATGCCCGGGGAGGCATCAAGGCATCAAAGGCCAGGCACTCGAAGCGCGAAGGCATCAAAGGCCATGAAGGCAACAAAGGCCAGGGCATCAAAGGACCGGGTAGGACTGGGGTGTTGGAAAGTGGTTCCTGGCGGCCCGGAGGCGGGGTCGGGGCTCGACCGTTCCCGTTGCGCCCTCCGAGGTCCGTGATGCGGCTGGGAACACGGCCCGGGCGCGGACGGCCGCTCGCGCC
>NZ_JAALJH010000171.1 GCF_011064615.1 Aquisphaera insulae | reverse complement strand
ATTCGTTGACGCACGGAACCTACGTGTCCGGATTTCGCACGGAACCTCCTGTCCGGTGACAGATAGGTCCAGTACTGACGCGTCGAATTCTCGGCCCGGTTGAACTGGTCTTCGAGGTGGGTTTCCTCTTCGAAGAAGTAGCTGGCGAGCAGGGCGACGCCGGTCGGCGCCCCGCCGCCGTTCTGCCGGAGGTCGAGGATGATCGCCTCGCTGTTGGCGAGGAACGTCGCGGCCGCCGCGACCGTATCGCCGGCCCACTCGCCCGGATAGAAGCCATCGACCTGGAGGAGCCCGATCCCCCCACCTAACCGCTCGACCTTCCGATACTCGTAGTTCCGGCGCCTCCCGGTCTCCCGGAACCGGGCGACATCCTCGGGGTTGGGCGGCTTCCGGTCCGAATCCTCGGGGATCACGGCGACGGAGTAATCGACGCCGAGATGCCCGTCCTTGCAGACCTCTCGGAGATGAGCCGTCAGGAGGCGCGCGAACTCCCGGCCGCTCGTGACGGCGTCGTACTCCTTCCTCGCCTGCCGGTCGCGGATCGCCTGCTCCATCTTCTTCGCCTGCTCCTGGAACACGTAGGTGCTGCCGAGCTTCTCGAGCAACCCATCGATCACCGCGTTCCGTGCAGCACCATCGAGGGCGATATCGGGGGGATCGGCGGGGACCTGGGCGACGGCGACGCCCGCCGGTCGTGGCGACGAAAACAGGGCCAGGAAGAGGAGGACCGCGCGGGCGTTCTTCATGTCGGATGACACCTTCGAGCGAAAGCTGTGGGGCTCGTTCGGCGAGATAGGGCCCACGCGCAGCCGCCACATTCGTGCGACGGTGGGCGACCGAGGCAGCCTGCTGCGTGAGAGGTCCTAACTTCTACCATAGCCGGGAGGGGTCGCGCAGACCCTCGGGATCTGATCTCGGTCAAGAATGCCATTCATCGGTCGCTTACGCATCAGCCGTGTTTCCTGCGGCACGCTGGATTGGGCT
The DNA here is from genome assembly GCF_011064615.1 of Aquisphaera insulae. Lineage (GTDB taxonomy): Bacteria > Planctomycetota > Planctomycetia > Isosphaerales > Isosphaeraceae > Aquisphaera > Aquisphaera insulae. The sequence continues at coordinate 6,666 of NZ_JAALJH010000171.1, read as the reverse complement.
TCGAGGGTCCTCGGTCAGCTCTTTACCCGACCTGGGATCCATCCCCGTACGCTCATCCCCAATTCCCCGGTAAGGGGCGGCGAAGATTGACGTGATCCGCCCGTCTGGCTAGCGTGAGAAGAGGCGGCAACACCGCGGGGATCGTCCAGTTCCAGGAGTCGCGTCATGACCGCGCCGAATGAGATGAACCGCCGGGACTTCATCAAGACCACGGCCGCCGGCACGGCGGCGGCGACCGTCGCGCCGGCGGCGCTCGCCCAGGATGCGGCGGGCGACGGGCTGATCCATCGCAACGAGCGGAGCGGCATGCCCTACCGCAAGCTCGGCCGGACGAACTTCCTCTGCAGCCGCCTCGTCTTCGGCGGCGGTGCGGCGCTGATCGGCGGGAAGGCCGTGCCCTTGCTCAACGCGGCATTCGACGCGGGCGTGAACTTCTACGACCTGGGCTCCAACGCCTACTACAAGGGGAGCGAGCGCGCCTTCGCCCCCTTCCTCGCGGCCAACCGCGGCAAGATCTGGGTCACGTCGAAGGCGCCCTTGCGTCCCGTCGACGGCTTCGTACCGGGCAAGCCGTTGATCGCCGAGCAGGGCAAGTTCCTGGCCGACTACTGGACGGGGCTGCTGAACGCGAGCCTCACCGACCTGGGCACCGACTACGTGGACGCCTACTACCTGATGGGCGTGGGCGACCCGGAGATCATCCGTTGCGAGCCGCTCCATGAAGCCTTCCTCAAGGCGAAGCAGGCCGGCAAGGTGGGCCACTGGGGCGTGAGCACCCACAAGCGGGCGCAGCAGGTGCTCGAGGCCATGATCGAAACCGGCTGGTACGACCTCGCCATGATCGCCGTCACCCCGGCCGGGTGGTACGACTGGGATTCGAAGAGCCTCCTTCCCGGCACGCCGGCGATGGTCGAGCTCCAGCCCACGCTGAAGCGGGCCCGCGACGCCGGCATCGGCCTGGTCGGCATGAAGGCGGCCCGCTACCTGTCGTCCAAGGGGGGCAAGGAGCTGGTCAAGGCCTTCGACGGGCACTACAGCGACCGGCTCATGCAGTCGGGGCTCTCGGCCTGGCAGCGGTCGTACGCGTTCGTCCTCGCCCACGGCGTCGACGTGGTCAATTCCGACATGCAGAACTTCGCCCATTTCAAGGAGAACCTCGCCGCCGTGCAGCGGTCGGCGGAGCTCTTCGTCACGGCCTGATCTGATCGACGCCGGCCGTTTTCTTGTCCGCCGCGCCGGTCGAGGGTATCCTTCGGCGATGCGGAGCGTATGATTCGGCCCGTGAGCCGCAACGGCACAGAAATCGGCACATGGGCCTTGGAGCCGCGCAGCGACACAGGAGCGTACACGACCTGAGGTGGCGGTCAGAAGCGACCTGGCGGGCCCGCATTACGCCGATCGGATGGGTTGCGTACCATGCAGGAGGGTTCGCAGGTCACGACACCGACTGAAACACGCTATTTCATTTGAGGTGGTCTCCATGAGAACGACCACGTCGCCTCCCCACGCTGAGCAGAAGACCCGCTTCATTTTTCGGGTCCTGGCCGGGGGCCTCGCGTTGTTGCTGCTGCCGGGCGGGATCTTCGCGGCCGTGCTTGAGGCTCAAAACGGTCATCCGTGGCAGGCATTGACTGCTGCGCTCTCCTGTTACTTTGCTGGCATCGGCCTGGCTGTAGGAGCGAGGACCGGGCGTTGGCCCTTCACATTCGGGACGCCTGGTTAGGGACGACGAACTGGGGTATCTCGACAAGGGGATGCGCTCGTTGGCACTGGTGGGAAGCGGCCCATGCCGATTCTCTGCTCCGTTGCGACTCACGGACCTATGCGCCGGGCCGACATGCCCTCGATGCCGGCGAACGGTCCGTCGAAGATCCCGGAGGAGGTGGAAGTTGGACCCGATCCGCGCGGAATGGCCAACCTCTCGGCCTATCAGCGGGCGCCACGTCATTTCGGGATCTTCAGGCCCTTGAGGAGGAACGTCATGGCCTTCACGGCCGCGTCGCGGCCCTTGACGGCCGTGACGCCGACGAGGATGTCGCCGACCCGGCAGGCGGCGTCGTAGTCGCCGCCGGCCGCCTGGGCGACGATGACCGACGTCCCCTCGATCCTGGCCGGCTCGGCCAGGTGGCCGAATTCCTCGAAGTGGGCCCTGTACCTGGCCAGGACGTCCGCGGCGTTGTCGGCGGACTTGCAGCGCGCGACGAAGGCGGTGAACCCGGCCTCGCCGTCGCGATACCGGGCCATGAACGTGTTGGTCAGGAAGTCGAGCCCCAGGGCATCGACCATCAGGTACTGGGCCGAATCGTCGATCCGGTTCGCGGCCGGGAGCATGGCGAGTCCCCAGAGCTCCGCGGCCTGGCCTTTGAGGCGATTCGCGAGCGTCTCGGCCAGGGCCGACGCCGCTTTCTGGACCGACTCGTCGGGTCCCGACGTCAGGATCGTCGCGTAGTACGGGCCCTTGCGGAAGAACAGGTCCGCCCCGGCGCGGTGGCCGCCGTCGCCGATGGCGATGGCCTTGCTGCCCGATGGGCGCTCGACCGAATAGACACCGAAGGCACCCAGGGGCGTGGTCATGTCGTAGAGGAAGACGTCGATGAATTTGGCCGGGTCGTCCGCCTTCGAGAAGGTGACGAAGGTCATCCCCGTGACGTCGTAGGACTGGAACAGCTCCGACCGGCCGTCGATCTTGTCGTACAGGTTGGCCTCGGTGTAGCGCTCGACGGGGCTCTTCCGGGTGAAGCCCTCAGGCGTGAGGTCCTCGAGGGCCCGGGCGATGGTCTCCGTCGTGGCCTTCATCTCGGCCGTGATCCGGGGGGCGTCCTTGACGGGGCCGACGGGCTCCTGGGCGGCGGCGAAGGCGGGGAAGACGAGCGGGATCGCGGCCAGCAGGCGTTTCATCGGATACTCCATGATCGGGCCCAAGATGTCCTCGTCGCCCTCACTCCGGTCTCGAGCATGACGAGCTTCCGATCGAGCGTTCCCGGTCGTCGTAACCGAGTATCATCGAGGACGCGCGCATCGTCAATTCGGCGGCCACGAACGGCCGAACGGCCGGGGAACCTCGCCGGGGAAGAGCCTACCTGGAGGAGCGTCTCCGCCGGGGGTCAATCCGACAAGAACGTGCGTTTTCACATCTTCATGGCGTGGCGTGTCGTTCGGGGGCCGCCGGGGACGAGCCGGCGCGGATGAGATCGGCCAGGGAGCGGGCGGCGGGGGCGCGGGGAGGAGGGGCCAGGCGGGCGAGTGATCGGCGGAGGTCGGCGCGGGCGGGGTCGTCGGCGAGGGCGATGGTCAGGAAGCCGCGGGACTCGAAGCGGCGGCCGAGGTGCTCGGCGAGGTCGGCCATCTCCTCGGCGTCGCGGATGGGCTGGTTGCGATCGAAGAGCTTCTTGTAGCGGGCGAGCTGCCGCTCGACCTCGGCCTTGCGACGGAGGAGGTCGTCGGCCCGGGACGCCTCGCCGGTCTCGCGGGCCAGCGCGGCGAGGCGGTCGAGGGCGGGCAGGTCGCCGGGGGTGTCCTCGAGCAGTCGTTCCAGCTCGCGGCGCTCGGCCGGGGCGTCGCCTCGACGGGATGCGAGCCAGGCGGAGAGGCGATGGACGTCCGCCGGGGATGCGTCCCCGGCGGGGAGGTGCTCGAGCGCCTCCTGCACGACGTCGACCCGGCCAGCGGCCAGGCCCAGGTCGAGCCGGGTCTTCCAGACGGCCGGGTCGTCCGGGCGGCGTTTCAGGCATGCCGCAAGCCGGCGTTCGGCCTCGGCATGGTCGCCGGCTCGGATCGCCAGGTTGGCGCGGCCCAGCCACACGCGATCGTCGTCCGGGGCGCGATTGGCGGCCTCCTGGAGATACGCCCGCATGTTCTCGACGGGGTTCGGCTTGAGGGCCAGCTCGATGTGCATGCGAAGCACGTCGATGGCCGGCTCGGTCGCCCCCTCGCCCCGCTCGTTGAGCCGTTCCCAGCGCTCTTCGATGAGCCTTTCGGCCTCGTCGAGGCGGCCGAGCTGGCTGTAGATCGGCACCAGCAGGAAGCGTGTGTGGGACGGGTCGTTGCGCGGGTCGCGGGCGGCGTCCTCGATGATCTGCTCGGCCGCGGCGAGCCGGCCCTGGTCGTGTGCCAGCCGCATCCGTCCCAGGATCGCCTTGTGCGCGAAGACGGAGCCCGCCGGGACCCGCTCCAGGGCCCGCGCGGCGGCGTCGATCCGGCCTCGCTCCTGCTCGCAGCGCGCCAGCAGGACGGCCGCCTCATCCGAGCCGGGGTACTGCTCCAGGAGCTTCGTCAGGCGTCCCACGGCGGTCGCCTGGCGACCGTTGACCATGTCGAGCTCGACCTGGAGGATCGCGTCCCGATAGCTCCGGTCGGCCCTCCAGGCCCAGCCGGCCCCGAGGAGGACGGCGGCCATCACGAGCCACGGAATCAGCCGCCGCCACCGCGAGCCCGCGGGCAAACCGGGCTCGTCCCCAACCCGTTCATCACGCTGGAAGTCGTTTGATTCCAAGGGATTGGGAACGTCTGTCTCGTTGGACTTGCGACCGGGTACGCAGGTAGACATAGTAGAAAAGCCTCGGACCTGATGCAAGGACGTCGGCCGCGCTCGAGGCTCGTGAGCGCGGTTCACTGAGATCACACCCCCTCCGACGGCGACCGGCTTCGCCCCTCGAGACACCGATGAACCGTCGGCTCACCGTCGCAACGGATCTGGAATCCGAGGGCTCGCCCCCGGCGGGTCCTCGAACGGAACGGCCCGGGTTGGTCGAGGCGCTCGTCCTGTCGGCATGGTGCGGGCTCGTCGCCGGCCTGCTCGAGGTGGGCACCATTGAGGTTCAGAAGCGGCTCTTCGATCCGAACAAGCTCTATCACCTGACGCGACACTTCGTCTGGTTGATCCCCCTGACGTATCTTGGCCTGTTCCTGGCCCTCGGGTTTCTCGGGTGGATCGTCGGCCGGGTCGCGCCCCGGCGGGGCTGGTGGTCCGTCAAGCGGTTCCTGTGCGCGCTGGTGCTCCTTCCGATGGCGCTGATCGCGTTCCCCCGGGTCTACACGCTGGCCTGGCTGGTCCTTGCGCTGGGGGTCGCAACGAAGCTCGTGCCGGTGCTGGAGTCGCGCGGTCGCTGGACCCGGCGCGTCATCCTCGCCAGCTTCCCGCCGGCCCTGGCGATCCCGCTCATCCTGGCCGGCGCCCTCTGGCTCGGCGATCGACGGCGGCAGGCGGAGGTGGACGCGCGGGCGATGCCGGCGACGGGCTCGCCGAACGTGCTCCTGATCGTCCTGGACACGGTGGCCGCGGGCCATCTGAGCCTCTACGGCTATCCGCGGCCGACGAGCGGCACGCTGGTCGAGCTCGCCGGGCGGGGAATCCGGTTCGACGCGGCCCAGGCCGCCTCCTCGTGGACGCTGCCCTCGCATGCGACGATGTTCACCGGCAGGTGGATGCACGAGCTGTCGGTGGGCTGGCTCAACCCGCTGGACGGCTCGCATTCCACCCTGGCGGAATTCCTCGCCGCGCGCGGGTATGCGACGGCGGGATTCGTGGGCAACACGATGTACTGCTCCCGGGATTCGGGGCTGAATCGCGGCTTCGCGAAGTACGAGGACTACATCTTCCCCGCGTTCACGGCGCCCAAGACGGCGGTCATGGTCAACCGGCTGCTGGCCGTCCTGGGGAAGGTGCTGCCGTTCGTGGAGGCGCGGCCCGAGCTCCTGCCCTTGCAGCCGTACGTGCAACGGGCCTGGCAGTCGCTCGTGTTCGACCGCAAGGACGCGGCGAGCGTGAATCGCGAGTTCCTGGGCTGGCTGGCCGGCCGAGGCGACTCCGCGCGTCCCTTCTTCGCCTTCCTGAATTACTCCGACGCCCACACGCCCTACGAGCTGCCGGAAGGCCGGATTCATCGCTTCGGCGAGGCCCAGCCCGACGATCGTCAGCGCGAGCTGATTCGCCGCTGGGGAGAGCTCGACAAGATCCGCCTGGTCGAACGCGACCAGCCCCTGCTCGTCGACGCGTACGATGACTGCGTCGCGGACCTCGACGAGCAGCTCGGGAAGCTGATGGACCGGCTCCAGCGGCTTGGCGTCCTCGGCCGCACCTGGGTGATCGTGGCCTCCGATCACGGAGAGAGCTTCGGCGAGCACACCGGCGTGTTCTGCCACGGGACGAGCCTCTATCAGACCGAGGTCCACGTTCCGCTTTTGATCATCCCGCCCGGCGAGAGCCCGATCGCCACGCCCCGGGTGGTGAAGGAGACGGTGAGCCTCCGCGACATCGCGGCCACGATCACCGACCTGGTGGGCCTCGCCGCCGAGTCGCCGTTCCCGGGGGAATCGCTCGCGCGGACCTGGGGTCAGTGTGCGGGGAAGCCCGCACCGCCGAGCGGCCCGATCGACGGTGCCCTGTCGGAGGTGCTGCCCGGGCTCGCGAACAACATCGACGAGAACGGCCTGCCCCTGAAATCCTGGCCGCTGGGGGCGCTGAAGGACGGCGAATGGTCGTATATTCGCGGCAACCCGAGGCTCCCGGAGGAACTCTTCCACCTCTCGACCGACGGCGGCGAACGACACAACGTGGCCCGCGATCCCGCGTCACGGCCGATCCTCGACCGGATGCGCCAGGCCCTCGATCGGCTCACGGCGGGGCCGCTCGTCCCGCAGCGGTTCAATCGCTAGTGCTTGGTCTCA
>NZ_JAALJH010000170.1 GCF_011064615.1 Aquisphaera insulae | reverse complement strand
CCTCGTGCTCCCGAGTGGCCCCGCTCCTTGTCCGGGAGGACGAGGCTCCTGCCGAGTCGGCGCCGGCCGGTGATCGCGCCCGGGCCGTGTTCCCAGCCGCATCGCGGGTCGCGGCACGCGCAACAGAAACGGTCGCGATTAGCCATCGGCTATTGGCTTCTCGACGACAGAGCGTCGGATGCACCTTGCGATGAATATCTCCAGCTCAGGAGGCAAGACAATCGGCCTCATGCTCCGCCGTCGAGCCAGGTGCCACAGGACCGTCCCGTCGATGCAGACCGCGGAGTATATATCAGATGTCTTGAACGTGCGGCCGCGATGGCGTATCAGGCCTGTCGAAAGTGCCTGGTGGAATGCTGCGTCGTCATCTCTCAGTAGGGCCTGAGCCGCAATGACCAGCACCTTGAGGTGACTGCGGCGATTCATCCTGACCAGGAGTTTGCCCTCGTCCATGGCGTTCAGATCTCCTCGGAGACGACCCGCGAGCCAGATCTGATAGGCGTTGTCTCCGGGCGTAAGATCATCGAGCCCTTCGTCGAGGCGGAGATCGTCGCCGGGCCACTCGATGAGACGATCCGCGGACGGCCAGTCTTCCAGGGACAGGGCGAGGGTCAGCCCGAGACGATACTTCTCGATCCAGGGGAGGACCAATCTCGACGTCCTCCAATCCAGATCCACGTAACCGCCGGCCCTCCCGGGCCACAGGAAATGAGTTCGCCAGGGACCATAAAAATAGTGCAAACAGCCCGATACGACTCGCTTGCCCATGGCCACCCGGTCGTCCAGTGGCGGCGGCAGAGAATACCCTAGCGAACCCAGGATGAAGGCGAGTACGCCATCATTACAGGAAGTGTCAATCCACGCGACGATCTCCAAACCCGAGGATTGAGGAGGGTCGCAGAGCCATAGATCCTGACTGGCAACGGCGTTTCGCGCCGCCGCCTCCATGAACTTGGGTCCAAACCCCAGCCGCTGCCAGGGCGCCACCCGTCGATCGTTCATCGCTCGCGATGTTCCCACTTCAGGTCGAAGTACACCGAGTACCGGCCGTAGGACTCGAAGAACGGTTTGAGCTTCGCCTCGCCGACCTGGAAGCGGAGCGTGCTCGGGTCGCCGGTGATCGACTTCTCCGGCGCGTTGACGTCGATCGTCAGTGGCCGCCAATCGGGGCGCGGGGCCGATTCCTCGGCGGCGAGGACGACCGGGCCGTACAGGATGCTGGCGATGTTCGGGCGGTCCATCACGCGGTCGAAGTGGAAGCCGAACGGCATGCGGAGCTCGACGACGGCGCCGTCCTTCCACGCCTTGCCCAGGCTGATGTAACGGCCGGGCGTCGCATCGACGGGCTTCTCGACGCCGTCGATCTTCACGAAGAAGCCCCTCGTCGCCCAGCCCGGCACGCGGACGAACAGCTCGATGCCGTCGCAGCCGGCGAGCGTGAGCCGGGTGCTGTCGGCATACGGGAAGCTCGTCTCCTGCTTCAGGGTCGACCCGCGGCCGGCCCATTTCAGGGTCGACGGGATGAACAGGTTGACGTAAAGGGACGCCCCGTCCTCGCCGCGGAGATAGATCGAATCCTGGAGCTTGGTGTTGCTCTCCAGGGCCGTGCCGTTGCAGCAGGTGAAGCCGTCCATGGCCTCGTTGGCGAAGGACTTTCGCGAGCCTGGGTTGAGCGGGATGTGATACGTGTTCCCCGGGTCGTGCTCGGCCACCGATGCCAGGATGTCGTTGACCAGGGCGCGCTCGTAGTAGTCCATGTAGCGGGCGTCCCGCGGGCGGAACAGGAAGAGCGCCCGGCTGAGCTTGAGCATGTTGTAGGTCGCGCAGGTCTCGTTCTGGCCGTCCTCGGAGAAGCCGTTCTGCCAGAGCGTGTCGGGCTCGGCCGTGAAGCACTCGGCGTTGTGGGGCCGGTGGCCGCCGGCCACGCCGCCGATGCTGTAGGCGTAGGACGTGGTGGCGATGTCCCAGAAGTTCTCGGCGATCCGGAAGTCGTTCGCGTCCTTCGTGGCGGCGAACGTCTCGAGGGCGCCGAGGACCTGGGGGATGTGCTGGTTGGCGTGCTTGCCGCGGAGCGTGTCGACGTTTCGCGCCAGGCCGCCCGAGTGATCGGGGCCGCCGTAAAAGAAGGCGATGTTGTCGAACAGCCTGGCCCCTTCGAGGAACCGCGGGTCGCCGGTCAGGCGATGGAGGCGGGCCATCACCTCGTTCATGCCGCCGTACTCGCCGGCGATGTAGCGGTTCCACATCGCGATCCGCGTCTCCTGCCGCAGGAGCTTCAGGCGTTCATAGCTCCATAGTCCCATGTCCCTGGCGATCTCGAGCGCCTTCGCGTTGCCGGCGACCTCGTAGCCGTCGAGCAGGCCGGCGAGGATCTTGTGCAGGGTGTAGTACGGCGCCCAGATCTGGTTGTTGCCTCCGCCGTAGGTCGCGCCCCGTTCGAGCATGATGAACTGGTCGGGCGGATAGGCGCTCAGGAAGCCGTGCCCCCAGTTCCAGTAATCGGTGCGGATCTGGCCGGCTGCCAGATTCGAGTCGTACCCCTTGCGGCCCTCGCCGGGGGGGACCTTCGTCGGATCGGCGACGGCCGGTCCGCCGGGTTTCTCGGGATTTCCCGACTTCCGCGACAGGGCGTAGATCGCGTCGATCGTGGCGTCCATCCGCGTCCGCAGCGCGGCCCGGAGGGGCTCGTCATCGGTGGTGCCGGCGTACGCCTGGGCGAGCGCGGAGAGGTAGTGGCCGGTGGCGTGGCCGCGGAGGCGGGTCGTCTGGCTGTCCCAGACGCCGAGGGCCTTCGCCCCGGCCGGCTGGGGCTGGCCGAAGGCGTCGCGGAACATGTAGAGGAAGTCGTCGGGGTTCGTCCGGGCGAGTGCCCTGACGAACTTGTCGCGATTCTTGATGAAGGGCGTCTCGCGGCCGGCGGCGTCCCGGTCGAGCGAGACCTCGCCGAGGGCGAACGGCCGGAGCGTGCGGACGGGCGTCTCCGGCGCGCCGGTCGGGGCGGAGACCTTGACGACGGCCCGGGCCGTGAACGGCGTGCCGGGCACCTGCCCGGTGACGGTGTACGCGCCGGGCCGGGCGACCTCGTCGGCCGATTTCGGCGCCGGCCAGAGGACGCGGAGCGCCGGGCCGGCCGCCCCGCCTTCGCGGACGCCGGGGACCATCGGCGGCAGCTTCGGCAGGAAGCCGACGGTCGTCGTCGCCGTGACGTCCGCCACGCCCAGGAGCTTCGGCCCGCCGAAGTCGACGGGGCCGGCCTTCGCCGAGCGGGCCGCCTCGGACGACGCCCCGGCCGAGGCGATCCGGCGGCTGCCGGCGGCATTGTCGTGGATCGTCCGGACCTGCGCGTCGGAAAGCGCCGCCGAGTAGAGCCGCAGGTCGCGGATCAGGCCGTCGAGCCCGAGCCCGACGCGGAGCCTGGTCGTCTCGGTCGCCTTCGCGTTGAGGATGCCCGCGATCGTCGCGGCCGGGACGTCGGCCCGGCCGACCGGTGCGCCGTCGCGGTAGAGCGAGAGCCTGCCCGCCGCGGCGTCCAGCACCGCGGCCACGTGCGTCCAGCGTCCGCTCGCCACGCTCTTCGAGGCCGGCCCGATCGTCGCGTCCGCGCCTTGCGCGGTGATGGTCGAGCTGAAGCCCTCGGCGCCGTTCGCGCCGGCGAGCGTGCAGGCGAAGATGTGATCGGCGTCGCGCTCGAATGAGAAGAGACGCGGATTACCCTCCACCGACCGGAGCCGGACCCAGCCGACGATGCTGATCGACTCGACGCCCTTCAGCATCCCGGCCGGCAGCTCCAGGGCCACGCCCTTCGCCCCGGTGAGGGACAGCGCCTTGCCGAAGCGGCGGTCGTCGGCGAAGGTCGCCCCGTCGCCGCGTGGCGTGGCGTGGAAGCCGTTCCGCGAGCGGTCCGCCGCGGTGCCGTCGAGCGGATAGCGGGCGATCAGCGCCGTCTCGCCGATGCCGTCGAGGATCTGGTCGCCGTCGGCCTGGGCCGTCGCGAACGGGGCCGAAAGCAGGAGGGATGCCGACAACGCCAGGACCGTCGCGATGCGAATTCGTAAGATCATAAGATAGCTCTAGCGAAACACTATCGAACATCGGGCCGGGGCACGCCACGAGCTGAAGCGGCCACACGAGGCGGTGACCTCCTGATACCGACCTTGCCGCCGGCCCTTCATTGTAACCGTTCACGCCCTGGCGGCGGCCACCGAGCGCCGATCACGGTGGGCCGTCGAATCTCGTCAGGATACCCTCGATGGCATCGGCGTGGATCCGCCACGACTCGGCCGAGTAGCCCCCCGAGAGGAGCATGGCCAGGGGGATCGCCCTCTCCCGGACCTCGGTGACGACCAGGAGGTCTCGCTCGGCCAGGTCACCGGCCGTCAGGCGGAAGTGGGCCAGCGGGTCGCGTCCATATGGGTCCGAGCCGGCATTATAGACGACCAGATCGGGTTGCACTGCGTCCAGTGCATCGGGCAGGGTCTCTCGGACCAGGTCGAGGTACTCGGGGCCGGTCAGGCCTGGGCCTACGGGCTGCGGATAGTCCTCGGGCTCCTTGCGGGCCGGGAAGATGCCATCCTCGTAGAGGTCGTAGATGAATGCCCACTTCCAGCCGCGGAAGACGGCGGCCGTGCCGTTGCCCTGGTGGGCATCGAGGTCCACGACAAGTACCCGGGTCATGTTCTCCTCGTCATGGAGGCGCCTGGCCGCGATCGCGGCGTCGGAGTAGACGCAGAACCCGCCGCCCCGGTCCGAGGCCGCGTGGTGATAGCCCCCGCCGAGGTTGATCGCCAGGCCATGCTTCAAGGCCAGGCGACAGGCCAGGATGGTCCCGCCGGTGGCGTACCGCATCGGCCGCAAGATCCGCCAGCGGACCACCCAGGCGGGGAGTCGGCGGATGATCGGAACCTCGAGGATGGTGCCGAGCACATCGGGGCGGCGGAGCGAGCGCAGATAGTCCTCTGAGTGGACACACCTCAGGTCGTCGCGGGTTGCCTTGCGGGGGCGCACGAAATCCCCGGGGCGTCGCAGGCCGTGTCTGATCAGGGCGTCATGGATGCGGCGATACTTCCGGCCGTCGAAGGGATGGTATCGTTCGAGGCCGAATGCCGTGATGTTGTAGCGGGGATGGTAAACGATCGGAATCATGAGTCGAGGCCCGGCGGTTCCATTTCGATCCTGAGGGTTGACTGCGTGGTCAGGTGCGCCACCTCGCAATCCAGGTCTACGACGTCGAGATCCGGGGACGGGCGGCCGATTTCATCCCCTCCGCTGGGGCATGGGCGGAGGTCCTGGGGCTGGTGGAGAGGCGACTCATTCCCGTCGGATTCCGGATCATGGTGCGAAGGTCCGGGGGGCTTTCCGCGTGGATGCCGCCGGGAACCGATGGATCTTGTAAAGACATCGTGTGCCTTTCGTGAGGTTTGGCCCGGCCCATTGGCCCTGAAGAGGAGATTGATCATACTTCGCTCGGCGGGACGCATCGCGGGTGGATCCCCGAGGGGCGGGACGCGCGATCAGGACTCAGGACTCTCCCCGATGCAGCCAGACCTCGGGCGAAACGACGGATATCCCCCCAGGCGCTACGACTGCCTGATCATCAGCGACCTGCACCTGGGCAGCGACGTCTGCCAGGCGGCGCTCCTGGAGCGGTTCCTGGAGTGGGCGGTCGAGAACACCCGCGAGCTGGTGATCAACGGCGACATCTTCGACGACCTGAACTTCAAGCGGCTCTCCAAGCGCCATTTCGCCTGCCTGAAGGTGATCCGCCGCAACTCCGACCGCGACGACCTGCGGCTGGTCTGGGTCCGCGGCAATCACGACGGCCCGGCGGACGTCATCGGCCACATCGTGGGGGTCGAGGTGCGGGAAGAGTATCGCTTCGAGAACGAGGATGTCCGCCTCCTGATCCTCCACGGCGATCAGTTCGACCGATTCGTCAACAACTATGGGCTGCTCACCGAGGTCGCCTGCGGCCTCTTCTACTACATCCAGAAGTGGGCGCCTCACCATTCCGCCCGCTACATCCGGCGGCTCTCCAAGCAGTGGCAGCGGAGCAGCGCGCTGATCCGCGACGGGGCCGTCGCCTACGCGGCGTCGAAGGGGTATCGCCGCGTCGCCTGCGGGCACACCCACTTCCCGCTCGTCGAGGAGGTCGACGGCGTCCTGTACGCCAACAGCGGGACCTGGACCGAACACCCGCCTTGCCCGTTCATCTCGGTCAAGGGGGACGAGATCCGGCTTGAGTACTGGCCGCCGGAGGAGGACGAGGCCCCCCCGGCCGGGCGTGCCGATGCGGGCACGTCCGCCCCGGCCCGAGAGGTCGATCAGCTCCTGAGCTCCTCCGGTACGCCCGTTCGTTGACGCCTTCCGCCTTCCCCTTGAGAGACCGTCATGAGCACCGCAACCGTCCACAGGGCCTACAACGACGTCGTCGCGACGACCTACGATCTCGACCCGCAGGGGGTGATCGGGAGGTCGCTCGACCTCGGGATCCGGCAGATGTCCGAGGAGGGGCTCCTCGCCCCCGGGCGGGAGCTCCGGGTCCTCGACATCGGGATGGGGACGGGCCTCTTCCTGGACAAGCTGGCCGGGCGATCGGAAGGGCGGATCGTGCCCTACGGGATCGACCTGGCCGACAACATGCTGGAGGTCGCCCGCCGCAGGCTGCCCGAGCTGACCGCGGCGGTCGGCGATGCCTCGCGGCTGGATGACTATTTCCCGGATCAGCAGTTCGACTGCATCTGCACCCACTTCGTCACCGGCTTCGTGAGCATGCGGGTCCTGGCCCCCCAGATCGCCCGAAAGCTCGCCCCCGGAGGCTACTGGTCGCTGGTGGGCGGCACCAGGTCGGCGTATCCCGCCCTCCAGGCCAAGGGAGATTCCAGGCTGCTCCGGATGCTCAGCGGGGCCGGGTCGCGCACGATGGACGACACGGTCCTCAACCCGGCAGACCTGGGCGAGGTCCGCGACGTGATGGCCGTGCACGGATTCGAGGTTCACCGGGGCGAGACGTTCGAGCCCGCCCTGAACTTCGACACGTTCGACACCTTCATGGAATTCGGCTACCGCGGCGGATGGCTCACCCCGCTGCTCGAGGAGATGGGGCTGCACAAGGCCGGCCCGCTGAAGCGCTGGCTGATCAACCGCCTTGCCTTCCCGGTCCAGGACAGGCACAACATCGTGATCGCCCTGGCGCAGAAGGCGTAGGCGAGCGGAGAATGCATCGGTCGTCTACGTCGCCAAGGAATATCAGACCGGAAACAAGGCCCCGACGCAGGGCCGAAAGGCGATCGATTCGCTCGCCGACCTGCAACAGCACCTCGGCCGCGCGTTGCACCCGATCGTCCTCCGTGGTGCCCAGTTCATCGAGTGCACAGTTCATGGTGTCGAGCTTCCGGCGGCGGCGTTCGATCTTGAGGGATGCGAAGTTCCCGAAGGATTACATCGGCCCCCGCTACGATCCGGCACTGAAGGCCGCGGCCCGCTACCTGTCGGACCTAGCCCGGAGAACCGACCGAGTGGGCCGCCTGCTGCACGACGCTCCTGCACGAGTTCGTCGAGGAGCACCTGTGCGGGCCCTGCGGCGGTGCCGACCGAAGGCGCTGCAATTTAGTCGACGTCTTCGCCGGCCGGATCCACGAGGCTCCCGCCGTCTTCTGGCTTGGCTATTTGACCCTTCTTGAGCATGGCGGACTTATTCCGGGAGAGGAGGGTCCGCTCGTAGAATTGGGTGCTAATCTGGCGGTCGAGCTGGCGGACGGACCATCCGCCGCGGGGCCTCGGTTTCGTAGAACGTTCGAGCCTCGGGCTTTTCGACCGCGAGCAGGCGGACGTAGTGAGACCAGGAGAGGGGGAAGCATGCCGCGACTTCTCTCAGGACGGCTTCCGTGGCCACCGGCACACCTCCGCGCAGTCCCAATTCCGCAGACGGTGTCTGCAGAATTCGCGGATAAAAAGT
>NZ_JAALJH010000017.1 GCF_011064615.1 Aquisphaera insulae | reverse complement strand
GACCTCCGTTAGCGGGAGTTTAAATTCGCCTCATGAAGGCCGGCGGTCGCCCGGCTGGCCCGTCGAACACCTCCAAGCTTCGGGGCCAATTCCAGTAACCCCACGCCGCGGCAAGCCTTGCGTCGACCTAAGGCGGAATTAATCCGCGGCTCATCGTGGGTTAAGGGGCGACCCGTAAGCTTCCCCCGGTCGGCCGCGGGAAGTCCCTGTCGCTGTCCCCGTCGCCTCGTGGGAGAGAACACCATGGGTTCATCCGCATTCGAAGTGCTGGTCCTCCCGACGTGCCGGGCCGTCGGCCTCAGCCTCGCCTCGGGGGTTGTCATCGTGAACGTCATGAGGCGGCTCGACCTCCTGATCGCGGTGCTGCCCGGCTTCCTGGCCGATCGCCTCGACGCCCGGGGCGCCGGCTCCGCGGGGGCTGCCGCATGGTGCCCAGCGTTCCGGCGACGGGCGGAGCCTCGTGGCCACGACGACCCGGAAGGGTGATCGGCCGGCGGCCATGGCCGCCGGATGTGACGTCCTCCCCGAAGCTTCGGCATACAATGAGGACGGGTGGGCGTTCGGGTAAGGTGAGGGGAGGGCATGGCATGGGCGTTCGGATCCTGACGGTCGAGGACGACGAGCTGATCGCCGCCTCCGTCGTGCGCGGGCTGCGTGAGGAGGGGTTCACCGTCGAGCACGCCGCCGACGGTGAGGCCGCCTCCCTGGCCCTGCAAGGGGGTCGGTGGGACCTCGTCATCCTCGACTGGTGGCTGCCGGGCCGGGACGGCCTGAGCGTGCTCCGGGGGTTCCGCCAGCGCGACCGGGACACCCCCGTGCTGTTCCTCACCGCACGCGATGCCGTCTCCGATCGCGTGCGCGGGCTCGACGGCGGGGCCGACGACTACCTCTGCAAGCCGTTCGCCTTCGACGAGCTGCTGGCCCGCGTCCGCGCCCTGCTCCGTCGCGGCGAGGGCCGCGCGGGCACGACGCTGACGGCCGGCGACGTGGAGATCGACCTCGCCACTCAGAAGGCCCTCCGCGCCGGGCATCCGCTCGACCTGACGGCCAAGGAGTACGCGCTGCTCGTCTTCTTCCTCCGCCATCCCGGCCAGGTGCTCTCGCGGACAAGGATCTACGAGCACGTCTGGGACGAGCGCTACGACGGCATCTCGAACACGCTGGAGGTCCACGTCTTCGAGCTGAGGCGGAAGCTCGAGGCCCACGGCGGCCGACTGATCCAGACGCTCCGGGGCCGGGGCTACATGTTCGGGGATCCGCCCGGCGGGCCGGGGGAGGGATCATGAGCCTCTCGTCGCGGCTCTCGCTGTTCTTCCTGGGGGCACTGGCCGCGGTGCTGCTCGGCTTCTCCGGGACCCTGTACGTGCTCGGCCGCTCCTACCTGACCAGGCAGCTCGACGAGCACCTGGAGAAGGCCCTCGACACGCTGGAGGCGGCGGTCGACGTCGAGACCGACGGCCTGGAGTGGGAGCCGCAGGACCGGAGGCTGACGCTCGGCATGGACCCGGGCGTCGAGCACGTGCGCTGGGCCGTCCAGGCCGGGAACGGCGATCTGGTGGACCGATCTCCCAACGTCCGCGGTGCCGACTTCCCCCCGGGCCCCCTGACGGGGGTGTTTCCCGAGGTATTCGGCGACGCGACGGCGAGGGGCGAGGTCCCCGGTTGGCGGCTCGCCCGGCGGCACCTCCGCCTGCCGGAGCTCCAGCGGCTGGGGAAGGGGCATCCCCGGGATGACGGGCCCGATGACGACGTCGAGTACGCGGAGCTGATCCTCACCGTCGGCCTCTCGCCCGCCCCCGTCGAGGCCGGCCTCCAACGTCTGGCCCTGGCCCTGGCCGGGGTCTCGACGGCGCTCTGGCTGCTCTGCGCCGCGCTGGGCCGATGGCTCTGCCGCCGGGCCCTGATCCCGGTCGTGCAGATGGCGGAGGCCGCGCGGGAGATGACGACGGCCGACGAGCCGGGCGGCCTCCCCAGCCCGGGGACGGGCGACGAGCTGGAGGACCTCGGCCGTGCGTTCAACGACCTGCTCGCCCGGCGCCACGAGGCGCTCGAGCGGCAGCGGCGGTTCGCGGGCGACGCCTCGCACCAGCTTCGGACCCCGCTGGCGGGCCTGCTAAGCCTCGTCGAGGTGATCCGGCGCCGCCCTCGGGCCGCCGAGGAATACGAGCGGGCCCTGGACCAGGTCCACGGAGAGGCGACCCGCCTCCGCCAGATCGTCGATTCGCTGCTGTTCCTGGCCCGGGCGGAGGCCGAGGCGACCCCCCCCGAGGGGGAGCCCATCGACCTGACCGCCTGGACGGCCGCGCAGCTTCGGCGATGGTCGGGGCATCCGAGGGCGTCCGACCTCCGCCTCGAGGAGCCCGACCACCCGGTCTGGCTGCGGGCCAGCCCCGCGTTGCTCGCCCCGGTGCTGGAGAACCTCCTCGACAACGCCCTCAAGTACAGCGAGCCCGGCACGCCCGTGGCGGTCGCGTGCCGGCGGGAGGAGGGCCAATCGGCGCTGGCGGTCGAGGACCGCGGCTGCGGCCTGTCTCCGGAGGAAGTCCCCTCGATCTTCGAGCCGTTCTACCGCGCGCCGCGGTCCCATCGGCTGGGTCGCGCCGGGGTCGGCCTCGGCCTCTCGGTCGTGCAGCGGATCGTCACGGCCTCGGGCGGGACGATCGCGGTCGAGACGGCCCCCGGGCGCGGGACGCGCTTCGTGCTCCGCTTCCCGGCGTGCGAGCCGCCCATGGCCAGCCCGGCGCCGCCATCCCCCCCGGCACTCCAACCGGCGGGGCGATGACCCGACCGCCGAACCGATGCCAGGGCACGAAGCTCGCCGCGCATGGTAGGCCCGGGGATCGAATTCGTCCGGGCGGCCCCGCCCCTCAAGATGAATCCATGCCTCTCGCGTTGCCGAGAATCCTCCTCGGCTGGGCCCTTGCCGCCTGGCTCCCCGGCGCCTCCGCCTGGACCTCTTGCCCCTCCCACCGGCCATGCGGGATGGGGGATTCGTGGAGGGGCCATCGCCCGGTCAAGTAGGGCTTCCTCGGGGCCCACTTCCGCCCGGCTTGTCAGGTCCACGACACCCGTGAGAAGGCGCCCACGGCAAGCCTCCTGCTCGCTCGCCATGGGCGGACTGGGGCGTCGCATGAGGCGGGGCGTGCGCGACCCTCGGCGGCAAAATCCGCTATTCTGTCGAATGCGAGGGACGCCATTCGACCACTTCGGGGGACAGTCACCATCCAGGTGTCCGGAGATCCGACCATGAAGACGATCGCCTTGCTCGCCGTTCTGCTCGTGCCGGCCATCGCAACCGCCGAGGAGACGCCGACCGTGGGCTATGCGCCAGTCAATGGGCTGAAGATGTATTACGAGATCCACGGGCGCGGAGAGCCGGTGGTGATGCTCCACGGCGCGTTCATGGCCATCCCGGGCGACTGGGCCGGGTGGGTCGCCGAGCTTGCCAAGACCCGCAAGGTGATCGCCCTCGAGATGCAGGGCCACGGGCGGACGGCGGACATCCCCCGCCCGTTCCGCTCGGAGGACCTCGCCGACGATGTGGCGGCGCTGCTCGATTACCTCAAGATCCCGACCGCGGACATCATCGGCTACAGCATGGGCGGCGGCGTTGCTTTGCAGTGCGCGATCCGCCACCCGGAGAAGGTGCGCAAGGTCGTCATCATCTCGGCCGTGTTCCGCCAAGACGGCTGGGTCAAGGAAGGCGTCGACGCGCTCCCGAAGCTCACGGCCGAGACCTTCAAGGGCTCGCCCGTCGAGGCCGGCTACAAGAAGCTGAGCCCGACGCCCGACGCATTTCCGGAGTTCGTCAAGCACCTCGTCGAGTCGTTCTCGAAGCCCTATGACTTCGGCGCCGAGCGGCTGAAGGCCACCCGGGCCCCGATGTTCTTCATCCACGGCGATGCCGACGGCGTGCGGCTCGAGCACATCGCGGAGATGTACCGCCTCAAGGGGGGCGAGGTCCACGGCGACATGGGTTCGCGCTCGGACTCGCGACTGGCCATCCTGCCCAACACGACCCACGTCACCCTGATGGATCGGATGCCCGTCATCGTTCCCATGGTGAACGACTTCCTCGACGCGAAGCCGCAGAAGCCATGAGGCTCTCGATCGCGGCACACGATCCGCCCCCGCATCGCGACTATCTCCTCCCGCTCGGCTCGAACTCTCTCCGTGCGGACAGGTCCGGATTCTCAAGGAGCGGATGCGATGACGGCCCCCGCTTCTCCGCGACTCCAGCTCGAGACGCTGTATGTCCTGGACGGGCGCGGGCGGATCGCCTGCACGCGCGAGCCCAGGCCCTCGCCGGGGCCGAGGTTCGCCCTGATCCGCGGCGTCGCCGAGTGCGCCTGGGCCGTTCGCGCCGACATCGCCGATGAGGTGGCGGAGGAGCTTGCCGCCCTGGCGAGCCGGGAAAGGCCGTCCGGACCGTGGGAACGTCCGCCAACCCACGCGGGTGCGTATCAGGCGGTGCTGGGCGGCCGAATCGGCTGGTGGGGCCCGGCATTCGCGTTCCCCGAGGGGCTCCGGTCCGTCGCCGCGGTCGAGGAGATCCACGACGAGTCGCGGCTCGGCACCCACTTCTCGGGATGGGTCGCGGGCGAGTTCGCGGCGGGGGCCTCGCCCGTCATGGCCCTGATCGAGGACGGGGCGCCGGTGAGCGTCTGCTTCTGCGCCCGCCGCTCGGACGTCGCCGCCGAGGCCGGCCTCGAGACGGCGGCGAACTACCGGCGTCGAGGCCACGCGGCCCGCGTGACGTCGGCCTGGGCGGATGCCGTCCGGGCCTCGGGACGTACCCCCCTCTACAGCACGTCGTGGGATAACCCGGGTTCGCTGGCCGTGGCGAGGTCGCTCGGACTGGCGATCTACGCCACCGACTGGAGCGTCGCCTAGGACGGTCGATCTCCCCTCGATTCGGGACCCCGAAGAACGGAGGGCCGGACGGCCCGAGCCGACGGTTGACGACGCGTCCCGGCACGCCCGTGCCAGCCGCGTCCCTGGTGCGGGATCGTCCCCGCGACGACAGGGCCGCACGGCCCCTCGCTGCCCCGCCCCGCCTCGCCCGTGCCGGGGGCGATGGTGCTTACTTTTCCGGGGGGGCGCCGGCCCGCACCCCTCGCGTGTGATAGGCTTGGTGACCAAATCCCTCCAGGCGGCCGCGTCCCTTAAGGTGAACCATGCGTCTCACATTCCCGACAATCCTCCTGGCCGGAGCGTTCGCCGCCTGGCTCCCCGCCGCCTCCGCTCAGACCCCCTGCCCCTCCTACCGGCCCTGCGGGGCCGGGGATACCTGGACGGGCAATCGCCTGGTCAAGCAGGGCTTCTTCGGGGCGGACTTCCGCCCGGCGTGCCAGGGCCATGATACCTGCGAGCGAGCGCCCCGGGACTGCGACCGTCAGTTCCTCCGCGACATGTACGCGGCCTGCGAGAACTCGACCGATCCGAGTCGGTGCCGCCGGAAGGCGCGGAACTACTACATGGGCTCACGGGTTTATCACTCCATCGTGACGCCGCTGCGGAAGCTCCTCCATACCCAGTGACGCGGGCCCTACCTGGGCCTGCATCTCCGGACAAGTCGGGGGCGGGCCGATCATGGCCGTCGTGCTTGGAGCCGTTAGAATGAAGCGACGTTGACGGGCGTACGGCATCCCTCGCACAACCCCGGTCGGACCGAGCCCCATGAGACTGAGTCGCGCGTGCCTCGCCGTCTGGATCTGGTCCGCCGCCTGCGGCGCCGCGCCCGGGCAGGGCCAGGACCATTCGGTCGTCGGCTCGGACGTCTATCGGCGGATCCGGGCCGGGATCGACGCCGTCCGCGCCATCGACACTCACGACCACCTCTGGCCGTTCGACCGGCTCCCGGGCCTCATGGAGACGGACCGGGGCCGGGGCATGACCCTCTTCGGGCTCTGGGAGAGGAGCTACTACCCGCAGGTCGGGCCGCTCACGACCCGGAAGCCGGGCGAGCCGTTCGACGCGTGGTGGGCCCGCGCCCGGCACGACTTCGACAACGCCCGCGCCACCGGCTTCTACCGTTATCAGCTCCCCGCCTTCCGCGACCTCTACGGCGTCGACTTCGACACCCTCACCGACGACCAGGCCCGGGCGCTCGACGCCAAGGTGTTCGACAACTACCGCGACGATCGCTGGGTCCGCCACGTCGTCACCGAGCGGGCCAACATCGACCTGATGCTCAACGATCCCTACTGGGGCCGCCTCGACTTCCGCACCCACTACCCGTTCGAGGTCCTGGTCTTCAACGTCACCCCCCTCCTGGACGGCTTCCACCCGTCCGAGTTCAAGGAGCCCTCCGACGACCCCTACCGCTTCGCCCGCGACCGGGGGCTGCC
Organism: Aquisphaera insulae; assembly: GCF_011064615.1. Lineage (GTDB taxonomy): Bacteria > Planctomycetota > Planctomycetia > Isosphaerales > Isosphaeraceae > Aquisphaera > Aquisphaera insulae. Next base: position 114,676 of record NZ_JAALJH010000017.1, on the reverse strand, counting down.
GACGGCGACGCTCGACGACTACCTCGCCGTCCTGGACCGGCTCTTCCGCGAGGCGAAATCCCGGGGCGCCGTCTGCCTCAAGTCGACCAGGGCGTATTCGCGGACGCTCCGGTTCGAGGACGTGCCGAAGGGGCAGGCGGCGCGGATCTACGGCCGACCCCGGGGCGAGCTCACCCCGCAGGAGGTGCAGGACTTCCAGGACTTCATCATGTGGCGGCTCGTCGGCCTTAGCGCCGCGCACGGCCTGCCGTTCCAGATCCACACCGGGCACGGCAAGCTCCAAGGCTCTAACCCGTTGCTGCTGGTCGACCTGATCGAGGCCAACCCGAAGACGAAGTTCATCCTCTTCCACGGCGGCTACCCGTGGGTGGGCGAGACCGGCGCGATCGTCCTGCGGCACGGCCGGCACGTCTGGGTCGACTCGGTCTGGCTGCCGACGATCAGCCCGACGATGGCCCGCCGGGCGCTCCACGAGTGGCTGGAGGTCATGCCGTCGGACCGGATCCTCTGGGGTGCCGACTGCAACCACGCCGAGGGGATCTACGGCGCGACCGTCACCACCAGGGCCGTGCTCGCGGAGGTCCTCGCCGAGAAGGTCCTCCGCGGCGAGCTGGCCGAGGCCCATGCCGCCCGGATCGGCCGCCAGATCCTCCGCGAGAATGCGCTGGCCCTGTTCCCGCAGCTCAGGGACCGCCTCGGGCCGGACCGCGGCCGGTGAGGCGGGCATCCCGATACCGGATGCCTCTTGCCCTGGACTCACTTTGCGATATAAAGTTAGCCGGGGATCGGCTCCGGGCGCGGTCGGAATCGCGGCCCGGCTTCCGGTTCGAGGACCCTTGCTTCTGGAAGCAGGAGGCGGACCCGATGGGGATGCGCGGCTGGCCGAGCCCGGTCTTCGCCTATGAATGGCTGGCGGCCTCGCGGCGCTGGCAGGGCTATGCCCTGCGGTCCCTGCTGGTCCTGCTGCTGCTGATCGGCCTGTCGGGCGTCTGGCTGGGGAGCAGCACCGATGGCTCGGGGGATCTCTCGGTCGAGTCCCTGGCCGATCTCGGCCGGGGATTCTACGCCGTCACGACCCTGATCGTGCTCGGGCTGGTCGGCCTGGCGGCGCCGGCGGCGACGGCCGGGGCGATCTGCCAGGACAAGGCCCGGGGGAATCTGATCCTGCTGTTCGCGACCGGCCTGACCGACGCCGAGATCGTGCTGGGGAAGCTGGCTGCGCGGCTGGTGCCGGTGCTCGGCCTGATCGCCTGCGCCGCCCCGGTGCAGGTGCTGGCGACGCTCCTCGGCGGGGTCGACCCGGAGATGACGATCGGGGCGATCCTGGTCTGCCTGGCCTGCGGCGTCTTCGGCTGCACCCTGGCGCTGACGCTGTCGATCTGGGGCCGGAGGACGCACGAGGTGCTGCTGGCGACCTATGCCTTCGGCATCCTCTACCTGCTGGCGGCGCCGACCTGGGCGGGCCTGGTCTCGACGCTGCCCCCGTGGGCCTTCGCCCGGCTGCCGGGCTACCTGGCCCTGATGCCCTACAACCCGATCGTCCTGGTGCTGGCCCCGCTCAATGGCACGCCGCTGGTGCCGGTCGGGCTGGGGACGCAGGCCCGGTTCTGCGCGCTCGGGCTCATGACCTCGGCGCTGCTGGCCGCCGCGGCGACGTGGGGGATGCGGGCGGTGGTCATCCGGCAGGCCGGCGAGGGGGAGGCGGCGCGGCGGGCGGATCGGCGTGCGGGGGCCGGACTGGGCCGGCTCGCCCGGATTGTCCGCCACTTGCCGTCGCCGTCGCTCGACGGCAACCCGGTGCTCTGGCGCGAGTGGCACCGGCGGCGGCCGTCGCGCTGGTCGATCGCCGTCTGGGGCCTCTTCGGCCTGCTCGCGGTCGGGTTCAGCCTCTGGGCGATCGTCGACGCGCTCGCCCCCGCCGGATCGCGGAGCCACGAGGCGGGCGCGGTGATCGGCGGCTTGCAGGTGGCGGCCGGGTTGCTGCTCCTGAGCGTCTTCGCCCCGACGAGCCTGGCCGAGGAGCGCCAGCGCGGCAGCCTCGACGTGCTGCTGTCCACCCCGCTGTCGACGCGGTCGATCGTGCTGGGCAAGTGGTGCGGCGGCTTCCGCGGCGTCCCGCCGCTGGCGGTGCTGCCGACGCTGATCGCCGCGGCGCACGCGACGCACACCGGGTTCGTGCTGGCCCCGGTGCTGATCGGCGGCCTGATCCTGGCCTACGGCGCCGCGATCACCAGCCTGGGCCTGGCCCTGGCCACCTGGCTGCCCCGGATGGGCCAGGCCATCGGGCTGACCGCCGGTCTCTACGTTTTCGTGTCGATCGGGGCCCTCCCCATCGGGTCCCTCCTCTTCGGCAAGGGCCTCGGCGGGGCCAGCGACGGCTTCCCGGCGATCAGCCCGTTCTGGGGCGTCGGCCTGTCCACCGCCATCTTCGGCGGCGCGACCGGCCCGAGGCACGACATTGCTGTGCAGGCCGCGTGGCTCACCCTCTGGATCGTCGCGTACGGCCTCGTGTCGGCCGGCCTGCTGGTGGCGACCCTGAAGACGTTCAACCGCTGCCTCGGCCGGATCCGATGACCGGGAGTGAAGAGTGTCTCGCCCGGGTCCAGGTCCGTGCGCCAGCACATTCTCGACGACGAGTAAGGCGGCCTTCCCGCGCCACCGTGCAAGCGACCTGCCGATCGACGATCGCTCGGAGCGGTGTGGAGGTATTCCCCATCTCCCTTATGGCCACACCGGCCGGACGGTCATGGCGCGATGGGCATTGATCCATCGCTCGGCCGCCCGAACCTGGTCCTCGGCCGGGAGGAGCATCGTCGCGGAGCGTGGGAGGCGAGGATCGTAGCGACGCGCATAGGCGAGCATCTCGTCAAGGATCTCTTCCGGCAGTTCAGAGAGGACGAGGCCCGGATTCGCGGGGTCGAGAGACTGGAGGCAGTCCATCATCGCCTGATAACCGGTGATGGCGCCGTTCTCATACATCTCGATCAATCGTCGGATCATTCTTCCCGCCTCCTCATGCGATCGACCAGGTCATCTGCGTAATCCCACGCCTGCCAATGGGAGTTCCCCGGATTGTTCGGGCTGGTCTCGGCCTCCCATCTCTCAATCGGGGCGCCGTGTGCGAAAATGATACGCAGCATTGCGAGCTCGAACATCTCGTGGCCGATGACCGCCACAATGGCCTCGTCGCTGGCCAGGACGTCCTTTTCCTCACCAGGCGTACGCTCCCGGTGATCGAGCCTACGGCTTCGCCTCGCCCGGCTCCTTGCCGTCGATCAGCGACAGCAGCTCATCGGCCACGCGGTCCGTTTCCCGCCATTTCCTGTCCTTGATGCACGCTTCCAGGTTCTTCACGAGCGGCATCGCCTGCGCTTGCTTCCCCGATCGCCGAACCCAGCCCGAGAGCTCGCCCTGGATGCGGCGCATCTTGCGCTGGAACGCCTCGCCGGAGAAGCCCGACGGGCCGGCCTCGATCAGGGGTTCGTGCCGGAGGAATTTGGCGTAGGCGCGCAGGGCTTCGGGGTTCTCGGTGGCCCGGCGGAAGAAGTTGTCGCGCATCGCCTCGCCGCCGATGCCCCAGGAAAAAATGTTCACAAGAACGGCGCCGTGGTTGATCATCCGCCCCAGGTAGGTCTCCATCGTGGGCTCGCCGGGCATGCTCGTGGGAGAGACGTTGACCCCCTCGGCGGAGATCCACCCGGGCGCGCCGTGCTCCGCCAGGGCGGCGTGGATCTCCTTGAAGGTCGTCCCCTCGGGATAGGTGGAGAACCCCGGGCGATACGCGGGGCTGAAGGCCACCTCGGGCGGGGCGAAGTTGACCTTCACCGCGGCGGACTCGTCGGCGTCGGGCGTGCGGAGGCCCTGGCCGGTGAAGGCGATGTGGCAGAAGATCCGCGGCCGCGGCACCCCGCCGGCGTGGAGCGAATCGGCCCAGAGCTCCATGAACTCCTTGACGACCCGGACCCGTTCGAGGTCCGGATCCCGGGGCGGATGGCCTTCGCCGAATCCGCGGTGGAGGAGGGCCCGATAGCCCAGCGGTCGACCGGTCGCGAAGTCGCGGCCGATCTGCGTCTCCCAGCCGGCGATCACGCCCGCGAAGAGGTGCTCCTTCCCCTCGGATTTGAGCGTCGCCAGCTCGCGCGCGATCTCGGCGCCGATCAGCCCCGCGCGGTCCTTCACGGCGGACACGATGGCGGGGCTGTTGAAGCACATCTGGGGCGGGAACCGGGTCGGCTCGAGCCCCCAGTCGGCGCGGCGACCGGCGCTCGGCCGTTGCTTCCAGTCCGCGGTCTCGATGTTGTCGGGGTTGGACAGCAGGTCCTCGCGCCGGCCCCAGCTCATCGAGTCGTCGATGTGGAACGCGACGGCCACGTCGTTCTCCCGCGCGACCGCGAAGCAATCCCGGATGAACCGGCGCGTCTCCTGATCGGGCATGTCGAAGCAGAGCGGCCCGACGGCGAATCCCAGCTTGTGCCGCGCGTCTCCCGTGGTCCCGATCGCGCCGGCCACCTGGCGTACGAAGGTCTCCAGTTGTGACTTGCTCAGCGAGAAGCGGCCGGGCATCGGCGGAGGGCCCGCATACCCGGGGAGGCCGGTCATGAGCTGGAAGGTCAGGTATCGGGTCTCGGCGGCTTCCGCGAGCCTGGGTTCCGAGGCCCGGGCCTCGCTGCCGAAGGTCGCCGCCGCTCCGATCAGCAGGGTCGAGATCGCGAGGCGAATCACGGTGGCTCCTTGATGGGACTGGGGCTCCGGTCGTGAGCGAGCGAGCGAGCGACCTGGCCCGGTCCGTGCGAGAACGGGCCGGTTGGGTTGTTCCGTGCAGGAAGGGATACCCCGCCCGGAGGGCGGAGGTTTCAGCCGGCCATCGGGCGGGGGTCGCTTCGGCGGATCCCGGCCGGCCGGGACGTCAGTGTCTCGCCGCGTGGTCGCTCCGGTCCCAGCCGGTGGCGCGGACTTCCCGGTCCGCGATCTCGGCGAGGTTGATCCTCGCCCGCAGGCGGTAGAGGAGGGATCGCACGCCGAATTGCTGACGGGCGAGCGCGGGGGTGCAGGGACGGCTCCGCGAGTACCGCTTGCGGACCATCTCGACGAAGAGGTCCACCCCGCGGCGGAACTCCGCCTCGTCGCCGAAGTCGAAATCGCCGGCCGTGTACCGCGATCGCCATTGCCAGTCGGCGAATCGCTCATACAGCCGCACGCGCTCGTCCTCGGCCGTGTCCTCGCCGATCCACGACCATTCCTTCACGCAGGCGATGCGGTCCTCGATCCGCCCGCTCGCCATCGCCAGATCGACCTTCTCCATGAGGGCCCAGGTCGCGTCGTCCAGCTCGACCATGAACCCGAAGTCGATCACGCCGAGGCGGCCGTCCTCCAGGAACACGAAATTGCCCGGGTGCATGTCGCCGTAGACCGTCCGGCCGGCGTACAGCATCCGGAGCCACGCGGTCACGATCTTGCGGGCGAAGGCGTCTCGCCGCTCCTGGGGCGGGTCGGCGGCGAGGAACTCGTCGAGGTGCAGTCCCTCCAGCCATTCGGTCGTCAGGACGCGCGAGGTCGAATGCTCCGGATGGACGCGGGGGATCACGATGCCGTCGTCCTCGCGAAAGAGGGCGCGCATCCTCGTCGTCGTGTCCGCCTCGCGCTCGTAGTCGGTCTCTCGCTCCAGCCGCAAACGCAGGTCGTCGAGCTGCTCGCGGGTGTTCTGCCAGTCGCGATCGAGGCGGCCGGGCGTCAGCAGCAGCAGGAGGTTGCGGACGTCGTCGCGGATCGCCCGGGCGATGCCGGGATACTGCACCTTGACCGCGACCGCCCGCCCGGATTTCAGCGTCGCCCGGTGCACCTGGCCCAGCGACGCGGCGGCGACGGCCCTCTTTTCGAACGAGGCGAAGACCCTGCCCGGGTCGTCGCCGAGCTCGCGGAGGACCAGCTCCTCGATCAGGGACCAGTGCATCGGCGGGGCGGACCAGTGGAGCCGCTCGAGCGTCTCCACGAACTCCGCCGGGACGATGTCCGGGAAGTTCGCCAGCGTCTGGCCGACCTTCATGACGGCCCCGCGGAGGTAGCCCATGGAGTCCAGCACCCGCACGGCGGTCCGCCAGTGGGTCTCCGCGAGGTGCCGCTGGTTGTCGTCGGCATCCCTGAACCAGCCCCGCAGCCAGTGGAACAGATAGGCGGCCCCGATCTTGGCCTGGAGCGTCCCGAGTGCCCGGAGGCGGCGGAAGCGGCCCACGGGGACCGGCCGCAGCGACCAGGACTCCGGCATGAACACGGTCCGCTCCGTCGGCTCGTCGGCCGGCTCGGGGAGCGCACGGATCAGGTCGATCATCGATGCCATGGCCTCATCTCCCTCCCTCGCTCCTCGCGTCCTCGACCCTCTGGCCGTTCAGCCAGCCCACGAACATCTCCAGCGATTGATCCAGCAGCGCGAGCGTGTCCTCCTCGCGCGGGGATCGGTCCTTCGCCCAGAAGGCCAGGACGCCCGCGAAGAGCGTCCAGTAGATTTGCAGGGCCGGGCCCGACAGGGCCTCATGCCGCCCGTGCCGGCTCGCGATCCGGACCACGGCCTCCAAATGGGTAACCCGCAGCGACGGCGATTCCCCGTCGCGGGCCATCGCCAGGGGCGAGAGCGTCGTCTCCATCACCGCCGGCAAGAACGCCCGGTACGGGGCGAGCTTCCGCAAGACCGCGGCGACGAGGGCGAACAGCTCCTCCTCCAGGGTCCGCGACCCGGCCTTTCCCTGACCGCCCGCGAACGGCCCCACGGCCTCGGCGTGGGCCTCCCCCACCAGGTCCTCGACGATCGCCTCCTTCGTCGCGAAGTAGTTGAACAGCGTGCCCGCCGCGATCCCCGCCGACCGCGCGATGTCGCGCGTCGTGGTCGCGTCGAACCCCTGCCCCCCGAACAACCCCCGGGCCACCTCCAGTATCCGCCGACGGGTGGCCGCCTTCGTCTCCGCCGACACACGCATTCCCCGCTCCTTCCCCTCGTGTTTTTGTGAGCGTGCTCATATTGTAGCGGGGCGCGAGGGGCCGTCAAGAATAAAATGAGCGTGCTCATATTTGCGCGGCGGCGACCCCACGCGGCGGCGTACCTCGATGTGTTGACTGGACGTGGGGGAGGGGACGAGCCTTCCGTCGGACGACCCGGAGTGGGATTTCCCACGACGCGTCCCGAACCCCGCCCGGGCGGCGCGTGTCTGCGCCGGGACTCATTCTCCCGAACCGTTTCCTGCGAGGTCACGCTTTGATTCATCGAGCCCTGATCGTCATCCTGGCGACGGTCGCCCTCGACGCGGTGGGGATCGGCCTGGCCATGCCGGTCATCCCGACCCTGCTACGCGACTTGTCGCATGAGACGCGTATCGCCGGCCGCTTCGGCTATTTCATGGCGATCTATCCGCTGATGCAGTTCCTGTTCTCGTCCGTGCTCGGCCGCCTGAGCGACCGGTACGGCCGCCGGCCGGTCCTGCTGGTCTCGCTGGGCGTGGCGTCGGTCGATTACCTGATCATGGGGCTCTCGCCGGCCCTGGGGATCCTGTATGTCGGGCGGGTGCTGGCCGGGATGACGGGGGCCAACCTGGCCGTGGCGACGGCCTACATCGCCGACATCTCCGGCCCGGACGAGCGGGCGAGGCGGTTCGGGTTCATGAATGCCTGCTTCGGCCTCGGGTTCGTCGCCGGCCCGCTCCTTGGCGGGCTGGCCGGCAGCTTCTCGCCGCGCTATCCGTTCCTGCTCGCCGCCGGGTTCAGCGGCCTGAATCTCCTGATGGGGATCTTCGTGCTCCCCGAGTCGCACCGGCCGGGGGCCGCCTCGGATCGGGAGGGGCGGAGCTTCGTCGGTTCGCTGCTGTCGATCCGCGGCAACCGCACGCTCCTGCCGCTGCTCCTGATCTACTTCCTGATCAACCTGATCGGCCAGATCCCGGGATCGTTGTGGATCATCAACGGGGAGGACCGGTTCGGCTGGGATATCCGGATGGTGGGCCTGACCTTCGCCGCGTTCGGCATCCTCCACGCGGTCGCGCAGGCCTTCTTCACCGAGCCGACGACCCGCCGCTTCGGCGAGCGCGGGGCGATCCTGCTGGGGGTCGCCTGCGATTGCGCCGCGTTCATCGCGATGGCCCTGATCACGAAGGGCTGGATGGTCTTCGCGATCATGTTCCTGTTCACCGCCGGCGGGATCGCCCTGCCGGCGTTCCAGGCCCTGCTGTCCCGGCAGGTGAGCGAGGAGCACCAGGGCGAGCTGCAGGGGACGCTGGTCAGCCTTACGAGCCTGACCGAGGTGATCGGCCCGATCGCCGCCACGAGCCTCTACGCGGCGTCGCCGCCCTCGTCCCCGGGCCTGGTCTGGCTGGTGGGGGCCGGCCTCTACGTGCTCTGCGTCCCGGTCATCCTCCGCCAGATGGCGGCATCCCGCGGGCCGTCGATCGAGGCGGTTGAAGCAGCCCCGTAGTCTCGGCCCGCGCTCGTGCTGGCCGACCGCGGAGGGCTCGACCTCGACGCGACCGTCGCCAGCGACCCGCCGGAGTTCGGGGCCCGGGGCAAGTCGGGCTGCCGCATGCTGACCTGCGGCCATCTCATCGGCGAGGTGATCCGGCGGATCACCGGCCGGAGCCCTGCCCTCGAGCGGTCGTCGCGAGGATCCACCGGGCTTTCGATCCCCCACCGACATGAAGTATCTTGATCGAGGCGGATTCGCGAAGACAGGGAACGATCGGGGGCGCGGAGATGTGGGCTGTCGTCCTCATCGCACTGGCCTGGATCATCGAGATCGGTTGGGTTATCTCGTATGTCATCAAGTATCGATACTGGAAATCCGTGATCCGCTCCGCCGAGGAGAGGCAGGGCGGGCCCACGCGGCTCGACGCCCGGACTCTCGTCGCGATCCACGACGTCCGGCAGCTCAACCGGGACGAGGCCTGGTTCAATGCCTACCTGCTCTATCACCTGCCGGTTTCCCTCCTGGTTCGCCTGGCGACCGGTCGATTTCACATCCTCCATCGCGGCGGACATGTGATCTTCATCCCGAATATCCGCGGCCACGGCGGCCCTCTACACCCTGCTCGCATGGCGGCTGTTCGGGCCGCGAACCTGATCCCGTGGGCCCATCGACGAGAGGTCGTCGGCCGTGCTTCCCCCCTCGGCTCCACGCCCTCGCCGGCGCTTCGAACTCGAGGATTCCGGAGAATCTCCCTTGGCGGAACTCCCGGCAAGACCCGTGGGATGTTCCGCTCCATCGCGTGCAGCATTCTCATCGGCCGAGCCAGGTTCCCTCCCGCCGCGCCGAACGGGAGGGGCGACGGAGATTCGCGAGCCTGCCTTCGGGTGAGGTTGGGCCCGGCAACGGGGAGTCGCATTCGGCGGGAATCGAGGCGGGTATCCATACCAATGCGTGCTCTGCGTTCCGGTCATCCTCCGCCCGATGGCGGCCTCGCCGCCCGGGAGGCCCCCGCACCGCCGCGGCCCTCGTGGTATCATCGACCGTCTCGGTGACCAGGGCCGCAGTGGGCCGTCGTCAGGAGGCGGGCATGCGACGGCACCCCCGAGCGAATGAAGATGCGACACCTGATGGCCTTTATCGCCTTCGCCGCGGTCGGTCTTTGCCTCGACTCCTGTGCGGGGGCCATCTGGGATGGCGCGTTCCCCTTGCAGGTCGACCTGGTGGGCAGCGGAGGCCATTCCATCGTCGCGGTGGCCGCCAGATCCTTCGCATCCAAGGACGAGATCGAGCACGAGCTGGCCCATCCTGACTGCCCTGAGTCGCGACTCGAGGAGATCCGCTGGGGCGCCGACCAATCATTCGAGGTCCGGGTGCGTTGCAGCGGGACAAAATCAATGATGTCCCGGCGGGAATTGTCCTATTTCCAGCATCGGTTCCTACTGGTGCGTGTCGAGTACGCGGACGGTGCACGCCGAGTGCTTTCGCTGGCGATCCCCGACGGTCGCGTCACGCGGCATCTGACGGCTCAAATCCGATGAAGTCCCGGGGCACCCTTTGATATGATGTCCCGCACGACCCCGGGAAGGTGACGCAGCGACCGATGACCGAGCGAATCACCAACGACGAGGCGCGGCGGATCGCGCTCTCGGCCCAGCGCCTCGACGTCCCGCGGCCCGCCGCGGCCGACCGGGGCCACCTGCGCCGCACGCTCGATCGCCTCGGGCTGCACCAGATCGACAGCGTGAACGTCCTGGCCCGGGCCCATTATCTGCCGGCGTTCTCGCGGCTGGGGCCGTACGAGCGGTCGCTCCTGGATCGCGCGGCGTGGGGCCGGCCGGGCGATCGCCGGCTCTTCGAGTACTGGGCGCACGAGGCGTCGCTCCTGCCGCTGGCGCTGCACCCGCTCTTGCGGTGGCGGATGGCCCGGGCCGATCGCGGCGAGGCGGGATACCGGCCCCTCCGGGCCTTCGCGGGGGAGCGTCGCGCCCTGGCGATGCAGGTCCTCGGGCGGATCCGGGACGAGGGGCCGCTCGCCGCCTCGGACTTCGAGCGCAGCCGCTCCGGCTGGTGGGAATGGAGCGAGTCGAAGCAGGCCCTCGAGTGGCTGTTCTGGGCGGGCCACATCACCACGGCCACCCGCCGCCCCAGCTTCGAGCGGGTCTACGACCTGACCGAGCGCGTCATCCCGGCGGAGATCCTGGCGTTGCCGACCCCCGACGAGGCCGAGGCGCATCGAGGCCTGATCGAGCGTGCGGCGCGGGCGCTCGGGGTCGCGACGCTCGCCGAGCTGAGGGACTACTTCCGGCTCGCCACCGGGGATGCCGGCCGGGCGATCGCCGAGCTGGCGGAGGAGGGCGTGCTCGTCCCGGCCGCCGTGCCCGGGTGGCCGGCGGCGTTCCTCCACCGCGACGCCAGCCGCCCTCGGCGGGTGAAGGCCCGGGCCCTCCTCGCCCCATTCGACCCGCTCGTCTGGGAGCGGGCGCGGGCGGAACGCCTGTTCGGATTCCGATACCGCATCGAGATCTACACGCCGGCCGAGAGGCGGCAGCACGGCTATTACGTGCTGCCGTTCCTGCTCGACGAGCGGCTCGTCGGCCGGGTGGACCTCAAGGCCGACCGAAAGGCGTCGCGGCTGCTCGCGCACGCCGCACACCTCGAGCCGGACGCTCCCCCCCATACCATGGACCAGCTCCGGGCGGAGCTCGCCGAGCTGGCCCGGTGGCTGGGGCTCGATCGGGTCGTCGGCCCGCCGGCGTCCTGAGCCGCGTCCCCGTCCCCGGGCGATCCAATCCGTCCCTCGGGCCGGAGGCCGGGGGTATGGACACGCAGGTCGGGCCCGCCGTGACGGCATGAGATCATGCCCCGCGGATTTTTCCAGGGGCCTGTGAGATTTCTGAAAGATTGTCGCCGCTGAAACTCCTAATAATTTCGTCGGGCCGCAAGGAGCGCACAGGAGGCTCCCTCGGCGCGGCGCCAGGTCCTGGCGCGAGCGGCCCGGCGGAGGGGAAGGATCCCCGGCCGCCCAGGAGCCGATGGATTCACGATTCCGGAATTGAGGGCGGAATATCATGAATGACCGTCTGTCGTGGGTCGGCGCGAAGGGTGGTCCACTCGTTGTGATCCCGGCCGAGATCGCCCCTCGCTGGCGGGGGGGCGTCGACGGGACTCAATCGCTCGAGGATCTGGATCGCTGGTGGCAGAGCCTCGACCCCTGGCATGGCGACTGCGGTCGTGCCTGGAGCATCAAGGGCCCGGTGGGGACGCTCGCGGTCGGGACGGGGCGGGCCCTGGTCCTCCGCAGGGCCTCCAGGCCGACCACCTTCGTGCCCCACGTGGAGGGGGGCATCCTGGTCCGGGGGATCTATGCCGAGGACGAGGCGACGCTCCGCAGGGCCCTGCTGACCATGCCCGCGTCGTCGTGGAAGCCGACGCCCCACCGCCTTACGGTCTCCGACGGCGGCCTGGTCGTCTTCGATTCGGCGCTCCCCGGCGACGGCGTCCCGGCCTCGATCGGGGAGCAGGCGACGATCCCCTGCCTCCGGCTGGACATCCCCCCCGGCATCTACCAGGTCGACATGGCCGACCATTCGCCGATCAAGACGAACCGGCTGGGCCTGTATCGCCTGAGGAGGAGCCCGCGCTTGCCTCTCGCCTCATAATCGTCCGAGGCCATCGGCCGAATCGCGGCATCGAGGGGCCCTCCGTCCCGATGTCGACCCCGGCCCGCCTTTCTCGTCGAACTTTATGGAGGCTTCCGGGGACGCTCTACAGGTCTCACGGACTCCCTCACGGTAAGGGCGCCGGCGAGGGGCGGGGTGGGGCGAGGGGGTTGCATGCAGCGATGGCGACGGATCGGGCCGGCCCTGGCCCTGGCGACGGTCGTCGTCGCGGGCACGGGGGCTCTTTTCTGGAGACGGCACGCGGCGGCCGACCCGCTGGCCCGGGGGGTGGCCGCCTATGATCGGGGGGATTACCGCCACGCCTCCGACGCGGCGAGGGAGCGGCTGAAGTCCCATCCGGGAGACGGAGACGCGGTCCGGCTCCTGGCCCGATCCTCCGCCCGCGAGGGGCGGAGCGACGTCGCCGCCGGCCTCTTCCGGAGGCTCGACCGAGGGGCCTGGGAGGCGGAGGACTTCTTCCTCCTCGCGGCCACTCTCGAAAGTCGCGGGGAGAAGGACGACGCCTACGCGGCGTTGCAGGAGGCCATCGGCCGCGATCCGAGGCACCCCGACACGCTGTTCGTCCTCGCCCGGCTCGATGCCAGGGAGGATAACCCCTACGAGGCCGCGGACCGCGCCAGGAAGCTCGCCGAGGTCTCCGGCTGGGAAGCCCGGGGCGGCGTACTCCTCGGCACGATCCTCGCCGACCTCTCCGAGCCCGCCGCCGCGGCCGACGCCCTGGAGCACGCCCTTCGGCTCGACCCGTCGCTCCGGCGGGCGACCCTCTCGCCCGCCGAGGCCCGCCACGCGCTGGCCCGCGATCGCCTCCGTTCCGGCCGCCCGGACCTGGCACGCGCGGCCCTGAGCCCCCTGCCGGAGGACGACCGCGCGGCCGCCTGGCTACTGAGCCGAGCCCTCCTCCAGGAGGGCCGGACGGCGGAGGCGGCCGAGGCCCTCGGGCGTGCCGGACCGGCCGCCCGGGGCGGGCCCGCGGCGCCCGAGCCGGCCCCGTTCGTCGGCGAGGCCCGCTGCGCGGGCTGCCACGGCGCGATCGCCTCCGCCCACCGCTCCAGCCGACACGCCTCGACCTTCGACCCGATGGGCCGGGCCGATGGGATCGCCCTGCCCGACCGCCCGGCGGCGGACCCACACGACCCGGCCGTGACCCACGCGTTTCGACTCATGAGCGGGGCCGCGAAATCCCCCCCGGAGGTGGAAACGCGCCGGGGCGGTGACGTCGCGCGGGCGGTCCTCGTCTATGCCCTGGGCTCGGGGCATCGGGCCCGGACCTGGATCGGGCGGGACGACGCCGGCGCGTACCGCGAGCTTCGCCTGACGGCCTACCGGGGTCCGGTCTGGGACCTGACCACCGGCCTGGACCCGGTCCCGCGCCCCGACGATGCGCACGGCTACCTGGGCAAGCCCCTCTCGCCGGACGGGCTCAGGCGTTGCCTGGCCTGCCACGCCACCGACTTCCGATCCGCGATGGACCGCGTGGGGCCCGCGGCCTCGGATTCGGCCATCGGCTGCGAGCGCTGCCACGGGCCCGGCGGCAACCACGTGCGGGCCGCCGCGCTCGGCTTCCAGGACCCGGCCATCGCGCGGCCTCGGCTGGCGTCCGGCGAGGAGGTCACCGGACTCTGCTCCGGCTGCCACAGCCCCCGCGGCCATGAAGCCGCGCCGGACTCGAGCTCCGCTGCCCGCTTCCAGGGGAGCGCGATGACCCGGAGCCGCTGCTATACCCGGAGCGCCGGGAATCTGTCCTGCCTGACCTGCCACGACCCGCACCGCGATGCCGAGACCTCGGAGTCCTTCTACGAGGCCCGCTGCCTCGGCTGCCATTCCGCCACGCCTCCCCCCGCGCCGGCCGCCGGGATCCGGACCCGCCCGGCCGTGCTGCCGGCGGGGAAGACGGCGACGCCCTGCCCCGTCCGTCCCGACCGGGGCTGCGTCGTCTGTCACATGCCCAAGGTCAAGGCGGGCGTCCCCCATCTCGTGTACACGGATCACTCGATCCCCAGCCGTCCCGAGGATCGCCCCCCGCCGCATTGACAGGATGCGGAGTTTGCCTAGAATCCGCGGCGAAGCGGTGGCGGCCTTGCGCACGTCGATTCAAGCAAGGGGATGATCGCCGCCGATCATGACGAAGACGAGGGTTGTTGGGATCGCGCGGCCTCGCGGCCGAAAGTCCGGGAGGAGGGGCCCCTGCGCGGCTGGCCTGGAAGCAAGACGTTCCCGCTCCTGGCGGTGATCCTGGGGACCATCGCGAGCCTCGGCACCGAGGCCCGCGCGCAGGAGCCGGCGCCCGCACCCCCCGCGCCGACTCCCGCACCGGCGACGGCACCGGCCGTCACGACCCGCGAGGTGCAGCTCGAGGACGAGGTCCGGCAGCTCCGGGACATGGTCAAGCAGCTCTCGACCAAGGTCGACGAGCTGTCCCAGTCGCTCCCCGCGAAGGGACCGGGGTCGGGATCGGCGACGGGCTCGGGTCCCGGCACCGGCACGGGTGCCGCTGGCACCGGCACCGGCACCGGCACCGGCACCGGCAACGCGGGGCGATCCACCTCGACCGGCCCATCGTCGCAGCCGGACATCTCGGCGACGACGGGCGGCTCGGCGGCGCCTCGGGGGCCGCTGGAGCCGCGGCGGACGTCGCGGTTCAACATGCCGGGCATGGCGCTCGACCTGCCGGCGAAGGTCAACTTCGGGCCCGGCTTCCAGATCCAGACCGAGGACTCCGAGTACCAGTTCCAGTTCCACGACCTGACCCAGGTGGACGGCCGCTTCTACACCCAGGCCGAGCAGACGCCGGTGCACAGCACGTTCCTGCTGCCCCGCGAGTGGTTCATCTTCTCCGGCCGGCTGAGCAAGCCGTTCGAGTATTACGTGGCGATCGCCCAGGGGATCGACAACGTCAACCTGCTGGACGGCTACCTGAACGTGAACTTCGACCCCCGGATGAACCTCAAGATCGGCCGCTACAAGACGCCGTTCACGTACGAGTTCTACGCGCTCGGGATCAATGCGATGCCCACCCCGGAGCGATCCCTCTTCTACAACAACTTCGGCCTGAACCGGGACATCGGGCTGATGGCGTACGGCTCGCTCTACGACAAGCGATTCGACTACGCGGTGGGGATCTTCAACGGCACGAGGAACGGGTACATCGACAGCAACGACTTCAAGGACGCCGCCGCGCTGATCAACTTCCGGCCGTTCTCGAAGCGGGAAGGCTCGGCCCTGGAGGCCCTGAACTTCGGCGGCTCGGTCCTCACCGGCCTGCAGAACAACGTCCCCATCCCCACGGTCCTGCGGACGAACGTGCCGACCACGGGAAACACCGCGATCGGCCCCCAGTTCCTGACGTTCAACAACAACGTCCGCGAGAACGGCGAGCGGAACCTCTGGTCGCTGCACGCGGCCTACTTCTATCGCCAGCTCAGCCTGATCGCGGAGTGGCAGGGGGGCATCCAGAGCTACGCCCTGACCCCCAACCTGAGCCCGCACACCCGGCTTCCCATCGAGAGCTACTACGTCACGCTCGCCTACTTCCTGACCGGAGAGACCGTCAGCGGCCGCGGCATCCTCAAGCCCAAGAACAACTTCGACCTCCGCAAGGGGAAGCGCGGCCTGGGTGCCTTCGAGCTCGTCACGCGGTACAACTACCTCGGCATGGGGGACCAGGTCTTCACCGACGGCCTGGCCGATCCCAACCTCTGGACCAACCACCTCTACACGGTGGACCTCGGCGTGAACTGGTACTGGACCCAGTTCATCAAGGTTTACCTTGGCTGGCAGCGGGCCGAGTTTGGCAGCCCCGTCGTCTATGCCCCCAACCGGTTCCAGCAGACCAGCGACCAGCTCTGGATGCGGTTCCAGATCTACTTCTGAACCAGGCCGACGCGAGATCCATTCGCATGAATCGCGTCCAGCCATGAAAACATTCGACGTTCGTGGCTTTTTGTCAACAATCTAGGCTGCATCCTTGATACCGCGCCGATGGCGAACTACTTTACATTCTCCGCAATTCGGCATCCGAGCCAAGTTGCGGATTAAGGGGTTGAGCGTCCCCTCCTCTTCGGCCCGGCGGTGTCATTCGGTCCTCGACCTGCCCACCCGATATCCAAGACGAATTCCCGCAACGCGACCAGAGGTAAGCTCCAGGAGTCTATCATGCGACGAGGGACGCAAGCAAGCATTCGGATCTTGGGCGTCGGCATGCTGGTGCTGGGTCTGGGTGCGGGGACTGCGAAGGCGGCCGGGCTCAAGGTTATTCCGGCCCCGATCAAGCAGCAGGGGGATCCGCAGAACCTGTACATCGTGGACCTCGGCCTCGAGCCCTTGACGGGCGCGTGGCTCGGTGACAACGTGACGTTCAAGGCCCTGCCGGGGGTGGACTACTCCACGATCTGGCAGACGCCGACCGGCCCTTCCAGTCCGACGAAGAGCTGGGCGACCGACATCTCGAACGTGACGGCGGGCGACATCCCCAATTACAGCCCGCCCACGCCTATCCCGTTCGGCGACATCACGTTCACCTACGCCGACTTCACCGTGCCGGAGTACAACAACCTGAGTTCGATCTCGGATCGGCCCCTCGGCCGGTTCACGGTGATCACGGCGGACCTGTTCCCGTTCCTGCCCCCCGGCTACTCCTTCGAGGTGGATTGGGTCGCCAATCTCCACGTGCTCGAGAATGGCGTCTGGAAGGCCGAGACCTTCACCGGGAGGGTCACGTTCTCGATCGTGCCCGAGCCGGCGTCTATCGTGATGCTCGGCGTCGCCGCGGCGGGCCTGCCGGCGCTGCTCTACGCGAATCGTCGCCGTCGGGCGGCCTGATCCGAGCGATCCCGCCCCAAGGGGGACCGGCCGGTTCAACACAGAAGGAGCGAGGCCCGCCCGCGAGGGGAGCCGCGCTCCTTTCTGATTGACGGGACGGTTCGGTGCGTCCGCACCGCGGAACACGCCCGACCAGAGGCCACTTCCGCTCTCAGGAATTGCTGGTCGTGGTCGTGGTCGGCGCCGGCAGGGCGTAGTTGCTCCCCAGGGCGATCGCGTTGAACTGGTCGGCGCCGATGGCGGCGATCTTGCCGCTGGGCAGGCTGAGGGCCGCGAACACCTCGGCCGAGACCCAGTGCCGCTGGCCGCCGGAATACTGGTCGATTTCGCCGGTCTGGTTGTTCTGGAGGAAGATCCCCTCGGGGTAGTAGTAGCCCCCCTTGGGGATGCTCGTGTACTGGCTCTGAGAGACGGGGATCCACTGCGACGAGTTCAGGCCCATGACCACGGCCACCGGGCCCGTCACGACGTGGTTGGTCCCGCCGCTGTACTGCGAGACCTCGCCGGTCACCTGGTTCTGCAGGAAGCTCCCCTCCGGGAAGTAGTCATTCCCCTGGGGGATGTTGTTGAACTGGCTGGCGCTGATCGTGGTGAACTGGCCCGGCTGGAGATTGATCCTGGCGGCCACGGCGGCGGAGATCCAGTGCCGCTGGCCTCCGCTGTACATGTCCACTTCATTCGTCTGCCCGTTCTGGATGAGCATGCCGTCGGGGAAGTAGTCCGAGGACTTCGCCACCTTGTTGTACTGATCCGCGGTGATCGTCACCGTGTTGCCGCTATTCAGCCCGAGCTTCGTCACCACCGGGTTCGAGACCACGTGGAAGGCGCCCGAGGCATACCGGGAGATCTCGCCCGAGGCGGCATTCCGCAGGTACATCCCCTCCGGGAAGTAGTCCTTGCCCGCCGCGATCAGGTTGAACTGATCCGCCTTGACCGTCGTGAGCTGGCCTTGCTGGATGCCCATCGCCTGCGCCACGGGCGTCGAGATCAGGTGGCCCTGGCCACCGCTGTACTCGCGGATCTCACCGGTCTGGTCATTCACGATGAGCGTCCCGTCCGCGAACGTCGGCGGCGCCGGCGTCGGCGTGGCCGGGGTGGTCGTGGTCGGTGTGGTGGTCGTGGTCGTGGTCGGCGTGGTGGTGGTCGGTGTGGTCGGTGTGGTGGTCGTGGTCGGTGTGGTGGTGGTCGGTGTGGTCGTGGTGCTGGTATTCGTGGTGGTCGAGGGCGCCACGAGGGCCGGCCAGGCCTGGCCCGTGGAGGGGGTGGAGCTGCTGTTGCCGGTGGTCCCGGCGGGGGTGACCGTGCCGACCGTGGTCGGCGTGGAGGACGAGTGCGAGGTCGAGGTCGGGGCCGGCGTGGCGGCGGCGGTCGTCGCGGCGGTCCCGGTGGAGGTCGTGGCCGGCACGTAGCTGACCGCCGGGGTGTACGAGTTCGTGCTCCCGGCGACGGTGGTCGAGACGTTGATGCTGGGGGTGACGTTGATGACCGGCGTCTGCGCCGCGCGGCGAGCGGCCAGGATCTGGGCGCGGGTCATGTGGACCTTCACCTTCGCCTGCCTGGCGACGCGGATCTGGGCCTGGGCCGCCCGGATTCGGTAGGTGGCCCCGGACATGAGGACGCGCCCCTCGAGGTCCTCGATGGTCGTCTGGAAGGTCACCTTGCGGCGGGTCGCCTTGCGGGTGGCGTCGGAAGCGGAATGAGCGGCGGCGGCAACGAAATCGTGCGACATGACCCCCAAGCCCTCCTGGCTGAAAGGTCTCGAGGAGCGAGCATCCGGGAGATCGACCCCAATCCGTAAAATCGCGATCTCCGGCAAACTCGCTCCCGAGCCTGTCCATTCCTTGTCGGCACTCGGCCGTGAATCCTTGAGCGGAATCTGGAATCTCCCGGGTGGAGCACGGAGGCTCTTTATTCCGGGCAAGATTGCGAAGCCAGGCAAGGCGAATCCTTCGCCCCGCCGGTCTCCTCGACGTGTTCATGCTCGGGCCGCCTTCACGCGTGCCACGACCGTCCGGATTTTCCCGATCCTCCGGGCGGCGAGGGGGCGTCCGTCGTCGTCGTAGGCCTCGTGTGGCGATCGCGTCGCGTCACCGGAGCTGGATCCCGCGGGAGGTGCACAACGCAGCCGGGAATAGGGTAGACTACACGACCCGCGCGGGGGAATTGCCCGGGAGACGCCTCGCACTCGCCGCGATGATGGAGCCGGAGCCCGCCCCGCCGATGTCCCGCAGCCAGATCATTGCGGCCTGCCTCCTGATCGTCGCGACCTACCTCGTCGTCGTCGCGGCCTCGCGTCCCGGTCCCCTCCTGGTCGAGGACTGCTTCGGCCGGGCGATCGGGGCCCGCGGCCTGACGCTGGTGGACTGGGATGGCTACATCGCCAACCCGGCGATCCGGTTCGATGTCGTCGCGCCCGCGGCCGCCTCCTACCCGGCGAGGCTGGTCATCCGCGGCGACCACCCGCGCCTCGCCTTCGACCTACCGAGCACCGCCGGCGCGGGCGGGCCGACCAAGGAGATCCGGCTCGCACGCGCCGGGCGGACGTCCATCCGCGTCGCGATCTTCCCCGACCGCGACGGCCGCGACGAGGACCACGCCCTGACGATCGATCTCGAGGATGCCGGCGGCCGGCGGCGATCGGCGCGGGTCCCCCTCCACCTGGTCGACCAGGACCGCGAAGAGGAGGCGGACGTCCGCCCCCGCCGCCTCCCGATCGTCGTCGATTTCTCGCAGGATCGCACCGGCTTCTTCGAGGATGAGGCCCGTCGCCGCGTGGCCCGGCGCGCGGCCGCGGACTGGTCGTACTTCCTCGACGGCGAGGGAGCGGGGACCGTCGCGGCCGGCGACGAGTCGACGCTCATCTGGAATCCGGACGGATTCCGATCGACCCGGACGGTGAAGAATGAGAGCCCGTTCACGGGTTATCTCCTCTACGCATACGGGATCGACGGCCCCGACCTGCGTTCCGGGGGCGAGCCGTCGCCGACCAGCGGCTTCCAGACGAGGGGCGCGGATGTCCTGCCGCTCCGGCGATCGGGCGGCTACGAGGTCGAGATCAAGGGGAACTACAACCGCGAGGGCTGGCGGGCCGACCTGTCCGACGACGAATGGTGGAAGGCGACGAACCTCCGGGACGACCGGGCCGACCTGGACTCGATCGCCCATCACGAGATCGGCCACGCCCTGATCTTCAACCGGCTCAACCCCCGCTTCGGCGATGCGAAGCAGTCGCAATCCGCGACCCTCCGCGACGACCGGCTGCGGGCCTATCTGGGCAAGGACCCGACCATCGACGGGTCCGACCACCTGCCCGGGACGGTCGACCCGGCGAGCCTCCGCGGGGCCTTCGGCAACGAGTACCACGGCAAGATGCCGCGGGGCCGCTGGCTGATCACCAAGGCCGACCTGATCGCCGCGCGGGCCGTCGGCTATGACCTGCGGGCGACCTCGGCCTTCATCCCCCTGACGCTGGAGACCGCGGAGCTCCCCGAGGGGCGTCTCGGAGGACGCTACACCACGATCCTTCGCGCCTCGGGCGGCGTCCCGGCCTACCAGTTCCAGGTCGTCGAGGGCTCGCTCCCCGCCGGCCTCTCGCTGGACGACTTCAGCGGCGAGATCCGCGGCGTGCCGACGCGGCCCGGCCATTCCGAGTTCACCGTCCGGGTGCGCGATAGCGAGGAATCGGCCCAGGCGGAAGAGGTTCTGCAGCACTACCGCCTGACGATCGCAGCCCCGTGAGCCGCCCAGGTCTGGGTATACCGGCCGATCCTCATCGTGGCTTGACGGTCTCTGGAACATCGAGCAGGCCCGCGACGGCCCGCTTCAGGTCATCGCCCCGCACATCCTTGAAGCGAATCACGCCCTGGGGATCGAGCACGAAGATGCGAGGGAACGAAGCAATCCCCCAGCGTCTCGCGATCGGTCCGTCCATGCCGCCGTCCCACCAGCATCGCCAGGTGATCTTGCCGGAATCGATGGCCTTCTTCAGAGCCTGGACGTCGGTGTCGGTATCGACGCTGACGATGGAGAAGGGTCGGCCCTTGTGGATCGTTAGCAGCTCTCGGAACAGGGGATACATGGCGACGCAAGGGCCGCACCAACTCCCCGTGAAGGTCAGCACCACGACCTTGCCTCGGGTCTCGCTCAGCTTGAAGGGCTTGCTCTCGTGGTCGGTGCCCACGATCTCCGGCGCCGCCTGGCCGATGTTGAGGTTCCGAGCCGCGAACAACTCGCCCGTGGCGACCTCGCCGATGGTCTGCGTGCTCCCGGGGAGTCGCACGTCCCCGAACTCGTCGCTCGCACGCTCGAGAAGTTCCTCGGCCTTTCGGTCGAGGGCAGCAGGATCTTTCTCCTGGACGAACCGGCCGATCGGCTCCGCGGCGAGGTGGCCCTCGAAGTCCTTCTGCCCCTCCGGCTTCCCTCGCAACCGACGACTGATCCGGGCCTGCGACGTGAGATGGCGTGCCAGCCAGTAGCAGGCGGCCGCACGCTCGGCGCGGTCCGGATTTCGATCGAGGATGCGACGGAGCAACCTCTCGGCATCGGGATACTGCCAGAGCCCGAGGGCGACCTGGAAGAGGTAGGAGGCGTGGCCCGGCCGGCGCTCATCACCCTGATCGAGCATCAGTTGCAGGGCCCGTACAGTCATGTCGCCCAGGGAGGGCTGGTGGTTCTGGACCACGAACTTGAGGGCCTCGAATGAGGTGGCATCCTCGGGATTGGTGCGAGCCAGCTCGATCGCGGCTTCCAGGTTTCGCCTCGTCTCTCTCTCCAGCCGCTCGTTTGCCGCCCTACGAGCGGCCTCGGTCGAATCGCCTTGACGTTCCCTCTCGAAGCGGCTCGCGGCAGCAGCCTGCCCTGCCTCGATCGACTCGAGGCGTGCCCTGGTCGTGCCGTCGTCGGCCTTCAACACGCCATGGCACGCGAGCAGGACCCACGCCGCGAACCTCACACGATGACCCATCCGCATCAATGACCTCTCATTTGCAATTTCGAGAACGGACCCATGCGATCCCTGAAATGCCTTCATGCGCCCTCGACATCGTCCCGAGGCACGAGGGTCCCGAGGGCCCGGAAGGGAGGTACAAAAACCGGCTCCATACGTCGAGCATGGCGCGCGGTTTGCCATGTCATCCTGGCGTCGATCGTGATATTCGTTCCTCTCAAGACCAGGGGCATTCCGATGGGCCATGCCGGTTCTCACTGGGGCGAGTGCAAGGACTGCAAGATGTGGCAGATCGAGCCGGACGCCTCGCTCGCCGACAACACGATGGGCCTTTGCATCCACCACGACCTGAAGACCTATGACCTGCGGGTCTCCGGCAACAGCGGCTGCGATTCCTTCGCCCCCGGCAAGCCCGCCCGGGCCGAGGGGGCCGGCGCGGTGCCGGGCGAGAAGGGGTGAATCTTCGGTGACGGATCGATCGGCATGGTGCCGGCTCGGGCGTCGACTACTCCGTGACCACGTCCCGGTCCGTCACATGGCCATCGGCCGTGACATACACCGGGACGTGGCGGGGCTCCCCCTCGCCGAAGATACGATAGGCGAGGACCCGAGCCACGTCGGCCCCATGCCGGACGATCCCTCGGCCCGAGACGTCCCGAACCGCGAGGAGAGCGAGGCGTGCGATCCCGGCAGGCTCCGGCGCGGGGCCGCGGGCATAGTCCTTGCGGGCCTGGGCCGCGACGCCCTCGACATCCTCCACGGCCTTGCCCCCGCGGGCGAACGCCTTCAGCACGGCCTCGACCCTGTGCGTGAGCTCCGGAGAGGGATCGGGCCCGGGCTGGATGGGTCGAAGGAGCGGGGCAATCCTCTCCGCGGGCATCTCGTCGGCGAGCAGCCGCAGGGTCATCCCGGTGACTCCTCCCCTGCCCTCCTCGCCCCGGATCAGGGTGAAGCCGCGATCGGCATCCTCGGCCTCGAACCGCGTCTCCGAGAGGGGCACGAAGACGTTGACCAGCCGGCCGCCGTCGTCGAGCACGAGGTGGTCCGCCTCACGCGTCACCTTCAGGACTGGGAGCCGAAGGCGTTATAGTAGCCCGTGCCGGACTCGAGGGCCGGATCGGATAGCTTGACGACCGACCGGGCCACGAGGCCCGGGATGTATCGCTGCGCGATGCCGGTGGCCGTCACCAGGAGGAGCATGCAGGCCGTAACGGGTCCGGTCATCGCGATTCGCTCCTCCTCTCCGGTCGGTCATGAAGGACTGAACGGCGGGCGCGGTCGCCGCGATGGCACCGCGCCCGCCGTCGAGGAGCGCTCAGAACCCCAGCCCCTGGGCCTCTCTCACGATCTGATCGAGCCGTCGGGAGATGATCTCGGAGCGGTTCTCCTTCCGCTTCTCGACCAGGTCCTTGAGCTTCTTGACCTGGGCCTCCAGGGCCTCGATCTCCTTCTGATGCTTCTCCTGGCGGAGGTCGAACTGCTTGCCCAGGGCCTCGCCCAGCTTCGACTTGATCTCGGCCCGCTTCGTATCGCTCTCGGCGGACTCGAGCTCCCGGGCGAGGGTCTCCGCCTGGCGTGCGATGGCGTTCTCCTTCGCCGTGAATTCGAGCGACGCCTTGTTCCTGGCCAGGCTCGCGGGCCAGGTCGCGATCTTGTAGCGGCCCTCTGAATCCTGGTAGAGATCGCTGCTCCCGTTGAACGTGACCCCGCCGGCCGGCCCGGTGGTCGTCACGGACCGCAGCTCATGGCCATCGCCCACGACCACGGCCGTCGTGTCGGCACGCGAGCCGGTGCCGACGTACGAGGACGCCCGGGCGGGCTCCTGGGCGAACGACGGTGCGTAGGCCGACGCCCAGGCGGCCAGGGGCGCGATCGAGAGTCCGGCCACGACGCTGCGGAACCAGAAGGATTGCAAGGGCATGTTCATCTCCTGTCATCGATAACGGGACTGGGACTGGGACTGATTGCGGGACCACGGGGTACATCAGGGGTCGTCGCGGGGCGAGCCGGGACGAGCTCTCGCGCCAGGGCCTCCGCCTGGAGGAGGAGGATGGAGCCGAAATCGGAGAGGCTGTCCGGGCTGGGTTGTCGCGGGGCGAGCAGGTCGGCCTCGAGGGATTGGGCCTGCTGGCTGGCCTCGTCGAGCAGGCGCTGGAACTCGTCCGGGCCGGCGTCGGGGCGGGCCACCCTCGGCGCGAACGCCCGGCCCTGGCCCTGGCCCCGGACCGGCGCGGCAGGCGGGGGGGCCGGCGGCCCGGCGACTCGTGCCTTCCAGGGCATCAGCGATGCGGCCGCGGCGGCGGCCGTCAGGAAGAGGGCAAGCGTCGCGCCGGCGATCAGCCTGGGTCGGGGGGGCCGGGCCTCCAGGCCGTCCGGCAGCGGGGAATCCATCGGCTCCTGGACGTGGGCCAGGCAGCCCGCGAACAGCTCGGCGACCTCGGCGGCGGACTGGTAGCGGCGGGCCGGGTCCTTGGCCATCAGCCTGGCGATGATCGCCTCGAGCCATTCCGGGACCTCCGCGTTGATGGCGCGGAGCGGCCGGGGCTCGTCGTCGCAGACGCGGCGGAGGACGGCCAGGGGGGATTCGGCCCGGAACGGGGGGAAGCCGGCGAGCGTCGAATAGAGCGTGGAGCCGAGCCCGTAGAGGTCGGCCCTCGGGTCGGCGGCCTCGCCGCGGGCCTGCTCAGGGGCCATGTAATGGGGCGTGCCGGCGACGACCCCGCTGCGGGTCATCGCCGCGTCGGCCGCGGCGCGGGCCAGGCCGAAGTCGGTCAGGCGGGCCCGCTCGACCCCGTCCTCCAGGAGGATGTTCGCCGGCTTGACGTCGCGATGGACGAGCCCCTGGGCATGGGCCGCGGCGAGCCCCGAGGCGGTCTGCATGCCGATCCGGAGGGCCTCGACGACGGGGAGCGGGCCGAGGGCATCCAGCCGGTCCTGGAGCGACCGGCCGGGGACGTACTCCATCACCAGGAAGGGGAGCCCGGCCGCCTCGGAGACCGCGAAGATGCCGACGACGTGCTCGTGGACGACGGCCGCCGCGGCCTTCGCCTCGCGGAAGAACCGCCGCCGGGCCGCGGCACAGCTCGCCAGCGAGGCCGTCATCACCTTGATCGCCACCACCCGCCCGAGCGCCGGGTCGACCGCCTTCAGGACCACGCTCATGCCGCCCGTGCCGAGCAAGCCCTTGACCTCGTAGGTCCCCAGCCGGCCGATCGAGTCCGGCCAGTCCGAGGGGGCGAGGAAGTCGAGCGAGAGGGCCGCGCCCCGGCCGGCGAGCCCTTCCTCATCCGGGTCCTCATCCTGGTCGTCGAGGTATCGGCGGGCCTCCTCGGCGCACGGGTCGTTGCCGACGATCCGGTCGAGCGTGTCGCGGCAGCGCGGGCAGTTCTCCAGGTGCTCCTCGAGCCGGGCGACCTCGCCGGGCGGGAGCTCGTCCACGGCCAGCAGGCCGAGCCGGCTGGCGTCGCAGGGGTTCCATCGGACCTTCACGAGGCTCCTCCTTCCTTCGCGATCGGGATCGCCGGGCGGTCGGACAGGGACGGGGTTTCGGGGTCGACCCGGAGCCGATCGATCCGCCGGCGGAGACGGGCGAGGACCCGGCTGCGGGCGACGTAGACCGATCCGATCGAGAGCCGGAGCGCGTCGGCGACCTCCGCCGGCTTGCGGCCCTCGACGGCGGTCTGCCAGAAGGCCTGCCAGGTGGCCGGGGTGAACTCGCCGCGGATCTCCTCGGCCGCCCAGCGGAAGAGGCGGCGGCGGTGCTCGTCCTCGAAGATCGCCGTGGCGAACGGGTCGGCCGCGGGCTGGGCCTCGAGCAGGTCCTGCACGCTGGTCGTCCCGCTCCCCCGGGGCTGGGCCCGCCCCCGGGTCAGGAAGTTGATCAGCAGGTTGCGGGCGATCGTCGAGAGCCACGCGCGGAACCGCCCGAGCGACGGGTCCCAGCGGTCCACCGCCCCGGCCACGGCGCGGAAGACCTCCTGGCCGAGGTCGCGGGCGTCGGCGTCCTGGAGCCCCTTGCGGCGGGCCAGCCGGTGGATCAAGGGCTCGTAGATCTCCACGAACTCCCGCCAGGCCGCCGTGTCGGCCGGGTCCCGGAGCTTGATAATCAGCGAGCACCGCGTGGCGGGGGGCTCTTCCATCTCAGGGTCCTCCTTCCTCATCCACTCGGTTCTACACAACCGGGGCGGGACCCTTACACGGATTTTTCGAGCGAGGCGGCGGCACGGCCGGGCGCCCGGCCGTGCCCGGGGGGCTGCTCAGTACGAATCGCCGCCGACCACCTCGCCGTTGTCGCGGGTGGACAGCGCCTGGTAGACGCGGGGTTTCGCCGCCCCCCAGCGGTATTCGCCGTAGTCCGGCCCGTAGGCGATCCCGACCGGGTCGGCGCCGTTGTCCACGTCGATCGGCCAGGTATCGATCGACTCCTTGAGGAATCGGACCGAGCCGTCGCAGAACGCGAAGTTGGCCCCGCCGGGATGGAAGCTCGAGGCCGAGCGGAGGGGGATCCACCAGGCCCCGGCCGCGATCTCGCGGCGGAGCGTCCTGTAGGCGTTGATCGCGTTGATCGTGTCGAACTGGGTGTCGCCCCACCAGCCGGAATGCCAGTGCTGGCTCGTCTTCTGATCCCCGGGCGCGAGGATCCCGTGGGCATGCTCCCCGAAGGCGAACGTGTTGCTGGTCCCGTCGGTGATCGCCCCCAGCCGGATCGACGAGCCCGGGAAGATCACCCCGCGCGTGCTATTGGCCCAGGCCCGATAGCCGGGCGCCACGACGGCCGGGTCCATGCCCGGATCCGAGATGTCGAAGTAGAGGATCCACGGGCCGTTGTTGGCGGCGTAGCTCGAGAAGGTCACCCCGGCGAATCCCGCCGCCGGCGGCCCGTAGAAGTTCTGCAGGTCGGCGTCGATGGGGAAGCGCTCGGAGGCCGCGGCGTCGCTCGGGCACCAGAGGACCGAGAGCGCGGCGCCGGCCACGGTGTGGTTGGGGGCGTCGTACGAGCTGAGGGAGAAGTTGAACGCGTTGTGGGTGGCCTGCTGCTCGAAGTGCTGGAGCAACTGGACGAAGACGTTGGAGCCGTAATACCAGCCCCAGGAATAGCGGGTGAAGTAGTGCCCCGGCGGGAAGCAGCCGCTGCTCGCCTCGTAGTTGAGCGTGGCCAGGGCGATCTGCTTCAGGTTGTTGGTGCACTGGGCGCGCCGGGCCGCCTCCCTGGCCGCCTGCACGGCCGGCAGCAGGAGCGCGATCAGGACGGCGATGATCGCGATCACGACGAGCAGCTCGATCAGCGTGAAGCCGGGCCGGGCGGGGCGGCGGGCGTGACGATACCTCATGGGCCAAGTCCTCTTGATTGGGAGAAACGAAGCGAGCCGACCGCGGAGCGGCAAGCGGGACGGGACGGGACGG
Source organism: Aquisphaera insulae (assembly GCF_011064615.1). Classification (GTDB taxonomy): domain Bacteria; phylum Planctomycetota; class Planctomycetia; order Isosphaerales; family Isosphaeraceae; genus Aquisphaera; species Aquisphaera insulae. Next base: position 87,390 of record NZ_JAALJH010000017.1, on the reverse strand, counting down.
GACGGGACGGGGTGAGGTCGATCTCGGATCAATGCCTGGGCGCGGCCCGGCCCGAGGGCGCGAGCCTGGGGGCCTCGTCGCTGGCCCGCGACTGGCCGGGGGCGCGGCCGCGGCCGCGCCCCTTCAGGGACCCCGGCTCGATCATCTTCCGGCCGGAGCCGGCGGCGGCCTGCTTGGCGGCCGTCAGGTCGATCGAGCCCGCGTCCGGGTGGCCACAGCCGGCGACCGTGGCCGTGCCGATGCCCGTGCCCAGGGCGATCCACGCGATCGCCCCGATCAGCCCCCGGCGAGCGGGGCGATCGGGCTCCTTGCCCCGAATCCCGATGGCCCGATCGCACGTCGATGCCCTTCTCATTGAGCCGGCCCTCCCGCGCGAGTCTCCGGCCGCCCGGGGAAAAAAGCCCGGGCCGCGGCGCAACTCGCGAGAACGCGTGACCTATCCCAATGAGGAGGGAGACTCGCTTCCGAGGAGCGGCCCGGGTGGGGACCCGGGGGCCGCTCGAAATTCCGCCCCCGAGAGTCCATGCCGGGGTGAAAGGCTGCTCGATTCGGGAGGCGGACGGGCTGGCGTCGAGACCATTATTTCAGGTCAACAGAGAGGATTCAAGTCGACAGCGGACGAAAATTGTAGATTGTATCGATCGATTATCAATCAATAGCGATCATCGACGATCGACTCCCGGTCGCGCGGGGACGGCCCGCGCGGGGCCGGGCGCCGGGCCCACGCCGATCGATCGACGTCCGGCCGTTGGCGCTGCCCCCGGGATGGCGGACAATGTCGCCCGTGGCGGTGCAATCCGACGGCGAGGGCGACGAACCATGACCAGCGCGACGCGACCATACGGCCGGGCGGCGGCCTTCCTCTTGCTCCTCGCAGGCTCCTGCTGCCTGCCGGGCCCGGCCCCCGCTCGGGGGGGCGAACCGCCGCCGAACATCGTCCTGATCTTCTGCGACGACCTCGGCTACGGCGACCTCGGGTTCAGCGGCGCGACGGGATACGCCACGCCGAACATCGACCGCATCGCCCGCGAGGGCGTCCGGCTCACGGACTTCTACGTCTCGAGCGCCGTCTGCTCCGCCTCGCGGGCCGCCCTGATGACCGGGTGCTATCATGAGCGAGTCTCGATCCGAGGTGCCCTCGGGCCGAAGATGAAGGTCGGGCTCTCGCACGCCGAGACCACCCTGGCGGAGGTGCTCAAGGCGCGGGGCTACGCCACGGGCATGGCCGGCAAGTGGCACCTGGGATGCCTCCCCTCCCAGCTCCCCACCCATCACGGGTTCGACGAGTACCTCGGCCTCCCCTACTCCAACGACATGTGGCCCCACCATCCGGAGGCGCCGAAGGACTTCCCCAACCTGCCCATGATCGAGGGGGACCGCGTGATCGACGCGGACGTCACGGCCCTCGACCAGAAGTCGCTCACGGGGGCCTACTCGCGGCGGGCGGTCGAGTTCATCCGCAAGCACGCGGACCGGCCCTTCTTCTTCTACCTGGCGCACAGCATGCCGCACGTGCCCCTCTTCCGCTCCGACGCCTTCGCCGGCCGGACCAGGCGCGGGGCCTTCGGCGACGTGATCGAGGAGATCGACGCCGGCGTGGGTGACATCCTCCGGACGCTCGAGGAGCTGAAGCTCGACGGCCGGACCCTGGTGATCTTCACCGCCGACAACGGCCCGTGGCTGAGCTACGGCGACCACGCCGGCTCCGCCGGCCCGCTCCGCGAGGGCAAGGGGACGAGCTTCGAGGGGGGCATCCGCGAGCCGTTCGCGGCCCGGTGGCCCGGCCACATCCCGGCGGGCTCGACCTGCCGCGAGGTCGCCGCCACCATCGACCTGCTGCCGACCCTCGCCGCGATCGCCGGCGCGAGCCCGCCGCCGCTCCCCATCGACGGCAAGGACATCTCGCCCCTCCTCCTGGGCTCGCCCGGCGCGCGGAGCCCGCACGAGGCCCTCTTCATCTGGTACGGGGGGAGCCTCCAGGCGATCCGCAGCGGCGACTGGAAGCTGCTACTCCCCCACCAGTCACAGACGATGAACGGCCAGGCCCCCGGCCGCGGCGGCATCCCGGGCAAGTATCGGAAGCTCCCCGTCGGCCTGGAGCTCTACAACCTCAAGGACGACCTCGGCGAGACGACCAACATCGCCGCGTCCCACCCCGACGTCGTCGCCCGCCTCCGGGCCCTGGGCGACGCCATGCAGCACGAGCTCGGCGACGCCTCCCTCAAGATCAAGGGTCGCGCCGTCCGCCCGGCCGACGGCCAGGACGGGACTCCGGCCGCGCAGGGGGCGCCCCCCACGGCCGGCCGCGGCCCCGAGACGCGGGCCCACGCGGCCGCCGCCCCGTAGCTCCGCCCGGCCTCGGCCGGGGAAGGTCCGCGATGGGGCGATTCGAACGTCCCCGCGGGTCGCCACGCGGCCCCCGGGCGGGCCGTCGCCCCTCGAACGACCGCATCAGGCGCGGTCGCTTCGAATCGAAGGGCCCGGTGTCCCGATGAAGCGCGGGCGGCCGAGCTGTCGTTGATCGGAGATCCCCTTGCCCCCGCCGTCGCATTTGCTTAGAGTCTCTCCCATAAGCCGCATGCCATGGCACCGCGATCCCCCAACTCCCCCCCTGGTAAGTTCGGCATCACTCGCGAGTTTACCGCATATGTTGTTTCAGCGTGCCGAGGGACAGCCAGCGCGACACCGGGGGCGGCGCGCGAGCTTTCGAGGCCCGGACGAACGACATCACCACGCTCGCGCGGGCCGTCACGGGCCCCGGCCCGATCGACGCCGTCGTCCGCCTCGTCCGTCCCGCCACCCCGCAGGCCGCCTGCAAGCCAACCCGGCGTCCATCGGTCGCCGATCTTGTGTCACGAGCCCGATCTCGATGTCCAGCCTGCATCTGGCGGGGAGCCGAGGATGAATCGCGAAGCGGACAAATCGACCATCTGGACGGCCTGGTTCCAGGGGCGAGAAAGGGCCCCGAGGCACGTGCAACGCATCTTCCGACTCTGGGAGGATCTCAATCCGGATCGCAGGCTGCACGTCATCGAAGATGCGGAAGCCGAGAGCATCCTGGACAGGGTCGGAGTGCGCCAGCACAAGGTCACTCCGCAGATCAAATCCGACATCATTCGACTGGTGTGCCTGAAGGAGCACGGCGGGGTCTGGGTGGACTCCACGGTCTTGCCGATGGCCCCCCTCTCCGACTGGGTTGATGAGCTGACGTCGCCGGCGGGCTTCTTCGCCTTCCACTCCTCGGGTGACCCTAACCTGGTATTGCCATCCTGGTTCCTGTCGTCATCCGAGGCCAACAACCCCCTCGTCTCCCACTGGTGCGATCTCTTCGTTGATTATTTCCGAACCCCACGATGCTGGGCGAACTGGAAGAGGGCGGTCTACAACGTCAAGATTCGGGATTACATCCGCTTCAGCATGGCGTTGCGCCGGAGGGATACGACGTGGTTCGTCGACCCCGCCCAGGGCCGCGACTGCTTTTTTTATCCTTATATGACAATTTGTTATACATTTGCATATCTTCTGAAGGCCGATCATGAGGTTCGCGAGATCTGGGAGCGGGTGCCCGTCCGGTGGCACACGCTCCCCGCGCTTGCCGGCCGCGCCGCCGCCGACCCCGAAACCCCTGCCGCCACCCTCCAGAAGGAAATTTGCGAGATACTGCCGCATGCGCCGGTCCACAAGCTGAATCACAAAGACCGCCGTTTCGACGCCGTCGTGACCTCCGCGAGGGAGCTGCTGGGCCTGCCGCCCGACGAAAATCCTTGATTCGATCGCCCGGGTTGCGGGCCGAAAGCACTCCAGAGCAAGCCCGCGGGCCGACTTCCGGCCGGCCGAACGCATGCGATCCGACCGGCGGACCGGGAGGCGCCACGGCCAGGTTCGAGGGGGAGGAGGACCGATCTTCCTCCGACCCATCCCGTGCGCCGCCCCGGCTCGAATCATCAAGACAGAAGACAACCTCGCCCCGTCGGCACGGCGAGCGAATCGGTGACCGGGCGCGCTCCTCCCGGATGGGCCTTCACTTTTCTCCGGCGACCGCCGCATCCCGCTCGGCGATCAGGCGGTTGATCGCCTCGTTCGCCGGCCGGATCTCGAACGGCCCCATCCGCACGCCCGGGTGTCTGGACATCAGCGCGATCGCGTGGTTCATGTCCCGGGCCTCCAGCAGCAGGATCCCGCCGAGCATCTCTTTGGTCTCCGCGAACGGGCCGTCGGTGACCTCGACCTTGCCCTCCTTCATCCTCAGGGTGACCGCGTTCCGGGCCGAATCGAGCGCCTCCCCGCCCGCGAAATGGCCGCCCCGCCGCAGCTCGTCGTCGTAGGCGAAGCACTCTTCCATCATCCGCCGTGCGTCTGCCGGCGGGATCTCGGCGAACTTCGCCTCGTCGATGAATCCCAGGCACACGTATCGCATCGGGACCTCCTTCCAGGCAGCCTCGTCGGGGTCATGCCCGGCATCGACTCGCGCCGGGCTCTCACCCTCTCAGTCGAACGGACCGGGCGGGAATCGACACCGTGCGCGAGAGAGGGGCGGATCCCCGCATCTTCGGCCGGCCCGATCCTCCCCGTTGCGATCCTCAGTCACACCGTTTAACATTTCTTTGATTCTCGACTCGTGCTCCGGCTGGAGGGCTCCTCGTATGCGTCAATCGTCGCTGAACCGTCGCTCCGTCCTGAAGCTGATGGCGGGCGGTCTCGCCTTCCCCTATGTCTCTCGGGGCTACGCCGCGGCGCCCTCGGAGACCCTCAATCACGCCAGCTTCGGCGCCTCGGGGATGGCCTTCGCCGACATCGAGTCGCTCACCGCGAGCCCCCACCTCAAGCTCGTGGCCGTCGCCGACGTCGACCTCAACCGGGCCGCCGAGGTCAAGAAGCGGTTCCCCGGCATCCGCGTCTACCAGGACTACCGCGAGCTGCTCGACAAGGAGAAGGACCTCCACTCCGTCAACATCTCGACCCCCGATCATATGCACGCCCCCATCACCATGCGGGCCATGGAGCGGGGTCTGAACGTCTACACCCAGAAGCCGCTCGCCCAGACCGTCTACGAGGCCCGGCAGCTCGCCCGGTTCGCCCGGGAGAAGGGACTGGTCACCCAGATGGGCATCCAGATCCACTCCCATCCGGTGCACAAGGCGGTCGTCGCCATCATCCAGGACCACGCCATCGGCCGGGTCAAGGAAGTCCACAGTTGGAGCGGCAAGAAGTGGGGAGACTCCGCCCCGCGCCCCGACCGCGTCGACCCGGTCCCCGCCGGCCTGAGCTGGGACGGCTGGCTCGGCGTCGCCGCCGCGCGGCCGTTCATCGCGGGCTGGTATCACCCGGGCGAGTGGCGGAAGCGGCTCGATTTCGGCACCGGCACCTTCGGCGACATGGGCTGCCACATCCTGGACCCGGTCTTCGGCGCGCTCGGGCTCACGGCCCCCGTCGAGGTCTACTCCACCGGAGGCGCCCCCAACCGGCATAGCTGGGGGCTCGATTCGGTCGTCCGCTACACGTTCCCCGCCACCGCGCACACGATCGAGAAGCCGACCCTCACCTGGTACGACGGCGACCGCCGCCCGCCGGCCGAGGTCGCGTCCCTCGTCGGCAAGGGGCCGCTCAGCGACCAGGGCTCGATCTACGTCGGCACCGAGGGCGTCCTGTACTCCCCCTACATCGACGCCCCCGTCCTGCTCCCCGCCGACCGGTTCGCCGCATACAAGTATCCCCAGCCCCAGGGCGACGATCACTACCTCCAGTTCGTCGAGGCCTGCCGGGGCAACGGCAAGACCTCGGCCCCGTTCTCGTACGCCGGCCCGCTGACCGAGATGGTCCTCCTCGGCTGCCTCTCCACCCGCTTCCCCAACAAGGCCCTCGCCTGGGATGCCGACGCCCTCAAGGTCACCAACCTGGAAGAGGCCAACCGCTTCGTCCGCCGCGAGTATCGCGAGGGCTACGGCACCGCCGGCCTGGCGAGAGGCTGAGCACGGCCTGTTCCTCCTCCTGCGGCATCGGCGGTTCAAGGAGGCGGCCCTGCTCGAAATCCTCCGCCTGATCCGCGAGGCGGGACGCCGCCCCCCGCCGGGCCGATCGGCTCGTGTCAAGAATACTTGACTTCGCGACGGTGTCAAATAGAATTGACACGAAGTCGGGAAAACATGACACAGACGAGGGGGCCGCATGAATGCTTCATTCGAGGAGAAGAGCGTCTGGATTCAGCTGGTCGGCACGGTGGTCGGGCTTGGTGCCTACTTCTTCGTCGCCGGGCGGATGCTTGCGGCAGGCGTCAGGATCCTGCCCGCCTACGCTCCTCTGTTCGCCGTGTCGGTCGTGCTGATGGTGATCTTCCTGGTGGTGGGGCACGCCGCGGTGGCGATCGCCAGCCGTCCCGAGGGGCGAGACGAGCGTGACCGGCTGATCGGATGGCGGGCGGAGAACAACTCGTCCTGGCTACTCGCCGCCGGTATCCTCTTCGCGATCACGGGCATGGTCTTCTCCATCGACAACGTCTGGATCGCACACCTGCTGCTCCTCTCGCTGTTCCTGTCCGAGGTGCTGGGATTCATCCTCCGGATCGTCTACTACCGGCGGGGGATGTGATGGTGATTCGAAATCAGATCCGGGCGCTCCGGTTCGCGCACGCCGAGATGACGCAGCAGGAGCTCGCCGAACGGATCGGGGTGAGCCGGCAGACGGTAAACGCCATCGAGGGCGGCAAGTATTCGCCGTCATTGGAGGTGGCGTTCAGGATCGCGCAGGTCTTCGGCAAGCCGCTCGAGGAGGTCTTCCAGTGCGTCGCGACGGGGTGACACCGGCACGGTCTCCATGGCCGCGTGTTGGATCGGCTCGATCACGCGGACGAGCGGATGGCTCATGACCGGCGCGAAGCCCGGGGCCGCGAACGGCGGACGTTCGTCGGGTAGCGGCCATCGCTCCGTCGGCGGTCGTGGGGGGCTGCGGTGAACGCCAGGAAGGCTCCGCCTCGACGCCCGGGCGTCAGCCGTCATCGGGATCGGTTCTCGAACCAGACGGGGCCGCCCCACTTGCCGGTCACGACGAGGTCGAGATCGCCGTCGCCGTCCATGTCCAGGACCGGGATGTTCAGGCCGGAGCCGATGCCGGCGTCCTGCGAGATCGCGTGCCGGGTCCAGGTCGGGTTCGGGCCGCGGGTGTGCGTGTAGTAGTAGACGCCCAGCGGCTTGTCCTCCTCGGGATCGCCGCCGTTGTGGGCCATGAAACGCTTGCCGGTGATCAGCTCCGGGACGCCGTCGCCGTCGAGGTCGCCGAGCGCGAGGCTGTGGGCCTGGGTCCAGGAATCGTCGATCAGGTGTTGCTTGAATGAGATGGCGTTGCCGGTGCGGACCTGCTCGTACCAGAAGATCCCGTAGCGGTGGGCCGACGACGTGATCAGGTCCTTCAGGCCGTCGCCGTTGACGTCGATCACGAAGATCTGGGGCGTATGCTGGGCCACCTTCTGCTCGCGATCCCCGAGCAAGAGGGGGTGCTCGGTCCAGGTGCCGTGACGCGGGTCGGCGGGGGCCTCGTACCAGGCGCCCGGGCGGATGAAGTCGGGGCGACCGTCGCCGTTGACGTCGCCCACGCCGACGCCGTAATCGTAGAGCTTGTCGGAGACGACGTGGACCGCGAAGCCGGCCTTGCCGGCCGGGTCGCGGACGCGCTCGTACCAGACGGTCCGCTGCACGGAGGGGACGACCTCCTCCGCCTTGCCGTCGCCGTCCACGTCGGCGAGCTGGCCGCACTCGAAGTTGCCGTTCGCCTCGATCAGGGCCTCGGGCCACTCGCCGGCGGCCGCGGCCGTGCCGACGTTGCGATACCACGTCGCGTGCTTCTGGAACCAGTCGCAGGCGACCACGTCGAGCTTGCCGTCGCCGTCGACGTCGAGCGCCTCGTTCATGAAGTCCCAGCGATAGCCCTTGCCCTGCTCGTCGACCTCGCCCTTGAGCGTGCGGATCTTCGTCGGGCGGAAGTCGGGGGCGAGGTAGAGGAGCTCGCCCGCGACGACGTCGGGCTTGCCGTCGTTGTTGAAGTCGGCCGCCGCCAGCGTCTCCGACCGGAAGTGGCCGATGCGGTGCGGCACGAACTTCGGCTCGTCGCCCCGCGCCGTGGCCGGGGCGATCATCAGGAACATCGCGACGACATGGATTCCCAGCCTCTTCATCGGACGGCTCCTCGAGATTCTCGTCAGAGATACCACCCGCTTCGATAGGGCGGGTTCACCAGGGCATTGGCCGCGGCCGAGTTGGTGAATCTCAGGCCGACGGGATCCCAGGCGAGCCGTCCCGGCGTGCGGAGGGCGATGTTGCCGAGCTGGACGACCTCGGCGAGGTGGGCCGCGTGGCCGTCGAAGTTCGACCCCGCGGCGTGGCCCCCCTTGCAGGCGTTGATCCACTCCACGTAATGGCCCGGCGAGCGTTCGAGGACGCGGGGCGGGGGGCCGAACTCCCTGGCCCGTCGCGCCGGGATGAGCTCGTGGCGGAGCATCTTGCCCTTGTCGCCGACGATCATCATCCAGTCGCCCTCGGCGAAGGGGGCGTCGGGCTCGAGCTCCTCGGGGCGAGCCGGCTTGAGGCCGCCGTCCCACCACGTGATCGTGAGCGCCGGGCGGTCGAAGCCGGCCGCGAAGTGCCACCGCGTGATCGAGGCCATGGGCGCCGACTCCTGGCGGACCTCGGGCGGGAGCTGATGGTTCGAGGAGCAGGCCTCCACCCAGTCGGGATGGCGGTCCTGGAGCTTGAGCGCCTTGAAGACCGGGGAGAGCTCGTGGCAGGCGATGTCGCCGAGGACCCCCGAGCCGAAATCCCACCAGCCGCGCCAGGCGAACGGATGGTAGCTCGGGTGGTAGGGACGAATCGGCGCGGGGCCGACCCAGACGTCCCAGTCCAGGTTGGCCGGGACCGGCGGGGTGTCCTTGGGGCGGGGGATGCCGCGGGGCGAGATGGCCGGGTAGCGGTTGGAGCCGGCGTGGACCTCCTGCACGGTGCCGACGGCGCCCGCCCAGATCAGCTCGGCCATGAGGCGGTGTTCCTCCGAGGCCTGACCGTAGTTGCCCATCTGGGTGGCGACCTTCGCCTCCCGCGCGGCCTTGCCGACGGCCCGCGCCTCGTACACCGAGTGGGTCAGCGGCTTCTGGCAGTGGACGTGCTTGCCCGCGCGGAGCGCGGCCATGGTGATGATGGCGTGCGAGTGATCGGGCGTGGCGATGGTCACCGCGTCGATGTCCTTCTGGGCGTCGAGCATCTTGCGGTAATCGGAGTAGATTCGAGCCTTGGGGTAGAGCTTCGCCTGGCCCTCGAGGATCGATCGGTCGACGTCGCAGAGCGCGACGATGTTCTGGGTGGACAGCTCCTTGACGTCGTGGCTGCCGATGCCGCCGACGCCGATGCCGGCGACGTTGAGCGTCTCGCTGGGGGCCTTGTGCCCGGGCCCGCCCAGGACGTGGCGGGGCACGATCGTGAAGGTGGCGGCGGTCGCACTCGCGGCGAGCACGCGACGGCGGCTGAGCGTCTCGGAAGGCGTCATCGGCGGTCCTCCCAGGAGGGATGGTGTGGGGAGTGCCGTGCCCCGGTACCAGTCGTGGTCCGGGAGGAGGGTTACTCCGACGAGCCTAACTCGCGCCGGGCGAGGGATCAACCGTGTGGCGGCGCGGTAGGATCGAGGTCCTGCTCGGTGGGCCTGTCCGCCGGGCCTGGTCGTTCGGCGACGGAATGGGGATTCGTCATGGGGCTCTTCTCCCGACTGTTCGGTCGATCGAGGCGTATCAACGTCCTTGTGCCAGTCGATGTGGCGACGGGGAGATATGCGCTGACGCAGGAAGTACGCATCAAATGGCGGCCGTCGCAGACGGTCCCGCCCGCACTTCGAGACGAGATTGTCGCCGCATGGCGTGACGACGGGGCGGTGAGGTCGGCGTCAATCCTGGATGTCCTGGAGCAGCCGACCGGCGCCACCAAGATCTTCCTGACCCTCGGCCTTGATAACCCCGGCGAAGACTTCCATCGAGTCGGCCCTCGACTCCGAGAGGCTTTTGACCGTTACCCCGAGCTGAGAAACCGATTCTTGATCGGCGCCGACCTGGTGCGCGAGGTCCCTCGCGAGATGGCAACCTATCAGCGAGCGAGATGACCACACGCCGCGTCTGGTTACAGCCTTGGGTGGCCGGGGTGGAGCCGCAGCCGCTCCCCGGGAGCGCCGCGGCGGGAAGACGGCAGGCCGTATCGGCGGGCGCCGATGGAACTCGCCAGCGAGAGCGGCAGGGCGACCAGGCGGAAGGACACCATCAGGCCCCAGGCGACCAGGATCCACCGTGGGAGGGGATCGTCGGTGCTGGGGCTGATTCGCATCGGATCGCCCATTTCCCTTGAGCCGAAGGTAAGAGCATCGCGGCGGGGCGGAGACGGCTGCCGGTCGCGGCTAGGAGGGCTTCGGGATGGAATCGATCCGCTGGTCGAGCCATCGCTTGAAGGATGCCTGGCTCTCTCCCGATGGTCGACCGGCCAGCAGGGCATCGACGCTGATGTCTTCGTCGAGATCGGGCCAGTGAATGCCGCGGCCCTGGCCGATCAGTTGCCAACGGCCCCGCTCCTCGGGAGTGCCGTGAAGCAGCCGAGGATACCAGCCCAGCGGTGCGGCGATCGAGCGACCATCGGACAGCTCGATGCTCAGGGTATCGTCCGTGACGACCAGGTGAGTGGCCGTGGCGGACTGCGTTTCAGCCGTGGGAATACTCATACCAGCTCTCCCGCAGTCGCTGCTCGCCCCACTCCCCAGATGAATCGTAGTCCTCGCGGGACGGGGTTCGTAGAAGTACCCCGTCTCAAGTATCGCTTCGCTCAAATCCTCTTGATAGAGGACGTCCAGATCAAGCGAGGGGGGGCCGCAGCCGCGGTCCAGGTCGGCTCGGACATCTTCCAGGGAACCGTCGTCCCAGATGCGATCGATAGCGAGGGAAGGTGCAAAGCTGCTATCGGGCAAGTAGTAGAGCCCCGAGGAATCGAGGACATCGGCGACGGTTTGGACGGCTCCCCGAAGGACCGTGCGTGCGACGGGATCTGTCAAGAACGTGTGCCATCGAGCGATGTGGTCCACGAGGAAGAGCCGGCGGCCGAATCGAATGCGAAACGTGCCAGGCAGGCGGAGGACTCGGAGGCTGTACTCCAGCCCCCAGGACGGCTCATCGTCCCGATAGGCGGGATTGGACGCCAGGAGAAACTCGCGAGTCCATTGAACCGCCGGCCCAAACCCGGGACGTCGGGCAATCCAATTCGGGTCGAAACCCGAACCGAGATCGAGGTCGTGCTCGCCGATGGCGGTGAAATCCACGCCCATCTAGCTAGACCCGCCAGTTCGCGAGGGTTAATGGGTAGCCGAGTTGCTGGACACGTTGGTAGTGGGCAGTGTTGCCGGTGACGAGATCCAGCCCATGGAGGATGGCCACCGGGGCGATCATGGGGTCGCAACGGCCGATTGGACGGCCAAAGCGGTCAAGGTCGCCGGCGATCAGGCCCGCAAGGTCGGGCGGTGTCCTGATCGAATGGGAGGATCTCCTCGGGGATTATGGCGTCGCGGAACGCCTGGATGCGCTTCGGCGACGCTCCGGCCTTCTTCAGGCCCTGGATGATCTCCATCACGGTGATCACCGAGAACGTCAGGCGGCGATGAGCCTGTCGGTAGGCCGTTGCGTTGTGGGTGACGGTCTTGTCGATGGCCTTGAGGATCTCGGAGTAGATGTCGGTGTCGAGCAAGGCTCTATTCAACGCCGGACAGCCTCCACGGCCGCTCCTCCCTGACCTTCATGGCATGCTTGACGGCCTGGTCGAGGAGGTCGGCATCGTCACGCAGGGCCCCGATCGAGCCGAGGCCCGCATTGCCGGCCGTTCCGGTCGGCTGTCGCTGCTGGCTTTCACGGCGGAGCAAGAGTCGAGCAGCCTCGGCCATGGCGTGATCGACGGACGCGTACCGGCCCCAATTCACGACGGCTTCGATGGAGCGCTCCAGGTCGGGCGGTAGGCGGATCGTCATCGGTTCGGGTCCTTTCGTACCTCGATTCTATCCGTTCGGTCGGCGCCAGGTCGAGCGCAGCCTGATTCGGAGAGCCTACCCGCCGGGGCGATCGGTCCGCCGCCCATCCGCCCCGAACACCTCCACTCGCCGCCACTCGCCGCCCGGCTCGTAGCCGTCCGGGAACACGTCGAAGTAGGTGCCCGGGCGCACGCCCAGGCCGGCCAGGAACGACCCGAGGCGGTCGGCCCACGCATGCGGGTCCTGGCCTGAGGCGAACTCGAAGTCGAGGTGGAATCCGCCGCGGCCGGTGCCCGCCCCGCAGTCCGCGGCGGCCCCGCCGAAGAACGCCTCCAGCTCCTCTTCCAGGTCGCTCCGGGAGGGGCCTTCCACGCCGGCCGGGCAGTAGAGGAAGATGTTCGCTCCCACGTTCCTTATCCCATTACTTTCCGACATGATCGCAATTGCGTATGGCCAATCGATCGCATCCGAGCCGGGCGAGCCAGAGGGCGGCGAGGAGGACCAGCCGGTCGATGACCATCGCCCACGATTCGAATCCGTCGGGTCGAAATCGGTTGCCGTGAATGATGCAGAGCATGAACGGTGCGAGCGGCCATCCGCGATAGAACAGGGCCCTCGTGATGGGGTTCAACTCCCTCGGGGCGCTTTCAATCCAAACCTCCTCCCATCCGGGGTCTCGGAGGTTCGCCCAGGTCCACGCCGCGGATAGCCCCGTCAGGATGACGACCGGGATCGGCCGGGCGGGATGGAGCCGCCGGGTCACGGCGACAAGGGTGAAGACGGCGAGTGCGATGACGAGGCCATCAACCATGATCAGGCTCGAGCGAGAATAGGCAATAACGAGACCATTCAAAGCTGAGCGAGGAGGTTGTCATACGCCGCATGGGAGCCGATCCAGAACCAGACGACGGTATCGCCCTCACGCACGCAGACCGCACGGTAACTGATCCCGACTCGGGCCGAGAAGAGGAGCGGATCGGTATGGACCTGCTTGAAGTGGAGGCCGGGATGTGCCGGGTTCTGGCGGAACAATCGATACGCGTCCCGGGCCTGCCGCTGGACGTGGGCAGACAAGGCCGCGAAGAGCTCACGGAAGCGTCGCGTCGTGCGCGAGTTCATAGGCGGTCGGGGTCGAGTTCTTCGGTCAAGCCGGCGTGATGCTCGGCGAGGGCCTCCGCCGCCAGCCCCGCGAGCTTATGAGCAGATCGGGCTATGGCTCTATCGAAGTCGTCCTCAGCCTCCAGTTCGGCCAGGAGCCGCTTCGCCAGCACCACCTGCTCGTCCTCGGACAGCTTGGCAGCCTCAGCGAAGGCCTTCTCCAGCAGCGTTGTCATGGCAACTTCCTCTCACATCAGCCCGGATGGACCGACTCCATAACGCGACCAGCCTCATGATACCAGAATCCGACTCGGCGCGAGGTCAGGTGGTGATGCCTATCCCTCGGCAAGCCGGAGGCCAAGCACCCTCGGATTGCCGTCGTCGTCCTCGGTGTAGACGAGCCACACACGGCCGCTCGGCCCGAAGTGATACTCGATTTCACCATACCGCCAGATCATCGGTTGTCGTTCACTTCGGCTTGAGATCATGAAGTCAGTAGGCTCGCCGAGGAGCTCATGCAGTTCCTTGAGGGTCATTCCCAATCCTTCGGATGGATCGACCACGGCTTCGCTCTCCACCGCTGAGCACCAGGGCTCTTTCCACGGCAAGGATGCCGCGCTCCCAGTCATGGGTCAAGGGAACACGCCCCGAGGTCCCGAGGCCCGGGGGCTTCCGCGGCGGGCGGGTGTTTCCTAGAATGAGGGCCCTCTCACCTCCTGATGATACCCATGCCGGCGGCCGCACCGGCGAGCGGAAGGAACGGGGCGAGTCCATGGCGAAGCTCTCGCGGACGATCGTCGTTTTCTCGGGATGGCTGACGACCTTCGCGGCCGTCGCGGCGAATGAGCCGGCGCCTTCCCCGGCGCCGGGGGCGAACACCACCCCCTCGCCGGTGAAGCTGGCGGCCGGGGCCCGGGAGTTCCGGCCCGATCCGGCGGGCGTGCAGCGGTATGGCCCGGGGTATCGGTATCCCCAGGCCGGGTTCGTCGTCGTCCACGTCGAGGGGGAGCCCTACGACCGCGGCTATCAGCACGGCCGGCTGCTCGCCCCGGAGATCGTCAAGTTGATCGACGGCCTGGCCGAGTACCGCAGCCGGACCGACCCGGCCGGTGGCTGGCGCGACCTGAGGTTCATGGCCGATGCGCTCTTCCTCCGCGGGATCGGGGCCGAATACATCGAGGAGATGAAGGGCATCGCCGACGGCGCCGCCGCGGCCGGCGCCAAGTTCCAGGGCCGGCCGCTCGACCTCCTCGACATCGCGACCGTGAACGCGGACATCGAGACCACGTTCCTGGACGACGCCCTGGACGCCACCGCGACCGGGCTCGAAGGCAAGCGGTTCCGCGAGCCCGCCGAGGGGACGACGCGGAAGGCTCCCGAATCGCACTGCAGCGCCTTCGCCGCGACCGGGCCGGCCACGGCCGACGGCAAGGTCGTCTTCGGCCACATCACGATGTGGAATCTCGTTCATGCCATCCACTACAAGGTCTGGCTCGACATCACGCCGGCGCGGGGGCACCGCGTGGTGATGCAGACCTATCCCGGCGGCCTCATGAGCGGGCTCGATTACTACATGAACGACGCCGGGCTCGTCGCCTGCGAGACCACCATCGGCCAGACGAAGTTCGACCCGAAGGGGATCCCCCTGGTCGACCGGATCCGTCGGGCGGTCCAGTACGCGGACTCGATCGACGGCGCCGTGAAGATCCTCGGCGAGGGGAACAACGGGCTCTACTCGAACGAATGGCTGCTCGCCGACACGAAGACCAACGAGATCGCCATGTTCGAGCTCGGGACCCACAAATCGAAGCTCTGGCGGAGCAGCAAGGGCGAGTGGTTCGGCGGCACGCCGGGCTTCTACTGGGGCTGCAACAACGCCAAGGACTTGCAGGTCCGGCTCGAGACCGAGCCCTCGCTCGAGGGCCGGCCGGCCGACCCGGTCTTCCATCCTCACGACCGTGACCGCACCTGGCTGAAACTCTTCGACGCGAACAGGACGAGGATCGACGAGTCGTTCGGCTTCCTCGCCTTCACGACGCCGCCGCTGGCCGCGGCGCGGTCGCTCGACGCCAAGTTCACGACGACCGACCTCGCCCGCGAGATGACCTCGTGGGCCCGGTTCGCCTCGCCGATGGGCCGGCTCTGGGAGCCGACCGACGCCCAGCGCCGGCTCTACCCGGACGTGCCCCCGCTGGTGCCCAACGACTGGACGCTGATCCGGGTGGCCGATCCGAAGCCGGCCGCCACCAGCCCCGGCCCCGTCCCGGCCGCGGCCGTGGACCTCGCCCGGGGGAGCGGCGGGCGCGGGGATCGGCCCGACATCAGCGGGCGGGACCACACGCCCGCCTGGCACGGCACGATCCTCCCGGAGGGGGACGCCGACCTCTGGCTCGCCTCCGCCTTCTCCGGCTACGAGCGGATCGTGGCGCTCGAGCTGGCCTACCGCAAGCAGGCCGCGGAAGGCGGCAAGGCGACCGATCCGGACGACGAGGCCCGCGAGGCGATCGGCCTGGCACTCTTCGGGCCGATCTCGAGTTACCTCACGGCGGTCGTCCGCCGGGGCGGGGACATCCCGCTGGCGGCGATCCATCCCGATCTCCGCTCGGACGAATGGTACGACATCGCCGCGGGCAAGGGGGTCCTGGTCCTCGCCGCGCTCCGGAAGGCGATGGGCGACGAGACGTTCCTGCCGTTCATGGACGAGTTCGGCCGCGGCCACGCCGGGCGGCCGGTCACCACCGCGGAGTTCTTCGCCGCCGCCGAGAAGGCCAAGGGCTCGCCCTTCGGCCGCGCGAAGGACCTCTGGCTCGGGGGCGGCGGGATGGGCCTCGACTTCGACGAGGCGCTCAGGTCGCTCGGCGGGGCGGCGTACGACCACTGGCGATTGAACCAGTTCTGGCCCGTGGGCGGCTTCGAGCGGCAGCTCGACGCCACGCTCATCGTGTATGGCACCCTCGCCGAGTCGGACGCCCAGCGCGAGGCCGCGAGCTTGCTCCAGAAGAAGCTGGCGGCGCGGTGGGCCAATATCCTCGTGCCAATCAGGTCCGACGCCGAGATCACGGAGGAGGAGCTCGCCGCCAACCACCTGCTGCTGATCGGCAGGCCGGCGACCAACAAGGTGGCCGCGCGGCTGGCGGCATCGCACGCCTTGCTGCCCGTCCGGTTCGGCCCGGCCTCGGTCCACCTGGGCAACCGGACTTTCGCCAACCCCAGGACGGCCGTCGCCGCGGCCTGCGTCAATCCCCTGGCGAAGGCGAAGGCCCGGTCGGTCGTCGTCTTCGCGGGCCTCTCCGCCGAGGGGACGTACCTGGGCATCTCCCGGATCGTGAACTCCGGCGGCTTCGCCGCGCCATCCCTCGTCTCCGAGGCCGATGCGCCGGTCGTCCCGGTCTATCTGCCGCTCGATCTCGCCCCACCGCCGATGATCGGAGATTAAAAAACCATAAGTCCGGGTCGTCGAGGGCGCCATTGTCGCCTAAACTGGATGGCGCCCATCCTGCCCCGGCTCCTCGCGGTCCCGATAAACCTCTCCATCCTCCAGCCTCCGGTGTTGCCCATGACTGCCCCCAGCCATCGACACCGGCCGATCCGAGCGGATCTGGGGCGGCTCGTCCTGCTCGTGGCGATGGCCCGGGGCGCGGCCCTCGCCGCGGAGCCGTCGCCGCGGGACCTCGAGCGGGCGAGGACTTTCGCGGACGAGGCGAAGCCGGTGCTCGCGGAATACTGCGGGGCCTGCCATGCCGCCGGCCTGAAGAAGGGGGGCGTGAATTTCGACGGCGGCGACGACGCGGGATCCCCCCTGCTCCGCGACGGCAAGCTCTGGCTGGGCGTCCTGAAGAACGTCCGGGCGGGGCTGATGCCCCCCGCCGGCGAGCCGAGGCCCTCGGCCGATGAGGTGAAGGCGCTGGAGGCCTGGATCAAGCGTTCGGCGCTGGAGATCGACCCGGCCGATCCGGATCCCGGTCGGGTGACGGTCCGCCGGTTGAACCGGATCGAGTATCGGAACACCGTCCGCGACCTGATCGGCGTGGACTATGACACGGCCGAGGAGTTCCCGCCCGACGACACCGGCTTCGGCTTCGACAACATCGGCGAGGTCCTGACGATGTCGCCCCTCCTGCTGGAGAAGTACATCGCGGCCGCGCGGACGATCGTGGCGCGGGCCGTCCCCGTGTCCTCGAAGGTCGTCGCCGAGCACGTCATCCCCGGGAGGGCCTTCCGCCGGGGAGCGGACAAGGACAAGGATGATGGGCGGTCCAGGCCCGCGCCGAATGGGCCGCTCTCGCTCTCCTACTACGAGCCGGCCTCCGTGGCGACGACCTTCCAGGCCGAGCACGCGGGCAAGTACCGGCTGGTCCTGGACCTGGCCGCGACCGAGCGGTTCGTGGATGGCGTCTTCGACGCCAACCGCTGCCGGATGGTCTTCACCCTGGACGGCGCGGAGCTGCACCGGAAGGACTTCACGCGGCAGGACGGGCGGACGTATCGGTTCGAGGCGGACCGCGAGCTGACCGCCGGGCCGCACGAGCTGACGGTCCGGGTCGAGCCCCTTCCGCCGGCCGCCGAGAAGGTCCGCTCGCTGGCGCTCCGGATCGACGACGTGAAGGTCCGGGGGCCGTTCGACGAGAGCCACTTCGTCAGGCCCGCCGACTACGCGAGGTTCTTCCCGCGCGACGTTCCGGCGGACCTCGCCGGGCGCCGGGCGTACGCCCGGGAGATCCTCGGCCCGTTCGCCTCGCGGGCCTTCCGCCGCCCGGCGGATGACGCGACGGTGGACGGCCTGGTCGCCGCGGCCGAGACCGGCTGGGGCGTGCCCGGCGGGACCTTCGAGGCGGGGATCGCGCGGGCCTTCACCGTCGCGCTGGCCTCGCCCCGGTTCCTCTTCCGCGAGGAGTGGGTCGACCTCGCCTCGTCGGCGAGATATCCGCTCGTGGACGAATACGCCCTGGCGACGCGGCTGTCCTACTTCCTCTGGTCGTCGATGCCCGACGACGAGCTTTTTCGACTGGCGGCCTCGCACGGGCTGCGCAAGGACATGACGAACCAGGTCCGGCGGATGCTGGCGAGCCCGAAGTCGGCGGAGTTCTTCCGCCACTTCGTGGGCCAGTGGCTGCAGGCTCGCGACGTGGACTCGGTCCTGATCAACTCGGTCGCGGTGGCCGGCCGCGACCTCGTCCGCGAGCCGGACGCGGAGAAGAAGCGGGCCCGCTTCCGCGAGCTCAACCGCAAGCCGCCGGAGGAGCTGACCGAGGCGGAGAAGTCCGAGATCAAGGAGGCTCGCGCCGCCTTCGCGTCGGCCTCGAGGCGATTCAAGGACCTGGAGCTGACCCGCGACCTCCGCCAGGCGATGCGGCGGGAGACCGAGATGCTCGTCGAGGACGTCCTCCGCAACGACCGCCCGCTCGTCACCCTGCTCGACGCGGACTTCACCTTCCTCAACGAGCGGCTGGCGAAGTTCTACGCGATCGAGGGCGTGAAGGGGGACGAGATGCGGCGCGTGCCACTGCCGCCCGGGAGCCCGCGCGGGGGCGTGCTGACGCAGGCCACGGTGCTGACCGTGACCTCGAACCCGGACCGGACCTCGCCGGTGAAGCGCGGGCTGTTCATCCTGGAGAACATCCTCGGGACGCCGCCCCCGCCCCCGCCGCCGGACATCCCCCCGCTCGAGGACTCTGCCCGCAAGGGGGGCAAGCCGCTGACCCTGAGGGAGACGCTGGCCATCCACCGGGAATCGGCCTCGTGTGCCTCGTGCCACAACCGGATGGACCCCCTGGGCCTGGCCCTGGAGAACTTCAACGCCCTGGGCCGCTGGCGGGAGGCCGAGCGGAACCAGAAGATTGACGCATCCGGCAAGCTCGTCACGGGGGAGGCGTTCGACGGCGTCCGCGGGCTCAAGAAGGTCCTGGTGGACGGGCACCGCCGCGAGTTCGAGCGCTGCCTGGCCGAGAAGCTGCTCACCTACGCCCTGGGCCGCGGCCTCGAGGCCGCCGACGTGGAGGCGGTGGACCGCCTCGTCGATCGGGTCGAGGCCTCGGGCGGCCGCGCCTCCGCGCTCCTCACCGGCGTCATCGAGTCCGTCCCGTTCCAGAAGCGGCGGCGGATCGGCATGGAAGCGGACACGGGGGCGAAATCGAAGGCGGCGGACGCGAGGACAGACGATCCAACCCATGCCATCGGGGGATGAGGCTATGAGCGAAAGACTGACCCGACGCCACGTCCTCCGCGGCCTGGGAGCCTGCGTGGCTCTGCCGGCCTTCGAATCGCTGGGCGCGGGCCGGCTGCTGGCCTCCGAGGGCGGGCCCGCCGGCGCCGCGGCGGGGGCGGGCCTGGCGCGGACGGCCACCGGTGCGCCGCTCCGCGCGGCGTTCGTGTATTTCCCCAACGGGGCGATCCCCGCGTCCTGGTGGCCCAAGGCCGAGGGCAAGGGCGCCGGGCTGGAGCTGAGCCGGACGCTGAAGCCGCTGGAGTCGTGCCGGGAGTACCTCCAGGTGATGGGGGGCCTGGCCCACGCGACGGCCGAGGCCGGCCCCGACGGCGCCGGCGACCACGCCCGCGGCGGCAGCACGTTCCTCACGGGCGTCCGGCTGAAGAAGAGCGCCACGGATCTTCGCGCGGGGATCTCCATCGACCAGTTTCTGGCCCGCAAGGTCGGCCACCTGACGCGGCTCCCGTCGCTGGAGCTGGCCTGCGAGCCGGCCCGCAAGAACGGCTCGTGCGATTCCGGATATTCCTGCGCCTATCAGTACAACATGTCCTGGAGCAGCCCGACGACGCCGGTGCCGCCGGAGTCCAACCCGCGGCTCGTCTTCGAACGCCTCTTCGGCGAGGGCCCGCACGGCCGCCGCGCGGAGAGCCTGGCGCGGCGGCGGGCCGACCAGAAGTCGATCCTGGATCACGTCCTGGACGACGCCCGCGCCATGCAGCGCCGGCTCGATTCGGGCGATCGCCGCAAGCTGGACCAGTACCTGACGAGCGTCCGCGAGGTGGAGTCGCGGATTTCCCGCGAGGAGAAATTCGGCGCGGCGGCCGATCCGGCGGTGGAGTCGCCGGTCGGCGTCCCGACCGACTACACCGAGTACGTCCGCCTGATGTACGACATGCTCGCCCTGGCCTTCCAGACCGACACGACCCGGGTGGCGACCCTGCTCCTGGCCCACGACGGCAGCAATCGCTCATTCGATCACATTGGCATTTCCGAGGGGCATCACGACCTGTCGCACCACCAGAACCGGGCGGCGTGGATCGAGAAGGTCGCGGACATCGACCTCTGGTACGCCGCCCAGTTCGCCCGCTTCCTGGAGACGCTGAAGTCGACGCCGGACGTCGACGGCAAGCCGCTCCTGCACAACGCGATGATCGTGTACGGCAGCGGCAACGCCGACGGCAACCGCCACACCCACAGCAACCTCCCCGTCCTCCTCGCCGGCCGCGGCGGCGGCACCCTGGAGGCGAATCGCTACGTCAAGCACGGCCGCAAGCCCATGACGAACCTGTTCCTCTCGATGGCCGACCGGATGGGCGCGGGCGCAGCCGACCTGCCGCGGTTCGGGGATTCCACCGAGCGGCTGGGGGATGTGTGAGGATGGGACCGAGGGATCGGGACCACGTCGTGGTCCCATCGCTCAGGGGCGAGGCACCGTTCGCGGGTTCAGCTCGAACAGGTCCATGAACCATCGTGCAAATTGCTCGCCGAGGGGGCGTTTCGCGTCGAGAGCCCGCGCCAGGACGGCGACGTGAAGCTTGCGGCCCGGCGGAGGATGCCACTCCGCGCATTGACCATGGAAACGCGAGCCCGAGCATCCGCCAGATGCCGTCGCCCATGCTTCCGATCGGCACCCGGTCTTTGATCCCTTCCAACTTCACGAGGATTCCGGCGCGGGAGGCTGTTCTTATCCCCGTGCGGTATCTTTGAGCCCTCGATGAGGCGATCTGGACGATCCCCGGCTCGATGATCCGCATCGCGTCGATGACCAGCGACGAGGAGGTTGACGAGACCAAACTCCCTGATCTCGAAGCTGCTGAAGCCTCGGAAATTCGCGCCATCGACGCCCGTGGGATTGAGCCAGGCACGCGATCTCGGCCCGAACGGACGGGCCCAGAGAATCCGAATGCGAAGCTTCGATGAGGAAATCGGCCGCCACGCGAGCCCGGACGGGAGAATCATGGAAGGATTTCCCGTGACCGTGCATGTTGTGGGTGGTAGGCCGGACTGGGGAGGACGGGCTCATGAGCGGGGGAGAGCCTTCGGGGGCACTTCGAGACGGCCGGGCGCTGTTCCGCAGCGGGATGCTCGGCGGGCTGACCGACGGGGAGCTGCTGCGACGGTTCGCGGGCCGGGTTGACGGCTCGGCGGAGGATGCGTTCGCCATCCTGATGGAACGGCACGGGCCGATGGTCTGGGGCGTCTGCCGCCGGGCGCTCCCCGACCGGAACGACGCGGCCGACGCGTTCCAGGCGACGTTCCTGGTCCTGGCCCGGCGGGCGTCCGCGGTCCGGGTCGACGACTCGCTCGGGCCGTGGCTCCACGGCGTCTGCCGGCGCGTGGCCGCCAGGGCACGGGCCACCTCGTTGCGGCGAAGGGCGCGGGAGTCCGGCGAGGTCGACGCGGTCACCGGCCCGGTCCCCGATCCGGCCGACGCGGAGCGGCTGGCGATCCTCGACGAGGAGATCGGCCGGCTGCCCGAACGCCAGCGCGCGGCGGTCGTCCTCTGCGACCTGGAGGGCCTGCCCCACGAGGAGGCGGCCCGCCGGCTCGGCTGCCCGGTCGGGACGGTCGAGAGCCGCCTCTCTCGGGGGCGGCGGCTGCTCCGGGACCGACTCGTGCGCCGCGGGCTCGCCCCGGCCGCCGCGGCGCTCGGGGCGGGATGGGTCCGCGAGGCGTCGGCCGCAATCCCCTCGGCGCTCCTGACGCATCCGTCCCTGTTCGTGACGAGTTCCCCCGCGGCCGGCGGCGTGTCGGCGGCGGCCACCACCCTTGCTGAAGGAGCAATCCGGATGATCTGGCTTTCCAGGCTGAAACTGCCGGCTGCTTTCGCGTTGGCCCTCCTCCTCGCGACCGTCGGCGTCGCCGTCCACGGACGCCAGCAGCCCGCTGCGCCCGCAGGGCGGCAGGATCAGGCGAAGGCCGCCCTCTCCCCGCCGCCGACCGTCGCCAGCGCTCCGGACCTGAACGCCAACCGGGCGCTGGCCAGGAAGCAGCTCGCGCTGATCGACGAGACCCTGGCCATGCTGCACCAGTTGGCCCGGAACGCCAGGATTT
The DNA here is from genome assembly GCF_011064615.1 of Aquisphaera insulae. Taxonomy (GTDB): domain Bacteria; phylum Planctomycetota; class Planctomycetia; order Isosphaerales; family Isosphaeraceae; genus Aquisphaera; species Aquisphaera insulae. The sequence continues at coordinate 65,009 of NZ_JAALJH010000017.1, read as the reverse complement.
CTCCCTCCGCCGCGCCCTTCTCCGTGTGGGAACGCCGCAAGCTGGACACGCTTCGCAGGGCGGGGGCCAGCAAGCCCGAGATGGTCGCGGAGCTGGAGAAGCTCATCAAGAGCCTGAAGGAGCAGGAGGCGATTGCCGTGGCCATGCATCAGGGTGCTCGGGCCACCGAGGTCGATGTGAATGACGTGCGGTTTCGGATCATGGAAGCCGAGACCTTGCTGAACGAGGAGAAGGCCCGGTGATCCGCGCCGGGGCCGGCTCGACGCTCGGCCCCTCGCTGTTGCACTCGGGGCTTGCCGCGGCGGAGGCCGATCCGCATACTTGGCGGCTGGGACCGGCCGCGCCGCGGTCGGCGGGTTTCCTGGTCAGAGAGCGTCATGAGCCTCGTGAATTCATCCCGCCTCCGCGCGTGCCGGGGGATCGTCCTCGGCCTTGTCCGACCCTCGAAGACGAAGGCTCGTCCCGCCGCCTCGCCGCGGCCGGCCCGCCGGTTCCGACCGGGGCTGCCATCCGCCACGCCCCTGGAACCACGGGCACTGCTGAGCGCGGCCGCGGTTGCCGCCCGGCCCGCCGCGGACACCCAGGCGACGATCATCCAGCAGAAGGACGCGACGATCGTCCTGCCGGGCCCGCTCGAGCCGGGCCGGACGTATCTGCTGGTGGTCGCCTTCTCGTACAACGGGCGTCCGTCCGGCACGCAGTACACGCCGCTGACGCTCTGGAAGACGCTCGGGCCGCAGGAAGGGGTGATCGTCTTCGCGTCGAAGCTCTACGCCAACGCCGTGTTCCACGGCTCCGCGGCGAACCTCGAGCGGGTGACCCGGGCCATCAAGGCGAGCGTCGACGCGGCGGTCGCCGCATACCCGGTTGACCCCAGCCGGATCATCCTCACCGGGCTCTCCGGCGGGGGGAACTACGCCGAGTACTTCAACCTCAAGTATCCCGGCTATGCCGCGGCGGTCGTCGACAACTCGGGGCGGGTCCCGCTCGACAAGTTCAAGCGGGGAACCTTGCCGACCGCCGAATCGTTCGGAGCGTCGCGCCGGGTCGCCATCCTGCTGGCGAGCCCGAGCGACGCGGAGTTCTACAACGACGCCGTGAAGGGCAGCCTGCCCTATTACAAGTCGATCGGCTGGCAGGTCCGATTCTACAGCTTCCCCGGCGGTCACAACTTCGCCCCCATCCGGATCTACAAGAACGCAATCGATTGGATGGAATCGCTGCCGTCGTGGCAATGAAGGATACCATGCTCTCGCGAGCCGTCGCTCGCGGCCGGCCGCGAGGGCATCGGCGACTCGGCCGGGTCCAGGTGGCCTGCGTGCTGCCCCTCGTGACGCCGAGCGGGCTGTGGGTGGCCCGGTACGCCGCCGCTGGCGATCGTCACGGCCGTCTGCGCCCGGGCCGGCGTGCGATCCGCGAGGGCGCGGCGGTTCGCCGATCATCGCCGCTGAATGTGTCGGTGTGACCTGCTCCTTGGCCCGGACCGCTTGCGGGGTTCGAGATTCGCGAGCATCCGAGGCCACGATGACTCGCACTTGAACGCAATTTCATGACGCACGTCGCGGGGTGATCTCGACTGCATGGGACACCGCCGGCCTCCGGGGCGACCCGTCCGGGTCGGACGCCGGCGACGCGAATCTGGAGCGACGCGACGATGGGCACAACACGCAGGAACTCGCGGCGTCGGACCGGCTATGATCCCTCGCTCGAGCCCATGGAGGGCCGGAGGCTGCTGTCCGGCGCGGCGGGGAAGTTCGCAGTCTACCAGGGGCGCACGGCCCTGACATCGACCGATGACTACACGCTCGCCTTGAACCGGAACAACGTCCGCAACGCGCTGGGGAACCGGGTGCTTCTGAGGATCGACGCGGAGGCGACCGACGGGACCTTCGACCCGGCGGCCGTGGGCCTGGCCTCTTCGTCGCGGTGGGGCGTCTGGGCGATCACCGCGCGGAACGACTCGGGATCGGGCAAGGGCGCGGTGACGATCGCCTCGGTCGCGCCGGGCACGCTGACGATCCGGCCCAGGGCCCAGGCCGGGACGACGGGGGGGTATCAGATCGGCGTCTCGCTCGCCGGCGATGTCGACGGCAACTTCCGCGTGGATCGGGCCGACCTGGCGGCGATCCGCTCGGCCTTGCGTGCCGGGCCGGCGTCGACCGTGCCGGCCGGGACCGACGTCAACGGCGACGGCGTCACCAACCTCCGGGACTGGGCGATCGCCCTCCGCAACCTCGGGGCCAGGACCTCGCTGCGGCCCCTGGAGCTGACGTCGCGCGTGGATCCCGCCGACGACCCGGAGGGGGACAACGTCGTCGGCGAGGACGTCGAGCGGACCGCGCTGACGGGCAAGACCGCGCCGGGGTCGATCGTCCGGCTGGACGCCGGCGGCGACGGGACCATCGACGCGATGACGACCGCCGCGGCCGACGGCACCTATCGGTTCGCGGTCGGCCTGGCGACGGGCGTGAACCCGTTCGTCATCCGGGCGGAGGCGCCGGATGGTCAGGTCGCGCGGCAGTCGGTCTCGGTCGTCCGCGGCCGGGTCGCCGCCGTCGTCCGCGAGTCATTCGACTTCACGCGGGGCGCGCAGGGCTGGACGTCCGGGTTCGCCGACATCCCGGCCAGTCCGAATCCATCCTACGAGCTGGATTCCGGGATCCGCGACCTGCCCGCGGACCTCGGCACGGGCGGGACTGGCTACCTCCTCCAGAGCCACAACCGCTCCGACGATGCCTTCATGTTCCTGACCCGCAAGTTGACGGCGGCCGACGGCGTCGTCGCGCGGCAGAGCTACCGGATCTCATTCACCCTGAAGTTCGCGTCCAATGCCCCCAGCGGATCCGCCGGCATCGGCGGCGCGCCGGGCGAGTCGGTCTATCTCAAGGCCGGCGCCTCGGCGGAGGAGCCCTCGGCCGTGGACCAGGGGGGCATGCTGCGGATGAACGTGGACAAGGGGAACAACGCCGTGGGCGGTCCCGCGGCCTCCGTCGCCGGGAACATCGCCAACGGCCTGGCGCAGGGGAGCGGCGCGAGCGTCCCGTACGTCTCGATCACCCGCGAGCACACCCACACGGCCGTCGTCACGGCCGACGCCCAGGGGAACCTCTGGCTCCTGGTCGGCACGGACTCCGGCTTCGAGGGCCTGACCACCATCTACGTCCAGGGCATCGACGCCACCCTGACCCCCGTGACGGGCTGAACACCCGCGGCCGGATACGGCGCCGCTTTCCCTGTTCATCCGGGCTCGGCGGGCATCCGGATGGACAGGGAGAAGGAGTAGTGGGTTACTGCGGGGAACGACCGCGTAAGGGTATCTTGGCCACAGCCTTCTGGCCCCGGTGCCCGGGGTCGAGCTTGCGCCGCTCGAGGTTCTTCAGGTCCTCGGCGGTGGGGGCCTGGGCCTCGCGGAGGGCGTACGCGTCGCGCTCCGCGGCCGGCCAGTCGCCCGACCGGGCCTTCGCGACGATGGCCGAGAAGACCTGATGCTCGGCGTCCGAGACGTGTCCCTCGGCCCGGCGCTTCTCGATGAGGCGGGCGTTGGACTCGAGCCATTCGGAATTCCGGGCCGAGACGGCCGTGGCCAGGGAGGTGATAATCTCCCGGTTATCCGCGGCGACCTGGGGCGGGCCGCCGCAGCCGCCAAGCACGAGCGAGAGCGCGAGCGCGAGGATCAGCGGCCGACGAGGCGATGTCATCATGGGCGGGTTCCTCCTCCTCGGTGCGGGCCTCAATACGAATCGGCGCTGATGACCTCGCCGCCGGAGCAGGTCGCCAGGGCGGGCCAGACGGCCTGGCTGATGCTCGACCGGGCGAAGCGGACGCTGCCGTCGCCCATCAGCACGTTGCAGCCGTCGGGATGCTCCGCGAACATCCCGCAGAGCTTGGCGGAGCGGGCGTTCGGCGGGTGGATCAGGGGCGGGTCCTCGCCGACGTTCGGGCCGCTGTGGACCAGGGCCTGGGTGGCCGCCACGTCGCACCAGGAGGTCGCGAACCGCGGCGTCGGGCAGCCGATCGCGCCGGGGACGATGCCGACCCAGGTCTTGTCGCTGAGCACGGCGCTGTGCTCGCCGACGAAGATCGTGTTGGAGAGCCCGTCGGTGACCGAGGCGGCCCGGGTCCGGCTGTTCCGGTAGATCGGCCCGTCGGCCAGCGTCGTCCAGTCGTCGGCCGCGTAGCCCCAGGCCTCGCGGCGGCCGGCGCTCGCCGCGTAGTGCGACCGGCTGAACCGGGCCAGGACGTTCCCCCCCTCGTCCTTCACGTCGTATTGCAGCGAAGACTCGCTGACCGACGGGCACAGGAAGGCGTTCAGCGAGGTCCGCGCGCCGGTCGTGTTCGCCATCGACCAGCACGGCAGGTTGACGTTGAGCGAGGCGTAAAGGGGCGACTGCTCCATGTACGGCAGGAGCAAGGAGCCCCAGGCCCAGCCGGGGCCGGTGTCGCGGGTCAGCGGATCGGGCGTGCCCATGTTCGCGTTGCCCCCCGGCAGGATCAGGTAGCCGCACGGGAACTGGCCGTGGGTCTCGTGATAGTTGTGCATGGCCAGGCCGATCTGCTTCAGGTTGTTCGTGCACTGGGCGCGCCGGGCCGCTTCACGCGCGGACTGGACCGCCGGCAAGAGTAACGCGATCAGGACCGCGATGATGGCGATCACGACGAGCAATTCGATCAGGGTGAAGGCGCGGTGACGCAAGGTGGGCCTCGGATGGGATCGGGGGTGGATGATGGCTTCACGGACGCAACGGCGGCCGGCGCGGGGGCGCGGCCCCTGGCGTCGCGTCGAGACGAGGATTTGTCATGGCGAGGGGTCGCGTCGACCGCCGATCCGATCCGCGCGAGGGCGCGTCCCGGTCGGGGCGGCGAATGCGGGCCGACGGGAGTTCGGCCCGGGGGCGGGCGCGGGGGCCCGCGTCAGGAAGGTTCAGGCGAGGGGCGGGGCGCGCGGGGCGGACGGGCGATCGAGGGCCGGGGGGAAGACGAGCGGCGGGTCGTCCGCGGGGCGGATCCGCAGGACGTCCACGAGCCAGGCGCCCCAGGGATCGGCGACGAGCTGGCCCTGGGCGTGGAAATGGCAGAACGGGCAGTCGTCCGCGGCCCGGTCGTGCGAGCCGGCGGGATGCCCCGGAGCCTTCGGCAGTTCCGACGAGAGCGACGCGGGGTCATGACCGAATCCGGGCAGCGCATGCAGGCCGGCCCCGCCGAGCGAGATGCCCGCGTAGAGGGCCAGGAACGAGGCCAGCAAGATTCGGTGAGCACGCCGTCGCATCGAGCTTCCGGCCCCGAATGACCAGCACCGACAATTCGGAACGCCGCCGATCGCCGAGGTTCAAGCCGAGCCGACTCGAGTCGAACCCCATCAATTCACTTGAATGAAGCGTCGTCGAATTGTCAAGTGGGCCCCGCCGATCGATCCCGAATGCCCGTGCGCCGCGGCGGCGAGCCGCGCCCGGCCCCGGGCCCCGCGGACATCGGCCGCGGAGCCTAGCCCGCCTGCATCCGACGGACCTCCGCGCCCGCCTGCATCCGATGGACCTCCGCCCGGGGCACGGCCGGCCAGGCCGAGACATCGAGCGGACCCCGCTTCACCGCGGGAGGCGATCCCTCCTCCACCGTCCTGATCAGATGAAGGAGCAATCTCGTGTTGATCGCGAGGACATTCTTGAGCCCTTCCATGCGCGCGTGGGGCGGCTCCCCCCCGGCCTCGACGGGCCGGGCGAAGATCTCGTCGAACTCCAGGGAGCCGAAGAACCGTCGGTGAAGCTCCCGATCGTCGGCCTCGTAGAAATCGAGGATCCGATCGCGGAGTCCCTTGCCCATGTAGTTCCTGTCCCGGCCGAACAGGAGCTCGGGGGGGCACAGGGTCTCGAACAGGCCGCGGACCGAATTGTCGTCGATCGAGGAGTAGATGCCGTCGATGGACCCGAGGACCTCGCACAGGTAGGGGTTCAGGGACAGGTTCTGATGCCCGGCGGACGTGCGGGGGTCGGGCGGCTCCACGCCGAGCCGCTCGTAGAAGTCGGCCAGGAGGCCGCCGGCCGGGAACGCCGAGCGATGCACGGGGATCACCGAGACGCTGCCTTCCCCGTAGATCTCCTGGAACCGAGTTGCGTTGGACAGGAACGCGGGCAGCCCCGTGAGCAGGCAATAGTCCGTCCATTCCCCGAGCGATTGGCCAAGCTTGTGGCCCCACTGCTGCCACGCCGAGAAGATCCAGTCATCCGGCTGCCGGATGTAATAGATGACCTTGACCCTCGAAAACAGCGAGGCCAGCAGCCGGTGCATCGCCTGGGCGTGCGTGAGATGGAGGTTGCACAGGTTCTCGGACGAGATCAGGATCGTCCTGCAACCGGCGTCCGCGGCGTGGGCCAGCGCCTCGTCGATCCGGCGTTCGAGGTGTGACAGGTCGAGCATGCCCGTCATCAGATCCTGAAAATACGAGACCGGGGGAATCGAATGGGCCGGCCCCAGGATCGGCTCGAATCGGAACCGGAGCCTGCTGTCGGGGATGAACACCGATTTCCGCTCGAGCACCTCGAGGTCGTGGTAGAGGCTTGATTGGATGGCGGTGGATCCGCACTTGGAATGTCCCGGGTGCAGGATCAAGTTGATGGGATGGTGCATGATATCTTCTCCCCATCCTGAACAGGGCGACAGCATACGGCCGGGAGGGGGCCGGTCGGAAACGAGACGTCGGGCGGAGATCCTGGTGAGCCGGCGGGGTGGATACTCCGGCCAGGGGGCCGAGCATGCGACGGAGAGCATCGCATCTGCGTCCGGGCACGCCATCCCGCGCCCGAGACGTCCGATCCTCAGGACTGGCCAGCCCATGGCCGTCCTGATCCTCGCCTCCATGGACAGAGACAACCGACTCGGCCAGGGCCCGAGGCCCGACAATGGCCGCGCGGGACGATGGTTCCACCGAACCGCGACATCGAAAGCATCGGATCCCATCGGGGAAAGTGCGCGCGGTTCTTGATGATAGATCGGGAGAAATGGCCAATCGGCATCGTCCGGTATCCCCAAGGCTCGCTGACCAGGGTATGTCATCGAGGCGAGGTGTTACGCATGACTGCATCAATCATCGAGGCGGAGGGACTCGAGATGGAACGGTCGCGAGTCGCGACGAGGGAGCCTGGCGCTCCTTGCACCCACGCAGAGATGCCGAGTGGTCGTGATGGAATGCCGCGGGATCGCATCGGCCCGGGAGTGAGGCATGGCTCCCCCGACGGCTCGCCCTCCGTGGCGTTCCTCCACGGCCACCCGGCGCCAACCGTCAAGGACTCCGAGCTCCGGAGTCCGGCCGTTCGAGGCCGGCTCACGGGATGGATCGGCTTGTTGGGCCGAAAGGTCTTGCCTCATAATGAGATCTAGGCGAAGGATACCTCAGCCGGGACGGGATGCCCCGGGCGGGGGACACCGGAGGTGCGTTCAAACGCCGTGGAGCCGGGCCAACCGAGGAGACTGCAAGACCGTGAAGATCGCTGTCATCGGAACCGGGTATGTCGGGCTGGTTCAGGGGACGTGCCTGGCGGAGAGCGGCAATGACGTCGTCTGCATCGACAAGGTCGCGGCCAAGGTCGAGGCCCTGAAGAACGGGAAGATCCCGATCTACGAGCCGGGCCTGTCGGAGCTGGTCCACCGGAACACGCGCGACGGGCGGCTCAAGTTCACGACCGATCTGGCCGAGGGGATCGCGGAGGCGGAGATCGTCTTCATCGCCGTGGGGACGCCCCAGGGGGATCACGGCGGCGCGGACCTCTCCGGCGTCTGGGCGGTCGGCGAGCAGGTGGCGGGATGCCTGAAGGAGCCGAAGATCCTGGTGATCAAGAGCACCGTCCCGGTCGGCACCAACGCCGAGCTCGCCCGCCGGATGAAGGAGGTCGCGAGGGTCCCGTTCGACGTCGCCAGCAACCCCGAGTTCCTCAAGGAGGGGGCGGCGATCGACGACTTCAACAAGCCCGACCGCGTCGTCGTCGGCGCCCGGCGGGAAGAGGTCGCGGACAGGCTCCACGAGCTGTACGCGCCGTTCCTCCGCACCGACCGGCCGTTCCTGGTCATGTCGCCCGAGAGCGCCGAGATGACCAAGTACGTGGCCAACTGCCTGCTCGCCACCAAGATCAGCTTCATCAACGAGATGGCCAACCTCTGCGAGGCCTTCGGCGCCGATATCAACGAGGTGCGGCGGGGGATCGGCCACGACCAGCGGATCGGCTTCCACTTCCTGCACCCGGGGGTCGGCTACGGCGGGAGCTGCTTCCCCAAGGACGTCCGCGCGGCCATCCACATGGCCGCGTCCAAGGGGATGCCCGCCCGGCTGATGGAGGCCGTTGACGAGGTCAACGAGGCCCAGAAGGACGTCCTCTTCGCCAAGCTCAAGGGGCACTTCAAGGATGCCCTCGGCGGGGCGACCATCGCCGTGTGGGGGCTCGCCTTCAAGCCGAGGACCGACGACATCCGCGAGGCCCCCGCCCTGGTCCTGATCGACGCACTCCTGAAGGAAGGGGCCACCGTCCGCGTCCACGACCCCGAGGCCATCGGGAACGTGAAGGCGATCTACGGCGACAAGCTCACCTACTGCGACCGCCCCTACGGCGCGATCGAGCAGGCCGATGCCCTGGTCATCGCCACCGAGTGGAACGAGTTCCGAAACCCGGACTTCGAGGTCATGCGCCGGCTGCTCCGCCAGCCCTACATCTTCGACGGCCGTAACGTCTACGACCCGGCCCGGATGGCCGCCCTGGGCTTCACCTATCAGGGCATCGGCCTGCCGGCGGGACGGGAATAGGGGCGAGGGGCGAGGGGCGAGGGGTGAGGGGAGGAAGGGGACGGTTCAGAGACGGGCTTCGAGGGACTTGCGGAGAGAAGCGAGCATCCGGCTGATTTCATCGCACTGGACGAGCAGGAGAGCCAGACGTTCCTCGGTCAGAAAGCCGATCTGTTGGCTCAGGATCAGATGAGTCTCTAACTCCGCCAGCGAGCCTTTCGCGATGCTCAGGTGATTGAGGAACTCCTTCGTGTGCGATCGGCTATGCCCCTCGGCGATGTTGGCCGGGATCGAAGCCCCCGCCCTGCGTATCTGGCTTGTGAGGCCGAATATTTCCGATCTCGGAAACTCCCCCGTCGACTCATAGCACAACCGGGCCAGCATCATCCCCTTCTGCCAGACCAACAGCTCTCTGTAATGTTGCACCTTTCCCCCATTTCTTTCTCGCCCCTCGTCCCTATCCCCGTCCAGAGGTCCGTGCCTGCTCGCCCCTCGTCCCTATCCCCGTCCAGAGGTCCGTTCCTGCTCGCCCCTCGCCCCTCGTCCCTCGCCCCTATTCATGACGCCGGCGCCAGGAGCATGCCGCGGGTGGGGTGGTTGAAATAGGTGGCGTTGCGGCCGGACTGCTTGGCGTGGTAGAGGGCCTCGTCGGCCCGCTTGAGGAGTTCGGCGGGGGTGGAGGAATCGAGGGCGGCGGCGGGGATGCTGGCGACGCCGACGGAGGCGGTGACGGGGATCGGGGTGCCGTGCTCGACGATCCGGAGGGAGGCGACGGACTGCCGGAAACGCTCGGCGAGGTCGACGGCGGTCTCCGGGGGGCAGTCCGGGGCGACGACGACGAATTCCTCGCCGCCGTAGCGGGCGACCAGGTCGTTGACGCGGACGGAATGGGCCATGGAGGCCGCCGCGCGGCGGAGGACCTCGTCGCCGGCGGCGTGGCCATAGTTGTCGTTGATGGACTTGAAATGGTCCAGATCCGCCATGAGTATGGACAGGGGCTGGCCGCGCCGCCGGCACCCCTCCCACTCGCGGGGGAGTCGGTCCTCCAGGAGCCCGCGGTTGGCCAGGCCGGTGAGGCCGTCGAGGTGGGCCCGCTGCTCGAGGATCGCCAGCAGGTGCCGGGCCCGCAGCGAGGCCCGCACCCGGGCGACGAGCTCGGCGGCGACGAACGGCCGGGTGACCACGTCGGCGGCGCCGAGGTCGAGGGCGCGGATCCGCTCGTCGGCGGAGGCGATGTCGGCGTAGAGGATCACGGGGATCCGCCGGGTCTCGGCGTCCCCCTTGAGGAAGCGGACGAGCTCGAGCCCGCCGTGGACCGGGAGGCGGAGCTGGGCGAGGATCAGGTTGGGCTGGAAGAGCGCGATGGCCCGACGGGCCGTGATCAGGTCGGACGCCGTGTACACCTCCATCTGGCCGGCCAGGAGCTCGTTGCGGAGCCAGGCCTGCTCGTCGACGGACGGTTCGATGAGGAGTACCTTGCCGGGGAGGTCGACGGGATCCAGCTCGTCCATGGGCAGCTCCGTGCCGAGGTCCAGGTCCAGGTCCAGATCCAGGTCCGGGATCTTGCCGAGCCGGGGCTTCGGGCCGGGCGCCGCGTCGGGGCGCACGGCGGCGATGGCGTTGAATCTCATCGTCGGAATCTCCGCTAGGACGACATGCCTTCCCTGTCTTTTTACCCGGATTCGAGCCCGGAGGTGACCCGTCCCGCGCGGGAATCGACGTCGCGTTTCGTCGCCGCCGCTCGCGTTGCCGGGGAGCAACCCGAGGGAGGGCGCCGAAGGCTACCTGGATTCTAGTCCGCGTTGAGGAGCCAGGCGATCCACGGCGGTGGGATCCGGGGGCAGCGCCCGCCAGGCGTCGGCGAGGCGGGCCAGGCCGGCTCGCCCGCAGAGCGTGGCCAGGGTGCGGGCGGAGGCCGGGTCGCCCGGCTTGGCGAGGGCGGATTCGAGCTGGGGGGCGAGGGTCAGGGGGTCGAGGAGCTCGCGGATCCGGCGGACGGCCTCGGCCTCGAGCCGGGCGTCCTCGGGCCGGTTCAGGGCCTGGTAGGCGCGGGCGAGGCGATAGTGGCCCCGCCAGTCGTGGGGGGCCTCGGCCAGGGCGCGCGAGAGCGCCTCGGCGGCCCGCTCGGGCCGGCGCTCGATGTCGAGCTCCCAGCGGCCGAGGAGGCCCTGGTAGCGGGCCCGCGAGCGGTCGGCGGCGGGCCAGGAATCGAGCAGGGCGCGGCCGCGGTCGACCTCGCCGGCATCGGCCAGGGCGGTGATGAGGGCCTCGCGCGAGGCGAGGTGGTCGGGATGGGCGGCGGCGAGCCGTTCGAGCTCGGCGAGGCGGACGTCGCGGTCGGGGTCGTCGCCCCGGGGGTCCGCGGCGATCCGGCGAATCAGGGCGACGCGGGCGTCGGCGTCGAACGGGTCGGCGTCGATCCAGCGCCTCAGGGTGGAGCGCGCGATGTCGTCGGGGACCTCGGTGAGGGCGGCGAGGGTCAGCTCCCGGAGCAGCTCGCGGCGGCTGGCGGGATCCAGGGCGTCCAGGATCTGCCGGCCGATCTCCAGGGCCTCGGCCGGGCGATCCTCGACGCGGAGGATCTCCAGGAGCAGGAGCCAGGGCTCGGCGGCGGCGGGATCGGCCATGGCGGCGCGGCGGAGCAGGCCCTCGGCCTGGCCGGCCAGGCCTTGCGCCAGGCAGGCGCGGGCCTCCCCCAGGTAGCTCGCGGCGTCGGGCCGCGGCGACCGGTTGATCTCGCGCCAGGCCTCGCGGGCGGCCTTCCAGTCCCCGGCCTTCGCCAGGGCCTCGGCACCCGCCCGCCGCCGTTTCGTGTCCGCCGGCAGGACGAATACCAGGAACAGGGCCAGGGCCAGCAGCAGCCCGCCGGCCGCGACGGCCCCCAGGATCGCCCGCCGGGATTTCCACCATCGGGCGCCCGATCGGGCCGCGGTGGTGGCGGCCTTCGTGGCCGAGGACTTCGGCGACGAGGGCGAGGGGCGAGGGCGCGAGGCCGATCGGGGCTGGCGGCGTGACATGTGAGGACGAGTTCCGTGGATTGCGGGCCGGGGCCGTCCCCCTATCCTGACCGACTCGACCCCCGAGGGGAACCCGGGACCGGCGTGAATGCATGTCCGGCCGCGCCCCGGGCTGGGATTCGGGCGGGCGGGGCCTTACAATGAGCCGAGGCCGTGCTCCGAACGAGGCAAGGGATAACGGCGGCGCCGGGGACGTCCGGGAATGGATCGGCTGAAAATCCTCTGCTTCGCGGGGACCTATGGCCTGGCGCTCGTCGGCGAGCTGGCCAGGCTGGTGGTGCGCAGCCCGATCCGCTGGCACCTGACGGTGACCCTGACGGCCCTGGGCTGGATCGTCCAGACGCTCTTCCTGGCCAACCTCGCGGTCAAGGAGGGGGTGCTGCTGCCGGTGACGACCCCGTTCGAATCGTTGATCGTGCTGTCGTGGATCGTCGGCTTGATCGGCCTCTTCCTGATGCTCCACTGGCCGAGGAACGTGGCCGTGGGGGTGTTCGTGCTGCCGGTGGTGCTGGGCCTGATCGTCGCCGGGGGCTGGTTCGCGCCGCGGGGGTCGGAGTGGATGGAATCCGGCGTCGTCGCCTTCTGGGGGACGGTGCACGGCATCTTCCTGCTGGCGGGGGCGGTCTGCACCTGCCTGGCGTTCGCGGCGGGGCTGATGTACCTGGCGCAGATGCGGCGGCTGAAGTCCAAGCGGCCGGCCCGGTCGGGCTTCTCGCTCCCCAGCCTCGAGCAGTCGGAGCGGGTGAATCGCGCGGCCATCACCGTGGCCTTCCCGCTCTTGACCTTCGGGCTGCTGATCGGCATGGTCCTGAGCGTGAAGGCCCGGGCGGCGGCGGGGAGCATGACGGTGATCCGCTGGAGCGACCCGAAGGTCATCAGCGCGCTCGGGATGTGGGCGGTCTTCGCGATCCTGCTGCACGCGAGGTTCCGGCCGGCGATGAGGGGGCGGAGCCTGATGGTCCTGACGATCGTGGCGTTCGCGTTCCTGGTGTTCACCTGGGTGGGGGTGGAGGCGCTGCGGCTCCCCACGGCCCACGGCGCGGCCCGCGTGGCGGGGGGCACGCCGTGAAGCTGCTGGCCCTGGGCGTCGATCATCGGTCCGCGCCGGCCGGCGTGCGGGAGGCCCTGGCCTTCGACGGCACCAAGTGCGACCGCGCCCTGGAGCGGCTGCCGCGGGAGTTCCCCGGCAGCGAGGTCGTCATCCTCTCGACGTGCAACCGGGTGGAGGTCTACCTCGCCGGCGCCGCCGACTGCGTGCCCGACGCGGACTCGCTCTGCTCGTTCCTGACCGACTTCCACGGCGTCCGCCCGGACCTCTGCGCCGGGCACCTCGTCAGCTACCACGACGAGGGCGTGGTCGGCCACCTCTTCCGGGTCTCCGCCAGCCTCGAGAGCCTGGTCCTGGGCGAGGGCCAGATCCTCGGCCAGGTCCGCGAGGCGTATCGCGCGGCCGTCGATCGGAAGACGGTCGGCCCGGTCTTCCACACCGTCTTCCAGTCGGCCCTCCGCGTGGGCAAGGCCGTCCGCGAGCGGACGGGCATGGACCAGGGCAAGCTCTCCGTCGCGAGCGTCGCCGTGGATGTGGCGCGGGAGGTCTTCGACACCTTCGCGGACAAGGCGGTGCTGGTCATCGGCGCCGGCAAGATGGCGGAGCTGACGCTCCAGCACCTGAAAGGGCTCAATCCCGGCCAGATCCTCATCACCAACCGAGACCCCGCGAAGGCCGAGGCCGCCGCCGGCCGCTGGGGGGGCCGCGCCGTCCCCTTCGACCGCCTGGGCCAGGCGCTCATCGACGCCGACCTGGTCGTCAGCACGACGGCCGCCGCCGAGCCGATCGTCACGCTCGACCAGTACGTCCGCGTCCAGCGTGCGCGGCGGAACCGGCTGGCCCTGATCCTGGACATCGCCATCCCCCGCGACTTCGACCCCAGGATCGGCGACCTGGACCAGGTGGCGCTCTACCACGTGGACGACCTGAGGGCCCAGGCCGAGCAGAACCTCCAGCGGCGGCAGAGGGGGATCGAGCCGGCGCTGGTGATCATCGAGCGGGAGACGGCCGACTGCTACTCCCTGCTCCGCCATCAGCAGGCCGCCGGGGCGATCCTCCAGCAGATCGGCAGCAACGCCGAGGCGGTCCGCGACCGGGAGCTCTCCGCCCTCTTCGCCAGCCGTCCGAACCTGACCGACGAGGACCGGGAGGCGATCGCGCGGATGGCCGCCCGGCTCCAGAACCAGCTCCTCCACCACCCCAGGGCCGCGGTCCGCTCGGCCGTGGCCGGCGCCGGGGCCCAGGAGCAGCCCCCGCACCATTTCCTCTCCGCCGTCCGCCACCTGTTCGGCCTGGGGGATCATCCGGCCCCGGGCTCGCTCAAGAAGACGACCTGAATGGACTTCGCCTCGATAATTGAGCCCGGCCGGCGAATGCTCCCCAGGAACGAGGCCGTGTCGGCGCATCATCGACTCTGGAAACCCCCGCGATCCGTGTGAGGAAGCGAGCACGAAGCCGCTTCCCCCCTTACCAGGGGGATTCAGGGGGGTAGATTCGATCGCCTCGGCACGCACCGTACACACCCTCCAACTCCCCCCTGGAAAGGGGAGAGTCCCATCCTCTTTTCTCGAGCACACCAGCACTACCATGAGCAGGCCATCGATGATGTGGATCTCCGCGCCGGCCCTGTGCGCCGTCGCCTTGCTCTCACCCCCCGCGCTCGGTCAAGACAAGGCCCCGAAGCCGAAGGCCACCCCCGCCGCGGGCGTGGAGCACTGGCAGGGGACGCTGAAGGCCGGCGCCCGAGAGATCCCCCTGGTCCTGAACGTGACGCGGGGCGACAAGGGGGCCATCCGCTCGGCCACGATGGACAGCCCGGACGAGGGGGCCGAAGGGCTTGCCCTGGACCCCTTCGCGATCGCCGACGGCAAGCTCTCGTTCACCCTCAAGGTCTCGTCCGCGAAGTACGAGGGCAAGCTCAGCAAGGACGGCGACGAGGCCGTCGGTACGTGGTCCCAGCGCGGGGCGAAGCTCCCGCTCACGTTCAAGAAGACGAAGGCGCCCATGGCCGTGCCCAAGATCGTCGGCCCGGAGCAGCTCTGGGAAGGGAAACTGGAGCTGGGAGCCGGCCTGAAGCTCCGCCTGGTCTTCCACGTGGGCAAGACGGCCGACGGCACCCTGATGGCGAAGATGGACAGCCCGGACCAGGGGGCCAAGGGCCTGAAGGTGGACTCGGTGTCCGTGACCAAGACCGAGCTCAAGTTCGAGCTCAAGGCCATCAAGGGCGAGTACGAGGGCAAGCTGAACGCCGACGGGACCGAGGCCGAGGGGACCTGGACGCAGCTCGGCAACAAGTTCCCGCTGACCCTGAAGAAGACCGAGAAGGCCACCGAGGTCCGCCGGCCCCAGACGCCGAAGGGCCCGTTCCCGTACAGGTCGATCGATGCGACCTACATGAACAAGGCCGGCGGGGTCACCCTCGCCGGCACCCTCACCGAGCCCGAGGGGGCCGGGCCGTTCCCGGCGGTCCTGTTCATCACCGGATCCGGGGCGCAGGACCGGGACGAGAACCTCTTCCAGCATCGCCCGTTCTTCGTCCTGGCCGACGCCCTGGCCCGCCGCGGGGTCGCCGCCCTGCGGGTGGACGACCGGGGCGTGGGGGGCTCGACGGGCGACACGCTGACCTCCAAGAGCGAGGACACCGCCGGTGACGTCCTCGCCGGGATCGAGTTCCTGAAGTCCCGCAAGGAGATCGACCCCGCGCGGATCGGCCTGATCGGCCACAGCGAGGGGGGCATCATCGCCCCCCTGGTCGCCTCGCGGTCGAAGGACGTGGCCTTCCTCGTCCTGATGGCCGGCACCGGCCTCCCCGGCGACGAGATCATCTACCTCCAGGGCCGGGCCATCCTCAAGGGGCTGGGGGCCGACGAGGCGACGCTCAACCGGACGACCGACCTCCAGCGCGAGCTCTTCCGGATCGTCCGCGCGGAGAAGGACGAGAAGGTCGCCGACGGGAAGGTCCGCGAGGCGTTCAAGGCCCACCTGGCCAGCCTGCCGGAGGACCAGCGGAAGGAAGCGAAGGCCTCCGAGGGGGTGATCGAGAGCCGGTTGAAGCTGGTGCGGACCCCCTGGTTCCGCGACTTCCTGGACCTCGACCCGAGGGTCGCCCTGAAGAAGGTGACCTGCCCGGTCCTGGCCCTGATCGGCGAGAAGGACCTCCAGGTCCCGCCGAAGGAGAACCTCGTCGAGATCGAGAAGGCCCTCAAGTCCGGCGGCAACACGAAGTTCGTCGTCCGCGAGCTCCCCGGCCTGAACCACCTCTTCCAGACCTGCAAGACCGGAAACCTCTCCGAGTACACCGAGATCGAGGAGACGATCGCCCCGTCGGCCCTGGCCGCGATCACGGACTGGGTGGGGGAGACGACGGGGAAGGCGAAGGTGCGCTGACTCCGGACCGTCAGGCCAGCTCGTCATCAAGCCCACCGGACTTGGGCTTCGCAGACTGGCGAACGATCGACCGCTTCTGCGCGAGATAGTTGAAGTAGGAAAGCAGCGGGATGATCGCGATTCCCTGAGCGAACATTCCCCATGTCAGATTGGATCGGTGCAGACGCCAAAGGGCGACACGCGCATCTTCCGGGCTGGCCCAGAAGTGATGCGCGGTCTGGATCGTGTAGACGAGCAGGCCGTGGTAGGTGTGGAAGACGACGAATACCATCCAGGGCTGGGGCGTCGCAGAGACCTTGAGGCCGTCGAAGGCCCTCCGCAGCGAGGCATCCGCCCGGCCCTTCAGGCAGAGTGCGAACCCCACAACCGCCGCGATGAGGCCGAGCAGGATGAGCAGCGAGAGCCACTCGGGGACGAAGACTCCGTGCCAGATCAATCTTGGACTCCTGGCCGGAGTATCCGGCCTGCGGCGATGGTCATGGCGTGCACGAGAGCAACTCGCCCTCGCCACGCCCTAGTAGCCATGATCGGCCGCGAGGGCCCCCACGAGTTCCTCCAGGCTCCGGACTACTCGATCCAGATCGAAGGCGAGGTAATCCCGGTCGCGTAGCACCGGACGTAGCTGGGCTTCCACCTGGACGCGGAGCCTCTCCAGACGAGATGGCGAGAGGTCGACGGGATCATTCCCTTCCACGGCGAGCTTCATCCTCACGAGGCCCAGCAGCGACGGATGAGAAGGATTGAGGAGAGACGACCGGATGGCATGATCGACGTCGAAGAAATCGCGGATGGCGGGTCCCCGCCGGGTGAGCGCCGCCCGAATCTTCTCGGCGTAGGCTTCTTCGATGGAGAGGGTGTGGACGCTGGCGGGCCTCATCGCTGGCAGGCCGGTGTGTGGAGAAAGAAGCAGGGTACTCGCCGCGAGGATCTGAGTCGGACGGATGATCTCCTCGCGGAGCGAGATCTCGAGCTTGATGGATTCGGCTTCGCCCGTCACGGCGGACTCGTAGGAGAGCGATCCCTTGTAATGGCGATCCCTGAACCAAGGATCAATCCTCTCGGACATCCTGAAGCAAGGGAGGCGAGATGAAATCGCGGCGAAATGGGCCTTGAACGGGGCGGCCATCCTCCGCCGTTCCGATCGACTGGCTGCGGGGGAGATGGAAACGGCGAAGTCGAGGTCCTCGCTCAGGCGGAAGAAGACCGCATGGACCTTGCTCAGGCATGTCCCCCCCTTGAACACGAGCCCCAGGTCAAACATCGGGGTCAGCAGACGTCGCCTACTGGGAGCGTCAGGTAGCCGCCCTTGAACACGAGCCCCAGGTCAAACATCGGGGTCAGGTCGCCGAGGATGAGCGTGCAGAAGTAGTCCTTCTCGATGAGCCGGGCGCTGAAGCCGGTCTCCGCCTCGGTCCGCGAGAGGGCCTCTCGAAACCGCTGTGGATCGGCGTGAAATCCCGGTTCGCCCGGTTCGTCAGCCATCGTTGAAGATCACTCCCCATCGGCGGTCGACCTTGCCCCGTTTCGGGCGGGTCGGATCCCAGGGGATCAGGCTCGAGGAAGGGCGCAGCTTCGACTCCAACCGCCGCAGCAAGGCTCGCTGGACTTCGAGCCTCTCCAGGTGCATCCCGATCCGCCGAACGGTCCCCATGTTGCCGAACTGAGCCGCCGCCCGCACGAGGTTTCCCGGCAATGTCTCATCGGCCCGGATCTCGCTGGTGATCCAGTCGAACGACCTGGGCAGGGTGTCGAACCGCGACCAATCCTGGACGGCATCGACCAAAGCCCGGGCCTTCGAAGCATAGATCATGACGATACCAACGGGGGTGCGGACGGTCTCGATGCTCCCCAATCGGTCGGCGGTGACCTTGATCAGCGTCAGCGAGACTGGCCCGATCCGCCGGTCTCCTGAGATCCTGTCATTGTACACGTAGAGCCGGTTCGGCACCTGCTCGTTCCAGCCGTACCGATGGAAGGCATTCGGCCCGGAGATTTGATAGCGACCGCCGCAATCCTTCATCAGCGTCTCCAGCGCCAGGGGTTCTCCCGGACTCCATCGCCCCCCCGGCGGCAGTCGAGGGGGCACGAGGTACAACCCCGGCCGGACCCGCACCAGGATCCCCTTCCCCGCCAGCCGGCTCAGGACCTGCCGTTCCTGTATGGGTGTCCAGTTTAGGGCGCTGACGAACTCGCCGGCCTTGACGGTCGGACTTCCCTGGCTCTGGGCATAGGCCAGGAGCTGAAGTTCCAGGGGACCCATGACGACGGGCATTGTATTCGATTTCGTGAAAATCGCCTGGTGCAGAATCGCGTCTGTTTCAACTACTCAATTAGCTTGTTGACAGAGTGTCACAATATCCTTTCTAGAATCGACTTACAACCGTAAATTGGTCCATGTTTTGGCTTCGATGAAACGATTGACTGGTTTGGATCATGTTGTACAATCAATACAACGAAGAAGGGTCACGAGATGGCATCAGGCGGCAGCTTCGGTGAGTTCTTTCGATCGCGGCGGAAGGCGATGGGCCTTTCCCTGCGCGAGTTCTGCCACCGCAACGGCTTTAACCCGGGGAATCTGAGCCGGTTAGAGCGTGGACTCATGCCGCCGCCCCAGTCGCGCGAGATCCTGGAATCGTATGTGAAGGCTCTCAAGCTCGATGCCGATCCTGCCGGTCGTGATGCGTTCTTCGCCATGGCGGCGGCGGAGACGGGGCGGATTCCGAATGAGGTTCGCGGGAACCGCCGGGTGGCCGGGAAGTTGCCTCAGATCTTCCAGGAGATCCAACTTGGAGGGAGGAGGATGGGATGGGTGCGGGCGCTCAATCTGGAGTCCTGGGCAGAGACCACGCAAGGAAAGTTCAAGCTGCCGGAACTCATCCGTCGCCTGATCTGGGCGACAGCGGGCGATCTTCGGTGGATCGGATTTCCCTCCGGCGAACAGGTCCACCGACCGGACTGGGATGGAGTCGTCAAGGCTGGCGAAACGGACGTTCATGTGCCGGAGGAGGTGAGCGTCTGGGAGTTGAGCGCCGAGGAAAGCACGCGGAGTAAGGCTGAGGACGATTTCGCCAAGCGATCAGAGAATCCACTGGGCCTTGATCTCAAACAAACTACCTTCGTCTTCGTCACGCCGCGCAAGTGGCAAGCCAAGGACTCATGGTGCAGGGCCAAGATCGCGCTAGGCTTGTGGAAGGACGTTCGTGTTTATGACTCCTCCAATCTTGAAGAGTGGCTTGAACGGGCTCCGGCCGTGGACGCTTGGCTCGCCTCGCTGTTTGGGATGAAGCCTGATGGCGTGACCACGCTTGACGACTACTGGGCCAACCTTCAAACAATGACTTCTCCGAGCTTGAAGCCCGAGGTCTTCCTTACGTCCAGGAAGGAGCAAGTCGAAGGGCTCGACGCGTGGTTTTATGGCTCGGGTCGATCCTCTGAGCCGGAACCTCCGAGCGCGAAAAACTGGTCATCATCCTCGACGAAATCGCTGGTGATCGAGACCCGGGCACCGTCCGAGGTGATTGACTTCGTGGCGGCCTATGCTCAGAAGCCGTCGCGGGCCGACTTGCTCGGGGCGCGGACTCTGATCGTGGAAGACCGGAATGCCTGGCGGTCGTTGGCCACACTCACCCAGCGGGAACTCCTTCTCGTCCCCGCCCCGTCCCTAACGATCGAGCCGGAGTTGGTCGCCGAGGCCGAGCGGCGCGGGCATCGCGTTATTCTCGCCGCCGATTCAAAGCAGCGAGCGAGCGAGTTCCTATCCTTGCCCCGCGTCTCTCGGTATGAGCTCGAGAAGTCGCTCATCTCGTCTGGGCTCGACGAAGTAAGGGCTCAGAAGTATGGCCGAGAGTCGGGCGGAAGCCTGACCGTGCTCAAACGCCTCCTGGCCCGCGTGCCGAGCCGCGCTCGCCCGCCATGGAGCGACCCGCCGGACGCCCCGAAGCTGATCCCCTTCCTGCTGGCAGGAAGCTGGGACGCCGGCTCGGAGGCGGACCGAAGGATCCTCGAACGGCTCTCGGAACTCCCGTACCGCGAGATCGCCGACGCCGCCCTGAAGTGGTCACAGGGCCCCGACCCTTTGCTCTCACATCGCGGCGATTCTCGGCGTCTCATCTCTCGGGATGATTCCTGGTTCCTGCTGGGCCGTTTCGTCCAGCAAGACCATCTGGATTGGATCCGAAAGATCAGCCTCGAAGTGCTCGCCGAGGACGATCCCGCGTTTGAGCTTCCCCCGGACGAGCGATGGCTGGCGGCCGTCCGGAACAAGCGCCTGAGGCACTCCTCAACGCTTCGCGAGGGCCTCGCCGAAACGCTCGCCATCCTCGGGGCGAGAGCATCCGACGACATATCTGAATCCGTGAATGCTCATGGCCTGGCGGATTCGATCGTTAGGGATTTACTCCACAGCGAGGGATGGCGCCGCTGGGCCTCTCTCTCCGCCTTGCTTCCGTTTCTGGCGGAAGCATCGCCGGGTGCCTTCCTGGATGCGGCCGAGAAGGACCTGAAGCGGGAATCGCCCGTCCTCGTCGAGATGTTCCGACAGCAGGACAAGAGCTACTTCAGCTCCAATCCTCATACTGGTCTGCTCTGGGCCCTTGAGAGACTTGCATGGGATCGCTCGTCCCTAGCCAGGGTCAGCCTGATCCTTGCGGCTCTCGACGAGAAAGTCTCCGCAGGAACGTTCGGCAACACCCCGGCCGACAGCCTGATCCAGATCTTCATGCCGTGGTTCCCTCAGACCATGACCAACGCCGAGGAACGGGTCAGGGTCTTGAAGAAGCTCATCGAACGCCGGCCCAAGGCAGGGTGGCGACTTCTCATAAGCCTTCTTCCCAATCAGCAGCACGTAGCGAAGCCGACATCCCAGCCCCTCTGGCGTGACTGGTCACTCGGCTGGTCCAAGGGGGTTACCGCCGCGGAATACTGGCAACAGGTTCGCGCCTGCGCCGGTCTCCTGGTCGAGCAGACCGGAAACGACGTGGCTCACTGGGTGAGCCTGATCGAGCAAATGGAGAATCTGCCGGAGCCGGCACTCTCCGCCTTCATCAGCAAGCTGGACGGCCTGACCGCCAGCGATTTCATTGAGGAGGACCGACAGGCCCTCTCCAGGGCACTCGGAGAGAGAATCGACTGGAATCGGAGATTCTCCACCTCGGGTTGGGCCCTGCAAGCAGAGACCATTTCGAGCCTCGAACGGATCCGTGCCAATCTTGATGGAGGAGATCCGGTTCAGAAGCACATAAGACTGTTCAGGCCGCGATGGGATGTCACCTTCGACTCCCAGGGTCAGGAGGATACCGTCGATTCCGGCCGACGAGCCGCTCTGCAGGAGATCACGGCCCGTGAAGGTTGGGAAGGCATCCTGAGGCTTGTCCAGTACGCCGAAGCCCCAGGTGAAGTCGGCGCTGCACTTGTCCAATCAGGCGCTCGACTCGCAAACCTGGGCGATGCGGAGGCGAAGATTCTGCCCGACATGCTCTCTTCGACGGATCAGAAGCTCGTTTTCTTTGCGCGTGGGTACATCTGGGCGAGGACTCGCGAATCGGGATGGGATTGGATCGAACGCCTTCCAATGGATACCTGGTCCGTTGAGCAGGTCGGAAGCCTGCTAATCGTCCTACCCTTCGTAAGAAAAACCTGGGATCTGGCTGCCGCAAGAGGAGATGAGGTGTCCGCGTGGTACTGGACCCACGCGTTGGAGATCTATCGAGGTGGCGAGACTGTTGAGGACGTGGAAAGAGCCGTCAGGATGCTCCTGGCCCACAAGCGGCCCGATGCGGCCATCCAGGTTGTCAGGATGGCCATCCATGAGAAGCAGACGATCGAATCGTCCCTGCTGATGGATGTCCTGGAATGCTGGCGCCAGGTTGCGGCGGAGACCACGCAGGCACTTCACCCGGCGGGCCTTCGATATGACCTCTCCATGATCTTCGAGACGATTCAGAAGCAGGTCGGCCAGGAGGATCTCATCGTCGATGAACTTCGCCTGGCCCAACTGGAATGGATCTTCCTGGACCTTCTAGACGATCGGCTGGCCTTACCCGTTACCCTGCTCGGCCAGCTTTGCGACAACCCCAAATTCTTCGTTCAAGTCCTGGGCGCCGCTCTCAACGGCTTTCGACTGCTCCGGGCCTGGCGAGCGATCCCGGGCCAGACAGAAAACGGAACGGTCGACGAGAGGAAGTTGATCGACTGGATTCATCGTGCCCGCGAACTGGCCTGCGAGCGGGATCTACTTAAGGTCTGCGATGAGCGGATCGGTGAGGTCTTCTCGCATGCTCCATCAGAAACCGACGGGGCTTGGCCATGCCTATCCGTGAGAGATGTGATCGAGGAGATTGATACGGACGAAGTCGTGAACGGTTTCCATATCGGGATTCTCAACAATCGCGGAATCGTCCGGAAGTCCTTGAACGAAGGCGGCCAGCAGGA
Source organism: Aquisphaera insulae (assembly GCF_011064615.1). Taxonomy (GTDB): domain Bacteria; phylum Planctomycetota; class Planctomycetia; order Isosphaerales; family Isosphaeraceae; genus Aquisphaera; species Aquisphaera insulae. The sequence goes on along the minus strand of NZ_JAALJH010000017.1, from coordinate 42,364 downwards.
ACGCGACCTCGCCGCGAAATACCGAGCCTGGGCGAAGCAATGCGACCTTGATTGGCCCAGGACAGCCAGGGCCCTGCATCGTGTCGCCGATGCTTATGAGGAGGACGCCCGCCGCGAGGACGCTCGGGCCGCAATGGACGATTAATCGCTCGGCTCCGACTCTCCGCCCCCGTGAAGATTCCATGATCCCCCCCGCCTTCTGCTGTCAGCCGCGGCCGGGTTCGCTATCGTGGTGTCTTCCCAGCCCATGGCACCGCCGCGCCATCGGGGTGAAATCGCCGCCGCCGAGGACAGCCCGATGACGACTCGATCCGCATTGACCCGGTGGGCCGCCGGCTCGCTCGCCCTCTTCCTCACCGTTGCAGTTGCCTGTGCCCACGACGGGCACGACGACGACCATCGCCACGATCACGATCACGATCACGAACACGACCATGACCACCCGCCGATTCCCGTCCCCGAGCCGGAGGCGCACAGGCCCAGCGCGATCCCGGACCGGATCATCCGGACGTTCGCGGGCGATACGGCCCGGACGATCGCGGTGACCTGGCGGACCGATTCGAGCGTGGCAAAGGCCATCGCCCAGATCGCGCCGGCCGATGCCGCCCCGAACTTCGGGGCCAGCGCGAAGACGATTACCGCGGTGAGCCAGCCCCTGACCACCGACCTCGGGCCGGCTCGGTTCCATTCGGTCGTCTTTTCGGGACTCGGCCCGGCTCAGCTTTATGCCTATCGCGTGGGCGACGGCGCGAACTGGAGCGAGTGGGTCCACGCGCGGACCGCCTTGGACGGGCCCGAGCCGTTCTCGTTCATCTACTTCGGGGACGCCCAGAACGACATCAAGTCGCTCTGGTCGCGGGTGATCCGCGGGGCGTATTCCGATGCCCCGAAGGCCGCGTTCATCGTCCATGCCGGCGACCTCGTGAACCGCGGTAGCCGCGACGCCGAGTGGGGCGAGTGGTTCCAGGGGGGCGGCTGGGTCAACGCGATGGTCCCGAGCCTCCCCACCCCGGGCAACCACGAGTACGAGCGCGTCAAGGCCCCCGCGCCGGCCGCAGCCGCCGCGGATGTGAACGCTCCAGCCGTGAAGCCCGACGAGCATTCCGCCATCACTCGCCACTGGCGGGCCCAGTTCGCCCTGCCGGAGCACGGGCCGCCAGGGCTCGAGGAGACGGTCTACTACGTCGACTACCAGGGGGCGCGGATCGTCTCCTTGAACTCGAACGAGCGCCAGGCCGAGCAGGTCCCCTGGCTCGAGAAGGTGCTGGCCGACAACCCGAATCGCTGGACCATCCTGACGTTCCACCACCCCATCTACTCGGCGGCCGGCGACCGCGACAACCCCAAGCTCCGCGACCTCTGGCAGCCGGTCTTCGACCGCCACAAGGTGGACCTGGTCCTCCAGGGTCACGACCACACGTATGCCCGCAGCGGCCTCCGGGCGTACAACAACGTCCCCACCGGCTTGAGCCGCCGCGACGACGGCGGAGGCACGGTCTACGTCGTCTCCGTCAGCGGCCCCAAGATGTACGACAGCAAGCGCGAGCCGTGGATGATCCGGATGGCCGAGGACACCCAGCTCTACCAGATCATCACGGTTCGCGGCGATGCCTTGATCTACGAGGCCCGCACCGCCGTCGGCGACCTCTACGACGGCTTCGAGCTGCGGAAGAAGTCCGGCGCCCCGAACGAGCTGATCGAGCGAGCCCCGACGACCCCGGAACGCCGACGTCCCGCCAAGCCGGCGGCAGCCGCCGCGGCGCGCTGAGCATCGGCCGCCCGCTCTGACCGATGAACGCCGATGGCTCCTGGAGCAAGGCAGGACTCGATTCGATGCGATAGACTGGAGCGAACGATGGAGCCCCAGCCCGTCGTGCCTGGTTTCGCCCGGTCGCTGTCGTGGAGGGATTCGGATCATGTCCATCGATCAACTCGATGTCCCGCCGATGCTGCCGAAGGGCCTGGTGCCCTACCGTGTGAGCGTGGATCAGTACGCCGCGATGGTGGCACGCGGCATCTTCACGAAGCAGGACCGGCTGGAGCTAATCGAAGGGATGCTGGTGCGGAAGATGACGAAAGGGCGGCGGCATTCTCGGGCGTCGGAAAACTGTCGACGGGCGATCGAGCGGGCCCTGCCCGAAGGCTGGCATCTGGAGGTCGAGAAGCCGGTGCGGCTCCCTTTGCGGAGCAGCATGCCAGAGCCGGACCTGTTCGTCGCTCGGGGCGAGGTGGACGATTACGAGGATCTCGATCCCGGCCCCCCCGATGTCGCCCTGGTCGTCGAAGTCTCGGACACGACCCTGGCCGCCGACCGTGCACTGGCTGCGACCTACTTGAACGGCGGCATCCCGAGCTACTGGATCGTCAATCTCCCGGAGCGGACGCTTGAGGTCTACACCGCCGCCGGCCGTGAGATCCTCGCAGAGGATGCAGACGTAACGCTTTTCGTCGACGACCAACCGATTGCCCGCCTCCGCGTCGCCGACTTCCTGGCGGGCCGGAAGACCGAGTAGAAGGCCCAAAGTAGGCTCCTGTAACAGCCCTCCCCCCGCCCGTCCCAGGTCACCGGCCCAGCGACCTGGCCTTCCCCACCAGTCCGACGAACTCCCGCCGGTAACCCTGGGCATCCGTGCCGGTCGCGGCGGCGGCCAGCTCCAGGACGGCCTCATACGTCAGGCTCCCCTTGTGGGGCGAGTCGCGGAGGAGCATGCCGAAGCCGGCGACGGCCGCGGCGAAGCGGAGGTCGGCACTCGCCTGCGAGATCGAATCAAGTCCGCCGTCGATCAGGCCGGTCCGGATGAGCCGGCTCTCTTCGCCCGCGGGGGGCTTGTACCGGAGCTTGACGACCATGGATTCGTCGCGGGCCTCGCCCGAAGGGCTCCGCTCCTTCTGAAACTCGAGCGGATCGATGGCGGGGACCTTGTCCTCGCGACCCGCGGGGATCAGCTCGTAGAGGGCCGTCACGTGATGGCCCGCGCCGACCTCGCCGGCATCCTTGGTGTCGTCGTTGAAGTCCTCGGCGCGGAGGAGCCGGTTCTCGTAGCCGATCAGGCGGTACGCGCCGACCTTCGCCGGGTTGAACTCGACCTGGATCTTGACGTCCTTGGCGACGGTCACGAGCGTCGAGCCCATCTCCTCGATGAGGACCTTCTTCGCCTCGCGGAGCGAGTCGATGTAGGCGTAGTGGCCGTTCCCCCTGTCGGCGAGCTGCTCGAGCGTCGCGTCCTTGAGGTTGCCCATCCCGAAGCCGAGGACCGTCAGGAAGACGCCGCTCTTCGCCTTCGTCTCGATCAGCCGGACGAGCTCGCCCTGCGAGGCAACACCGACGTTGAAGTCACCGTCGGTGGCCAGGATCACGCGGTTCGTTCCCCCCTTGAGGAAGTTCGCCACCGCCTGCTCGTAGGCGAGCTGGATCCCGGCTCCGCCGTTGGTCGAGCCGCCGGACTCCAGCGAGTCGAGCGCGGCGAGGATCTTCGCCTTGTCGTGGCACGAGGTCGAAGGCAGGACCAGCCCGGACGCTCCGGCGTAGACGACGATGGCCACGCGGTCGTTCTCGCCGAGGTGGTTCACCATCGCTCGCAGCCCGGACTTCAGCAGCGGCAGCTTGTTCGTATCGGTCATCGACCCGGAGACATCAATCAGGAAGACCAGGTTGCTCGCGGGCCGGCCCTCGCGGCCGATCGGCCGGGCGGTCAGGCCGATCCGGGCCAGCCGGTGCCCCTCGGCCCACGGGCAGGGCGACGCCTCCACGTGTACGGCGATCGGCGCATCATCCGTCGGGGGCGGGTCGTCGTAGGCGAAGTAATTGAGCATCTCCTCGATCCGCACCGCATCTTTTGGAGGCGCCGCGTTCTGGTCGAGGAACCGGCGGATGTTGGCGTAGCTGGCCGTGTCCACGTCGACGGAGAACGTCGACCGCGGCTTGTCCCGGACACGGAGGAACGGGTTGTCGGCGATGGGCTCATAGTTCTCGGTGCACGGGACTCCGCCCTTCGCGGCGGCCGCGCGAAGCTCGCGGCGCCGGTATGATGAGGCCGATGCGGGCGGAACGGCCGCGGTCGTCGAGTCGTACCCTCCGTCGTAGGAGTCGGCCGAGATCACTTCCCCGCCGGCACGCGTCAGCAAGGCCGCGACGATACTGGGCTCGTACGTCGACTCGACGAACCGCACGCTCCCGTCCAGGAAGAGCATCTGGGTCCCGCCCTCGTGCGGCCCCTGAAGAGCACCCTGCCCTGGCACCGCCGCGCTCGCCGCGGGCACGTCCTCCGGCTTCGTCCAAGGGACGTCGCGGCGCGTCTCGCCGACGGCCAGGGTGTTGCTCGTGCCGTCGGTGATGCCTGCCATAGTCACCGGATGGAAGTCGGGCGGGAACGCCGTGTCCGCGCCCACCACAACCTGATAGCCCGTCATCCCCGGCCTCGTCTCGGGGTCGCCGGGGCAGGCGAAAACACGGGGCCGATCGTTCATGAGTGCCAGGTTGTGGGGGCTGTCCCACGGCTCGTCGAGCTTGAATTTCGCGTACTGTTCCTTCGCCCCGAGGTACGGCAGGATGGCCACCCGCCAGCTCAGCAGCGGCTTCCCCTGCCGGTCGACGATGGCCGCGGGCGGGTAGCAGCCGAAGGCGTTGTGATACTCTTGTAGAGCCAGACCGATCTGCCTCAGGTTCTCCGTGCACCGATTCCGCCGCAACGAATGGCGGACCGGCTGCATTGCAACCAGGATGAGGGCGAGCAGGCCCAGTCCGAGCCCCCCCAGGGCTAGCAATTCCCATCGGGCCCGCCCCGCGCGCCCCGGCCACCTGTCGCCGCTCACCGGTCGGGCCCGCCCACACCCGGGGCACGTCGCGTCCGGACCCTTTGCCTCGTACGTCCTCCCGCACGCACACGACACGAATCCCGCCATGGGCCGCCTCCCTCCGCGTGGACGCCGCATGCCGCATCGATGAGCCCGCTTGAACGGTCAATGACAATTGTCGTACGAGGGGGCTCTTGATGCAAGAGCGAAGCTTGGCTTCGGCCTTCGCGTCGGGTCGGGGACTCTCCGGATTCGCGCCTCGAACTTGGACCTCGCCTGCCGATCGGTCTATAACCTCAGCAATCGGCGGAGGAGGCGGCGTCTGGGAAGACTCTCCGGAATTGCCCGAAGATCCTGGTCCGTGTGATACAATCTCCTCAGATTGCGTGCCGGGCATATTTTGCCCGGGCGCACGCCAGCGGCGGCGATGGCAGCATTGACGAACGGCTCATCCAGGGCGAAGCACCCATGGCTCCCGGTCCATCTCAGGGCGCGACGATCGCGGGCCTCGGCCGCGGCGATCAGCCGGTGATCCAGCTCGTCGGGTTCCGGCTCGACGAGGAGGATTACGCGATCGCGATCACGAAGATCCAGGAGATCATCCTGATGAAGCCGATCACCCGGCTTCCCCAGGTCCCGGACTTCATCGAGGGTCTGATCAACCTCCGCGGCTCGGTGATCCCGATCGTCAACCTCCGCAAGCGGTTCGGGCTCCCCGCCCGGGAGATCGACGACGAGACGCGGACGATCGTCGTGAATGTCCAGGACAAGACCGTGGGCGTGGTGGTCGACGCGGTCACGCAGGTCATGCGGATCAACCGCGACCAGGTCCAGCCGCCGCCGCTGGGAGTGCTCGCCGTCAGCCATCGGTATCTCGCCGGCCTCGCCAAGCTGGACGACCGGCTCCTGATCATCCTCGACATCGAGAAGCTCTTCGAAGCGGACGAACTCGCCGCGGCGGCGATTGCCTGATCAATCGGCGCAGCCAGTACGATCGATCCACTCCGCACATTCCCACGGCATCGCATCCACGAATCCCACACCACCTCAACGACGAGCGCGGCCATGAGCATCGACCCCTCCTCGCTCCCCCCCGATCCCGCGGACAGGCCGCGGCCGGCAACACCCCGGCGAGCCCGGACCCCGAAGGCTCCGCCGGCGCAACGGTCGCGCCGGGCCATGGCGTCGGCCGAGTCCGTGGCGGAGTCCCCGGCCTCGGCCGCCGGCCGGGCGGAGCAGCAGGAGCTGCACCGGATCAAGCAGATGGTCGAGAACGCGCCCATCAACATGATGTTCGCGGATCTCGACCTGGTGATCCGGTACATGAACCCGGCCGCCTTCCAGACGCTCAAGAAGCTGGAGGCCCACCTGCCGATCAAGGCCGAGCAGATGATCGGCCACACGATCGACGTCTTCCACCGGGCGCCGGAGCACCAGCGGCGGCTCCTGGCCGACCCCCGGAACCTGCCCCGCAAGGCGCTCATCGGCGTGGGGCCGGAGAAGTTCGAGCTGCTGGTCACCGCGATGGTGGACCACGACGGCCGCTACAGCGGGCCGATGATCACCTGGGAGGTCGTCACGGAGCGGCTTGCCGCCAAGGCCCGCGAGGAGGAGCTGGCGGCCAATACCTCGGCGGTCAACCAGCTCCTGATGGCGCTCGGCCGGTCGGGCTCGGCCCGGGACGCGATCGCCGCGGCGCTGGGCACGGTCCGGGAGTCATTCGGCTGGTCGTATGGCTCGTTCTGGGAGGTCAACGCGGACGACCACTCGCTCCATTTCTCGCAGGATTCCGGATCCGTCGGCGAGGAGTTCCGGCGGGTGACCTCCGAGGCGCGGTTCCGCGAGGGCGAGGGGCTCAACGGCCAGGCCTGGCAGTCCCGCGACCTGGTCTTCGTCCCCGACCTCGGCGAGATGAAGGGCTGCTCCCGCGCCCCGGCGGCCCGCCGCAACGGGCTCAAGTCCGGCGTCTGCCTGCCGATCCTGCTGACCGGCCGGGTGGTCGGCACCATGGACTTCTTCACCGAGGACAAGCTCGAGCCCTCGCCGGCCCGCCTGGACGCGCTGCGGAACGTCGGCCGGCTGGTCGGCTCGGCGATGGAGCGGCTGGACCAGCAGGCGCGGATCGACCGGTCGAAGAAGGAGCTGGAGACGAAGGTCGCCCAGTTGATGCGGGTGGCCCGCGCCGCCGCCGAGGGGGACCTGACCGTCGCGGTGGACGTCCGCGGCGAGGACGACATGGGGCACCTGGGGGGGGCCCTCGCGGAGATGATCCGCGACCTGAAGAAGATCATCGAGCAGATCATGGAGTCGGCCAGCCAGTTCGCCGAGGGCTCCCGCGTGGTGGCCGAGAGCGCCAGCTACCTCAGCGAGTCGGCCCAGAACCAGGCGGCGACCGTGGAGGAGATGTCGGCCTCGATCCAGCAGCTCTCGCACGCCATCGTCGAGATCAACAAGAACGCCGACTCGGCGACCTCGCTGGCCGAGAAGACGACCCACCTGGCCAAGCAGGGGGGCGACTCGGTGGAGCAGGCCGTCGAGGCCATGGTCCTGATCAAGAAGTCGAGCGAGCAGGTCAGCGACATCATCCAGGTCATCAGCGAGATCGCCAGCCAGACCAACCTGCTGGCCCTGAACGCGGCCATCGAGGCCGCCCGCGCCGGCGAGCACGGGCTCGGCTTCGCCGTGGTCGCCGACGAGGTCCGCAAGCTGGCCGAGCGCTCGAGCGCCGCGGCCAAGGAGATCACCGCCCTGATCAAGGAATCGACCCGCCGGGTCGCCGACGGCGCCCAGCTCTCAGAGAAGGCCGGCGAGTCGCTGGCGCGGATCGTCGAGGGCGTCCGCGAGACCGCGGCCAGCATCGCCAAGATCGCCCAGGCCACCCGCGAGCAGACCGAGGCCTCCACCGAGGTCAACAAGGCGATCCAGAACGTCTCCAGCATCACCGAGACGAACGCCTCCAGCTCCGAGCAGCTCTCCGCCAGCGCGGAGGAGCTCGGCGCCCAGGCCGCCTCGCTCAAGCAGGTGATCTCCGGGTTCAAGGTCTGATCCGCGGCGGGGGAGTGCGGAGTGCGGGGTGGGAAGGGCGGAGTGGGTGGGGGTGGGCCGATGAGTCGAGGCTTCGGAGGAGATCTCTGCACCGTACGTGAGGCGGCCCCTCCGGTCCCCCCACCACGCCGTGGGGGAGGGTCAGGGAGGGGGGGCGACCGTCCTGGTCGAGCCGGACAGCCTCGGAGCACGCCGGCCCGGGGACGTCAACGATGAGCGCCCACGAGCTGTCCGACGACGAATACAAGCGCTTCTGCTCGTTGATCTACCGGTCCGCCGGCATCCGGATCGCGGACAACAAGCGGGTGCTGATCGCCAACCGCGTCCGGCGGCGGCTCCGCGCCACGGGGATCGACACCTTCGCCGCGTACTACACGTTCATCACGACGCCGGCCGGCGCGGCCGAGATGCCGCTCTTCCTGGACGCCATCACCACCAACGAGACGTACTTCTACCGCGACCCGCAGCATTACGCCTGGCTCGTCGACGAGTTCCTGCCGGGCCTCGCCGAGCGCTCGCGGCACCACAAGCACCCGCGGAACGTCCGGGTCTGGTCGGCCGCGTGCAGCACCGGCGAGGAGCCCTACTCGATCGGCCTGAAGGTCCTGGCCGCCCGGGCCCTCCTGCCGGGCTGGAAGACCCACATCCTCGGCACCGACCTGAGCGGCGCCGCGCTCGCCGCCGCGAGGGCCGGCGTCTACGACGATCGGGCCGTCCACCTCGTCCCGGAGGCCGAGAAGAAGCGATACTTCGACGAGGACGCCGCCGCCCGCCCCCGCCGGTGGACCGCCCGGGACGAGCTCCGCGAGCTCGTCACCTGGAAGCCCCACAACCTGATGCTCCCGCTCCGCGAGGATCCCTTCGACTGCATCTTCATCAAGAACGTGCTCATCTACTTCGATGCGGAATCGAAGAAGGCCGTGGTGCGGAACGTGCTGGCCCTGATGGCGAAGAACGGGTATCTCGTCGTCGGCCCCACCGAGGGGATCTACACCATGCTCGACTCCTTGACCAAGGTCAAACCCTGGCTCTACCAGAAGCAGTCCTGACTGCGAGGAAAGGAACCTGCGATGTCGGGGTTCAACCCTGCCGAGCTGCTCCCCTTCTACCTGGACGAGACCGACGAGCACATCGCCGCGCTCAACGACGCGCTGCTCCGCCTGGAGCAGGAACCCGCCGACGCGAAGGCCCTGGCCGAGGCCTTCCGGATGTTCCACAGCATCAAGGGCTCCTCGGTCGTCATGGGGTTCGACTCGGTCAAGGAGCTGACCCACCACCTGGAGAGCCTCTTCGACCAGTTCCGGAGCAAGAAGCGGGACCTGGACCGGCCGGTCCTCGACCTGACCTTCCGCTGCCTGGACGAGCTCCGCGACTATCACCGCGAGCTCCGCGCCGAGGGCGCCGGCAAGGCCGACCTCGCGATGCTCGTCCCGCTCGTCATCGCCGCGCTCGACCCGACGCACGCCCCGGCCCCGGTGCCGGCACCACCGAAGGCCGAGGAGCCCGCGAAGGCGCCGGAGCCTGCTCCCGCGCCGACGGTCAGCCTGGTCGACGACTCGGAACGCGTGGCCGTGACGGTCGCCTTCGAGCCGAACCTGCCGCTGGCCGACATGAAGGCCCGGCTGGTCCTGAATCGCCTGGCGACCCGCGGGACCATCACCGGAACGAGGCCCCCGGCGGAGCAGCTCGAGGTGGCCGAGTCGCTGACCGAGTTCACCGTCTGGCTGGCCACGAACTGCGGCCCGGATGAGCTGCGGTCCCTGGCGGACGTGGACGGCGTGGCGCGGATACGAATCGACGCAGGGGCCGCCCTGCCCTCTGTGATGAGCTTGCCCGCGGCCGAGGCGGTCGCCCCCTCTCCCCAACCCTCCCCCACGGTGGGGGGAGGGGGTGAAGAGGCGGCCTCGGCAACAGGTTCAGTCGTGCCCGCGGCCGAGGCGGTCGCCCCCTCTCCCCAACCCTCCCCCACGGTGGGGGGAGGGAGTGAAGGCGCGGCGTCGGCTCCTGGCATGTCCCCCGCCGCCCCGGCGCCCAAGAAGAAGGTCGCGGAGACGATCCGGGTGGAGAGCGACCGGCTGGACTACCTGATGAACCTGGCCGGCGAGCTGGTCATCAACAAGGCGCGGTTCGTGGATATTGCGCGCGGGCTCGACGAGCTCTTCCGCGGGTCGAACGCCCAGGCGCTGGCGGCCGACACGGAGGACCGGCTGGAGAGCCTCACGCGCGGGCTCGACGGCCTGGGCTCGGCGGGGGCCGGCGACGGCGCGCTCGACCGCTGGGCGGGGCACGTCCGCCGGCTCCGGGACAACGTCAAGGAGATCCACGGCGAGCTCGACAGGCTCCGCCAGGGCCGCGAGACGCTCAAGGCGCTCACGGAGGCCATCCACAGCCTGGGCCGGGTGACCGACGGCCTGCAGAAGGGGGTGCTCGACACGCGGATGGTGCCGATCGGCCCGCTCTTCGAGCGGTTCCGCCGGGTGATCCGCGACCTCAGCCACTCGTCGGGCAAGGAGGTGCTGCTGGTCATCGGCGGCGAGAAGACCGAGCTGGACAAGCGGATGATCGACGAGCTGAGCGACCCGCTCATCCACATGGTCCGGAACTCGGTGGACCACGGCCTGGAGCCGCCGGAGGCCCGCGAGGCCGCCGGCAAGCCGCGGGCCGGCACGGTGACGCTCCAGGCGACGCACCGCGGCAACAGCGTCGTGATCACGGTCAGCGACGACGGCCGCGGCATCGACTGCGAGCGGATCCGCAAGAAGATCGTGGCCCGAGGGCTCGTCACGCAGGCCGAGGCCGCGGGGCTCACCGACCGCGAGCTGATCGCCTACATCTGGCACCCGGGGCTGAGCACGGCGGAGACCGTGACGGATGTCTCCGGCCGCGGCGTCGGCATGGACATCGTCAAGAACCGGATCGAGAACCTCAGCGGCACCGTGGACGTCCGCTCGACGCCCGGCCACGGGACGGTCTTCACGATCCGCCTGCCGCTCACGCTGGCCATCATGTCCAGCCTGCTCGTGCAGGTCTTCGACGAGGTGTACGCCCTGCCGCTGGACCACATCGACGAGATCGTCGAGGTCAAGCCGTCGCGAGTCTTCCGCGTCCAGGGCCGGCCGACGATCGAGGTCCGCAAGCGGATCATCGCGATCGTCTCCCTCAAGGACCTCTTCCGCTGGGCCGGCCGTTCGCATCCGTCGGAGCGGCGCGAGGCGCCGGACGGGGGCGGCGGGAATGGCGCGCCGGCGGAGTCCCTCCGGGTCGTCGTCGTCCAGAACGGGGAGACGACCATCGGCCTGGTCGTCGACCGGCTCATCGGCATGCAGGAGGTCGTCCTGAAATCCCTGGAGAAGAACTTCCGATCCGTGCCGGGCCTCTCCGGTGCCAGCATCCTGGGGGACGGCCGCGTCTCGCTGATCCTCGACGTCGACGCCGTCATCACCATGGCGGCGAGCCGGGCCGTCGGGCGTGAGGCGGCGCGAGCCCTCGCCTAGCGAAGTTCCGCACGCCGGTTCCCTTTTCGGCCCGTTTCGGGTATCCCGGATGGCCAGTCGTCCGACCGCGATCGATCGATCCACCCTGACGAGTCACCTCATGCCTCCCGTCCTGACCGAATCCCAGTGCCGGCACCTGCGGATGATCTTCGAGCGCGGGGCCGCGGCGGCGTCGCAGGCGCTCTCGAAGTGGCTCGGGGAGGAGGTCAGCCTGTCGATCAGCGAGGTGGAGCAGGTCGACCTGGCGGAGGCCGCGGGGGTGCTCGGGCCGGCCGAGGCGCTGGTGGCGGCGTGCGCGATGGTGCTCTCCGGGCCGCTCGGCGGGCAGATGCTCCTGGTCTTCGAGGACCGCGCCGGGCTCGCGCTGGCGGACCTGCTGCTCCGCCAGCCCCCGGGCACGACCACGACCTGGGGGGAGATCGAGCGGTCGGCCGCGATGGAGACGACCAACATCGTCGGGTGCGCGTATCTCAACGCCCTGGCCGCCCACCTGCCCGGCGGCCTGGCGAAGGGCGAGGGGGGCGACGCGGACGAGCTCGTCCCCTCGCCGCCGACGTTCCTCCACGAGTTCGCCGGCAGCCTGCTGGAGTTCGCCCTCATGGACCAGGCGCTGGAGCTCGATCGCGTGCTCCTGGTCCACTCGGCGTTCTCGGCCGGCCGACGCGACCTGTCGCTCGACTGGACCTTGCTGTTCATCCCCGATCACGCCTCGCTCCGGGCCCTCGCCGGCGCGATCGGCGAGCTGGAATCCCACTGATGGCCCCGACCTCGTCCACGCCCGGCCCATCCGCGACTCCGCCCCCGCCGGAGGTCCTCTCGGTGGCCATCGGCCGCTGGGCGGTCGCGGCCGCGCCGACGCGGATCAAGACCCTGCTCGGGTCGTGCGTGGGGGTCGTCCTGTACGACCGCGTGGCGCGGGTGGGGGGCCTGGCGCACATCGTCCTGCCGGACTCGCGCGGGGCCACCGACCAGCCCGGCAAGTTCGCCGACACGGCGATCCCCGGCATGGTCGCGGACATGGAGAAGCTCCTCCGCGTGAGGACCGTCGGGCGGCTCGTCGCCAAGGTCCTCGGCGGCGCCAGCATGTTCGCGACCAGCCCCCAGGCGAGCCAGGCGCTGAACATCGGCAGGATGAACGCGGAGGCCGTCGAGCGGATCCTCGGCGAGCTCCGGATCCCGATCGTGGCCCGCGACACGGGGGGCGGCTCCGGCCGGCACTTGACGCTCGACACGGCATCGGGCATCGTCGCTATCAGGATCCCGGGAGGATCCGATCATGAGATCTGAACGACTCGAGGGACGTCCGTCATGAGCATGAGCGAGGGCGCGAATGCAGGCGCGGCCGCGGCCCCGAAGCGGCTCCTCGTGGTGGACGACGCCCTGTTCATGCGCCGCCTGATCCGCGACGTCGCCGCCGAGGCGGGCTGGGCCGTCGCCGGCGAGGCCGCCAACGGCGAGGAGGCCGTGGCGCTCTACGCGCAACTGAGGCCGGACCTGGTCACCATGGACCTGGTCATGCCCGTCATGGGGGGCCTCGAGGCCCTCCGCCGGATCCGCGCGGGGGACCCGGAGGCAAGAGTGATCGTGGTGACGGCGCTCGATCAGAAACAATCGCTCATGGATTCGATCCGCGACGGCGCGATCGACTTCATCGTCAAGCCGTTCGACCGGGATCGGGTCGTCCGGCTGCTGAGGAAGCTCGGCGACGAGTCCAACACCGGGACATTGCCCGGGGCGGGTGGGGCGTGACGCAGGCGGGCCCGGGAGGCAAGGTGCGGGTGCTCATCGTGGACGACTCGGCGCTGATGCGCCGGCTCCTCTCCGACCTGCTCGGGGCCTCGCCGGAGGTGGAGGTCGTGGGCATGGCGCGGGACGGCCGCGACGCCGTCATCCAGGCGTCTCGGCTCAAGCCCGACGTGATCACGCTCGACGTGGAGATGCCGGAGGTCTCCGGCCTCGAGGCGCTGCCGATCCTGCTGGCGGCCCACGAGGCCCCGGTGGTGATGGTCAGCGCGCTGACGCAGGCCGGGGCCGACGTCACGCTCCAGGCGCTGGAGCTCGGTGCCGTGGACTTCATGCCCAAGCCGGAGAAGAACCAGCTCGCGGAGATGCGGGCCCATGCCGACCTGCTGATCTCCAAGGTCCTGACGGCCGCCCAGAGCCGCGTCCGCCGCCAGCGGAGGACCGGCGTCGTCCCGGCCGCGCCCGGGACCGCGTCGGCCCCCGCGACGACGTCCACATCGGCCCGGCCCGCCACGCCGCGCCCCGCGCCGGCCGCCCCGGGGACGGTCGCCTGCATCGCGATCGGCATCTCCACGGGGGGCCCGCAGGCGCTCAGCCAGGTCCTCCCGCTGCTGGCGCCGCCGATGCCGCCGATCCTGATCGTCCAGCACATGCCCGGCCAGTTCACGAAGGTCTTCGCCGACCGCCTGGGCCGGTCGTGCGCCCTGAGCGTGAAGGAGGCGGCGGAGGGGGACGTCCTCCAGCCCAACCATGCCTACGTCGCCCCCGGCGGCCGGCACCTGAGCGTCGCCGGCCCCGCCGCGCGGCCCCGCGTGGCGATCACCGACGACGATCCCGTCAGCGGCCACCGGCCTTCGGTGGACGTCTTGTTTCGCTCGGTCGCGAGGCACTTCCAGGCCCGGGCGCTCGGCGTCATCATGACCGGCATGGGCCGCGACGGCGTGGAAGGCTGCAAGGCCATCCTCGCCGCCGGGGGTTCCACCCTCGGCCAGGACGAGGCCACCTCGGTCGTCTACGGCATGAACAAGGCGGCCTACCTGGAAGGCGCGGTGAAGGCCCAGTTCGCCCTGGAAGACCTCGCCGGAATCCTCAAGGATCTGTAGGGTGCGTCGAGCGAAGCGCGGACGCACCGGACCGCCGAGTCATGTGGAATGCGTCGGGAGCCCCGCCCATGTCCCGCACCGTCGACCACGACCCCGAGTTCGCCGGCACCGTCCCGAAGCCGGCCGGCGGGGCACGCTTCGGCTGTCTGAAGGGCCTGGGCTGCCTGGGCCTCATCCTGCTCCTCGCCGCCCTGCTGCTGCCGGCAACCCGCAGCGCCCGGGGCGCCGCCGAACGCGCCCAGTGTGTCTGCAACCTCAAGCAGATCGCGCTGGCGCTCCACAACTATTCGGAAGCCCACGGGGCCTTCCCCCCCGCCTGCACGTTCGACGCCGATGGCCGGCGGCTGCATAGCTGGCGGACCTTGATCCTGCCGTTCCTCGAGCTGGAACCGCTCTACCGGACCATCGACCTCTCGAAACCCTGGAACGACCCCGTCAACCGCAAGGCCGCGGAGAACATCCCAAGCACATACCGCTGCCCCTCCTCGAAGGCGCCGAGGAGCACGACGACCTACCTGGCCAGCGCGGGGCCGTCGGCTTTCCTGGACCGGAGGAAGCCGCGGCGTTTGGAGGAGATCACCGACGGGCTGATGACCACGCTCGCCGTGATCGAGGTCGATGAGGGGCACGCCGTCCCCTGGATGGCACCCATCGATGCGGATGAAACCACGATCCTGGGCCTGACGCCCGATTCGACGCTCGTCCATCCCGTGGGCATGAACGCGGCGTTCGGGGACGGCTTTGTCCGGTTCATCAAGGCCACCGTCTCGCGGCAGGCACTGCGGGGGCTGATCTCGATCGCCGGCAAGGACGACCCGTCAAGCGACGCGTACTGACGGCTTCCAGAACTGTCGAGGAGCCCGACCGATGCCTGCGTCCTTCGAAATCGACCCTTACTTCCGCCTGATCCGGAAGCCAGGGCCGGGCCGCGGGTGTCTCCTCTGGGTGGGGAATCTCTGGATCACGGCAATCCTCGGCCTCCTGCTCGCGGTCATCCTGCCGATCTTCAACGCCGCTCGTCCGGGACCTCATGGCCGACTCATCTGCGACCACAACCTCCGGATGATCGCGCTGGCCCTCACCCAGTATCGGGCCATCCACGGCGCCCTCCCTCCAGCCTGCACGCTCGACGCGAACGGCCGGCGGCTGCATGGCTGGCGGACCCTGATCCTGCCCTACCTCGATGAGAAAGGGCGATACGACCAGATCGACCTGTCGAAGCCCTGGGATGACCCGGTGAACCTCCGGTGGTCCGAGCCCACGCCCTTCGCCTATCGCTGCCCGATGGCGCCCGATCGGCCCGGCATGACGACCTACCTCGCCACCACCGCCCCCGACGGCTGCCTGATTCCAGGCAAGCCCCGCCGCCCCGCCGAGATCACCGATCGGCCCGGCGAGACGGTGATGGTCCTCGAGGCGGGCAAGGAGAACGCCGTCCCCTGGATGGCCCCTGTTGACGCCGACCTCCCCCTGGTCCTGGGACTTTCCCCGGCGTCGAAGCTGCATCACGAGATATCCATCGGCATGTGCTTCATGGACGGTAGCCTTCACTACTTCAGGCCGACACTCCCCGCGGATGTTCGTCGCGCCCTCTACACGATCTCCGGCGGCGAAACCGTCTCGAAGGACCGAGACGATTTGTGGTAGATGTCTTGATGTGTAGGGTGTGTCAAGCGGAGCGTAGACGCAGAGGATGCGGCCGCTGTCGCGGAGGAGATCGCGAACGCCGAGGTAGGGCGGCAGATTCATGACCTGCGGACGAAGGCCGGCCTGACTCAGGCTGGCCTGGCCAAACTCGTGGGCACGACGGCCTCCGTCATCAGCCGCCTCGAAGACGCCGATTACGACGGACATTCCCTGTCGATGCTCCGCCGCATCGCCAGGGCCCTGGATCGTCGGGTCGAGGTCCGTTTCCTCCCCCTTGAAGTCTATCTGCGACATTTGTAAAACAAGGGGATTGGCGGATCCGATCAGAGGGAGCATTGGGGAGCCCCGCCCATGTCCCGCACCGTCGACCACGATCCCGAGTTCGCCGGCGCCGTCCCGAAGCCGGCCGGCGGGGCACGCTTCGGCTGCATTGAGGGGTTGGTCTGCCTGGGCCTCATCCTGCTCCTCGCCGCCCTGCTGCTGCCGGCAACCCGCAGCGCCCGGGGCGCCGCGCGCCGCGCCCAGTGCGTCACCAACCTCAAGCAGATCGCGCTGGCGCTCCGGAATTACGCGGACGCCGAGGGAGCCTTCCCCCCCGCCTGCACGTTCGACGCCGACGGCCGGCGGCTCCATAGCTGGCGGACCCTGATCTGGCCGTATCTCAATGATCACGATGCTTTCTATGCGACCGTCGACCTGTCCAAACCCTGGGACGACCCCGTCAACCGCAAGGCCGCGGAGAACATGCCCAGCACGTACCGCTGCCCCTCCTCGAAGGCGCCGAGGAACACGACGGCCTACCTGGCCAGCGCGGGGCCGTCCGCATTCCTGGACCCGGAGAAGCCCCGTCGGCTGGCGGAGATCACCGACGGAACCGATGCCACGCTCGCAGTGATCGAGGCCGATGAGGGGCACGCCGTCCCCTGGATGGCACCCATCGACGCCGATGAAACGACGATCCTGAGCATCACGCCCGATTCGACGCTCGTCCATCCCGTGGGCGTGAACGCGGCGTTCGGGGACGGCTCGGTCAAGTTCCTCAAGGCCACCGTCTCGCGGCAGGCGCTGCGGGGGCTGATCTCGATCGCCGGCAAGGACGACCCGTCGAGCGACGCCTACTGAGGGCCTCAGGATCCGGCGAGGAGACCGGCCCATGTTCTGGAGGAGACGTGATGGCTCCGTAACATGGCGAGATCGGCGCCATGCCTGAAGCCTATCGTCGGATGATCTCTACAGGGTCATCGAGCGAACGGGCCATTTCTCGATCGATCCTTTTCGGGTTTTGCTGACGGAGCAGGATTTTACAAGTGAAGAGACCGGTAGACGATGAAGGCTGAACTCTGGGCCCCCGCAACTCGCATAGGGCGCCGTCCCGACACGGTTGCTGCCGGAGGCGCCCAAGGTGGGACTGCCTGCGGGAAGAACCATCGGCCAGGACCGATGACAGCGGCTTCCTGAAAGGAGAGGGCATGGCACTCAAATCGGATCTCCTTCGTGGTAACGCGCGGCTCGAACAGGCATCCCAGGGGCCGCCGTCGATCAAGCCTCAGCCGGCGATCGAGGACCCCGACGCGATCACGAGGATTCAGTACGCGCTGAAGCAACTCGGCTATCTGCCGAAGACCCTGGGCACCACGGACGATTTCGGCGACAAGATCGGGATCTTCGGCCCGGTGACCACCGCCGCCGTGAAGGCCTTTCAGATGGCCGCCTTCCCCGGCGTCCCATCCGAATGGGACGGCAAGGTTGGTAAGGGGACCCTGGCCAAACTCGACGCCCGGTTGTCGGACCCCGGGCCGCAGCCCGGTCCTACCGGCGACTCGATCGAGCAGACCATGGATGGGGTGCCTGCGATCTACCCCTACGACGTCGTGGATCCGACCACGGTCTCATCCGATCCCCGTCGGCAGGGGGGCCTCCGGTCGACCACCATCAACAGGCCCTTCATCCTGCTCGTCTTCAAGATCACCCGCGGGGGGAAGCGGTACTGGATCCAGGCGGTCGCCCCGCCAGATCTCCGCCAGTTTGACTCCGCGCACGTCTTCTTCCATCCCAACCCCGGATTCGCCGGCCTGGACGATCGCGACTACGACGAGAACCAGGGCCGATGGAATACCGTCTTCCGCTATGGACCCTGGATGGGTAGCCAGTCGGTCGCGGCGGGACGCAAGCAGGTGCTCTTCGTGCCGATCATGAGCAATGCACAGTACATGAACCTCGGTTTCCTCGGCGACGATCCGATCGCACGCCTCAATGAACTGCTGCTCGAGGTCCAGAAGTGGGTCAATCCCTACGATCCCAACACGCCGCAACTGGCGAATCTCGGCGCCTCGAGCTTCAGCTTCGGCATCAGTCCACTGGCCATGTTCCTGGGCAAGGTGGGCGGTTCCGGGCTGCTCCGCGAGGTCTTCGACTTCGACAGCCTCTTCTCGAACAGCCCTTATCGACTCATGGCGGGAGCAGGCAATGCTAATTTCAAGAAATATGCACAGAATTGGATTGCCGGCATGATGATGGGACGCTCGTTCATCCTGCCGGTCAACTGCTGGGGCACCTACACGCCGCCGCTGAAGACTCCCGGCGACGTCCACGCCCACATGCCCGACCTGCTCTACCACGCGCTCTCGTCCTGATCGCGCGATTCCGAGGGGATCGCACCGGTCAATCGGGAAGGGCCCCTCGCCGGTTCGACCGCCCGGTCGAGACGCGTGCGATGAGGGGCGTCGGCCCTATCCCCCGAGCTTCCGCTCGTACACGTTCGCCCAGCAGAGGAAGTCGTAGAAGGCCAGCAGCGTGCAGAACACCAGGCCGGGGCGGCCGTCGAGGAAGCCGAGGCGGAGGAAGTACGAGTAGACGAACCGCACGGCGGGTCGCGCGGGGAGGCGGAGGTAGATCTTCTTGAGGATCCGCTTGAACCGCTTGCCGGCGCCGATGCCCTCGGGGATGGGCTCGTCGCGGAACCGCTCGTACATGGCGGCCTCCCAGACGGCGTAGCGGTTGTGCTTCTCGACCCAGGCGGCGATCGTCGGATAGGCGTGGTGATCGAGCTGGTGCTCCAGCCGGAGGACCCGGCCGGCGAGCTCGACGTGCTCGTGGGCCTCGTTGTCGCCGGCGCGGCCGCCGGTGTCGTCGACCATCCGCTCGTACCGGCCCAGCTCGTGGCGGAAGAGGCGGAGGTTCCAGCATTCCGAGTAGCCGCAGTGGCGGATCCGCCGGCCCAGGAAGAAGTACTGCGAGTTCAGGTAATAGCCCTCGGCCTCCCCCGTCTCGATCCGCCGCGTGATCTCCGCGGCGAGGTCGGGCGTGACCACCTCGTCGGCGTCCACGATCAGGACCCACGCGTTGCGGAACGGCAGGTTGTCGAGCGCCCAGTTCTTCTTCTTGGGGTAGGAGCCGTTGAAGTGGAACTGCACGACGGTCGCGCCGTGCTCCGCCGCCACGGCCGCCGTCTCGTCGCGGCTCTGGCTGTCGACCACGAAGACCTCGTCCGCCCAGTCGAGCGCGGGGAGGCAGAGGCGCAGGTTGGCCGCCTCGTTCTTCACCGGCACGATCACGCTGACCGGGGCCCGGCCGACGCGGGGGCGAGGCGGGGCGAAGGGCGTCGCGCGGCCACGGATCTCGGGCTCGGCGTCAAGGGCGGCGGGCATGGCTCGGCTCCGATTCGGGAAGGATCGTATGAGGATGAATCAATCACAGGATGACGCAATCCGGCCGGTCGCCGTCGCCTGCCAGCCAGCGGTAGACGCTCGCGAGCTTGAGGCCCTGGCGGTCCCAGGTGTAGTCGCGCTCGACCAGGCGGCGGCCGGCGTCGCCCATCCGCCGGCGATCCTCGGGAGACATCTCCAGGATGGTCCGCAATCCGGTCGTGATCTCCTCCGCAATCGGCTCCGCGACGACGGCGCCACCGGCCGCGTCCAGCTCCGGGAAGTGGCAGGCGGTGGTGATCAGGCACGGCAGCCGGCAGGCCAGGGCCTCCAGGATCGCCATGCTGAAGCCCTCGCTGTAGCTGGGCAGCGTGAAGGCGTCGGCCGCGGCCCAGACTCGCCGGGCGGCCTCGCCCTCGACGTGGCCGACCCGGGTGACCCGGCGGCCGAGGCCGGCCGAGCGTACGGCCTCGTCGAACGGCGCCCAGCCCCCCTGGTCGCGGCCGGCGATCAGGATATGGAGATCGGGGAACTCCGGCGCGAGGGTCCGCAGCGCCTGGGCCAGCAGGTCCAGCCCCTTCTTGACGTGGAGCCGCGCGTAGAAGAGGAGCACGAACTTGCCGGCGAGTTCGGGATGCTCGGCCTCGAGCTCGGCCCGGGCGGGGAGCCCGTCGAAGAACGAGAGATCGACGCCGTTGGGGACGAAGCCGATCGGCGCCCACGGCGCGAGCCGCCGGAGGTGGCCGATCTCCGGGCGGGAGAGGGCGTGCAGGCAGGACGCGCGGCGGAGGTTCCGGGCCTCGACCAGGGCCAGATAGAGGCTCTTCTTCCAGCGTTTGTGCCGCAGTGCCCAGGGCTCCGCCATGCCGTGCGCGGTGATGACGTAGGGGACCTTGCAGGCCCGTGCCTCGCGGGCGCCCCGGCGGGTGTGGCCCTGCCAGAGGCCGTGCATGTGGACGACCCCGGCGGACCGCACCGCGGCCTCGAGGTCGGCATCGGGCCCCAGCAGGGTGAGCCCCCGCTCGAGCGACCGGCCACCCAGCCGTGAGGGGGTGGGCGTGACGATCGTCACGTCGTCGCCGGCGCGACAGAGGGCGGAGGCCATGCCCAGGATGCTCGGCACCATGCCGCCGTCGCGGGCCGGGTCCAGGCCGTTGCAGAGGTGCAGCCAGCCGGGAGAGCCGGCGGGCCGGGGCGGCGGCCCCTGAGTCCGCGGCTGGTGGCGGGGCCGGGTCAGGACCTCGGCGAGCGTCGGTGTCGTGCTCATAAAATCATCTCACTTCCTGAAGGGCGGAGTGGGCGTGTCGTCGGCCGCGGGGCCCGGCGAGCCCGACGGCCTCGAGCGTGCCGCGGGCGAATCGGTCAGGCCCCCAGTCGCCGACGATCTCGGCGGCGCGGCGGCCCATCGCGAGCCGCTCGTCGTCCGGGAGCGAGGCGAGCCAGGCGAGCTTGTGGGCGATGGCTTCCACGTCGAGGGGATCGAAGCGGGCGCCCGTGGTGCCGTCGGGCTCGGGGACGAGCGTCGCGCCCGCGCCGGCCCGGTCGGAGACGAGCAGCGGCAACCCGGAGGCGGCGGCCTCGTTGACGACCAGGCCCCACGGCTCGCAGAGGCTGGCCAGGACGAAGCCGGAGGCGCCGGCGTACCAGCGGGTCAGGCCGTCGGCCTGGAGGAATCCCGGCCGATGGATGGCATGGCCGTAGCCGGATGCCTCGATGGCATGGCCCACGGCGGCGGCGTGCGGGCCGTCGCCGCAGAGGACCAGGTCCCAGGCCGCGTCGCGCGGGGCCGCCTCGCGATAGCGGGCGAAGGCGTCCACCAGCCGGACCAGGTTCTTCTCCGGGGCGAACCGGCAGACCGAGAGGAAATAGGGCGCCTCGGGCAGCCCGTCGCGGGCGTCGGGCCGGTCGCGCCAGTCGTCGGCCCGTCGCGCGTAGAAGTCGTTGTCCACCGCGTTGTACCCCATGGCGATCCGGCCCGCGGGCATCCCCAGCGAGGCGAGGTAGTCGCGGTGCGGCTCGCCGCCGACGAGCGCGGCGTCGAAGAGGCGGACGCGTCGGCGTTTGATCATCTCTTTCCACCAGACGCGGGGGTGGTCCACCGCCTGGCTCTCCGACATCAGGATGGCGGTCGCGCGGTTGCGGCGGGCCCAGCGGGCCGCGGCCATGGACTCCGGCCGGGAGTAGCCGACGATCCCCAGCGCATCCGGCTCGTCGCGGTCGAGCGCCCGGAGCAGGGCCCGGGCGCAGTCGCCGGGCGGGATCGACTCGAGCTCGCGATCGGGGAAGAGCGTGACCCGCTCGAACGGCTCGTCGCCGCGGCGGGCCTGCCACGGGTAGAGCCGCTCCGAGCCGGCGACCTCGTAGGCGATCAGGCAGCCCCCCTGCCCCTTCAGGCGGAGCCCGAGCGCCCGCAGTCGCGCCAGGTGATAGGGGCCGAAGTTGGTGAAGCAGACGGCGAGGATCATCGCGCGTAACCTCCGAGGTCGAACCCCATCGCCGGAACGGGAATCGCCGACGTCGCGGGAGCCCGAGCCTGCGATCCCGCGATCCGGTTCACCAGCCATAGCAGGATGACGACGGGCATCGTGGTGAAGCCCCAACTGTAGTAGAACCAGACCATGGGGTCGTCGTTGACCACCATGAACCAGGCAACGTAATAGGTACTCGCCCACCAGAACTGCGCCCAGGGGATCGCCTCGTGGCGACGGAAGTACTCGTACGCAGTGCGCTGGAGGATCGCCAGCACGGCCAGGACGATGAGGGTGCCGACAACCCCGCCGTTGAGCTGCGTCGCGCCCAGGATGCCGATCGCCGGGCTGGTGAATTCCTCCTCACGCGTGATCTCCGAGCCGGCCACCCAGGCTGCCCGCCAGGCGTCGCGACCGAAGAGCGGCTTGTCGGCCCAGACTATCCGCGGGATGAACGTGGAGAAGGTCCGCAGGTAATTGGCGCCGAAATCGTAACCCGACTTCTCCGGGACCGTGCTCTTCATCAGGATGAAGCCGCCGTATTCGGTGCTCTCCTGGGTGACGTATTCCAGCGGGTCGTCGCCCTCCCCGATATTCAGGTTCTCCATGATCATCGACAGGTCGAGTTCGGTGGCGAACTGGAGGAAGCCGCCGACGGAACTTTCGTACTTCCGGTTCTGCCGCCAGCCGATGGCCAGGGTCACCACCAGCACCGCGGCCACGCCCGTTCCGAAGAGAACCCCCCAGGAGGGCCGCTTCCCCCTGGAGACGTAGAAGGCGCAGACCGTGGAGAGGACGCCGACGATCCCCGGGGATCGCTTGCCGTTGAACATCCAGACCGCCGTGTACAGCGCCGAGGTGAACAATCCGGCGGCTAGGTACGCCGGCCGGGGCTTCTCACCCGAGCGGCCGGTGACGATGAGCATGAGGGCGGCCACCATGAGCAGGAACCCGAACGAGCGGAAGAGGAGCTCCTCGGGGCTCAACTCGTCGGCGCCCTGGAGTCCGTTGCGGCTGAGGACTCCTGTGCAATAGAGCCCCCAAATGGCCATCGGTGGAGTGAGAGCAAGGACGGTTCCGGTCGACCACGTCTGCGGCGGGGTCCGCAGCACCGCGGCCACCTTCCGCGCCCCGCAGACGTGATACACGCCCAGGAACCAGAGCATGGCCCAGAGTGCCTGCATGTTGGCGGAGGTCACAAGCTCCGTGCCTCGCGAGACCACCGCCCAGTCGTGGTACGAGATCGCCTGCACGACGTAGACCTGCATGTAGCCGACGAGGAACAGCCAAACCGGCTCGAACGGGTCGAACGTCCGCCTCGCGACCCGCAGCAGGAAATATGCCGCCACGAGGCCGGCAATCGCATAAATGGGAATCAGCTCGTCCATGTGTTTACCTCACGAGGTCCGGGCCGACGCGGCGATGCGGTGCGGCCTCATGGGCGAGCGGGGATGGACGGGGGTGTGGCCATCCTCCGCGGCCCCGGCCTCGGCCTCATCCATCGCAGCGGCGACGGAGTCGTGATAACGCGGCCAGTCGAATTCCAGGGCCCGCGCCCGCGCCGCGGCGGCCATCCGCGCGCGGAGCCCGCGGTCCTCGCCCAGTCGGGCCATCCGCGCGACCAGGGCGTCGACGTCCGAGGGAGGGACCACCAGGCCCTCGACGCCGTCGCGGACGACCGAGCCGGCCGCGGCGGTGACGATCGACGGCAGGCCGCAGGCGAGCGCCTCGTAGGTCACGACGGCGGAGCCCTCGAACAGGGACGGGAAGACGAAGACGTCCGCCGCGGCCATCCGCGCGGGCATCTCCGCGTGGCCGACGCGGCCGAGCACCTCGACCCCCTCGGCCTCCAGCAGCGGCCGGAGCGGGCCGGGGTCGGCCGGGGGCTCGCCCACGAGCTGGAGCCGCCAGCCGGGGCGACGGACCTGCGCCCACGCCCTCAGCAGGTAGCCGATCCCCTTCCGCTGGCAGACCCCGCCGGCGAACAGGAAGACGCACGACGAGCCGTCTCGGTCCCCGTCCTCCTCCCCCTTCGCGACGGGCACGAACCGCGAGGTGTCCGCGGCGTAGGGGATCACGCGGAGCTTGCCTCGCGGCGTCCCGTGGCGAGCGAGCTCGTCGGCGATGTGCTGCGAGGGGACCAGGATCCGGCTCGCCAGGGCGAGGTCGCGGAGTCGTCGCATGTGGAGCCAGTCGAGCTCGTCGCGGTCGAGCGTGCCGTCCCCCAGGTAGAGGGGGAAGAGCTCGGGCCACGCGGCCTGCTCGCGGGCGAGGACCTCGAGCTCCTCGCGGACCTCGCCGTGGACCATGCTCAGCACCGTCGGGATGCCCAGCCGCCGGCAGAGCGGGAGCGTGACGCCCGAGGCCACGTCGCTGAAGGCGAGCACCGCCGCGGGCAGCCGGCGGGCGACGACGCGGGCGAGCCTCCGGTCGAACCAGGCGGTTCGGGCCTTGGCGAGTGCCCGCTTCACCGTCGGCTCCTCGGCGCGGGATTCCAGGCGAATCGCGAGGTCGACGCTCGGCACGCTGATGACCCGCCCGGCGGGGATCGCCGGATCGTGCCTCCGCATCAGGATCCGCTCGACGCGGCCGAAGGCCCGCGGGGCCACGCGGCGGGCGGCCCGGTGCAGCGGCCGGCCGGGGTCGTAGTAGGAGGCGGTGACGAAGCGGTCCAGCATCCCGGCCCGATCCAGCCCGAGCACCGCCTGGTAGGCGGGGGGGCGGGCGTCCGGGCAGCCGACCAGCACGGGGCGTCCTCTGCGTTGCGGTTCCATCGCGGCCTCGATCATCCGTGATTCGAGCGGTCGATCAATGAGTTTCTATCCTGGGACCCCTTCGGCTTTCCCGCGATTGAGGGAGAACCGAATTCCGCCTTTCCCCTTGCCAGGAGGGGATACAGGGGAGGGTATTCGATCGTCGCGGCCTGCTGTCGGTCCTCCTCCTCATCGCCCCGGGAACGTCTGGGCGTGCTTCTCCCGGCGGGCGAGCTCCAGGTCGTGGTCCACCATCATCGAGATCAGGCCGCGAAAGTCAACCTCGGGCTTCCAGCCGAGGACCTCGCGGGCGCGGGTCGCGTCCCCCTGGAGGGCGTCCACCTCGGAGGGCCGGGTGTACCGCGGGTCGAAGTCCACGAAGTCGCGGTAGTCGAGGTCCACCAGGGTGAAGGCCAGCTCGAGCAGCTCGTGGATCGTGTGGGATTCCCCGGTGGCCACGACGTAGTCGCCGGGCTTCTCCTGCTGGAGCATCAGCCACATGGCGCGGACGTAGTCGCCGGCGAAGCCCCAGTCGCGCCTCGCGTCCAGGTTGCCCATCACGAGCCGCTTCTGCAGGCCCTCCTTGATCCGGGCCGCACCGAGCGTGACCTTGCGGGTCACGAACGACTCGCCGCGGCGCGGGCTCTCGTGGTTGAAGAGGATGCCGGAGCAGGCGAACAGGCCGTAGGCCTCTCGGTAGTTGATGGTCTGCCAGTGGGCGTACAGCTTGGCGCAGGCATAGGGGCTGCGGGGGTGGAACGGGGTGCTCGGCCCCTGCGGCGGCGGGGCCGCGCCGTACATCTCGGAGCTGGACGCCTGGTAGAACTTCACGGGCTTGGAATCGTTGAGCTGGCGGACGGCCTCGAGCAGCCGGAGCGTCCCGAGCCCGACGACGTCGGCCGTGTAGAGCGGCTGGTCGAAGGAGACCCGGACGTGGCTCTGGGCGCCGAGGTTGTACACCTCGTCGGGCCGGATCCGGTCCATGACCATGGACAGGCTGGAGGCGTCGCCGAGGTCCGCGTAGTGCAGGTGGAAGCGGTCGCGGACGGTCGAGTCGTAGTTGAAGAGGTGGTCGATCCGCTGGCGATTGAGCGAGCTCGACCGGCGGACGAGGCCGTGGACCTCGTACTCGGGCCTGCCCAGGAGGAACTCGGCGAGGTAGGAGCCGTCCTGGCCCGTGACCCCGGTGATCAGCGCACGTTTCATGATCCTTGGTCACCGCTCAGGGGATGTAGTATTCCGCGCGAGGCTCCGGCAGCACGGGCTCGAGCGCCGCGATGAGGGCCCCGGCGAATCCCTTGAGGGCCTCGCCGTCGCCGTCCTGATCGCCGGCGTGGAAGATCTCGACGGTCATCGAGGATCCCTGGGTGGTCTGGCCGTGGCTGCTCCGGCTGGTGATCGGCAGTTGGCGGACGTAGTTTTCCAGCTTGCCCTCGCCGAAGATGTAATACCAGAATCCCACCTGCTTCACCAGTTCACCCTGGCTGTAGCCCAGGCGGGTGAGCCTCAGCTCCTTGCCCCCCGGCGTGGGGACCTCGAAGACCCTCGTCTGGGACTCGATCTTCGTCCAGCCGCCGGACGGGAGGCAGATCTCCGGGGTGTGGCGAAGGTTCGTGCCCTTGATCGAGAAGTTGATCCAGAGCGTCAGCCGCATGCCGGGCCGGGTGCGGCTCTCGTAGACGCGGTTGAGGTACTCGGTCGTCTGGGCCCGCTCGACGATGTCGGCGGGGACCGCCTCGTCGCGGCCGACCCAGTCCCCCAGCTCCAGCGGGAGGCCCGACAGGTGCCCGCGGAGGTCGGGCCGCTCCGTCCGGTTGATCCCCTCGAGGCCGGCCTGGGCCGCCAGCCCCGACAGCAGCAGGGCCGCACCGAGGATGCCGCGGTGGACGCGTGTCATGATGCCTCCTTCGGCGAGGGGAGCGAAACCAGGTTCATGTTCATATTTAACATTGCGCGGGCCGGGAATGCCGCGGCCGTCCCGCCCGCCGGCCCGCCCTCGGCTTCGGCCGGCGGCGGCGTGAGCTGGTTCATCAGGGTGCAGAGCGAGTTCAGCATCAGCAGGCCGAAGCCCATCATGAGGATGCCCTCCAGCGTGTGATACGCGCCGGAGGCGTACTGCGGGTTGACGTGGTGCATGACGTAGCCGGTGAGGACGATCCGGGCCACGTTGGCGGTCAGCGCGATCGGGAGCGCGGCCAGGACGACGACGGCCCGATACCAGCCGGGGCGGGTCGTCAGGTAGGCGACGGCGGTCGCCAGCGCCAGGAAGCCGGTCATCTGCCGCATGCCGCTGCACGCCTCGGCCACGAACATCTGGACGCCGCCGGGGAGGGTCATGTGGTTCCCCTCGCAGAGGACGGGGAGCCCGGTGAAGTTCATCACGGCGGAGGCCATCTGGCTGGCCATGAGCTGGAGCGGCGAGGCGATCCGCGTGTAGAGGGCGATCGGCAGGGGCACCATGAAGAGCAGGAAGAAGAACGGGAACCAGTATCGCCGCAGCGCGGCCGATCCGGCGAGCACGGCGAAGAGGCCCGCGAGCGAGGCGAGGAAGGCGAGCTCGCCCAGGAAGGGGATGGGGAGCGGGATGGCGACCAGCCGCGTGAGGATGCCCAGGCCGAGCATCGTGCCGCCCAGGGCCGCGCCGCCGCGGAGCGGGACCGGCCCCTTGGCGGCGACCTGGTTGGCGAAGTAGAGGCTCAGGAACGGCACGAGGAAGCCGTGGCTGTAGTTCTCGTCCTTGGACCAGGAGTAATAGAAGTCCCAGAGCGTGTCGCGGAAGAAGAGCGTGAGCAGCCCCAGGCAGGCGGCCCCGGCCAGGACCGTCGGCCGCCGGGCCGGGTCGTCCCACGCCTCGCTGAGGTGGTCCAGCAGCGGCGGCCCGGGCCGGCGGGCCGGCGAGGCGGCGGACGATCTTGCACCGTCGACGACCTGGTTCGAGGTCATGGCTGGGGATCCTTCGGTTCCTTCCGGCGGCGAGGCACCGCCGAGCGGCTCATGGTGTTGTCTCTGCCCCACGTGACGATCCATGTCGAAGTCTCGGCTCCGTTTCGCCTCATCTCGGTTCGTCTCAGTTGCCCCGGGCGATGCCCAGGCGGGACCGGGCCATCGGCTCGGAGGCCCGCTGCATCTCCACGGCCCGCCGGCCGATGTCGTCGGCCGACGAGACCTCGAGGGCGGCCTCGAGGGCGGCCTTGCGCTGGGGCTCGTCGTTGCCCCGGGACGCCAGGCTCGCGAGGTTGAACCACCAGGCCCGGCGGGTCGTGACGTCCTCCGCCAGGTCGATCGCCCGGCGGTATCGCGCCTCGGCCTCGCCCCAGTGCTCCAGCAGGGCGTGGGCCTCCGCGGCCACGGCCAGGCGAATCGCCGCGGGGTAGCCCCCCTGGTCGCGGTCGCCGTCGCGATCCTCGGCCTCGCCATCCGGCGTCGGCTCGTCGTCGCGGTCGCGGTCGCGATCGCGGGAGGCGACCGGCTCGGCGGGCTGGGCCGCGAGGATCCGGTCGAGGATCTCGCGGGCCTCCGGCTTGCCCTGATCGTGGAGGAGTCGGGCGGCGGCCAGGGCCGCGACGCCGGCGGGGGGGATGGCCTCGATCCACTCGCGGCAGGGCCAGTCGGCGTCGGCGAGGAGGTCCCGGACGATGGCCGTCGCGGCGATCTCGCCGGGGAGGTAGTAGCGATGGCCGCTCGGCTCCGCGTTGAAGGCCGGCTCGGCCCGGCCGGAGGGCTCCTGGCCGTCGGCCAGGAGGAAGGCCCGGCGATAGAGGCGGACCGCGGCCGGCTTCTTGCCCGCCAGGCGGAGGTTGCGGGCGCTCCACGAGAGGCTGGCGGGGTCGCGGCTGAGGCCCAGGTTGCGGACCGAGCGGAGGCCCGCGGCGGTCGAGCTCGACGCCGGGCGGACCTCGGCCCGCGCCAGCCGGGCGACCGGGTGGAGGGGCGAGAGCTGGACGGCCCGATCGAGGAGCTCGCCGGCCTCCTCGCGCTCGTCCTCGGTCGCGCCGGGGCGGCTCCGGTAGACGCCCCACTCCGCCAGGTGGAGCGGCGTGGTCTGCCACCACGAGGCCGGGGACGGCGTCACCGTCTCCGGCAGCGGCCGCTCCCGGGCCCGGCCGGTCCGCGCCGCCAGGAGCCGCTGGCCGATGATCGCGGCGTTGTTGGAATCGCCGGCCCACCGCGCGGCGAGGAAGGCGCCGGGGATGCCCAAGGTAAGCGCCAGGAGCACGATCGGCGGCCCGGCCAGCCACGCCGGCAGCGACCACGCCGCCGGCTCTCGAGAGACCGTCGGCGCGACGTGCTCTCGCTGGGGCGGCCGCGCCAGCCGGACCGGCGGCTCCGTCGCATTCGCCGCCGCCGTCGCCCTCGCCGCCGGCCGCCTCGGGGCCGAGGCGAGGATGTCCTTCGCGGAGGGGAGGTCCAGCTCCTGGGCCGGGCTCGGCTCCGCGAACCCGGCCGGCTGATGATCACTTGCCGCCTCGTGAATGCGTTCCGGCTCGCGATCGGGTCCCCCGTCCAGGGCGGGGCTCCGCGTCGGCTCCGGATCCGGTCGGGCGAACCTCCGCGGCTCTCGGTCGCGATGTTGAGGATGAGGGCGGGTCGCCCGGCGGGGCCGTCGCGGCGGCTCCAGCAGGGTCGCCGTGCGGACTCCGGTCGAGGTCACCGCCTCGGCCTCGGCGATCGGGGGCGCGACCGAGGGGGAGATCACGACCGGGCCGTGGCCCGCCTCGGCGATGGGCTCCGGCCAGGATGTCTGGGTGGTGAACTCGGCGGCCTGCCCCATGATCCAGTAGGGCGACCAGGCGTGGTCGAAGGCGGAAAGCGCGGCTGTAAGATCGACGAACTCGGCCTGGGCGTCGTCCGCGATCTCGGGCGCGGGGGGCTCGTCCGGATCGATGGGGACGACCTCAGGGGTTGATGCGACCTCGTCCGCAGCGGCACCATCTCCCCCCTCCGCGGGGGACGGCTGGGGAAAGGGGGCGATCGCCTCGGCCGTGAGCAATGCCTCGCCCTGCAGCAGGCCGAGGCCCGGCGATTTCTCCTCGTCATCATCGGGAGGGCGAGGCTCCTGCCGAGCCGGGCCGGCCTCGTCGGTCAGGGGGATGACGGGGGGGGCAAGGGCCGAGAGGATCGGCTCGCATGGGGACGAGGATTCGGGCGCGTCGTCGCCCTGGGCCGGCTCGGCGGCAGCCTCGCCCTCCCGGTTCGGATCGACGGCCGGCCGGAGATCCCCCACGGCGAACGTGCCGTCGTAGGCGGAGGCGGCTTCGTCGAGGAGCCAGAGATCCCCGTCGTCCTCCTCCGCGTCCGGGTCGGTCGGCAGGGCTTGCTCGACGGCGGCGCGGGCACCGTCGGACGTCTCGGTCGCGAACCGGGCGATGACGTCCGCGACTTCCTCGAACTCCGCGACCACCAGCGGTCCGGCCTCGACGACGGGCACGGCCTCGATGATGGGGTCAGCCTCGATCGGGGGCACGGCCTCGACGACGGGCATGGCCTCGATCGGGGGCACGGCCTCGACGACGGGCACGGCCTCGATCGGGGGTGCGGGTTCCGGCTCCGGCCGTGGTGCTCCCGCGGGCTCGGCGGGGGCCCGTCGCGTCGGGGTCGGGGGGACCTGCCGGAACTCGGCGCGGCGTGGGCGGTGGTCGAACTCGTCGCCGCGGGGGGGGACGGCCGGGGCCGTCGGGTAGCCGCGTGCCGTGGGCGTGCCCAGGGGATGCGTCGTGAATCCGGCGCGGAGGTCCGGCCGGCTCGGCGGCTCGGCGGCCCGCGGCGTGGGCGTCGGGGCGGTCGGCACGCGCCCGGTTCGCGGCGGGGACGGATGGGTATGCGATGGCGGCGGGGTGCGCCGCCCCGCTCCCTGGGCGAGGAGCCGGGCCCCGGCGGCCCTCCAGCGAGCCTCCCAGGGATTGACCGCCGGGGCGACGTTGGCGCTCGGGTCCGCGGATGGGCTCGTGGTCGCGACCCGAGGGGGCTCGGGCGTGGCCGCCGGTGGCGGTGGCGGCTGCTGCGGCTCCGGCGTGGTCGCCGCGGCGGGCGTCGTCCTCGCGGGCGCCGGGGCGTGGTACATCCCCCAGTTCGGCTCGGCGGCGCGGTCCGGGCGGAGGGTGAAGCACGTCGAGCCGACGCGGAAGGGGACGTCGAACGGCAGCAGGCAGGCCTCGTGGACTGGCTCACCCTGGAGGAAGACCGAGCCCTTCCGGCCCAGCGGGATCAGCCGCCAGGTGCGCCCCCGACGCTGCAGGCGGCAGGCCTCGCCGGGGACCTCCGGGTCGTGGAGGCGGACCTCGCAGGCGGCCGACCGGCCGATCCGGACCGCGATCCAGGGGAGATCCATGACGCGAATCGGGCCCGATTCTCGATCCTGGATGTGGAGACAAGCGGATTCGGGCATCGTGGGATCGACTCCTCCATGAGCCAGGTCGCGGTCCATTCCGATTCGAGTCGCGGTCGATCGATCGGTGCGGCCCGGGCGCCTCATCCTCGGTCCACGAACAGGTCGGTGCCGCCGGCCAGCCAGCGATTCCAGGTCCCACCCAGGGCGCTGGCGGAGATGGCGACGGCGGAGAGCTCGACCGTCCAGTGGACGGCGGCTAATAGAGTAAAGCTCAGGGCCGCCCCGATCAAGCCATGTGCCAGCGATCGGTCGCCCCGGCCCACCCGCTTCAGCCCGCCGGGGATCCGCCAGGCGGACCAGAGGGCCGCGGCGGCCAGCAGCGCCACGCCGGCCATCCCGGCCTCCGCGGACCACTGGACCAGGGTGCTCATGGCGGTGGTGGACGACGGGCCGCCGTCCTTGAAGTAGGGCTGGAGCGTGGCGAAGGTGCCGAGCCCCGCCCCCACGGTCGGGAAGAGCCGGGCGACCTCCAGGCCGTCCGACCAGAGCGCCCGCGCCAGCCTCGGATCGGGCGCGGGGACCGGGGGCGGGCCCCCCATCAGCGGCTCCCACCGCGCCTGCAAGGTGCCCCCCATCCCCAGGCAGACCAGGAGCGAGAGGAGCAAGGCCCCGGCCGCCCCGCGGCAGCCCGGCCTCGCCGCGGCCGGGAGCCCCGCGACCACCAGGCCGAGGGCCGCCGGCAGGCTGTACCAGGGGCCCGCGATCAGCCCCACCACGAAGGCCGCCGGCAGCATCAGCAGGACCAGGAGCAGCACCAGGCTCCCCTGCCCCGAGCTCATCAGGCGATCCGCCAGGCTGTCCCGCCCGCCCAGCGGCGTGAGCAGGTGCACGACGATCGCCAGGGCCAGCGGCATGGCCAGCGTCCCCATCGCCAGGAAGGCCCCCGGGCTCGCCATCATCGTCCCGAAGAGCGGCGGGGTGGCCGGCGCCAGGAACGCCCCCGCCCCGGCGCGGGTCGCGGTCGCGGCCGTGCCCGCGGACGTACCCTCGCCCGGCCCGGCATCCGGGGCCGTCGCCGCGACCGTCGCGCGGGGGAGCTCCCAGAGCTCCGTGGTCGTGGGCGATTCGAACAGGTCGTCGAGCGTCGGCGCCCACGGGGGCCCGCCCCCCGGCAGGAAGAGGCCGTAGAGCCCGTCGCCTCGGTTGGAGACCTGGACGGCCGCGATCGTGGCGTTGAGCAGGAACCCGCCGACCACCAGCCCCCACACCAGGTAGAGCCGGCCCAGCCGGTCCGCATAGTGCGACACCGACCAGAAGATCCCCAGGCAGGCCGCCGCCCCCACCAGCCAGCGGAGCGTGGCCGCGCGGTCCAGGCTGGCGGGCGTCCGGATCCGCGGGGCCTCCGGCAGCGCGGCCTCGGGGTCGTCGGCCCGGACCAGGTCCGGCAGCACGCCCCGGCCGTAGGCCTCGTGGGCCGCCGGCGAGATCCGCCGCGCCACCGCCCCGGGCAGCGGCACGAGCTGGAACGCCGCCAGCCCCAGGGCCAGCAGCCCCAGCGCCGTGAGCGGGCTCTTGAGCAGCGGGAACCGCCCCGCCGCCGCCAGCCGCGCCACCTCCACCAGCACCAGCAGCAGCGCCGCGACCGCCAGGAACGGCCGGAACCACCAGACCGCCCCGCCGAAGGCCGCGATGCTCCCCAGCACCAGCACGGCGATCAGCCCGCAGGCCGCCCTGTCGCCCAGGGCCAGGATCTTCGCTCGCGGGTTCACGGGGGGGCGCTCCGGGTGTTTGGGATGTTTGCGTGAATGAGTTCTGTGTATCGAATGCTGTTCATTATTTCGCGATCAGGAGGCCGAGGCGGCCAGGGCCCGGGCGGGCCCCCGCTCCCGCTCGGCGCGGGCGGGGGCGAAGCCGGCGTCGTCGTAGCCGTAGCTGGACCAGTGCTCGACGCCCTCGCTGAGGCCGTTGACGACCACGCCGGCGATCGCCACGTGGGAGAGCTCGAGCATGGTCTTGGTGCGTTGCAGGGTCACCAGCGGGTGGGCCCCCGCGCGGACGACCAGGATGGAGGCGTCCACCATCCGGCCCAGCATCCGGCAGTCGGCCATGCCCAGCACGGCCGGGCCGTCCAGGATCACGCGGTCGTAGTGCCGCGAGAGCGCCGCCAGGAGCTGCCGCAGCTCGAGCGTGCCGAGGATCTCGATCGGGATCCCCGTCGGGTCGCCGGTGGGGATGAAGTCCAGGTTGGGGAGCTCGGTGTGGCGGAGCGTCTTCTGCCAGGGGAGCGTCCCCTGGAGCACGTCCACCAGGCCGAGGTGCGTCCCCTCCTTGCCGGGCTCCGGCGGGAAGACGTCCTCGAGCGTGGGCCGGCGCAGGTCCACGTCCAGCAGCAGGGTCCGCTCCCCCGCCCGGGCGCAGGTGGCCGCCAGGTTGAGCGCCGCGGTGGACTTGCCGTCGCCCGCCTTGGGGCTGGTCACCAGCAGGGTGACGATGTTGCCGTGGCGGTCCGCCGCCCCCAGCAGGCTGGCCCGGACGTTGCGGAAGGCGTCGGCCTCCAGCGAGTTGGGCGTGCTCGACGTCCAGAGGTGGCCGCCCCGATGCGTCAGCGCGCTCCGGCGGATCCGCGGCACCACGCCCAGCAGCGGCAGGGTCAGCCCCTGGGTGACGTGCTCCGGCACCTTCACGCAGTGGTCCACGTGCTCCAGCAGCACCACCAGGCCCATGCCCAGCACCAGGCTGAAGGCCATCCCCATGCCGATCAGGAGCCCGCGGCTGGGCTTCACGGGGATCGTCGGCTCGGCCACGCTCGCGGGGATCGTCACCGGGGCGTTCTGCGAGCGGGTCAGGATCGCGAACGAGAGCAGGTTCCCCTCCATCTCCGTCACCTTGGCGTTCAGCTCGTCGCGCCGCTTCTGCATCGACTGGAACTTCTGGTGCTCCGGCAGCGAGTCCTGCATCCTCGCCAGGGCCTCCTGCTGGCTGGCCCGGTCGTCCTCAACCTGGCCGCGGAAGTGGTCCAGGAGCACCCGCGTGGGGTCGCCGGCCATCTCGGTCTTGCGGATCGGCTGCTGGAGGTCCTCGATCTCGTCCATGACCTCCTTGAGCAGCCGGGCGCAGTTCTTCACGAAGGGGTCGCTGTTGAACTGCTTGTGGGTCTCGATCCGCCGGGCGTTCTCGAGCGTGCGGACCAGCTTCTTCTTCTCGGCCATGAGCTGGGCGATCTCATGGTCGCGGGCCTGGGCGGCCGGCGACTTATCCTCCTGCCGGGGGAAGGAGCGGGCGATCATGAACTGCTGCTGGAGCTCGCCCACCCGCGCCTCCTCGTTCGCCAGCCGCGAGCTGATGTTGATGTATTGCTCCTCGAAGATGTTCCGGCCGCTGGGGCCGATGATCCGCGACTCGCGGAGCCGTTCGATGATCGTGTCGTCCAGCTTGGTCAGCTCTCGCTTGAGCTGGCTGAGCTGGTCCTCGGCGAACGTGGCCGCCTCGCCGACGCGGTCTTGCCGCTCCTTGCGGGCCGCATTCCTGAACGCCTCGACGAGGGCGAAGAGCAGCTTGCTGGTCCGCGCCGGATCCCGGCCCTCCAGCGTCACGATGTACCGATTCGTCTTGCCCACGGGCTTGACGACGAGGTTGGCGCCGAAGAGCTCCTGGGCCGCGTCGTCGAACCCCGCCAGCTCCTTGGCGCTGAGCGCGGCGGTCACGGCCTGTTCCGCCAGCTCCAGGCTCTGGAGATGGGCGACGCGGTTGGGGGCGTACCGCTCCTGGCTGGCGCCGTCCTGCTGGCCGAGGTCGCGGGAGACCAGGGTGGAGAGCATCGGATTGATCTGGGGGGGATCGATGGTGATCTCGGCGACCGCCCGGTAGATCTTGGGCTGGCGGAGCGCCCAGGCCGAGGTGAGGGCCGCCATCGGCACGGCGACGACCAGCACCAGCCAGATCCGCCGCTTGACCGCCCGCAGGTAGTCCGCCGGCCCCTTGGCGGCGGCCGGATTGAAGGCGGGGGCCGCGTGCGCCGGGTGGCCGAAGGTCACCGCCGTCGCCCCCTGCCGGCCCGCGGCGAGCTCCGCGCCGGGGCCGTGGCCGGGCGAAGATGAAGGGGCGAATGAGGTCGAGGAGGAGCTTCCTCGCAGCGGCATGATCCCATCCATGGTCCATCCTCCCGTGCAGGTCGTCCGTGTGCGATTTCTCAGCGGCGGGCGAGGCCCGTGGGGGCGACCGCGGCGGCGTCCGCCACGGGGAACCGCGGCGCGGCCGGCTTGCCGGCCAGGTGGCCGGGCAGTCGCGCCTTCAGGTGCCGCACGACCAGGCCCACCGCCCGGCGTCCCGGCGCCAGGGCGATCCCCGCGGCCGGCTCCCGCGAGCCCTCCGCCGCGATCGCCTCCGCCGCGTCCGTCCGGATCTCCTCGATCCGCCCGGCCAGGGCCTGCCCCAGCCGCTGGAGGCTGCGGAAGACGATGTCCGCCGCCAGGTCGAGGGGGGCCTCGGGCTCGGCTCCCGCCGTCGCCGTCGCCATGGCCGTCGGGCCCGGATCGGGCCGACGATTCGGGCCCCGGCCGATCTCCAGATCGACCGTGATCCACGTCCCCTCGCCACCCGGAATTCGAAAGCTGGCCGAGGGTCCCGACACGGCCGGGGGGGCGGCGTGGGCCGGGGGCCGGCCCCCCTCCCCGGGGGCCTGGGCCTGGGACGCGATCTCGATCCGGCCGCAGCCGAGCCGCGCGGCGACCCGCCGGACGACCTCGACAGCGGCGTCCGCCGTCTTGCAGAGCTCGATCCGCTGGATGGCCTCCCACGTCAGCTTGGCCGCCTGCCGCTCCTGCCGGCCGCGGACCATCCGCTCCTGCAGGTCCTCGCGGAGCATCGCCAGCTCATCCCGCCGGCTGGTCACCACCAGCAGGAACGCCAGGCAGCCGCACGAGCCCAGCACCAGCGCGAGGAACTCGCTCCGCAGCGCCGAGCCCAGCAGCACGGCGCCGCACATGAAGCCGGAGAAGCAGTAGAGCAGCACCGCCGCCTGGCGGGGGTTCAGCCCCAGGCCGATCAGCAGGTGGTGGACGTGCCGCCGGTCGGCCGCGGAGAGCGGCAGGTTCCGCACCCAGCGGCGGAAGATCGC
Source organism: Aquisphaera insulae (assembly GCF_011064615.1). GTDB lineage: Bacteria > Planctomycetota > Planctomycetia > Isosphaerales > Isosphaeraceae > Aquisphaera > Aquisphaera insulae. The sequence goes on along the minus strand of NZ_JAALJH010000017.1, from coordinate 6,229 downwards.
CATCGCCGTGTCCGAGATCGGCAGCCCCATCGCCAGGATCGGGAACAGGATCGAGATCGCCGACGGCCCCTTCATCGAGCCCTGCACCCCGACCACCCCGATCAGCAGGCCGATCAGGAGCGCCCCGCTGTCGCCCAGGAAGATGCAGGCCGGATGCCAGTTGTAGAGGAGGAACCCGGCCAGGCTCCCCGCCAGGGCCACCGCCAGGATGGCCACCTCGGTGTTCTCGTTGTGGATGGCGACCAGGGTGAGCGTCCCGCTCACGAGCAGGCCCACCCCCGAGGCCAGGCCGTCCATGCCGTCGATCAGGTTCCAGACGTTCATGCAGCCGAGGAACCAGAGCATGGTGAGGGCCAGGCTCGGCAGCGGGATCGCCAGCGGCAGGCCCCAGGAGGATAGGTCCACGGTCGGGAACCCGAGGTCGACGTTGAGGCCGAGGATCTCGAACGACTGGATGCGGATGCCGCCCAGGAAGAGGATCAGGACCGCCAGGGCCTGCCCCAGCAGCTTCACCCGCGGGCCCAGCGACCGGGTGTCGTCCACGAAGCCGACGGCCAGGATCAGGAGCGAGGCGGCCAGGATGACCCACTCGTGATGCAGGTCCGGCAGCAGCAGGCTGACGAACCGCGACGACCCGGACAGGTGCGGCAGGAACATCCCGGCGGCGATCCCCATCGCCAGGCCGAGGCCGCCGAGCCGGGGGATGGCCCCGGTGTGGATCCGCCGGAACTGGTCCGGCCGGTCGATCGCCCCCACCCAGGCGGCGATGTAGGTGACCAGCGGCGTGGCGAGCACGCAGCCCATCATGGCCAGGGCGAAGATCGTCAGGTATCCGTTGGTGATCACCATCGTGCGGATCCCTCCCGTGGTCCTCGGTGCGTCGTCGCGTTGCGGAGAATCTCGCCGATCAGGCGAACGAGCCCCGGTTGGAACTGGTTCCGCGTCATCGCCGGCGCGGCCGCCGCGGGCGCGGCGACCCCGAGGATCGCGGCCGGGTCGGAGTCGGTGTCGATCTCTTCGCCGGTGATGACAGGCGAGGGCGAGGGAGGAGGATCGCCGTCGGGGCGGGTGCCCGCCCCATGCCTTCGGGCCCGCCCCGAGAAGAGACGCTCGCGGAGAGCGTGGGGGCGGCTCGCGGATGTATCTCGGATGAACAGGATGCAGCAGAGCACGGTGGGTCTCGTCTTCCTTGACTCGTGCGGGTGCCGCTCAACCCGGGGAATCCATCCCGAGGCAGAGCATCCGGGTTGCCGGAGTATCCCCGCGTCGGGGAATCCGGTCAAGCGGGAATTCCGGGTCGCGGGGGTCGGGCATAATCTCGGAAAACACCCACGACCAAGGGATGACACGGATGGGAGCCGATTTGGGTTCGTTCGTCGGCCGTGGCTTGTCGTCTAATGACGTTTGTTCTTAAAAATTATGGCTTTGCGTCGATCGCGAATTGGCTTTGCCATGCCAATTCCTGGTTGTTCCCGCCGGCCCGCGCCGCCGCGCGGGCCGGCACTGACCGTCCCTCAGTACCGTCTGCCGAGTTGCCAAGGAGCCCTGATCTCGTGCCGTCCTTTTGAGCCGGCCCACCGTCACCCGGCCGGGCGGGAATTGGCTTCGTTCGTCTTATGGATGATGGTTGATTGAATACGTAAAGGCAATCAAGAACACGACTTAAGTTGTATAGAGTCTCAGCTTCGTCGTCGAGTTTTGGGCTCGTCGCGGCCCGTGCTTTGGCCCGTCGCGGCCTGTGGCATACCCGTTGCGCAGCAACAAGCCTCTATAAGAGAGAGTGCGCTATGTTCTGCTTTTTTTGTCACGACGATAGGAAATTTCCAGGGAAATGTCCTGGGCGGAGTTTCTACCACGGATGACGCGGATGGCACGGATGGAAGGCAAGAAACACGGGGGCTGGGTTGGCTGGCCTGTGGCCTGGTGGCCCTGGCCTGCCCCTGAGCCGTGGCCTGTGACTTGCCCCCCCCTTCTCCTATCCCCTTCCCCTATCCCTTCCCCATACCCTTCCTGTCTTCCATCCGTGCCATCCGCGTCATCCGTGGTAGAAATCCCTCTTATCCACGTAGCTCCCCGGCGACGAGCCCGAGGACGGCCCGGAGCACCTGCTCGAAGGGGGCGGAGGCATCGATCTCGCGGGTCGCGGATCGGCGCAGGAGGGGCTCGACGGTCTCCAGGTTGTGAAGCGTGGCGGCGAGCTCCGCAGGGTCCTTGCCGTATGGGTTGTTGGTCCGCGAGGCCAGGCGTTCGACGATCACCGCCGCCGGGGCACTCAGCAGGACGATCTCGTCGAAGCTCGGGTAGAAGCTCCCCTGGTTGATCGCGCAGCCGGAGACGAACAGGGCCCGGCCGTCGGCGTCGGCATTGGCGTCGCCGTCGTCCTCGGCGAGCAAGGCCCTCACCCGGTCCTCGCGCCAGATCCATTCCCCGTCCGGCGCGTACTCCGACCACCCCGGCTCATCCATGTCCACCGCCCGGAACCCGCGGCCGCGGAGGGCGACGATCAGCGACGACTTGCCCGTCCCGGACATCCCTGTGAGTAGAATCCGCATCATGGCCGTGGTCCTCCGCGGGGTTGCTCCGATTCGCCCGGCACGATCGGGGGAGGAGGAAGCGAGGGGCTCACCCCGCATGGGGGTCATGGATTCGAATCCGTCCGGGTTCGACGATCCAGAGTGCCCCCTTGAGGAGTTGGGTCCGGAGTTGGGGCAGTACGCTCAGGAGCGTCGCCCGGATCGCGGGGAGGAGAGGACGAGGAGGACGAACGACGATCACACCTTCGGTATGCTCGGGCGGAAACCGTAGCGGGTTGGCGAAATCCAGGTCGAGTGTCATCAGGACTCGCCCGGCCGCGCGGCATGTTTCGTACACAGTCTCGTCGTCGCTTCCGGCCAGGCCCTCGTCGCGGACCGTGTCCACATCGAACCCTTCCGCGATGAGCAACGGAACGATGCGGATGTCGAAGTTCTCGTCGAGCTTGATCTTCATCCCTCGCTGGCCCCGACCGGGATGGGGATGATCCTTTCCCGCGTCATCTCCGCCGCGTACGCCATCGCCGCCCGAATGTCATCGGGCTCGAGGTGGGGATAAGCCTCCTGCAATTCCTCCGGAGAAACGCCCTCCGCCAGGTTCTCCACGATCAGCGAGACCCATATCCTCGTCCCTCGGATGCACGGCCTGCCGAAGCAGACCCGCGGGTCGATCGAGATTCGCTTCAGCAAGTCGGCTCGGGTTGCCATGCGATGCCTCTTTCCTCAATTCTCACCCTGTCGCGAAACGATGGTCATTACCAGTGAGGAAAGTTCAACTGCGTTAAACGCAGTTGCACTTTCCTTGCTGGTTCAAGAATTCTCGAATAGGTATTGCCGAGAAGGTCGTCTTTAGGAATACTCACAGTGGAAAGCTGTAAAGGACTCGGATTTTTCCTGTGTCAATGCACGCAGGCCCTATTGAAGAAACGCTGTTGCGCTTTCCTCGCTCGGCGATCCAGCCGCATTTCCGTGGTGCTTCGCGCCGCGGCCCCATTGCGCCCTGAAGGCGCAGCAGAAAACCGCCCGCAAGGGGGAGAGGCGTCAGAAACTTCACCCCCCTCGCAGGACGGCCTCGTCAGGACTGAGGCAGGCCGCCCCAGCCTAACCATTTTCCAGGTTAGCCTGCCCGCAGCCCGTTGAACACCGGAATCGCTGGGGGTGGGAGAAACAGAAGTGTCCACGTCCACCCAGGTCCGTATCCACACGGGGCAGCCCTGCCCCGCGTCGGGGATCTATCGCTTCGACGGGTATCTCGACGGGACTATTTACCCGTCGCCGCTGCCCGGCGAGCGGGAGGTCGCGCTGTCCAGGCCCAACATCGCCCCGCCGATCCGCTCGGCGAACAAGGGGTGCTTCTGGCTGCTGGTCCGTCCTTCGTGACGCCCGGCTCTTGATGTCGATTCGCCCCGGTGCGGGGTTATTCCTCGCGCCGGGGCTGCTCCGGTCGAGGAAGGATCCGGCCTGACTCCTCCAGCAGATCGGCGCAGCCCTGGAGACGGGCCGCGCCCGGGCGATCCAGGCCGTCCACCCCCAGAACCTCGAGACATGCTGGCACGTCGGGCGGGACATCGTCGAGTTCGAGCAAGGTGGCAAGGCCAGGGGCCGACTACGGTTCCGGCCTGATCCCGCATCTGGCGAAGGAGCTGACGCTTCGTCATGGTCGGATGTTCAGACGCGGCAACCTCAAGGTCATGCGGCAATTCGACGCGAGCTGGGACGGACGCTGGTGACGGCCGACGAACGACGGCGTTCGTGAAGCGAGCATGTTACCCTGGCAAGGAACAAGATCACCACGAGGGCTCTCGAACCTGACAGCGAGGAGGGCTCAAATTCGCTTCCCCCTTATCAGACCGCATGGGTCATCCATGAGCAACCCGCTCCGATCGTCGTTGCGTCTGGCCGGCCGCCTGGTTCTTGCGGCTCTTGTTGCGGCCATGGCGGCCGTCCTGCTCTCCCCGCCGGTGGGCGTGGCCGACGCGCCCGCCGATCCCTCCGCGGCGTACGATCTCGTCATCCGCGGCGGCCGGGTCGTCGATGGGACGGGGAACCCGTGGCGATTCGCCGACGTGGCGATCCGCGGCGATCGCATCGTCGTCGTCGGGTCCGTCCCGGTGGATTCGGCGGCGAGGCGCACGATCGACGCCCGCGGCCTGGTCGTGGCCCCGGGCTTCATCGACATGCACTCGCATTCGGACTGGCTCCTGCTCGAGGACGGCAACGCCCCGGCCAAGGTCCGCCAGGGGGTGACGACCGAGATCCTGGGCGAGGACAGCTCGGGCGGCCCCCAGAAGGGGAAGCGTCCGCCGAAGTCCGTCCCGGTGAAGGGCGGCGAGCATAAGATCGCGACGCTCGGCGACTACTTCGACGCCGCGGAGCGCGGCGGGATCGCCACCAATGTCGCCTCCTACGTCGGCCTGGGGAACATCTGGGGCTGCGTGATGGGGGATTCCTTCGATCACCCCAACAGGGCCCAGATGGAGGAGATCAAGGGGCTGCTCGCGGAGGCGCTGGACGACGGTGCACTCGGCCTCTCGACGATGCTCGCCGGCCCCCAGGAGATGGTGTGCACGACCGAGGACCTCGTCGAGCTGGGCCGCGTCCTGCACGACCGCGGCGGGATCTTCTCGTCCCACATCCGGAACGAGGGGAGCGAGGTCTTCGACGCGATCCGCGAGGTCATCGCCGTCGGCGAGCGGGCGGACATCCGGGTGGACATCATCCACCTCAAGATCGCCGATCGGCGCCTCTGGGGCCGGATGAGGGAGATCATCGCCCTGATCGAAGAGGCTCGCGGGCGCGGCGTGGACGTCCAGTCGAACGTCTACCCGTACACGAGGGGGAATAACGACCTCGTCAGCATCATCCCGCCCTGGGCCCACGAGGGGGGCCGCGCCGCCCTGCTGGAGCGGCTCAGGGATCCGGCCGCGCGTGAGCGGATGAAGAAGGACATCAGGGCCGGGATTCCCGGCTGGTATAACCATTATCTCTCGGTCGGCGGCGACTGGGGCCGTATGCTCCTCAGCGCCAGGCTGAGCGAGAAGAACCGGCGGTTCGAGAGCCAGACGATGGACCGCATCCTGGCCCTGCGGGCGGAAGGGATGAAGCCCGCCCCCGACCCGCTCGACCAGCTCTTCGACTTCCTGGTTGAGGAGGACGGCTCGATCGGCACGATCTACGCGCATCACACCGAGGAGGACATGAACCTCGCGATGGCGCAGCCCTGGTGCTCGATCGGTTCCGACGGCTCGGCCTTCGCGATCGAGGGGCCGCTCCGCCGCGGGCATCCGCATCCCCGGAACTTCGGGACCTTCCCGCGCGTGCTGGGGGTCTACGTCCGCGAGCGCGGGACGCTGCGGCTCGAGGACGCGATCCGGAAGATGACCTCCCTCAACGCCGCCAAGGCCGGCCTGGTGGATCGCGGCCTCCTGCGCCCGGGCATGTTCGCCGACGTGACCGTCTTCGACCCCGAGAAGGTCATCGACCGCTCCACGTACCTGGAGCCGTTCCAGTATCCGGAGGGCATCGCCCACGTCGCGGTCAATGGCCGGCTCGTCCTCGACGGGGGGCGGCCGACCGGCGAGCGGCCGGGGCGGGCCCTGCGGCGGAAGCCGTCCGGGGACGTGGCCCGATGACCGCGTGCGGTCCTTCGGGGCGGGATCCCGGCGAACTCGTCCCGCGACGACCCCGCCGGGGCGAGC
>NZ_JAALJH010000169.1 GCF_011064615.1 Aquisphaera insulae | reverse complement strand
AGCCCATCCGGGCCGCCAGCCACCTGCCTTCTTCACATCCAAGGCCGCTTATAGCGAAACCCGCAGCTCGCGGATCTTCTCCCGCGCCTTACGGAGGCTTCTTCAGCGAGCGATCAAGCAGGCGGCAACGTTCGCCACCGCGGCCGACAGGTCCTTCAGGAAGGCCGCGGCGGGGGCACCATCGACGGCGGCGTGATCGAAGGTCAGGCTGAGGACCATGTGATCGCTCGGGAGGGTGCGACCGGCGGGGCAGGGGACCGGATGGCGATGGATGGCCCCGAGGCCGAGGATGGCGATCTCGGGGTAGTTGATGATGGGCGTGAAGGCGTCGATCCCGAACCCGCCCAGGTTCGTGATCGTGAAGACGCCTCCCTGCATGGCGTCGGCCGCCAGCCGGCCCGTGCGAGCCTGATCGATGAGCGCCCGGGACGCCGTCGCGACCTCGATCACGGACTTCCGGCCGGCGTCCCGGATCACCGGCACGAGCAGGCCCTCGGGCGTATCGACCGCGATCCCGACGTGGAGCCCATCCTCCGCGGCCTGCAAAAGGGACTCATGGTCGTCCTGCCAGCGAGCGGCCATGTGCGGGTGAGACCGGAAGGTCCCGGCGACCAGGCAGACCATGATGTCGGTCAGGGACGGGATGATCGTCGCGCCCCGGGCCTTGAACTGCTCCCGGAGCCCCCGGAGATTCGTCGCATCGGCAACCGTGGTGATGGTCACCGGGATGGTCCGCTCGCGGCTGAGCCGGAGCCGGTCCGCGATCGCCTTGCGGCGAGGCGAGACGCGCACGAGCCTCGGCCCGGAGGCCGGCGTCGACCTCGGGGAACTCGTCCCGGCGGGCGCGGCGACGTCTGCGGCGGCCCGGACGTCACGCTCGCGGACGCGGCCTCCCTGGCCGGTCCCTCGGACCACGGTCCAGTCCACCCCCAGCTCCGCCGCGACGCGGCGGGCACGAGGACTCGCGATCGTCGACGCGAGCGGGCGGGACTCCGCGACGTCAACCGCAACCGCCGGCCGACTCTCGGGGAGAGCCGTCGATCCCGGAGACTCCGCCGGTGCCTTGGCGGTCGTTTCCGACGGGCCGGGGACCGGCTCGCCGGGGACGAGCAGGTAGCCGAGCAGGTGCCCGACGGGGACCACGCTTCCGGGTGCGGGAGAATCGTCGGGGACGTGCAGGATGCCCGCGTCGAGCGATTCGATCTCCTGGAGGGCCTTCTCCCCTTCGAGCTCGAACAGGATCTCGCCGGCGGCCACGGGCTCGCCGGGCCGCTTGCGCCAGCCGACGAACGTGCCCTCTTCCATCGACCAGCCAAGCCGCGGGACGCGGATCTCGTGAGGCATGTTCCACGCTCACTCTTTCATCAGATTCCGAATGGCGTCCGCGATGTCGCGCGGCCCCGGGACGACGGCCTCTTCCAGCGACGGGCTGTAGGGCGTGGGACAGGATGCGCCGGTCAGCCTCCGGATCGGGGCGTCCAGGTCGTCGAAGCCGTCCTCGACGACGCGGGCGGCGATCTCGGCGCTGAAGCCATAAGGGGCCGGGGGCTCGTCGACGATCAAGAGCCGTCCGGTCTTGTGGACGGATCGCAGGATCGACCCGGTGTCGAGCGGAGCAACCGTCCGGGGGTCGACCAGCTCGACGGAGATCCCCTCGCGTTCGAGCTCGTCGCAAATTGCCAGGGTGTGGTGGACCATCCGCGCCAGGGCCACGACGGTGAGGTCCCGACCTTCGCGGACCACCCGGGCCTTGCCGAACTCGATCTCGTAGTCGGAATCCGGGACGGGCCCCTTCGTCTGGAGGATCTCGCGGTGTTCCAGGAACAGGACGGGGTCGTCGGATCGCAGCGCGTGCCTCAGCAAGCCCTTGGCGTCGAAGCCCGACGACGGGACCACGACCCGCAGCCCCGGCACCTGCCCGTAGATCCCGTAGTAGCTGCCCGAGTGGTGGGTCGCGGCGGAATGGCCGATCCCGATGCAGCCGCGGAGCAGCACCGGCATCGTCAGCCGGCCGCTCGACATGTACTGCATCTTGGCGATCTGGTTGACGATCTCGCCGAAGCCGTCGAGGACGAAGTCGGCGAACATGAAGTCGATCACGGGGCGTGTCCCGGTCATCCCGGCGCCGCAGGCGAGCCCCACGAAGCCGCGTTCGGAGATCGGCGTGTCGCAGAGCCGCTCGGCGCCGAACCGGTCGTAGAGCCCCTTCGTGGTCACGAAGTTGCCGCCGCGCTTGCCGATCCCTTCCCCCATGACGAAGATCCGGGGGTTGCGCTCCATCTCCTCCGAGAGCGCCTCCAGTGTGGCCTCGGAGAACGTGAGCGTCCGGGAGGACGGCGGCGGCTCCGGCTCGAGCGGCCGCGAGGGGGAGCCCTCGGCGTAGACGTGCTGCGTCGCGGTCTCGGGCCCGGGGGGCGGGGAGGCTTCCGCGAAGGCGCGCGCGTCGAGCACCCCGGCCCGGACCTCCTCGTCGATGGCATCGAGCTGCCGGGCCAGATCGTCCGCGGCGAGTCCCGCCGGCGGGCTCTCGGACGCCGCCCGCCGCAGCCGGGCGATCGGACATCGCGCCTTCCAGGCCTCGACGTCGTCCTTCGTCCGATACGTGAAATCGCCCATGCCTTCCGCGTGGGCCCGGGTGCGATAGGTCTTGCACTCGATCAGGGTCGGCCCGCCCCCGGAGCGGGCCCGCGCCACGGCCTCGCCGGCGACGCGGTGGACCTCGAGGGCGTCGTTGCCGTCGATCTCGATCCCCGGGATCCCGTAGGCCGCGCCCCGGCGGCCGACGTCCGGGATGCCGCTGGCGTAGGCGAAGGGGACCTCGGTCGCGAACTGGTTGTTCTCGCAGACGAAGAGCACCGGGAGCTTCCAGATGCTGGCCATGTTGAGCCCTTCGTGGAAGGCACCGTTGTTGACGGCGCCGTCTCCGAAGAAGGCCACCGCCACGGTCCCGTTGCGGAGCACTTTGGAGCTGTACCCGCCCCCGCAGGCCTGCAGGATGCAGGGGCCGACGATGCCGCTGGTCCCCATCATGCCGATCTCGGGCGAGAACAGGTGCATGCTGCCGCCGCGGCCACGCGAGCAGCCGGTGGCGCGGCCGAAGAGCTCGGCCATCAGCTCGCGCGGCGGCAGCCCTTTCGCTAGCGCGTGGCCGTGGCCGCGGTGGGTGCTGAAGACCACGTCGTCCGCCTTGAGGTGGGCGCAGACGCCGGCCGCGATCGCCTCCTCGCCCACGTAGGTGTGACAGGCCCCGTGGATCAGACCGCGCTGATGGCATCGCGCGAGCTCTTCCTCGGTCTGCCGGATCACCTGCATGGTGCGGTAGAGCCGGAGCAACGTATCGAGGGGGGTCACGACCTGGGTCTGGCTCATTCGCGGCTACCTCGTCTCTTCCGCCCGAAAGGCCTGTACGGGGAACGATTGATGGCCCGGCGTCCCGCCGGCGTTCATCGCGAGGTTCCCCCCGTCCATGGGGATGATCGCGCCGGTGATCCACGCCGAGGCGTCGGAGGCCAGCAGCACGGCGAGGCCCATGATGTCCTCCGGCCGGCCGAGCCGGCCCGCGGGGATCCCGCGCAGGAAGCGGCCTTCCAGGGTCGGGTCGTCGGCCATCCGGGCGGAGAGGCTCGGGTTGACGACCTGGGCCGGCGTGACGCAGTTCACCCGGACGCCGCGGTGGCTCCACTCGGTGCTGAGCTCGCGGGTCATCTGCACGACCGCGCCCATCGCCATGCTGTAGGCGATGTGGCCGCGGCCGAGGGCCGTCGTGCTCGCCAGCGAGCCGATGTTCATGATCGAGCCGTGCCCCCGGGCGAGCATCCGGCGCCCGGCCTCCTGGCACATCGCGAACCGGCCGACGACCAGGTTCTGCAAGACCCGGTGGAGCTCGGCGATCGTCAGGTCCTCGGGCCTGGCCAGGGACCCGTCGCCCGCGATATTGCCGAGGAAGTCCACCCGGCCGAACGCGTCGTCGACCTCGCGGAAGAGCCCGGCGATGGCCTCGGGGTCGGACACGTCGCACGCCGACACCAGCGCACGCCGGCCGAGTGCGCGGATCCGGTCCGCGGTGGACTCCGCCCCGGCGAGCTGACGGTCCACCAGGACCACGTCGGCCCCCGCCTCGCCGATCGCCAGGGCGGTCGCCCGCCCCATGCCCTGGGCGGCCCCCGAGACCACGGCGACCCGGCCGGTCAGGTCGAACAGGCTCATCTCGAACATCCCTCTCGCTTGACCATGGAATCTCCCTGCCCTCATCGGTCGGGCACCAGCGACGAGGCACCCCGGGGACGGATCACGAGGACGTCATGTAGGGCCAGATCTTGAAGACGAACACGAGCGCCGCCAGCCCCAGGTAGAAGACGCCGCACCCGAGGACCCCGGCGACGTGATACCATCGCGGGCGCAGCTCGGGCGGCAGGAGCCGGAGGTTGATCCACAATAGCTGAAACGAGGTGACCCCGATGGCCAGGTTGTTGAAGTTGGCGATGAAGTCGGTCATCAGTCGGGGCGCATTGCTGAAGTAGTAGGCGCACGCGAAGGACCAGAGGACATAGCTCCCCAGGATCGAATAGTAGATGAACTTCACCTGGTGCGGCTCCATGGTCGCGCGGACCCGCCGGCTGGCGCTCCAGATGGCATCGGTCCAGCGCCGGCTGAAGTCGTCCACGATCGACATCTGGCTCGGGAGCATGACCACCAGCCCGGTGAACAGGGCCGCGATCCAGAGCAGCTTCCCCACCATCGGGCTGGAGGCCGCGTGCCGCAGGCCGTCGGCCGTGATGGTCGACTGGGCCACGCTGGCCTGCTCGGGGGTGATCGTTGAGAAGTGGGCGAACTGCATGGAGAGTAAGGCCGGCAGGGCCATCCCCATGAAGCAACCGGGCGCCCAGATGAGGACCTGGTCGGTCAGGACGTAACGCCACCAGCCGCGCCAGCGCCGGAGGTTCTCGCTGGTCAGCGGGAAGACCTTGCCGACGTGGCTGAGCGCGACGTTCCGGCCGCCGATGGCGCTGGGGATCGCCCCCACCCGTCCCCCCATCCCCCACCCCTTGTCGCGGACGAAGTTGGAGTAGGTCGAGTTCGCCAGGCCGCCCCCGCCGGCGTACCCGGCGAAGGCGCCGAGGACCACGATGCTGGCCGTCGAGACGACGGGCCATTCGCCGGTCGCCCAGAGGTGCGCGAACCCGTTCGCCACCACCTCGCCGCCATGGCCGTCGCCGACGGGGACGTTCCCGAATTTGAGGAAGCCGCTGAAGACGTTCCACCAGCTCGAGGCGCCGACGCACGTCGCCCCGATCGCCAGGCAGAACCCCAGGACGATGACGACCTTGGCGGTCATCACCGCCTGAAGGACGTTGTAGACCTTGCCGCCGAGCAGCACGGGGAGGGCGACCGCGAGGAGGCATGCGTAGGCGAGCGGGGTGACCAGCCAGCGGTCGTCCGGCGTGGGCGGACGGTCGAGGATCAGCGCCGCGATCATCGCCGCCCCGTGGGTCGAGAGCCCGGGGACCAGGGCCGAGACGTTGAGCGTCAGCATGACGCCGACCCAGAAGAGCGGCCCGGGGCGGCACCGCATGAAGCCGGTGAAGACCGGCTCCCCGCAGTACAGGGCATAGCGCCCGCACTCCAGGTTGTAGAAGACCTGGACGACGATCGCGACCGTGGCGATCCACATCATGGAGCCGCCGTACCGGGCCGTCACCGTCGGCCCGAGGAGCCACTCCCCGCCGCCGATCTGGATCCCCATCATGACGATCCCGGGGCCGATGAAACTGGCCCAGTTCCGCCAGCTCAGCCCCTTCGGCTCGGCCAGGTCGTCGGTCGTCCACGCGGGAATCTGGTTGTCCTGGAACATCGGCCGGGCCTCTCCGCTCGCGAGCCGCTTCCGTGCCGTGGAGTACGATGGCCGCCCCGGTCCCCGTAGCCGCCTCGGGCCGTCGAGGCGGCGCTCAGGACGCCTCCTCGACGACCGGATTCGTGAGCGACCCGATCCCCTCGATCTCGACGGTGACGGTGTCGCCCGGTTGCAGGAACACGGGAGGCTTGCGGGCGCCGCCGACGCCGTGCGGCGTGCCGGTCAGGATCACGGTGCCGGCCGCGAGCGTGGTGCTGCCGCTGAGGAACTCGATCAGGGTCGGCACGTCGAAGATCATGTCGTCGGTCTTCCAGTCCTGCATCGTCCGGCCGTTGAGGATCGTCCGGATCCCCAGCGCATTCGGGTCGGCGATCTCGTCGGCCGTCACGAGGCAGGGGCCGAGCGGGCAGAACGTCGCGAAGGTCTTGCCGCGGCACCACTGGGTGCCGCCGTGCTTCAACTGCCAGTCCCGCGCGCTCACGTCGTTCGCGCACGTGTAGCCAAGGACGTAGTCCAGCGCCTCGGCCTTCGGCACGTTGCGGCACGCCTTGCCGATGACCACGGCGAGCTCGCATTCGTAGTCGACCGCATCGCTCCGGAGCCGCCTGGGCAGCACGATCGGGTCGCCGGGATTCTGGAGCGCGCCGCTGTTCTTCATGAACAGGACGGGGAACTCCGGGATCGGCTGATTCCCCTCGGCCGCATGCCTGCGATAGTTCAGGCCGATGCAGAGGATGTCCCGGGGCTCGATCGGCGCCAGCAGCTTGAACCCCTCGACGACCTCGCCCGTGTCGGCGGGCTTCCCGAACACGTCACCGGCGAGGCGGGTGGCCCGGCCGTCGTCGTGGAGTCGCCCGTGGTGGACCGTGCCGTCGGCATCCCGGTAGCGAATGATCTTCATGGTCGACTCCCTGTTCGATGGTCCTCGATGCAAGTGCTCGGCCGGATCGCCCGGGCGATCCATTCAGGACCGAGGCATCACCCCGTTGACGACGTTCGGTGGCGCCTCTCCGCTCAGCACGCGGAGGACGATCTGCGCGGCCGTCTCGCGGAGCCGCCGCACCGCCTTCACGCTCGCCGACGCGATGTGAGGGGCCGCGATCACGTTGGGCAGGGAACGGAGCGGGCTATCCGGCGGGATCGGCTCCGGGTCGCAGACGTCGATCGCGGCGGCGCCCACCTGCCCGGACAGCAGGGCCGCGACGAGCGCCGAGGTCTCGATCAGGTCGCCCCGCGCGAGGTTCACGAGGATCGCGCCCGACTTCAGGCTCGCGATCGTCGCCGCGTTCAGGAGCCTTCGGGTCTGCGGGGTCGAGGGGCAGTGCAGGGTCACCACGTCGGATCCCGCCAGCAACGCCCCCAGGGAGACGGGCTCGCAACCCGCGGCCCGGACCTGGTCGGCGGATACGCCCGGATCGGCCACCAGGCGGCGGCACTTGAAAGGGGCGAGACGCGAGGCCACCTCGCGCCCGATCCGCCCGAATCCGACGATCCCCACCGTCTGATCGCAGAGCGTGCGCAGGCGGTCGAGCGGCGTGGCGAGGCCCCAGGCCCCGTCGCGAATGTTCTGGAGGTTCGGCACGACCTGGCGGGTCGTCGCGAGGATGAAGGCCAGCGTATGATCGGCCACCTCGTCGATGCAGTAGTCGGGCACGTTGCAGACGGGGATGCCACGGGCCCGGGCGGCGTCCAGGTCCACGTTATCCACGCCGATCCCGTACCGCACGATGACCCGCGCCCTCTGCATGGCCCCGATCACCTCCTCCCGGATCTGGGCGAACTGGGTCAGGACGGCGTCGGCCTCGCGGACGAGCGGGATCAGCGTCTCGACGCTCTTGCACTGCCCCGCGACCAACTCCGCGCCCGCCGGGCGGAGGATCTCGGCCTCGATGTCGAGCGTCGGAAAGGTTGCGTCCGTCACGGCGACCGTCGGCATGCGAAACCCCTCATCGTCGGGTGGAGAACCGTGCGCAACCCGCCCGTGGCCGATCCGACGAACGGCTGATGACCGATCGCAGGGCCTGGCCCGCAAGACTCGGATTCGACTGACCCCGGGGAAGATTGTCATACAATCTAGGGAGCGCGCGGAACGCCCACAAGCCCCAAGCCGCGGAAGATCCGGAAGACGTCCTCATCACCGCGCGCAGCCCGCACCTCGGCTCATCCGGCGGAAGCGTGTGCGGGCTTCAGGACGAGGCCAAATCCGGCCCTCCCCCTTACCAAGCTCTGCTTTACCCACAAGTGGAAGTCGAGCGAGGTCGCACGTCGAACAGGGCGAGCCATTCCGGTCCCCTCCCTCCTGTGT
>NZ_JAALJH010000168.1 GCF_011064615.1 Aquisphaera insulae | reverse complement strand
CTTGGGGGAGAGAGGTCCCGAAGGGGAAACCAGTCGGGGATATGCTAACCGTTCACGCCCCGGCGGGGCTGGATACTCTCCCCAGGGTGGCTGCGAAGTGGATCAGGGCGATGGCGGTTGAGGACGGTGTCGACCTCACGGCTCCGACACGACTTCTCCACCCGCTCTCGTCCCGATCGCGTTCAGCACATCCGCACGGGTCGTCGTTTTCAGGAATCGCACCGAGCCGTCGCCGAACGCCGCATTCGCACCACCTGGATGGAACGAGAAGATGCCCGTGGCGTTCGTCTGGTTGATCGGCTGGTCTTTACTGGCCACCGTCCACCAGAAGTGCGTGCTCACCGCCCAGGCGGCCTGGTGATGGTCCATGCCTGCCGTGGGGGTGCTGTAGGGATAAATCTCGGGAGGCATGCCCTTGCGGTACATGTCCGGCCTGCCACCACGCTCCGCGATCAACACGCTGTGGGAGAGGCCATCGGTGATGTCCGCAAGGCGCGCCACCCGATACCGAATCGAGGCCCCGGTGGCGAGGTTATAGGTCGGCTCGCCCCATGCGCCGAAACGGACGATGCTCAGGTCCGAGCTCGATCCCGTCTGGTGCTTGATGCGGACCCCCCCCACGATCTCGTAGTCGCTGCGGGCTGCGGTGCCGATGCTCCGGGTCGGGAACTTGCCGTCGTTCCACTCCAGGATGGCCGGGACGTTCATGTTCGGGGTGCTCGTCGACGGGCAGAGGAACGTGCCGACCGTGGCATTCAAGCCGGTCTGGTTTGCCGGGGTGGTGGCGGGGAGGGCCAGGTTCAGGGAAGCGAAGACCGGTCGCTGTTCGAGATGGGCAAGGATCGCCGTGCGCCAGGAATGGAAGTGGAACTCATCGATCCCGGAGCGGGGCTGAGGGAGGAACGTACCGTTGTAGAGCGACGGTAATGCCCGGAAGGTCGATTCATGCTGAAGCACCGCCGCCGTGACTTGCCGGAGGTTGTTCTGGCAGGCCGTCCTCCTGGCCGATTCCCTCGCGGACTGGACCGCAGGCGCCAGGATCGCCAGCAGGAGGCCGATGATGACGAGCGTGACCAGTGTCTCGACCAGCGTGAACCCGGTTCGCATGGTTTCGGCTCCTTGAGTTTTACAACTGTCATAGAGAGTCTCGCAGGTTCGACCTGGATTGTCAATCTGAAGGCGACGTCATTCGGCGCGATCGTGCCCGTCGTGCGGAGGGGGGCGCCGGGGGGCCCTCACGCCGTCTCGATCGCCGGGGCGCCGATCTCCGGCCCGTCCTCGCCGCGGACGGCGATCACTCGGGCTTCTCGGATCCCCGCCCGGACTGTTCCTTCATCTTCCTGGCCCGGGCGATGAGTTCGGAGCGGTTCGGGAGGTCGAACTCGACGGCCAATGCCGCGGCCCGATCCGAGGCGCCCGCCGCGTCCTTCCACATCCCCGCCTTCGCATAGCCATCCGCCAGGCTGTCGTGGGCGTTGGCGGAATTCGGGTTGGCCTCGACGTTGCGCTTGAAGAGAGAAATGGCGTCCTCGGTCTTCTTCCGCGAGAGCGCCTCATATCCGAGTTCGTTGATCACGCCCTCCGGGACGGCCAGGGGCCATCCCACCTTCTTCGACACGTCCCTGAAATGCTGCTCCGCGAAGGGAAGCCCCTTTTCCACCATGTCGGGATGGAACCGATAGCCGGAATAGAGCTGACGCAACGCGTCGATCTGCGCGAGCAGGGCGACGCTGCCATGCGTCTCGTCGGGGTAGGGTCGCTCGAACCACCGGAATCCTTGCGGGGAGTAGGCCTTGAGCGTCGCGACCAGCTTGTCGTAGTCGGCCAGGGGCCGGCCCGAGTCGTCGCACCTCGCCACGTACAGGAAGGCATTCAATTCCCGAGTCGCCTTGAGGGATTGCTCCAGCGATCGTTGCGGGAGGTTGTCGTCCCAGTCGAGGCTCGCGCTGATCGCGAAATAGGCCCGGAACAGTGACGGGTCGGAGGTCAGGGTGTAGAGGGCAAACTGGCCCCCGGCTGAGTGGCCGGAGAGCACCCGGAACCCGTCCGTGCGATAGTGCTTATCGACGTCCGGGATCAGCTCGGTGGAGAGGAATCGCTTGAAGTGCCCCGCCCCGCCGCCGCCGATCCAGTGACTAGGCCAGTCGGTCTGCGTGAAGTCCCTGACGCGGACGGTGCTGTCGATCCCGACCACGATCATTTCGGGGATGTCGCCCTGCTGCGCGAGGTAGCCGACCGAGCCCGCCGCGTGGACGAAATGCGTCTGGCCGTCGAGCAGGAAGAGGACCGGGTAGCGTCGATCCTTCGCCCATCCGTAGCTCTCCGGCAAGGAGACCCGGTACACCCGGTCCTCGTTGAGGACGGCGGAATGGATCCGCCGCGTCTCGCCGATGACGACCGGATCTCCCGCGCCGGCTGCGGCCCCGAAGCCCAGAACCAGGACCGCGATTGCAGGGTGGACCATGTTCCCCTCCGTCGATGGATCCGGGATCTCCCGGATGGTGCCCGTCTCGGTCAGGGCCCGTCCCACCCTCGGGAGCGCAGGGGAGACGCGACCTCGTGGCCGCCATCATGATCGCGGCGGCATACCCCGGCAAGGGACATCGGGTCGGTCAGGCGGAGTGGAGGTCGGGATCCTGGTGGCCGCTTCCGAGCCCTGAGGTCGGCGGGGAACATCGATGTCGGGCCGGGCATGGTGAGAGGCAAGGTGATGGTCAGGGTTGGCGAGCGCCGGGCCGGAAACACCGGAAGCCGGGCAGGGGATACCTGCCCGGCTTCGGTGAAGGATGCCTCGCCTGCCGCTCGCGGCGGGTGCAATACCGGGCGGCGGACCGCCGGGTAGCAAAAGTGTTTGGCGCGGAGCACTGGCAAAGCACACGAGTCTTATCGGCTCGCGGCCGGCCGGTCTTGAGCGCGGCAGGAACGGTCCGTTCCAGGGGAGGCGTCCCAGGGATTCCGCAACGGCAAGCCGGCGATCCGGAGGTCGGACAGGTTACGGGTCACGCCGGTGCTCGTCGGGGAGGGACTACCACGGATGACGCGGATGACACGGATGAGGACGAGGGAGGGCGAGAATCGGGGGAGGGCCCCCGCTTGATCCGGGAGCAGGGGCCCGAGGCCGGCCAGGCCCGTGTCCATCGCCAGGGACCCAGGGGGAGTCGCCTGGGTCATCGAGAGAGGTGGTGGGGTGGGCCGGTGCGGTCGCGTCTCGATCGCCCGCTTCTCTAGCTTGGGTACGTGGCCACTGAGAGTCTGTCCCGGGAGTCGGGTTCCGAGTCGAGCGGGGGGCGTCAGCCCCCTGTCTTCTCGGTTCCGGACAGGGGGCTGACGCCCCCCGCTCGCCTTTTCGGGACAGACTCTCAGTATCCCGCCTGGGCGATGGTCGGCGAAGTGGCTCCGACCCCGCGCAGGAACTCGCGGAACTCGGCGGCGATGTGCTCGTCGCAGCGGCTTACCAGGAACTCGATGTCCTGGACGACCTTCAACACGGTGCCTCCCCGTTCGAGCGGCTGCGGGGACATCCGCGGGCGGTCGCAGTTGTGGATACAGTCGTGGCGGCGCTGGAAGATGGCGCGGAAACGCTCCTTGAACTGCTCGATCGCGGCCTCGCGTGCCGCGTTCCTGTCCTGCGGATTCCTGGCGAGGTAGTCCGCCGGCGAGATGCCGAAGAGGCGGATCTTCGCGTCCGGCCGGGACATCCAGGCATCGAGCGGGTCGCGGAAGAACCTATGCCCCCGGCGGAAGAACTTGTTGAACAGGTTCTGGATTGCGTCCAGGCTGATGACGGTCTCCCGCTCCATCATCTTCCGGGCGGCCATCCGCCACCGCCAGTTCTCGTTGGCATACTCTTCCAGGATGGCGCGGAGCGGGAACTTGACCTCGTAGACCCACTCCGGGAGCACGATCCCCGGCTGTCGGCTCTTCGAGCTTGCCGTCGCCGCGATGATGTCCGTGTAGGCATCGCAGAAGTAGGCGTCGAGCGCGCCGACCGCGAACATCCAGGCACCCCTCAGCAGGTCGGAGCGGAGCCGCTTCTCCTCGGGAGCGGCATGCGGGAGCGGGTCGGCGTGGGCCACGATCGCCCTGGCCCGCGCGATGTCTTCCGTGAAGTGCAGGAGGGCCGTCACGGGCAAGGGAGGACTCCGAAGATGCCTGGCCGTTCGGCACCCCGGCCGTTCGGCCCCCGCCGTCAATCCGCCTCGGCGTAGCCGAAGGCTTCTTCGTTGTAGTGGATCTTCTCGTCTTCCTCGTCGTACCGGACGTTTCGATCCGCGGGGAACACGACGTTCCACAGGTCGACGAGCTCCTCCGCCTCGAGCCCGCCCCGGACATGCCGGGCGAGGTCCGCAGCCGTCGGGGGCCCGTCCGCGAGCCTCTCCGGGAAGAGCTCGGAGTGGATTTCCGCGAGCTCGGAGGGCCTCGCCCTCTCGACCCCCTTCGCCAGAAGCTCGGTGGCATCAACGGTTGATAGCGTCGGCATGCATCACCTCCGCGCCGGACATATCCCGGCGACAGCCCTTGAGGTCATTCTAGCCGTGGCCTCATGTGCGGCCAATATGGACGCCCTGGAAAGTGGGTGCGTGGGCGCCGATTCCCGGCACGTGCAGGACTCCCGACCGAGGGCGATGACGACGCCCGGTGCTCGTCGGGGAGGGACTACCACGGATGACGCGGATGACACGGATCAGGACGATGGAGGGCGAGAATCGGGGGAGGGCCCCGGCTTGATCCGGGAGCCGGGGGCCCGAGGCCGGCCAGGCCCGTGTCCATCTTCACGGCTCCTCCGCGATCCTTCGGAGGATCGGGTGCATCCATGCCGGGGCGACCGAGAGGTCCTTCGAGAGCTCGCGGCGTTTTTCGGCCGGGATGGTGCGACGGAGGTGCTCGATCCGATCGGGCGTGACGTGCGGCTCTCCCAGGGCGCGGAGGGCCTGGACCACGAGGCCGCTCAGCTTCCCCGCGGCCGCCATGTTCCTGGGCGTCGTGCGCCGGAGCTGGATGGTCGTGTTCCCCACCCTCACCGTTCGGCTCGGGCCGTCGGTCAGGAACTCGGCCCTGGCCGGCACCTGCTCGGAGAGGCCCAGGACGTTCGCCGCGTAGGCCCCGGCCGGTTGGAGGCGGGTGCGGTCCCGCCCCGCCAGGGCCCTGGCGATCGCGTCGGCCGACGGCGAGAGCGTCCCCAGGGCCGGATGCTCCTTCGGATAGTCGTAGAGGCCGCGGGCGAGCCTGCGGATGGTGCCCTTCTTCGCGAGTCGGTGGAGCGTGACGTCGACGGCCTGCCGGCTCCCGAGGTCCAGGAAGTCCCCGGGGACGAGCACCGCACCCCGTCCCCGCCCCCGGATCCGGGCAAGAAGCCTGGAATCAATGCTTTGGGCGACCTGTTCGGTGCTTCCCATGTAAGAAATACTAGCCAGTTTTTCTTACAAGATCAAGGAGGTTTCGGGGGCGATGACGACGCCCGGCGCCCGTCAGGGAGGGACCACCACGGATGACGCGGATGACACGGATCAGGACGATGGAGGGCGAGAATCGGGGGAGGGCCCCGGCTTGATCCGGGAGCAGGGGGACGAGGCCGGCCAGGCCCGTGTCAATCGCCAGGGACCCAGGGGGAGTCGCCTGGGTCATCGAGAGAGGTGGTGGGGTGGGCCGGTGCGGTCGCGTCTCGATCGCCCGCTTCTCTCGACTGAGGGCGTGACCACGGCTTCCCCTGACGGGCCGCCCAGGTCAAGGCGGCCCCGGCCTTGCCTCGCCGCCTGTTCATGCGTATGCTCGGGAGGGGCCGCGAGAGGCCCCGACCGGAGGAGGGGAAAGGCGTGATGACCACCCTGAATCCGGTCCCGGCGACCCTGCTCCCGGATCGACGTCCCGAGTCGTGACCTTTCCCGGCCCCTTGCCAGGAAGGAGGATCGGATGGTCCGCGTTGAGATGCGCGAATCGACGATGACCTGGACGCCCCAGAGGTTCTGGCGAGCCGTCGACGCCGGACTCTTCGAGGACCTGGGCAAGGTCGAGTTGATCGGAGGCCAACTGGTCGCCACGAGCATCGAGGAAGGGCCTCACAGGGACGTTGCGATCAACATCGAGGAGGCCCTCAAGGCCATCATCCCGGCCGATGCCTGGTTCGTGGGTCGCGAGGTCACCGTCGAAGCGGCCGACTCCGTCCTCGTCCCGGACGTCCTGGTGGCCCGGGGACCGCGGAAGCCCCGGTATCGCCGGAGGAACCCGAGGATTGACGAGGTGGCCCTGGCCATCGAGGTGGCCGACACCACGCTCTCTCGAGATCGTCGACTCAAGGTCCCCTTCTACCTGGATGCGGGCGTCCCGATCGTGTGGGTTGTGAACGTGGGGGATTCGCGCGTCGAGGTTTATTCGCCGGCCGGAGGCCCCGATGCGCCGACGGTTCATGGCATCGGGGACGAGGTGCCGGTTACCCTTGATGGCTTCGCGAGCGGACGGATTCCCGTCGCGGACGTCCTCGATTGACCTGCGTCGCTGAAAAGGCCCTCGATGATGTCGCAACCAGCCAGGATCAGCATCAGCCTGTTGGGAAGAGCGACCGCACCACGTCGCGCTGTCGACGCGGAATGGGAGGCCCGGACCGCGGCGGGCCTGATCGGCGAGAGAGGCGTGCCATACCTGAGGAAAACCCTCACCCAGGCTTCGCAGATTGCGGCAAAATCCTGGGATGTCCCGCTTTGCGAGCCCGTGGGATGTCCCGCTTTGCGAGCCCCCGGAGGAGGGAAAAGGCACGATGACCACCCTGAACCCGGTCCAGACGACGCGTCCCCCGGTCCCCCCGCGCCGGATGACGGTGGTGGAATACGAGGAACTGATCGAATCCGGTGTGATCGACGAGCGGGCGCCGGTGGAGCTGATCGAGGGGCGGATCGTCGGCAAGAGGACCAGGGGCAGGCGACATGGCGTGGCGTCGTCGCTCATCCAGGACGCCCTGACGATCGCGCTCGGGTCGGGCTCGGGATGGTTCGTGCGGGTTGAGTGAGAAGCCCGTGGCGTTGCCTGGCCAGAAGAGCATGCCCGAGCCGGACGCGGCCCTCGTGCGCGGCCGCCCCCGGGACTACCTGGCGGCGCAGCCCCGTCCCGAGCATGTCGGCCTGGTCGTCGAGATCGCGGACAGTTCGCTCCTGGAAGACCGTCGGCGGATGAACCTCTTCCTCGCCGCCGGCATCCCATCCTGCTGGCTCCTGAACCTCGTCGACGATCGCCTCGAGGTCCACCGGCCCGGCACCGAGCCCGAGACCCTCGGCGGATCGGATTCGGTCGATCTCGTCCTCGACGACCGTACCGTCGCCAGGATCGCCGTCGCCGACCTGCTCCCGGGCCATCGGCCCGAGTGAAGCGCGACAGGACGCGGCCCGCGAGGCGTGAGATGGATTTGACCCGGGCTTCGCAGAACGTCCGGTGATCGGAGAGCGGCCCGATTGCCATGGAGATAGACCGCAGACCCTTGTGGTGGGCCGATGCGGTCGCGTATCAATCGCCAGCTTCCCTATCTTGGGCGCGTGACCACTGATTTCTATCGTGGCGACTGATTCCTTTCTCCAGCCTCTCCAGCTTCTTTGTCCTGAGTGCGTGGCATTGACTCCTTGACTTTCCTCGATTTTCCACATGCTTGCTTGGGTGCGGATTCTTGAGGTGAACCTTTCTTTACGTCTTGAAGTAGGAAGAACCACTCGGCTCTAATGATCGCGTGAGCTGCGGTGACCGCGCCTAACTCGTTTAGTAGGTAATCGCACCGCATACAAATTCACGGTTCATGGTCAGGTACTCGCCTCCAATTCGAAACGAGTGAGAACAAGATGCCGCACAACAGAGATGAAGTCGAATCAACGATCAAATCAGACTACGATTTTTACGTTCCGGGAGGTGAGTACAGTGTCACTCACCTCGTTCTAGCAGCCCTAGATGTATACTTTACAGGTGGACAGAATACCGCTGCATTTCTAAAGGACGAGGTGGAGAAATATGGGATTAAGCTGGCCTCGGCTATGGCCACAGCTACTCCTCCTGTGCAACCTACCGAAGCTCTAATTGCTGATAAATTTGTATTTCAAAATTGGGAAACATTTCTCGGTGTGAAAGTCCCTCTGCCCAATAAAATTGTTCCTTATGTGGCCGGTCGAAGAAAAGCCACACCTCCGGCTGAGCCACGGCCCTCAATCTTGTCCTGGGGTTTCGACTGGGGCTCAGAAGTACCGAGCCTGCCCGGTGCAAGATATCACGCT
>NZ_JAALJH010000167.1 GCF_011064615.1 Aquisphaera insulae | reverse complement strand
ATCTCGTCGAACCCGTGTGACTTCTTGGGCGAGACGACGCGACCGTGCCGGAAGACCTCGTCGTAGAGGACGGCCGTCGAGAGGGCATAGAGCGGGCCCGTGATGAAGATCCCCACACCGAGGAGCACGATTCCCAGGCTGGCGACGAAGGCGATGGCCAGGTGGACGATCGTGGCCCCCAGCCACTGCGACTTGAGGGCCTCGTAGCTCTGGATGATCGCCCCCGTGGCCGGCAGGCGAAGGTCCACGATCAGCGGATAGGTGAGCATGAGGAGGCCGCCCGCGATCAGGGCGGGGATGACCAGGAGGTACATGCCGACGAGGTAGATCAGACCCATGAGGACCGCCCCGAGCACCAGGTCCAGCCAGACGTCGTTGACGCGGAAGAGGTCCTCGAGGTGCGGCCGTCTGCCGTCGAGCTGTCCGAGCGCCATCCGGACCATGGCCCCCACGAAGTAGCCGGCGAGTCCGGCCCCGACGACGGAAGGGAGGATCACGCCCCGGGACACGCCGATCGGATGCACGCCGCCGAACAGCCCGTGCGACGCGACCGTGAAGACCCCGTTGAGGATCAGATCGCCGAACGCGGTGGCGAGGAATGCCACCAGGATTGCGAGCGACCAGGTGGTCGATTCCTGCCGGTAGAGCCGCCAGGCCCGGCCGATCACGCCGATCCGGACGCTCGGCCATTCCCGCCAGGCCGGTTCCCAGCTCGACTTCGCCCCGAAATCGGTCGTCGCGTCCGCGGTTCGCATCTCGGCCCCTCCGCCCATGAAAAGAAGGGATGGCCTTTCCCGAGGCCGAACCCCAGAAGTGATTCGGGCCGGGCGCGGATTTATTCGCGGTCTTACCGGGCGCGGGCCGGCCCGCGCCCGGGTCGATGACCGGGATCAGCCGGGCTTCTTCGCCGGGGCGGCGTCCTTCGGCTCCACGACCTTGTGGTCCTGGTCGACCTTCACCTTCTCGAGGGTGCTCACCGCACCGGAAGGCCAGCGGATCGTGATCTTCGGGATCTCCGCGACCTCGCCGACGCCGATCAGCACGCGCGGATCGTTGGCCGACTCCAGGCTGACGCCTCCCTTCCGTTGGCGATAGATCTTCCAGGGCTTCTTCTCGTTCTTCCGGGGATCCGTGAACGTCAGGCCGGTCTCGACCTCGATCCTGGCACCCACGGCGTCGCGGTTGCTCTTCGTCCCCTGGAGGATCAGGCGGACCCAGTGATTCTTGCCGGGCGTGTCGTTGCGGAGCACCGCGGCGGGCCGGTCCTTCTCGTTGACGACGATGTCGATGTCGCCGTCATTGTCCAGGTCGCCGAACGCGGCGCCGCGGCCGACGTGCCTGGTGTCGAAGTAGGGGCCGACATCCCTGGTCGAGAGTCGGAACCGCTTGCCCTGCATGTTCCGGAAGAGGAGCGGGATCTCCTCGTAGTCGACCGGCTGATTGAGCTTGTGGCGGTTGTCGTCCACGTGGCCGTTGGAGATGAACAGGTCGGGCCAGCCGTCGTTGTCGAAGTCCGCGAAGGCGGTCCCCCACTTGACGAAGGGCATGGTGTCGGAGGCCAGGCCGAAGAAGGCGGTGTTGTCGTAGAAGAGCCCCTTGCCGTAGTTCATGTAGAACGTGGCGTACTCGTTGGCGAAGTGGGTCGCGATCAGCTCAGGGAGGCCGTCGCCGTCCACGTCCTCGGCGTCCACCCCCATGCCGGACTGGGCCATGCCGTTGTTGTCGAACGCCGCGCCGGAGACCTCGGAAACGTCATCGAAGGTGCCGTTCCCCAGGTTCAGGAAGAGGAAGTGCGGATTCATGTCGTTGGCGACGTAGAGGTCCACCAGGCCGTCCTCGTTGAGGTCGGCGGCGACCACGCCGAAGCCGTGGCCGTCGTCGCGGGGGTGCGGCACTCGCTTCCGCACCTTGACGTCCACCGTCTTCTTCGCCTTGGTGACGGGATCTTCCTCCTCCTTGTGGCCGACGACCTCCTCCTGCTCGACGGTGATCACCTTGTCGAAGACATCCGTGAACGTCATGTTCCCGTTGTTGTGATAGAACAGGTGCTTGACCGTCTTGATGGTCCGGGGCGACGAGTAGAGGTAGATCTTCTTCTCGAGGTCGCCGACCTTGACGTGGTCTTCCGGATAGTTCCAGCGGCCGTAGTTGGCGACGTAGATGTCCAGGTAGCCGTCGTTGTCGTAGTCGAGCATGGCGCCGCCGGAGGACCAGTTGGACCGGTCCACGCCGGCGGCCTTGCTGATGTCCTTGAACGTGCCGTCGCCGTTGTTCTGATAGAGGACGTTGGGGCCGTAGTTGCAGAGGAAGAGGTCCTGATCGCCGTCGTTGTCGAGGTCGCCGACGATCACCCCGTGGCAGAAGCCCTTGAAGCCCACGCCGGCGGCCTCGGTCGTATCCTTGAACTTGCCCTTGCCGAGGTTCTTGAAGAGCCGGTTCGGTTCCTTGCGCGTCCCGGATCCCAGGGGCAGTTCCGTGCAGGTCGCGAAATAGAGGTCCATCAGGCCGTCGTTGTCATAGTCGAAGATCGCCAGGCCGGAGCCGTTCGCGGTCGGGAAGTACTTGTCCGGGGTCATCCCGGAAAACTCGACGAAGTCGATGCCCCAGTCCTTGGCGACCTCGGTGAAGCGGAACGGGCTGGACTCCGTCTGCTTGGTCAGGGAGACGGTCGAGAGGACCGTCTGCCGGTCCCCCGCGATCGTGGACTTCAGCGGCTCGGCCTGCGAGTTGCTAGTCGATGAGGCCGCAGAGCTTGCCGGTTTTCCCGATTGGGTTGACCCCGCAGACTTCGCGGCGCCGGACTTCGTCGCCTCGGGGGGCCGGCCCCGGGCCGGCTCCGGCCCGCTCGACGACTCACACCCGACCACGGTCGAAAGCAACAGGACGCCCGCGAGCCGGCCCGGCGCAATCGACCTAAAGCAATGAGACAAATAGTCTTGAGGCATGTTCGATATCTCCCGGACACGAACCCCGCCCCGGCGGAAGACGATGGGATGAAATCATCACGACCCGATGACCGGCCCGACCCGGCCGGGATGGGAGAGGGTGAATTCTGAGGCAAGTGCGGGTCGGGACGAGGATTGTAGCACGCCCCGAGGCGGCCTGTCCTCCCCCCCCAAAACCGCGAAAAGGACCTTCCGATCGTGGCTGCTGGGCGAGAGATGCGAGTGAATGGGAAAGCCCGATGTGGCCTGGTAAGATACGCTGAAATCGATCAAGCAACCTGAGATCCGGGGGCGATAAGGATTCCGAATGTCCTTGCGCCGCCGGCTGAAACATCCGAGGGACCGAACGAATGCGACGCGTGCTTCTTGCTGGACTCGCAGCCGGATTGCTGTCGAGCGGGTGGCCAGGAGGCAGAGAACGAGCGGAGGCGGCACCCGCGCCGCCGAGTTATGCGGGGGTCAAGAAGTCGATCGAGTCGATCCGGGCCACGCTGGACCAACCCGGGGCCCAGCAGCCCAACGCCCTTGGCTGGCTCGCCCTCTTCGACTCCATCCAGGGAGACCTGGACGGCTACACGAAGGCGACTGATTCCGCCTCGCGGCTCGCCGCGCTCGAGCGGCTTGACCAGGTCTCGAACGCCCTGGCCGCGGTCCCCTGGTCACCGGCCCAGGAGCTTCGTGGCGAGCTGGCAAGCTGGGCGGGCCCCCGGATCCAGCTCGAGCGGGCCGAGCTTCGGCTCGACGAGACGATCCGGAATCTGCCGGCCACCGACGACGCCGCGGTCCGTGCGAACCGCCAGCGCTGGTCCGACTTCGTCGCCAATGACCTGGGAAAGGCCCTCTCCCAGTACAACGCCGCGACCACGGTCGCCCAGCGGTTGGAAGGGCTGAAGAAGGTCCATGAGGCGCTCCGGTTGCTGCGGACCCGAAATCAGGAGTTCCCCTGGCAGCCTTCGTGGGACCTCCAGAACGCCGTGAGCGCGCTCTTCAACCAGCCCAATATCGACGTCACGGCGGACGTGAACACGGTCTCGCCCCTGTTCAACCAGTGGCTCGTGGCGAGCGGCCCGGTCTACCGCAAGGGATACTGGTCCCAGGTCACGGCCGGCCCGAAGACCGGCTTCGGGCTGCTCCCCAGCGACGACGGCATCATGTTCTACAACAAGCAGATGCTGACCAGCGTCACCCCGATCACGGACTTCCAGAACCAGATCGCCAGCGACCCGCAGGGTCAGCGTGCCGCCAAGCTGTACGTCTTCTCCGCGACCACCGTCGACCAGGCGGAGCTGACCATCTACACGATGCTCCGCACCTCCGGCCTCCAGATCTGGCCCGCCTACAACCACAACATCGATGCGCAAATCTGCTCGGTCCCGGCCCAGGGAGGCGGCCTCGGCCGCGCGGTCGCCGGCCTGGTGGGGATGGACCAGCAGAAGATCAATCAGAAGGTCTATGAGGGGGCCATCGGCCAGTTCCGCCAGCGGATCCCAGGCGAGGCCCAGGAAGAGGCCGAGACGCGGATCGCCGGCGAAACCGCCCAGCGGAATGCCCAGATCCGCCCGTTCCTCCCGGGCAACGACACGGCGACCGTGCAGGACTTCCTGGTGAGCGGCCTGTCGCTGCGGTCGCGCCCGGACGCGGTCTACGTCGGCGGCCTGCTCCAGAGCCGTTCCGGCGATCGCCAGCGCGGGGCCGACTCGCCCCAGCCCGCGACGCTCGCCGTCCCGTCCGACGGCCTGACGGCCGACGTCCACGTCGTCTCCGTCCTGGAGGGGATCGTCGGCGGCCTGTTCGAACGGCCGGCCGTCCAGGCGGTGGAGAACGTCATGGTCCGGACCAACGACGTCCCCCCCGGAACGCCTCCCGGCGAGGCCGCGGCGGTCCGGGTGAACGTGGACTTCCCGACGTACCTGAAGGTCGTGGACGACGTCCGGTCGAAGAACAACGCGAAGATCACGGCCATCCGCGTGAAGCGTCCTTCCCAGCCGCCCGACTTCGCGGCCGACGCCCGCGGCTATCTCGTGGCGATCATCCACGACGTCCAGATCGAGGTCCCCGCGCCCGACCCCAAAAGCCAGGCGGGTTCGGTGGTCGGCGTCCGCGGCAAGGTGCTGCGGATGAAGATCCCGCAGCTCGAGGTGGCCTTCTCACACCAGTTCGACCCCGCGACGCGGCAAATCACGGCGAAGATCCATGACTTCATGCCTTCGCCGAACTCTCAGGTCCTCGCCATCGAGGAGGATGAGAGCAAGGGTTCTCCCCTGACCCGCTTCACGGGCGCCCTGGTCATCAATGCCATGGCCGCCAAGATCCGGACCCAGCCCATGAAGGTTTCTCTGGATAATCTGAACCTCCGCGGCTTCGCCATCCGCTCACTCTCGCCGCTGGATCCCTCCGGCTGGATGCGGGTGAACCTCGTCCAGGTGGGTCCAATGACCCCCGCGACCCCGGAGGTCCTGCCCACGGCCCCGGCTGCCCCGCCGGCGCAGTCGCCGACGACATCGCCTCCCGCGGCCGCGGCCGAGCCGGTCCCGACGGCTGCTGCCGTTCCTGTCGCCGAGCACGCCGAGACTGCGGAGCTGACCGTCCCGGCGGTCGAGGCGACCGTTCCTCGTTGATTGCCGTGGCTTTCCATGGAACGACCGAGGCCCGTCACCTCCCTTCCACTATGGGGCGGCGACGGGCCTCGTCGGTTGTCGTTTTGGGCCCGTGGGATGTCAAGTTGTGCAATCAAATCGCTCGACGACAATCGTGCCGACGCCCGATTCCCAGAAGGGCGTGACGGCCTGACCAGCGATCACGCCGTGTGCATACCCGTCGCCCGGCGGAGAGCAAATAGGAGCAACCCACTCAGGCCCGTTGCTCCCAGCAGGAGCGAGCTCGGCTCTGGAATGACCATCGACCCGCGTACCACGATCGATCCGCTCTCCACGGACGTAAGGACGGTTACGCCGTTGGGATCGTTCAGGTCCGAGATCCCTCCCTGGCTGACTGTTGGCGAAAGCGTGAGGGCATAGATGCCCGGTGCGGCATCGGTCCCAACCGTCACTTCCACATGACCCAGTGCATAGGAATCACCAGGGTACAACGTCCGTACGGGGAGGCGACCGCTCGCGGCGGATGTCAGATCATAGAAGATCAGACTGGTCACTCCCGAACCGATCGAGTCCGTCGCCGTCGGCCCCACCGCTCCGGAATCGGGAAGATCAAAGACGTACGGTACGGACCCCGTCGGCGAGGTGAGTGACGTGAACTGAAGGCCCGATGACATGGCCAGTTCCAGGCCAACCGTATATCCCGCCAGGTCCAAGGGACCGGAGTCCGCGCCAACGTATTGCACAAGGACATCGAAACCGACCGTGGCCCCAGGCGTCACCGAGAGCCCCGAGGGCACGCTGATGATCAGGCCTGCGGAGGCGGGACCTGAAAGGAACAGGCCGAGGAGCACCCCGCCGAACAGTCCGCAGAGGACTTTCCTGAAGGGGCTCGTCTTCTTGCTTCGATCGTCACACATCATTCTCGTGGTCCTTGGGTACGGGAGATTAGTGCATCGGTGGACTGAAACGGCCGAGAGACGACACGCCCTCCATGGCGTTGAACCATCCATGAACGGGAATTTACCGAGGAAGCCTCCGGCCAATCCGGGTCCGGACCAGGTTGTAATCCGCGATGTCAACCTTGCCGTCGCCGTTGACGTCGGCGAAAAGGGACGGATCCAGAACCGTCACCCCGATCGAATTGCGAGCCACGATCATGTCGCCGGCCGTCACCGCCCCATCACCGTTCACATCACCGGGGAGAACCAAAAGCGTCTTTCGGAAATCCCCCCCTGTGAGTGAATTGCCCGCCAGGTCTCGAACGGCCAGGGAGGATGTGCCGCCCAGGTCCATCAGGATCCGATCGACGTCCAGCGGGTTGCTCAACTGCCACTTCGCCGTGGCGCTGGCGGCGTTGTAGTCAAACCCGCTGAAGCCGTACCGCGAGACGTTCCTGCCCGTAAGCGAGAGAGCCTGCGCGACAAGGTCCACGTCCTCGCTGAAGACGACGTCAATCGCCCGGATGTTGAACCAGGGGAGCGTGCGACTGAGATTCATGATCGAGACGTGCTGCGATCCGAACTCGACCAGCACGTCAACAACAGATGGCGCGGTAACATCGGTGACGTTGACCGTGATCGTCGAGGTGGCTTGCATGCCGCCGCTGTCCTGGACCACATAGCTGAACGTGACGGAGCCATGCTGGTTGGCATTCGGCGTGTACGTCACGGTCGTGCCGTTTTCCGTGATGGCTGCGATACCCACTGACGGCGTGCCGATCGCGACGATCCGAACCGAGTCCTCCGGATCGGGATCGGTCACGCCCTGGAGCACCGGAATCACGATGGCGTGCTGATCGGTGGTACTGGCCGTTACCGGACCTGCGACGGGGGGATAATCCACCGGTGTGACGGTCACGTCGACCGTGCCCGGCGCGGACGAGTACCAGGCCGCGGTGGGCAGGAAGGTGAACTGGTCCCCACCATTGAAGTACGGCAACGGAGTGTATGCGAACGCGCCCGTGTTGGCGTCGCTCACCGCGGCCGTTCCACGCGCAGGCGCGGTATCAATCGCGAACGTGGGACTCACGTAATCCTGCGTGAACCCCGTCAACGTTCCGCCAACCGACGAGTTCTCCGCGACAGTCACGCTCTGATCAAGTCCCAGAATCTGCACACCCGGCGGCAGGAAGCGACGGCTGAAATTGCCGTCGAACACCTTCGTTCCGTTGGCATCAAGGATCGAGTCGCCCTTGAACGTGAGCCGGAGAACGTCCGTCGGCAGCGGCGAATCAAGCTGGATCGTGGCGACCTTCGAGGTGGCGTCATAGCGGATTCCCAGGATGTGAGCCGCAAGGTTGACGTCGTTGCCGTTCCCGAAGACGCCGTCCCGACCACTGGCCGTCAGAAGGTAGTTCGCCGCGTTCGTCACCGTGGCGGCATTCATGTCCGCCGACGAGGCGAACGTCACCGCCACTCCAGACGTCCCCGGCAGGATGTCGAGCACGCTCGGCGAGGCGAGGTCCACCGTGCCGTTGTTGGTAAACGCCCCTACGCCGCTCGTATCGAGCGTTCCCAGCCCCGTGATGAACCCGTCGGCTCGGTTGAGGAACGACGCTCCGTTCGCTGCGAGCGTGCCCCCTTGCACCTGGATGAACCCGTTGTTGTCCAGAATCGCACCTGAACCGCCCATCGACGTCGACTGATCAATCGCGATCCGACCAGCATTCTGGATGCTCCCCAGGATGCCGCGCGGTCCGCCGCTGCCCGGTTCCGACTT
>NZ_JAALJH010000166.1 GCF_011064615.1 Aquisphaera insulae | reverse complement strand
TTCGGCGCGCGCTTCGGCCGGATGAGCCGGATGAGCTCGCTTCTTCCCACCAGGCAGGAGGCCACGCCCGGACTGGGCGGGACGGTTTTCTCGGAGTAAAGACCTCATCGAGCTGGGAGCATGCTCCGAGCGCCGGGCAGATCGAAGGCCCTGACGCTTGCGCAACGGATGCGCTGCTTTTCCTGGAGCGTTCCGATCGCGTTCTGTAGAATATTGCTCATCGCGGCGTTATTCACTGAGGGAGTGCAATCGTGATTGATGCTCCCACCTTCGATGAGCTGATTCGACGGGTCCGCGCCGGGGATCCCGCCGCGGCCGCGGAGCTGGTGCGGACTTACGAGCCGGCGATCCGCCGCGCCGTAAGGTTCCGGCTCGCGGATGCGCACCTGGGCTCGGTGCTCGAGTCCATGGACATCTGCCAGTCGGTGCTGGCCAGCTTCTTCGTCCGCGCGGCGTCGGGGCAGTACGAGCTGGAGACGCCCGAGCAGCTCATGAAGCTCCTGGGTTCCATGGCTCGCAACAAGCTGGCCTCCGAGGCCCGGCGTCAGTTCGCGAAGCGCCGCGACGCCCGGCGGGTGACGGCGGCGGGGGAGGAGGCCGACCTGCTCGCGGCGTCCGGCGAGAGCCCGAGCTCGGTGGTCGCGGCCCGCGACCTGTTGCAGGAGGTTCGTCGGAGATTGAGCCCGGACGAACGTCGGTTGCTGGAGATGCGGGACCAGGGATTGGAGTGGCCGGGGATCTCCGCGGCCCTGGGTGGGAGCGCCGAGGCCCTGCGTCGTCGGCTCGCCCGCGCCCTCGATCGGGTCTCTCGGGAGCTCGGCCTGGACGAGCCCTCATGAGCGGAGTCGCCGGGCCGCCTTCCGACGGTGGAATCCCCGACGCCGATTGCGGGGGCGGATCCGGGTCCGGCGTCCTGCTCCTGGGCCTGGTCCTCCGGCATCAGCGGTATGCCTGGCGGCGGGGCGAATGCGCACGCGTCGCCGTCTACCTGGACCAGTACCAGGCCCTCCGCGACGATCCGGGGGCGGTGCTGGACCTGATCTACAACGAGGTCCTCCTCCGAGAAGAGGCGGGCGAGGAGCCCCGACTCGAGGATTACGTGGCCGAGTTCCCGCACCTCGCTCCGGAGCTCAAGTTGCAGTTCGAGGTCGAGGAGGCGATCCGCGGGGGACGCCTGCATGATGGGGACTCGAAGAATACGCTGGCGGACCGACGCACCGTCCGTCCGACATCGCCGCGCCCCGACATCCCCGGCTACGA
The DNA here is from genome assembly GCF_011064615.1 of Aquisphaera insulae. Classification (GTDB taxonomy): domain Bacteria; phylum Planctomycetota; class Planctomycetia; order Isosphaerales; family Isosphaeraceae; genus Aquisphaera; species Aquisphaera insulae. The sequence continues at coordinate 7,038 of NZ_JAALJH010000166.1, read as the reverse complement.
GATCCTCGAGGAACTGGGCCGGGGCGGCATGGGGGTCGTCTATCGCGCCCGCCAGTTGCGCCTCAATCGGATCGTCGCCATTAAAACGATCCTGGCGGGCGAGTATGCGACTCCGGAGGCCCTGACGCGATTCCTCGCCGAGGCGGAGGCCGTGGCGCGATTGCAGCACCCGAACATCGTCCAGATCTTCGCCCTGGGAGAGCATGAGGGCAGGCCCTACTTCGAAATGGAGCACGTCCCGGGCGGGAACCTGGCGAGCCTCATGAAGGAGCAGCCATGGGCCCCTCGCGACGCGGCCCGGACGATCGAGGTCCTCTCCCGCGCCGTCCACGAGGTCCATCGGCTCGGGATCGTGCACCGCGACCTGAAGCCGGCGAACATCCTCATTGGCGCCGACGGCAGCCCGAAGATCGCGGACTTCGGGCTGGCCAAGTGGCTGGACGTCGATTCCAGCCTGACGAGGACCCAATGGATCGTGGGCTCGCCCCACTACATGGCCCCGGAGCAGGCCGGCAGCGCCGGAGGACGCGACCTCGTGGGCCAGGCGGCCGACGTGTACTCGCTGGGAGCGATCCTCTACGAGCTCCTGACGGGCCGGCCTCCCTTCCGGGCCGCCACGGTGCTGGAGACCCTCGAGCAGGTCAAGACGACGATCCCCACGTTCCCGTCGGGTTCGTCGCGGACCATCCCCCGCGACCTGATCACCGTCTGCCTGAAATGCCTGGAGAAGGAGCCCCTGAGGCGCTACGCGAGCGCCGAGATCCTGGCGGACGAGATTCGCCGCTTCCTGGACGGCAGGCCCATCCAGGCCCGTCGACCCGGCCTCCCGGAGCGTGCCTGGCGGTGGTCTCGCCGCGAGCCGGCCCTGGCGCTGCTGGCCCTCAGCCTGGTTATCGGGCTGGTCGGGGTCACGACCCAGTGGTGGCGGGCCGAATCCCATCTCGCGAGGGCAGTCCGCCATCGACGGCTCGCCCAGGACCGGCTCGACATCGCGATGGCCTATGTCAAGGAGGTCGAGGACCTGGTCCTCGATCCGGCGTTTCAGGACGCCCGGCTGGAAACCCGGCGCGTGGGCCTGCTCGGGACGCTCAGGAACATCTACCTGAACATCGATCGGTCGCTCGAGAAGGACGATTCCGCGGATATTCGCCTCAAGCTCGCCACGGGATACCAGCGGATCGCCAGGATATCCTTCGAGCTGGGGCTTCGGAACGAGGCCTTGGCCGCGGCCGAGCATGCCGTGACGATCGCCGATCAGTCCGTCACCGCGTCCCCGGACGAGGTCTTGCTGCAGCATCGGCTCTCCTCGGCCCTCTCGACCCAGGGGTTCACGCTCCGCGTCATGGGCAGGCCGGAGGAAGCCTCCGTCGCCTACACCCGGGCACGAGCCATCCAGGAACGACTCGCCTCCATGCGGTCGGTGACCGACCTGGTGGCCGGCGATCTCGCCGGGACCTATTCGAACCTCGGCCTGATCGAGCTCGAGCTCGGCCGCCCCGAGGAAGGCGTGGCGTTCCACGTCCGCGCGGTCGCAATCCGCGAGTCCCTGCGATCTCGGAGCCCGTCGGACCCGGTTCCCATCAGCGACCTGGCTTGGGCCGTCCGCTATCAAGCCCAGGCCACGTCCGCCTTGGGCCGTTTCGGCGATGCGGAAGCGCTCATCGCCCGCGCCATCGGCCTGCTGGAGCCGCTCGCGTCGGCCGCGGGGGCGGATCAGCTCATCCGATGGCGATTCGCGCGCTGCCTCGATGAGCAAGGCCGGTTACGGCTCGTCATGGGCCGGATCGCCGACGCGGCGGCCCCGCTCGAACGATCGGCCGCGGCACTCGAGACCCTCTATGGCGAGTATCCCGCGTACTACGACGACGACTTCATCCGCAACCGGATCTACCTCGCGACCCAGCGCAACCTCGCGGGACGGCCCGACGACGCCTCGGCCCTGGTGCGGAGGGCCGAGGACGTTCAGGCACGCTCCACGAAGATGCCGGCCGAGGACTTCTTCCTCGACCTGGCCTGCGGGTATGCCCTCTGGAGCGTCTCCAGCACCGAGGGGCATGCCGAACCGGGCGAGCGCGAACCGCGCACCCGCCGGGCCATCGCCGCCATCCGTCGCTGGGCCACCGCCGGGAGGTGCAAGGCCGAATCGCTCCACCGGGATGCCGCGCTCGCTCCTCTTCGCGAGCGAGAGGACTTCCAGCTCCTGCTGATGGACCTCTCATTCCCCGACCAACCGTTCGGTCGTTGATCGGGGGCGAGGGGCTCCGTCAATACGTCAGGCCGAAGCCGAACCGGAAGAGCACAACGTCCGCATTGTACTCATTGTTGCAGGGAATCTGAGCCATCCCGAGCGGCCAGGTGTGCGGCAGTTTCGCCGTCGGCTTGTAATCGCCGAGCAGGACATCCGCGATCCCGCGTCCCTCGGTCCCGGGGAGCCAGGCCGCCAGGATGGCATCGCTCGACGCGATGACCGGATCCAGCAGGACCGGCCGGCCCGAGAAGACGACCGTGGCGACCGGGACACCCGCCTCGCGGACCTTCTTGAGCGCGGCGAGGTCCTCCGCCGGCAGGCTGAGATCCTTGTCGCCGCGGCGGTCGCCGAACATCTCGGCGTAGGGTCGCTCGCCGATCACCACCACGGCCGCGTCCGCTCCCGTCGCGCCGGAGCCGTCGGGGGAATGGACGATCTCGACGCCCGGCCCGAGGGCCTCCTTCAGGGCCGCGAGCACGGTCGTCCCGCCATGGATGACGTTGCCGGTCGCGCCCTGCCAGGGGATCGTCCAGCCGCCGCACTGGATCCCGATGTCGTCCGCCGCGGGACCGGCGACGACAAGCTTCTTGATCGACTTCGACAGCGGCAGCACCTTCTTCTCGTTCTTCAGGAGGACCAGCGTCTTGCGGACGCAGTCGCGTGCGACCTCGCGATGTTCCGCGGAGCCGACCTTGGCCTTCAGGCCCGGGTCGGAGAAGCGTCGATCGGCCAGGTTCATCTTCGCCTTGACCTTCAGAATCCGGCGCACCGCGTCGTCAATCCGGGACATCGGCACCTTGCCCTCGTTCACCAGCTCCTTGAGCTTGGTGACGAACTCCACGTAGTTGTTGGGCTTGTCCGGGCCGTTGGGGATCATGACCATGTCAAGGCCGGCGTTGATCGACTGCTCGATGTCCGCCTTGTAGTCCGGCCCGAGCTGATCGATGGCCGCCCAATCGGAGATGAGGAATCCGTCAAAGCCGAGCTCACCCTTGAGCAGATCCGTCAGCAGGTACTTGTGCCCGTGGAGCTTCTTGCCGTTCCAGCTGCTGTAGGACGGCATGATCGAGGCCGCGCCCTGCTTGATGGCCGCGACATAGCCGGGGAGATGGATCTGGCGCAGGGTCTTCTCGTCGCACTCGGTGTTCCCCTGGTCCTGGCCGTCGGTCGTGCCGCCGTCGCCGACGTAATGCTTGACGCAGGCGAGCACCGACTCGGCCGCGGCGAGCGAGTCACCCTGAAGGCCGCGGACGGCCGCGGGGCCGAGCTCCGCGGCGAGCTCGGGACGCTCGCCGAAGCTCTCGTAGGTCCGTCCCCACCGCTCGTTGCGGGCGACGGCCACGCACGGCGCGAACGTCCAGCGGATGCCCGTGCCGATCATCTCCCTGGCCGTGATCCGCGCCGCCTTCTCCACCACGGCCGGGTCGCGCGAGGCCCCGAGGCCGATGTTGTGCGGGAAGATCACAGCGCCGTCGACGTTGTTATGGCCGTGGACGGCATCCACCCCGAAGAGGAGCGGGATCTTGAGCCGGGTCTTGAGGGCCTGCCCCTGGCAATCGTCCTGGGCCTTCGCCCAGCCGGCCGCCGTGATGTCGTCGGGGTCGGAGTTCCCGCCGCAGAGGATCGACCCGAGCGAGTATTTCGCGATGTCGCCCAGGTCCTTGAGTGCCTTCAGGTCCACCTGGGTCATCTGGCCGATCTTCTCGTCCAGGGTCATCTCCCTGAGCTGCTTCTCGGCCGTCGCCGAGTGGTCGTCGTCGCCCGCCGCGAAGGTGCGGACGCTCGCCACGACCGGCAGCAGGGCCGCCGCCGAGACGAACAGGCAGGTCAGGATGGTCCGCGCGGTCATCGTCATGTCGACCTCGAGAGAATGTTCTTCAAGCAGGGCCCGGACGCGATAACGACATGGCGCCGGGCCATTGATTCAGGATGGCCCGTGCGGGGGCCGAGATCAACAGACCACCGCCCAATCCGGTCCGGCGGTCAGGTGTGTTTGAGGACGAGCCGCGTGGACTTCTCCGGCAGGGCATAGCGGGCGTGACCCGCGAGGACCTCGCCCGCCGCGGGGGGCAGGGTGATGGACTCCTCACGTCGGAGGACGATCTCCGCGATGCAGCCGGGGGGCGGCTCCACCGTGATCTCGCGGCTTCCCGGCATGCCGGCGGCCTTGAATCGGAAGGGGCCTTTCACCGTGTGGACGGTCAACTCCAGGTCGGCGAGGTCCGCAAGCTGCGGTCGGACCTCGGCCCGGGCGAAGCCCGGCGCCCGCGACCGGATCCCCGCGAGGCCCTCGACGGCGAGGAAGAGCGGTGCGACGTCGCAATGGCTCCACTGCGAGCCCGAATCCGGGAGGGCCGTCCAGTCCTCCTGGAGCGTGAGGTTGAGCCGGACCGAGTCCATGGTCGCCCACCGCTTGCGGAAGTCGTGGACAATCACGTCCGCCCGGCCCCCTTTCGCCAACGCCTCGAGTCGCCAGCCGGCGTTGCAGGGGTACGAGAATCCCATCTCGGGAGGACACTCGGCGAGCATCTTCAGCGAGGGCTCGTTTTGTCCCCCCGGGTTCTGATCGAAGAGGATCGCCGTGGCGAGCGAACGGTCGCAGAAACGAGGCGACTTCTCCCGATCCAGCCACGGTCGATTGACCACGAACAGCCCGCGATCGGGACTCCAGAACGACTTGACGGTCGAGGCGAGCAGCCGCCGGCCGAACCGGGTCACGGCCTCGGCCGCCGCGGCGTCGCCGAAGGCCCGGCAAAGCGGCGCCAGCGCGTGCTCCATCGCGGCGGCCGTGTTCAGGTTGAAGGCACATTGCTTGTGCTTCTGGGCCTGATACGCGACGTGATCGATCCAGACCGAGGGGATGCCGATCTGCTCCACCGGCAGGAGCGATTCGGGGCCGGCCAGGGTCCGGAGGTACTCGGCGAACCGGAGCAGTCGGGGATAGGGCTCGCGGATCGCGTCCAGGTCCCCCGTGTCGAGGTAGTGGAGCCAGCAATCGAAGTTGAACTGGACGCCGTGATCGAGGATCGGCCCCCAGCCTGTGAGGTCGAGCTGCCGCTCCATGAGCCGCGCCAGGCGGTCATAGGCGGGCCAGCAATCGAGGAAATAGCCGTCCTTGGTCAGGCCCTGGCCCCAGGTTGTCAGGAACCGGGCCGGCAATCGCGTCTCGCCGAAGACCTCGCGGATCGATCGCAACTGGTGGCCGCCATCGCCACTATACTGCTGGCGCTCGCGGGCCATTCCATCCACGGCCGTCTCCTGGGCCGAGTTGTGGAGCGTGTTGATCGCGGCGTCGAACAGACGCTGGATCGCGGGTTCGGAGCAGCGAACGACCGGCTCATTGGGCCAGGGGAACTGCCGCCGCCGCACGCCGACCTCGCGGACGATCGCCCGGCCCGAGTTGCCATGGATGTGCAATTGCAGCCAGCGGAGGCTCTCGTAGTCGAAGCACTCGAATCGATTCACGCCCTCCCGGCAGGTGAACCGGCTCCAGGAGTCGAAGTGAGAATTCATCAGCCCCGGCCCGCCGAGCTCGTGGGCCTCGTGGACGAGGAGCTCGATCTCGGTCCCCGCCGGGGCCTCGATCGTGAAGTAGGGCCAGCCCACGACCTGCTTCTCGAGCACGAACGTGAGCACCGATCCGTGGCGGCCGTCGAGGGTGACCTCCCAGGAACCGGGCGACGTCTCCTTCGCACACGATTCGCGAACGACCCGGAACGCGTCCGGCGTGCGGAACTCGAAGTACTCGCGTGGGGGCCGCTTCCAGTCCAGGCGATGGGTTTCGGCCAGTCTCTGGACGGAGACCATGGATTCCGTGACGAGCGGTATGCTGCGCGGTCGGAGCTCGACGTCGGGAGGGCCGCCATCGATGCCGAGCATGTACTCGCCGTACTGGGTCGCGAGGGCCGGCCCGTTGGGGGAGCCCGCCAGCGGCATGGCCGCCAGCCAGTCCGGATTCGTCGCGTAGTCGGCCCGGCTCCAGCCGTACGGATAGAGACGGGCGTCGAATTCTTCCTGGAGGGCGCGGAGATACCAGCGCTTGTAGTGGCCCGGCTGCCAGGCCCGGCAGAGGAGGGCACGCCAGGACTCGTCCGAGGCGACGACTTCCCCGCGGCCGTCGGCATGTTCGATCTCGATCCGGCAGAGGAAGCCCGGCTTGCCGATGGGCCAGGTGCCGTCGCCCTGGCCGTAGTAAAGGACGGTGGCGCCGAGGACATTCTTGCCGGCCCTGAGCACGCCGGTCAGGTCGACCGGATCCGCCTCGGGCCAGCGCGGGTCGGCCGGCGCCGGGCCCCACTGGATTCGCTCGCCGTTGACCTCCAGCCGATACCGGCTGTCCGCGGCGATCCATCCGCGGGCGCTCCGCGGCGGGGCATTCAGCTCGATCTCGCGGCGAAAGAGGATGAACGTGTTCTGGAGCGTCCGGCCCGCGGGATACCAGACCCATTTCGCCGGCGCCATGTCGGGCAGCGGCCTCCGGGGCGAGGCCGCGGGAGCGGAGCCGGGGATGGGCCCGGCGTCATCGTTCCTGGTGGACGGGGCGGATTCGACATCGACTCCGCCGCTCGCGAGGATTCCGCCGCATGCCGCCGAGGTTGTCAGCCACTGTCTGCGGTTCAGAGATTTGTTCATCGTTGAAAATCCTCCTCTGGCGGGCAGGTTGTTGGGCCAGACGGCCGCGAGGAGTTCGTGCGACTATTGGTGGGACTTCATGATCTCTTCTATGAGCTTGTAGACCTCGCTGCAAGGGTCTTGATTTTCCGGGAGCGGATAATCGGACGCACGTCGGA
>NZ_JAALJH010000165.1 GCF_011064615.1 Aquisphaera insulae | reverse complement strand
ACCGGATCGGCGCGGCCTTGGAAATCACGATGGCTCCCCTCTTGGGCAAGCCGTGCGAGCATGGACTCGCCCGCTCGTACCCCATGAATCGGCGGTCCGGTGCGTCTGCGCTTCGCTTGACACACCCTACAAAAGATGCGCATGCCCACGCCCGTGGATGGCGGATTTCCGAGTCCGGCGCGCGCTTCGGCCGGATGAGCCCGAAATCATGGCTCTCAGGCGCGCAACGGCTTCCTCGCTCGTCCTCCCTTCAGCCCGAAGGTCGAGCGGGCCTCCGGTCGTCGCGAGGAAGCCGTCGGCGCCCTGCTTCTCAATCTGGATCAAGATCCGCATCATCGACGCCTTCTGCTCACGCCCACCTCGGCACCTTCAGCGTCTCGCCCCCCTTCATCGCCGACTGGTGGGCGACGATGCCGGGAACCGTCAAATCCAGGGCGGCGACGAGGTCCACCAGCGGCTTGCGGTCCTCCAGGATGGCGGTGACGAACTCGTTCATGAGGTAGCCGTGCGAGCCCTCGTGGCCGCCGGGGTTGACGCTCGGGGGCAGGGCGGGGCGCTCGAGGTCGGGGAGGTTCTTCTCGTCGCCGTGGTAGCTCATGCCGGTCATGTAGCCGCGCTGGCCGTAGACGCGGCCGGTCTCGCTGCCGGGGACCTTGGTGTCCCAGGACATCGCCATCCGGGACATGCCCCCCTCGCTGGTCCGGAAGAGGGCCACCTCGGTGCCGAACGGGTTGCCGTAGGCGTTCTTGCCCGGCTGCATCGGCCCCTTCAGGCTGGGCATGCCCAGGCAGGAGACCTCGGTGAAATGGCCGCCGGCCACCATCACGTAGTAGGCCGTCGCGTGGGTGGGATACCACTGGGGCGGCAGGCCGACCCGCCATTCCTTGTAGGACGGGATCTGCTCGACCGAGTCGTGGTAGTACTCGCCCTCGGAGTAGACGAGCTTGCCGAAGCCCCCCGCGCGGTAGACCTGACGCATGGCGTGGCACTCGGCGTGATAGGCGGAGGTCTCGAACATCATGTAGGTCCTGCCGCTGTTCGACACCACCTCGTAGAGCTCGTGGGCCTGCTCGATGGAGCCGAACGCCGCGGGCACGGCGGTGGCCACGTGCTTGCCGCGACGGACGGCCTCGATGCAGTGCCGCGCGTGGCTCGGGGCGTCCGTCGCGACGAAGACGGCCTCGATCGAGTCGTCCTTGATCAACTCCTCGAGCGAGGGATACGTCTTCTCGCACCGGCAAGCCTTCGCGAGGTTGGCGCAGCGGTCCGGGAAGAGGTCGCTGACGGCGACGATCTGGACGTTGGGATGATCCTGGAAGCCGAAGGCCGCGCCGAACTGGCAGACCCCATAGCCCACGATCCCGACGCGGAGCTTGCGGTCGGAGACCGGCTTCCAGGCCTTCTTCGACCGCGCCGAGGTCGCCACGCCGCCGGCGCCCAGGATCTTCTCGCCGGGGCCCTGGCCTTGTGCCGCGGCCGTCGCCGCCGTCGCCGCGAATGCCGCCTGGCCGAGGAAGGAACGGCGGGAGAGGTCGTCGAACATGGCGGGCTCCTTTCGTGTGGTGATCGCACGAGGTCGAGGATGCGGCGAGGGGCGCCGCGAGGTCGGGCAGGCAGGAATGCCCGAGTATCGCGCGACGCCGCGGCGATTGCCAGGGGGCTTCGAGGAAAGGGGCGAGGGGCGAGGGGCGAGGGGCGTGGAGGAGCAGACGGGGGGACAGGGGGACGGGTGACCCTTCGTCAGCGATCCTGCGTGCTCCCCTTCCTTTCGCTCGTCCCTCGCCCCTCGACCCTCGTCCCTCTCTTCCAGGCCCCTGTTGACAGCGCATCCGGCGCGGGTTAGACCGAAGGAGAGCCCGCCGTCGCGGAGGAAGGCCCCCGCCTCTTGCCGTCCCCGCGACATCCATGCCGCATCGGTCGATGGAGGAGCACGATGATGAGCCCTTCGAATTCGAGGTCGCGCGGAGAGAGCACGCGTCGAGCGTTCGTGAAGGAGACGGCCACGGCCACGGCCGCCGCGGGGATCGCGGGGGTCATGGCGGCCGGCGGCGTGCATGCCGCGGGGAGCGACGTGATCCGGGTCGGCATCGTCGGCTGCGGCGGCCGGGGCACCGGCGCCGCGGGCGACGCCATGGCCGCGGATCCGGGCGTCCGGGTGGTCGCCATAGGGGACCTCTTCCGGGACCGCGTCGAGTCCAGCCGGTCGCTCCTGAGGTCCGACAAGCCCGAGCAGGTGCAGGTGGACGACGCCCACTGCTTCGTCGGCCTCGACGCCTACAGGAAGGTCATCGACAGCGTCGATTACGTGATCATCGCGTGCGCGGCCAAGTTCCACGCCATGTACCTGAAGGCCGGCATCGAGGCCGGCAAGCACGTCTTCGTGGAGAAGCCGCACGCCATCGACCCCCTGGGCGTCCAGGTCGTCCGCCAGGCCACGGCCCTGGCGAAGCAGAAGAACGTGGGGATCCTCTCCGGCCTGATGAGCCGCTTCTGGCCCATGATCGGCGAGACCGTCCGGCGCGTCCAGGACGGCCAGATCGGCGAGATCGTCTCCATCGAGGAGAACTTCATCCGCGGCCCGTACGGCCAGATCGCCCACCCCAAGGGCCTCCGCGAGATCGAGGCGCAGTACGCCAACCAGTACCGCTTCAGTTGGCTCTGCGGCGACGACGTGGTGCAGTCCCTGGTCCACAACCTGGACCGCGCCACCTGGGCCCTGAAGGAGACGCCCCCGGTGAAGTGCCACGGCCTGGCCGGCCGATCCGGCCCGCAGGACCTGCTGGGCGACGTCTTCGACCACCATTCCGTGGTCTACCACTACGCCAACGGCGTCAAGCTCTACGCCTTCTGCCGGACCACGAACAACTGCTACAACGAGGACTCGAGCCTCATCCACGGCACGAAGGGCGTGGCCAGCCTCAAGTCCGGCGTGATCACGGGCCAGAAGCCGTGGCGATACAGCGGCCCGAACGTCAGCCCGTACGTGATCGAGCACGCGGAGTTCATCAAGTCCATCCGCGCCGGCCGGCCGCTCAATTGCGGCGACTACGCCGCGCGGAGCACCCTGGTCGCGATCATGGGCCAGCTCTCCTGCTACAGCGGCCAGGAGGTCACCTGGGACGACGTCAGCCGGTCCGAGTACTTCTACGCACCCCGGCCCGAGGCCTGCACCTGGGAGATGGCTCCCCCCACCAGGCCCGACGCCAAGGGCGTGTACCCCGTCTGCGCCGTGCCGGGGACGACGAGGAACATCTAAATATTTCTGACTCGTGAGGTCCTCATGCGATTCCGCCTGATCGCGATCGCGGCCGCGCTCACCCTGGCCCTCCCTCTTGCCCTTTCCGCGGCCCCGCCGGGGAAGGCCCGGGTGCTGGTGCTGACCGGGAACGAGTACCCGGGCCATCACTGGAAGGAGACCGCGCCCCTGCTGGCGAGGTTCCTGGCCGAGGACGCGCGGATGACGACCGAGGTCCAGGCCGACCCGTCGTTCCTGGCCTCGCCGAAGCTCCACGAGTACGACGCGGTGGTGCTCAATTACATGAACTGGCAATCGCCCGACCCCGGCCCGGAGGCCCGCGCCAACCTGAAGCGGTTCGTCGAGTCGGGGAAGGGCCTGGTCCTGGTCCACTTCGCCTGCGGGGCCTTCCAGGGCTGGCCGGAGTTCGCCGAGATCGCCGGCCGCGTGTACAACCCCAAGCTCCCGCCCCACGATCCCTACGGCAAGTTCACGGTCCGGATCGTCGCGGCCGATCACCCGGCGACGAAGGGCCTCGCCCCCTTCGAGACGACCGACGAGCTGTATACCTGCCTCGACGGCACGCACCCGATCTCGGTCCTCGCCACGGCGACGTCCAAGCTCGACGGCAAGGACCACCCGATGGCCTTCGCCAGCCGATACGGCAAGGGCCGGGTCTTCCACAGCCCGCTCGGCCATGATGTCAACGCCCTGAGCACGCCGGGCACGCAGGATCTCTATCGCCGCGGCACCGCCTGGGCGGCGGGGCTGCCGTGAGACGCCCGAGATCGATGGGGCCACGGTGATCCGACGGCTCGACCGGGGCCAGGCAGGAGCCGGCCCCGACGAGATTCTCCCGATCCTCTTCTCCGTGCCTCGGTGCCTCCGTGGTTCGTCCCTCTTCGTCTACGCCTCCAGCTCATCCAGGCTCCTCGGCCAGTCGTCCTTGAGGAGCCGGGAGAGCGACCGGTCGGCGAGGATCTTGCCGCCGGTCTGGCAGCGGGGGCAGTAGTTCGTCTCGTTGTCGGCGTAGCGGATCCGCTGGACGGGGGCCGCGCACGCGGGGCAGGGCTCGCCGAACCGCCCGTGCACGGCCATCTCCGGCCGGAAGGCGGTGACCTTCTCCGGGAAGCCCCCCGCGAGCTCATCGCGGAGGCGATCGGTCCACTCGACGAGCACGACCCGGACCGCCTCGAAGAGCCGCCTCGCGTCCTCCTCGGAAAGCTTCCGCGAGAGCGCCAGCGGCGACAGCTTCGCCCGGTGGAGGATCTCATCGGAGTAGGCGTTGCCGATGCCGCTGAACAGCTTCGGGTCGGTGAGCGACCGCTTGAGCGTGTGGTTCTCCCCGCGGAGCACGGCCAGGAACTCGTCGAACGTCGCGGAGAGCACCTCCAGGCCGCCCGGGTCCTGGGCCAGGAGCGCGGGCTCGCCCTTGAGGAAGTACAGCGACGCCCGCCGCTTGGTCCCGGCCTCGGTGAGCAGGAGCGTGCCGGATTCGAAGTCGAACGCCGCCAGGTGGATCTTGCCGCCGGCCTTGGCCCCGGGGGGCTTCCAGTGCAGCCGCCCCGCGATCATGAGGTGGAGCACCAGCCAGAGGTCGTCCTCGAGCCCGATCGCGATCCGCTTGCCGATCCGCCGGACCTCGCGCACGACCTTCCCCGCCGCCGCCGAGAGCGGCGGGTCGAACGTCCGCAGCAGGAACGGGCTCCGCACGCGGGCCCCCTCCAGCCGCTTGCCGACGATCCGCGGCTCGAGCGCCTCGATGTAGACCGCGATGTCCGGCAGCTCGGGCATGGGGGCTCGAAGTGGTGAATGTTCACTCTTCAAGGCGATAAGGCTTGTGATTCCGGTAGAGCTTCAGGCGCGACTCGCCCTGGTTGCGGGCCTGGTCGTCGGTCAGGAGTGCGTCGGCTCGCGTCCGAGCCTCGCCGGCTCCTGGGGACGCGGCGGCCGGGGTTCCAGGACCAGGGGGCGTCACGGCGGATCGCGATAGGGCTTGTGGCTCTTGTAGAGGGCCAGGCGGGCCTCGGCGGGCCGCTTCGAGGCCGGGTCGGCGGAGAGCCCGATGGCCTCGGCCTGGACGCGCGCGGCGTCGTCGAAGCGGCCGGCCTCGGCGTAGGCGGCGGCGAGGGTGCCCAGGAAATCGGGCTCCTTTCGGCCGGTCAGCTTGCAGGCGGTCTCCGCCGCATCAATCGCCCGCCTCGCGTCGCGAACCTTCTCGACGGGGCAGGTGGCGAGGAGCCAGGCCCGGTCGTTATGCGCCGCGGCGAGGCCAGGGGCGAGGCGCACGGCCCGGTCGAAGTCGGCCAGGGCCGCGTCGTAGTCCTTCCGCGCGGCCTTCGCCTCGCCCCGGCCGAGGAAGGCCGCCGGGAAGGCCGGCCGGTTGCGAATGGCCTCGTCATAATCCACGATCGCCGCGGCGTGATCCCCCTTGTATCCCCGGACCCTCGCCCGCCGCTCGAGGATGGCCGCGTCCGCGGGATCCAGGCGGATGGCCTCGGTGTAGTCGGCGATCGAACCGTCGTAATTTCGCTTCTTCATTCGAGCCATGCCGCGGGCGTCGTACGCGAGCTTGTACCTGGGATCCAGGCGGATGGCCTCGGTGTAGTCGGCGATCGCGCCGTCCAGGTCCCCTTTCCCGTAGCGGGCGGTCCCCCGGCCGTAGCGCGCGCCGGCGACTTCGGGGTCCAGGCGGACCGCCTCGTCCAGGTCCGCAATCGCCGCGTCGTACCGCCCGAGATCCTTGCGGACGATGCCGCGGTAGTAGTACGCATCCCCGACGTTCGGGTCCAGTCGGATGGACTCGTCGAGGTCCGCGATCGCCCGGTCCGCCTGCTTCCGGCGGGCCCACACCCAGCCCCGGCCGCAGTAGGCGTTGGCGTAGCCGGGATCGAGGCCGATGGCCTCGTCGTAGTCGGCCGTCGCCCCGACGAGGTCGCCGCGGATCATCCGGACGGTGCCCCGGCCCGACCGGGCGACGGCGGATAGGGGATCGAGGCGGATGGCCTCGTCGTAATCGGCCAGGGCCCCGTCCAGGTCGTCGGCGAACCGCCGGGCATTCCCGCGATTCATGTAGGCGATCGCCCCGCCGGGGTCGAGGCGGATGGCCTCGGTGAAGTCGGCGATCGCCCGGTCATGGTCCTCCATCACGGCCCGGATGTTGCCGCGGCACACGAACCCGGACGGCTTGCCGGGGTCGCGCCGGATCGCCTCATCCACATCATTCAATGCGTTGTCGTATTCCTTGAGGAAGGTCCGGACGCGGGCTCGCCAGAGGTAATTCTCCTTCCCCGCCGGGTGCCTCCGGATCCGTTCCGTGAGGACGGTCACGGCCCGCTTCAGGGGGATCGCCCTGGCGGAGGGGATCCAGCCGGAGAGGTCGATTCCGTCCGCCGCGACCAGGAGATGCCGGCCGCCCCCGCCGACCTGCCGCACGGCGAAGACCTCCCCCGCAACCCGGTCATCGGTCGCACCGTCGCGGGGCCGGGCCTCCAGGAGCGCCTCGTCCCGCTCGAACGGCGTGCCCGGCAGGATGATGACCAGCTTGCCGACCGACGGGTCAGCCGCCGCCCGCTGCGCCCCGGCCGGTCCGCAAGCGACCGTCATCAGGAGCAAGAGCGCGGCCGGCGCGGCCGGCGCCCCTCGTCCTACTCGCCGCATCATGATCGCCTCCGCCCCCGCGGGGACGTCTGCACTCTGCAATCCACGTCGATCGCCGCCAGCACCCATCTCACATCCATATTCTTGGAATACCCCGCGCATCGATGCAAGGGCCGGCCGCCTCACTCCGCCGGGCGCGGCCGGGCCGGGGGCAGGGGGGCCTCGAGGGAGCCGAGCGAGGGGTCGGCGGCGATCCGCGCGGCGGCGGCCTTGCAGGCGTGGCGGACGGTGGCCGGATCGCGGCCGCCGAAGTAGTCGCCGATGGCGGCGAAGCTGAGCGTCGTGCGGGCCCGCGCCAGGTGCATGGCGAGGTGCCGCGCCTCGACGACCGCGGCCGAGCGGCCCGCGCCCCGGATGGCGGAGAGCTTGACGCCGAACCGCGCGGCGACGAACCGGGCGATCCGCTCGACGGTCCAGCCCGCCGCCGCGAGGTCGACCTCGTCCTCCAGGATCGAGGCGACGGCCGCCAGGTCCAGGGGCCTGAGCGGGTTGTTCCGCCCGCGGCCGCCCAGGGCGAGCCGGGCGAGCCAGCCGTCGAGGGTCCGGTAGCCGTCCGCCGTGGACGCCAGCGACTCGATCGCCTCCGCGGCCAGGGCCAGGCCGCTGGACCGGGCCCGCTCCAGGGCATACCGCCGCAGCAGCGCCGGGCCGGGCGGGTCCACGCGGACGGCCAGGCCCCCCATCAGGCGATTCACCAGCCGCGCCGGCCAGTGCGACCGCGACCACTGGTTCGGCGGCGTCCGGCAGGCGATCGCGAGCGATCCGCCCGACGCATCCAGGGCATCCAGCGTGTGGATCATTTCCTCGGTCGCCAGGGGGATCCGCTCGAGGCCCTCGAAGTCGTCGAGGATCAGCAGGCCGACCGACCGGAACCGCTCCCGCAGGCCGGCCCAGCCGGAGCCGGCGGCCTCCTCGGGCCCCTCGCCCGGCCCGGACGTCCTGCCGGCGCCGCCGCCGGAGTTGGCCCCGGCGGCCTCGAAGCAGGCGTCGGCGAAGCCCGCGGCGTCGGTCCGCGCCAGGGCCTCGTCGGGCCGCTTGCGGATCCAGTCCGCGGCCAGGCCGTCCAGCAGCCGGGACTTCCCCACGCCCGAGGGGCCGTGGATGATCAGCGGCGAGAGCCCCTCGCGATCCCCCTTCGCCAGCGCGTGCAGGCTCGCCGCCGCCAGCTCGTTCTCCGGCCCGGCGAGGAAGCCCTCCCAGGGGTCCCGCGGGGGCGGAGGTGACTCGGCAACGGTCATGGCCTACGCTCCCCCACAAGCTGGGGGCGAGCGAGTCTGTTCCCCTCCCCCCTTCGTGGGGGAGGGTTAGGGAGAGGGGGTTTGGGCGAGCCGTTGACTCCGAGGCGAGCCGCGGAAGGAGGAGCACTCCGAAATCCGAGATGTCCTCCGGCATGCCGATCGCGGTAGCCCCCTCTCCCTAACCCTGGGATGTTGGAGAGTGGGACTTGGCGGCCCGGAGGCGGGGTCGGGACTCGA
>NZ_JAALJH010000164.1 GCF_011064615.1 Aquisphaera insulae | reverse complement strand
CAGAGGGAATCGGCGCTGATGACCTCGCCGCCCCGGACGGAGCTGAGGGCCTGATAGACGCCCGGGCCGGTGAATCCCGCACCCGTGACGTAGCCGGTCCCCGACATCGTGACGCCCACGGGGAGGCCCGTCTTCGTGTCGAGCGTCCAGCTCTGGATCGAGTCTTTCAGGAACTTCACCGAGCCGTCGCACATGGCGAAGTTGGCGCCACCGGGGTGGAAGCTCGAGGCGCACTGGACGAACGAGTTGCCGCCGGTGATGGTCGGATAGGACTGCTTCTTCTTCTGGATGTTGATCGGGTAGAAGGTCGTGAACGTGCTGTCGCCGTAGTCGCCCGAGATCCACCAGTGCCAGCGAAAGAAGGACCGGTCGTCCTTGCTCAGCAGGCCGTGCGCGTGCTCGCTGAAGGCGATGGTGTTGCTGGTGCCGTCGGTGATCGACGCCAGCCGGACCAGGCTGTGCGAGGCGCCCGGCATCAGGCCGGCGTATCCGGAGGTCACGATCGCGCCGTTGTGCTGGGACATCGCCGACGCGGCTTCCGTCCCATTGTACGGGTTGGTGGCATTGTTGCCGTACCAGAGGCCCGCCCAGAAGCCGTAGCAGCCCGCGTAGCTGGTGAAGGCGAATGTCTGCGGGATGCCGTGCTGCGAAGTGGGATCTTCCGTGTAGGTGTTCCCGGCCATCTCGGTGTCGCTCGGGCAGAAGAATAGGTTCACCTGCGCGGCGCTCACCGTGACGTTCGGGTTGGTGCGATACGCGAAGCTCTGGTTGTAGGCGTTGAAGAGGGGGCCCTGCTCGGCGTAGGGGAGGAGCTGGCCGAGGCAACTGTACGCCTGGTCGTAGCCGAGGGAGTTGCCCGGCGCGGTTTGCATCGCCATGGCCCAGGGGTAGATCCCGTTGGTGCTCTCGTAATTGGCGAGGGCCAGGCCCAGTTGCTTCAGGTTGTTGATGCACTGTGCGCGGCGGGCGGCCTCGCGGGCCGATTGCACGGCCGGGAGCAGGAGCGCGATCAGGACCGCGATGATCGCGATCACGACGAGCAGTTCGATCAGCGTGAAGGCATGCCGGCGCGCGCCCGAATCGGTGGGTCTGGACAAGCTTGTCTCTCCATCAGGGTGGGGTGTGGGTCGGTAGGGGCAGGGTGGGACGATCGCGGTTACCGCTTGGACGGGGCCTGCGTCCTGGGCGCGCTCCCCTTCTTTTCGATCGCGGCCTGGCCCTTGTTGTCCTCGACCGAAATCGAGCCGATGGCGGGCTGACCGGGATCCTGGTTGGAGCAACCGCAGGCGGGCAGCGCGAGGCTCATCGCGAGCGTCATGATCAGGGCACGGACCGGGGTGAAACGGGATGGCTTCCAACGGCGAAGCATAAGGGCCTTGCTCCAGGGTGTGGGTAGGCGGTCGTTGCCTCAGGTCTGTGAAGACGGGAGAGTGTACTGACTTGACGTGAAGGTTTGGAGAAGGAAGTCGGCCTTTTCTAGATCTTTCGGCGATCCACGAGTTCGATGAGTGGCGGTTTGCCAGTCGGCCCCACGGAAGGATCATCAGGAGTCACCCGGGCCCTCGGGCACGAAATCCAGGCGGACCATTCTCCGATCAGGCCGCCCCGGACTGGGGCTTCGAGGTGGAGGAGGGGGGCGGGCAGGACGGGAGGACCAGGGTGAAGGAAGAGCCCCCGCCAAGGCGGCTCTCGGCGCGGAGGCGGCCGTGATGGGCTTCCACGATGTCGCGGCAGACGGCCAGGCCCAGGCCCGTGCCCCCCATCCCGGAGTCGTCGGGCCCGGTCTTGGTGGAGAAGAAGGGCTCGAAGATCTGCCGCAGGTCCTCCGGCGCGATGCCGACTCCCCGGTCGATGACCCCCAGCTCCACCAGCCTGCCGGTGGCGTCCGGCGCCACCCGGAGCGTCACGACTCCTCCGCCGGGCATCGCCTGTCGAGCGTTGATGAGCAGGTTGATGAGGACCTGCTGAATCTGCGCCGGATTCACCCTGGCGAACGGCCGTGCGGGCATCTGGACCTCGAGCCGGACCTTGTGCCGGGCCAGGTCCTTGCTCACGAGCAGCACGACCTCCTCCGCCAGCCGGTTCAGATCGACGGCGATCCGGTGGTTCGGGTCGCGGCCCGGCCGCGAGAGGCCGAGCATCCCGCCGGCGATCGCGACGGCGCGCTGGCCGGCTTCCTGGATCCGGAGCAAGGCCCGCTCGCGATAGGCGGGGTCCGGATTCCTCAGGCCGAGCTTGGCATAGTTGACGACCGGTGTCAGGGCGTTGTTCAGCTCGTGGAAGACGCCGCCGGCAAGGACCCCGAGGCTGCTGATCCGCTGGAGCGCGATCACCTGACGGCGGAGGCCGTCGAGCTCCTCGCGGAGCCTCGCCGCATCCGTCGCGGCCTCGGCATCGGGCGGCCGTGAAGAGCGGGTCGCCGCATTCTCGGAGGAAACCGCAGGGTCCATCCTGTTCGTGCTCGCCATGAGCGTCCAGCCCTTCTGCCCCGTTCGAGATACCTCCACTCGTATCGGACCGCGGGGCCGTCGGAATGAGCCCAAAGGGGGGCCGTTCGCCCGCGCCGGACAGTTTACGTCCGGCCGGGAATTGGGGCGGCGGGCGCAGTCCTCCGGGGCGCTCGATGCTTGCGCAATCGTCGCGGATCTCTCCGGGCTTCGCCGCCTACGCCCCCGTCCGGGACTCGCGCGGGAAACTCCCGCCGGCTCGGACGGCGGCGCACCATGGGAGAGACTTCGATCGATCAGCGGAGACGGGTCTCCCTCGCGGGTTCATCCAGGCGGGCCGATGCGCCCCAGGGGATGAGGCGGATGCCGTTGGGCAGGCTGACGCGGGGGACGGCGGCCAGGTCGTCGGTGATGAGGGGAGGGGTCACCTTTCGGCCGTCACTCCAGAAGCCGAGGTGGGTGAATTGGTCCTTGTCGCGGATCGCCTCGTCGAAGGTCCGGCCGGCGAAGGCGACCTCGAGGGCCCCATCGGCGATCCGCCAGAAGCCGGCCGTGTCCATGGCGTTGATCTCGCCGATGCTCATCTGGAAGGAGCGGAAGAAGCCTTCGCCCGTGTCCAGGCGATCGTTCGAACAGGTCGGAGCGGTGTGCTCCGCCAGCAAGGGCGGGTAGCCGTGCCTGTCGGACCGGAACAGCAGGAAGCGCTTGCGGGAGCGGGGGACGGCCCTCGCCTCGGTGAAGATCTGACGCCCCCGGATGTCACCGACGAGCAGGTCGTCCTCCCCCACGCAGACCACCAGGAGGGTGGACGCGGGGATCTGGTCCAGCCTGGGCTCGCGAGTCGGGAAGACTTCCCCGGGCATCAGCGCGAGGACGAGCCGCGGCCTGGGGAGCCCGGACTGAGGATCGGCGGCCACCGCGGCGACCTGGGCCGCGAGATTGCCGCCGGCCGAATGGCCGATCAGCGCCACCTTGCGGGCATCCGGCCGGACGTGCCCCGTCCCGGTCTCCAGGACATCGAAGGCATCCCGGATCGCCGCCACCGTATTGGGGAGGAAGTCCCTGGGCAGTGTCCCGACGTCGTTCTGATAGCGCGGGAAGACCACCGTCCGGCCCGACCGGACCAGGTGATCGATCCAGGCCCCGTAGAATGCCGGATTCACCGCGAACCAGCCGTGCAGGAAGACGACCACGGGCGCCCTCTCGGGCTTCGGCTCGGCGGCCTCGAAGATCCAGTACGATCGAGGGCCCCCGCCCAGGTCATATCTCTTTACCGTCGCGTGAGGATAGGGAGCGGGTGCCGTCACCGTCCGCCTCCTGGACGCGGTTGGCCCCGACACGTCCTCTTCGCCCGCCACCGCGCGCGGAGCCGGAGACCACGGGCCGGCTCCCGCAAGCATCAGACACACGATGAGCGCCTTCTCTGCCGTCCGTGGCGAGCGCATGGGGGGGGCCTTTTTCACTAGTCTTCGTGCACGTGGTATCCCTGGTCGGGTCGCTACAAATAGCGCGGTTTGCCTGGACTGTCAATGTCAGACAGGAAGAAGTCCCGCCTCACGCGTCCTTGCAACGGAGCCCTCCGCATCTCTCCTTATCGGCCGAGACGGGGTGAGATCTCCACGCCGGTCAGTCGGCGAAGCAGGGACGGAGGCGGGGGTCGTCGGTGAGGAGCTTCTCGGCCTCGTCGAGGGCGCCGGGCTCGGAGAGGACGGTGTAGAAGTCGTCCTTGATGGTCGGGGCCAGGCGGATGGCCTGCTTCCACTCGGATGCGGAGAACGGATCGGAGCGGACGGCCTCCCAGAAGCCGGTCTGGTCGAAGACGCGGCCGATCCGCTCGCTCTGGTTCCTCTGGAGCAGGCTGACCAGGTAGGTGGCCACGCCGACCTGGAGGCCGTGCAGGCGAGGACGCTTCGAGACGGCGTCGAGCGCGTGCGAGATCAGGTGCTCGCTGCCGCTGGCCGGCCGCGAGGAGCCGCAGATCTCCATGGCCACGCCGTTGAGCATGAGCGCCGTGCCGAGCAGGCGGGCACCCTCCCGGTCGAACGAAGGCTGGGCCAGGAACTGGTAGACGGTCGCGTCCGACAGCAGCGCGGCGAAGTCGTTGACCGGCAGGCCGCGGCGGTGGAAGGCGAGTTTCCAGTCGAAGATCGCCGTCAGCTTGCAGACGAGGTCCCCGACGCCGGAGAGCCAGAGCGGCCGCGGGGCCTGCTCGCAGACGTCCAGGTCCAGGACCACGGCGTGGGGCAGCGACGCCGCCAGCGATTTCCGACGTCCATCCATGGTCAGGCTCGACTGCGGGCTGCAGAAGCCGTCGTTGGAGAGGGACGTCGGCGTGGCATAGTACGGCAGGCGGGCCAGGAACGCCACGTACTTGGCGACGTCCAGCGCCTTGCCGCCGCCGAGGCCGATCACCGCCCGGGCCTTCCCCGGCAGCCGCGTGAACAGCGACGAGGCGAACTCGAAGCTCGCGTCGGCCACCTCCACCGTCTCCAGTCGCTCGATCGCGTGCTCGGCGAGGCTCCGCTCCGCCCGCCCCAGGTACTCCGGCACCAGGCCCTGGCTCACCAGCAGGATCGCCGGCGAATGGCCGGCCCGCCGGAGGTAGAGCCCCAGCCGGTCGAGGGCGCCGGGCTTGACCCGGACCAGCGAAGGAATGTTCACGTGAGTGCTCAGATCCATGATCGGCGTCCCCTCAGCGGGCGGCGAGCATCTCGGCGATCTGGGACCAGCGATCGAACGGCCGAAACGGCCGGCCTTCATTCCGGAGCACGGCGGCGAGGTCGCCGCGGGCGAACCGCAGGCCGTCCGGGACGAGCCGGGCGGCCTCCGCGTCGGGGAAGCCGTCGCCGGCGAAGGCCACGGCCAGGCCGCGGTCCAGGGCGGCGCGGACGACGGCCGCCTTGTCCACGCCGGTCTCGGGGGATTCGAACGGGCTCCCCGTCGGCGGCTCCATCAGCAGCCCCTCCCCCGCCACGAAACGGCCCGGGTTGGACCAGACGGTCAGGTCCACCCCGGCCTCCGCCAGGAGGATGCGAATGTACCACTCGCACCCCGCCGACGTCACCACGACGTCCCAGCCGTCGCCCCGCAGGCGGGACACGGCCTCCTTCAGATTCGGATCCAGCCCCATGCGCTCGACCGTCCGACGGACCGTCGCCTCGTCCGCCCGGATCGCCGCGAAGTAGGCGCGGAGGGCCTGGAAATGGGTCATCCGCCCGTCGCGGTACTCTCCCCAGTAGTCGGGCAGGCCCGGGGGGAGCAGCGACTCCGCCGCCAGCTTGTAGAAGTCGTCTCGCGTCATCGTGCCGTCGAAATCGGACACCAGGAGCTTCGTCGGGCCGGGGGCGTCGGGGTGATGGATCATGCCGCGAGTGTACCACGAAGGCGGGCCGGCCCGGCGGTCGGGGCGGCCCGATCCATCCGTCGCCGCCCCGCCTCGCCCCGCCCCGACCCGCCCCGTCGAGCCCATGCGTCGCATCCGGGATCGGCCTAGCCCGCGTTCTTCGGCGGCACGATCTGGAGCCCGAAGGTCTGGCTGGCGCGGCTGATGTGCCCCACCTCGTCCACGGCCTGCACGGCCAGCGTGTACTTGCCCACGGCCAGCGGCGTGGTGACGTGGAGGGCATACTGGTTGTTGCTGGAGACGACCGCGGAGCCGAGGACCTCTCCGGTGTGGACGTTCACCATCTGGACCGTCGTGCCGAACTCGTACGACCCCACGAACGAGGGCGTCGACAGCGGCGAGGCGAACGCCCGCGGGTTGATCTGCGATCCCGAGCTCTTGGCGATCGTCGGCGCCCGCGGCGCGGGCATCTTCTGGCCGAGGATGAGGGCCGCCTGGAGGATGTACGCGCTGTCGTTCGTCGCCAGGAAATTCGGCTGGATGCTCGCCGTGTCCACCTGGGTGACGAGCTGGCTCACCGAGCTGACCAGGGTCGTCAGGGCGGGCTCCGGCGTCTGGGCCGCCCGCAGGACCGCCTCGAAGGCGTGGTTCAGCCGCGAGGCGTTCCCCGAGCTGATCGACGTCTTGAAGGTGATGTCTCGCAGCACGTTGTTGTAGTTCGTGAGCGCCTGGCTGGGCGGCTTGACCATCGTGTTGATGGACTGCTCGAGCCCGAGCTGGATCTGCGTGATGAGCTCCGGCGGGAGATACCGATTGGGCTGGAGGGCCCGCATGTTGTACGGCACCTTCTGGATCCGGAGCTGCTTCTGCGCGAAGGTTATCGGGATGTTCTGCGTGCTGCTGGTGCCGGAGCCGAACAGGTTCAGGCCGCTGGCCGACGTGGTGGAGAGCATTTCGCGCACCTCCAGGCCATCGGGCGAGGGAACAAATCGACGGCGGTCCATCGCGCGGATCTCCTGCGGGAGAACGAGGTCGACACCGGTACGCACCGATGCGGCGGAGGGCCCCGCGACGATCAATCCGCCGCGAGCCTCGCCCCTGCCGATCGAGGCGCAGCCCCGGGGCCGGGCCGGCCCATGCAACCTGATCTGATCTGATCTGAGCGTGTCGACGAGGACGAGTCCTCCCGCGACGTGACATGCGGCCGGGAAGATCCGCCCCCGAGTTATCAAGCCAGACGTGTGATTGGCCCCCCTTCTGGGAGGACGTCACGGCGATTTACCAGAATCCACCAATCCTGGCTAGCCCGGCTTGCCGCGAAGGAGGGCGACCACGGATGGCACGGAGAACACGGATGAGGGGAGGGCGGAGAATGGTCGGTGGGTGAGAGTGCGTGATCGGATGGCGGCGACGGAGCACGTCCACAGATCGAGACCGCCGTGCTCCGGGAACGCCTGCCGCGAAGAGCGAAAGCGCACCGTCCCGTCCCCGGGGCTTGGCTTCGGTCGTCGCATCGCCGGTATCGTGCAACGCGCCGCAAGTCCTTCTACGGTAACACCCCGGATGCGGTTTTCGATTGGCTTCGCCCCCCCGGTTGAGTTGAGACTCGAAACGCTCGGCCCGCCCGCCGCTTGCGATCCGACAGGGTGGCCGGGGTGGAGGCGCAGCCGACCCCCGGGATCGCCTCGGCCCGGGGGCGGCCTGCGCGACGGGCGGAGGCCCGCCGGCCGTGGGGTCGCCTTCGGCTCCTCCACAGCCACCCTCTGGCTCGCTCGCGGTGGGAGGGGACGGGCCTCGATGCTGGGCCATGCCGGCTGTCAGGCCCCCGAGGACGAGCACGGAACGTTTCGGGATGGTGCGGCTTCGCCGGCATCGTCCCACAGGACGGGGAGCTGAGGTCTGGGAAGCTTGGCCGTTGACGGGTCCTGGCTTCGCTCGTCGCGCCGGCTGCTTCGAATGACGCGCCGCAAGTCCTTCATCGACAACATCCTGGACGCGGTTTTCGATTGGCTTCGCCCCCCCGGGCGGGCAGGCGGCACGCTCTCCCTGCTCGTCCCTTGCGACCTCGTGCGCGATCGATGCCGATACGATCGTCGCCGAGCCGAGGAGTGAGCCACCGACGCCTCGGCCATCGCAGGCCGAGGCCGAGTCGAGTCGTGCCCTTCGATCATCCGGGCCGCACGTCATCGCGGCAGATCTCCTCCGGCCTCATCGTCCGGTCCCGTCATCAGCGCGCGCACTCGGCGAGGATGAAGCGCCTCTATACAGAGAGTGCGCCATGGTTCGCGTTTTTCGTCCACGATCTGGAGGATTTTCTGGCGATTCTTCCGGCATCAAGCCACGGGATCGTCAGGATCGGAGAAGTTCGCTGCTCCGGATCTCCTTGCTCCAGCCTGCAACACGCCGCGAGGTGGGCAGTTTGTCCCGTCCCTCCAACTTCCTTATCTCGGGTGCGGGGCCGCTGATTCTCTGGCCGCTGACTCTCCGCAGGTTCATAAGCCGTCGGGGGCCGGGCACGGGCCCGGTTGTTGTGAGGGAGCGAAGCGACCCCACGACTCGAGAGTCGCCCTCAATCCACCACGACCTTCTTATGGCCCCGGATTGGCTTCGTTTGTCGTATTCACGGCTGTTTATGATAGATGTTAAGCCCCATCTCTATATAGCTTTAAGTCTGATTCCAAAATTGGCTTTGCCCCCCATTTTCTCCGAATTCCGCCGGCCCGCGTCCTCCGCGCGGGCCGGCGCCGGTGCATTCCTCACCGACACCGAATTGCCAAATATCCTGCCGGGTGTTCCGCGCGCCCGGCGCGCAAGAATCCCTCCCTACTCAATACAGTCCCGGAGAGCCCGA
>NZ_JAALJH010000163.1 GCF_011064615.1 Aquisphaera insulae | reverse complement strand
GGGACAACCCGCCTGCAGTTGCTGAAGGTGGCTTCACGGGTGGAGGTCAGCACCCGCCGGGTAATGTTCCAACTGGCGAGAGTTACCCCTACCGGAAGATCTTCCAAGAGGTGTACGAGCGGTTGACTGGCCGCCCTCCGGTGGCGGCCATCGATGGGACCTGATCGCGAGAAATCGGGATGATCGAGCCCCCCGCGTGGGAGTCAAAGGGGAGGTGTGGACCGTGAGCCCGGCGGAGCACCAGGTCCGCCGTAATTACAGCAATATTTGCTCATGCGGCACCGAGAGGCCGGTGTATGAAACACCCGAGCGAATTGCGGGTCCCCACGACGCTTGAAAAGTCTATCGCGCCGAGATATAGTTTCTTCGGTGGGAGCAGGCACAATGCGTTACGAAAAGGCACTCGGGATTGAACGACGGCTCGGCGAGTTGATACGCCTGCTTCGCGGCGGCCGGGACTCCACGCCCGGGCTGGCCGAGAAGCTCGGCGTGTCGGTCCCTACCGTCGCCCGCGACATCACTGCCCTCCGCGAGCGGGGCTACGGCATCCGGGCAGTCCGCCACGCCCGCCATTGGGCTTACGAACTCGTGTCTGAACCGGCCGTTACGTCGGTCGCGGGGGGCTGAGACATGCCCGCAACACCGGCGTCCGACTGGATTAGGGCTTTCGGCTTGGACGGTATCAGCCCGCCGGTCTTCTTCTCGAACACGTCCGATATCGACGCCGCGGGCAATGCGGCCAGCCAAGCACACGTCCTCCGGCGGGCGTTCGAGGACATGCAACTCGACGGTGTGCTGTGCCACAATAACGCCCCGCTCATCTATTTCCGGCAGTTGGACCGGATCGACCCGAGCCAGATCGCAACCCTGCACCGCACTTTCTGGAACCAGGGGGTAGCCCCCATCCTGGTGCTGATCGCACCGGACGAGGTTCACGTCTACTCGGGCCTCTCGGAGCCTACTCTGACGACCACCTCGGCTGGCACACCGGCGGGATTCGTGCAGCGCCTGGACCGGGTCGTCGACCAGCTCCAAGCGTTCCTGCTCTCGGTCGAATCCCGGGAGTACTTTCGCACACACCGGCCTGCATTCGACCCCGAGAAGCGGGTGGATCGCAACCTGCTTCACAACCTCGAAGCGACCCGGGCCGTGCTGAGCGAGGTGCCGGCCGCGCGGCTGGAGCCTGAGACGCTCGACGCCCTACTATGTCGATTAGTGTTCACATGTTACTTATTCGACCGCGACGTGATCGATCGGAAGTACCTTGAGAAGGTCGGTATCTACGACGCCGACCACCTGCGTGACATTCTCGGTCGGAAGAAGCGTTCTGACGCCAAGGCCGACCTTTACAAGCTGTTCACCCAACTCGGTCAAGATTTCAACGGCGATCTGTTTAGCGACGACCTGGAGGCAGAGGCTCGGCAAGTGCGAGCGGAACACCTCGCAATCCTCGACCGGTTCTTTCGCGGCACCGACGCCCGCACCGGTCAGCAGAGCTTCTGGCCGTACGAGTTCGGCATTATCCCGATCGACACCATCAGCGCAATTTACGAGCACTTCCTCAAGGCGGCGGGAGAGGCGGAAAAGAAGAAGGCTGGGGCGTTCTACACCCCGCGGTTCCTGGCGGAATTGGTCCTCGACCGCGCTCTGGACAAAGTTCCGACGCTGCTCGACAAACGGTATCTCGACCCGGCGTGTGGGTCGGGCATTTTCCTCGTAGGGCTATTCAACCGTCTTGCGGAAGAGTGGAGCCGCGCTCACCCGGGCGCGGACTATGACGCAAGGCTCGGTGGGCTAACCTCAATCCTGCAAACCGCCATCTACGGGATCGACAAAAGCCGCACGGCCTGCCGCATTACGGCCTTCAGTTTATACCTTGCTCTTCTCGACCAGCTTTCCCCGCCGGGCATCCGCCGGGTGCTGAGGAAGATCAAAATCCTCCCGCGGCTCCTCGCCGAAGACGGGGAGGGCGGGACGATTCGGTGCGCCGATTTCTTCACCTCTGCCGCCGACCTGTCAGAAAAAGTCGATGTGGTGGTGGGCAACCCGCCCTGGGCGAAGGCCGGGGGGCGATCCGATCCGCCAGCGGCCTGGTGCTCCGCACGCCGCAGGCCGCTGCCGGGTAAGCAGATCGCCGCCGGGTTCGTGTGGAAGGCGGCCGAGCATCTCACCAATGACGGGCGGGCGTATTTCGTCCTGCCCCACGGTCTTCTGTTTAACCACACACAGAGCGCGGTGGATTTCCAAAAGCAATGGTTTCAAACACACGCGGTTGATCTCATCCTGAACCTGGCCGACTACCAGCGGTTCCTGTTCGAGGAGGCGGAAGCCCCGGCCATGGTGGTCGGGTACGCCAGGGCAAAGCCCGCGAATACCGCCCACCCCATCGACTACTGGTCCCCAAAGACCGACTGGGCCGTGACCCAGGCCGAAGTCATCACCGTCCTGCCGCAAGACCGAGCGCGGCTGACGGTGCGGGAGGTGCTCAACGACCTGCGGGGCGAAGACGCCCCGCTCATTTGGAAAGAACGATACTGGACGACGTTCCGCGACCGCAGGTTGATGGACCGCCTGCGACTTTTCCCTCGCCTCCGAGACAGACTGGGTCAACGCGGCAAGGGAACTCAGAAGCGTTGGATCGTAGCCGAAGGGTTCGACGAGTTCGGCGAACAGCACAAGCTCGAGCGGTTACGAGTGCTCACTCTCGACAACACGGCAAGGGTTGAGGCCGGCACGCACTCTTTGGACGGCTTCCTCACCTCAAGAGACTGCCCCCCGGTATCGAAGCTCGAACTCAGGCTCCGCTGGGCAATCAGCGACCCGACCATCTTTAACAAGCCCCTTGTCTTGGTCACAGAGGGCTTCAACAAGGTTGCTTTTGTCAACGAAAATGTCGCGTACAAGCATGGCATTCGTGGTATCCACGGGCCGGCGACGGACGCTGACCTACTTGCTTTCCTAACATTCTATCTTCGGTCAAAACTTGCTCGGTACTTCCTGTTCCACACCTCCTCGAGTTGGGGAGTGAGCCGGGCACGCGTTGACATCGACGACCTGATGCGTCTCCCGTTCCCGTTTCCCGAAGCCACCCACGTTCCGGTGCGCGCGGCCGAGATCGTCGCCGAAGTAGGGCGGATCATGAACCGGGCGATCCGTGACGCTGAGGACAACACGCTCGGTCGCCCCGCCACCACCGAACGTGCGCAAGCCCAGGCCGAGGCGCTCGTCGAGGAGTATTTCGACATCAACGCCGTCGAGCGGGTGCTCATCGGGGACACGGACGCGGTCATCATTCCCAGCGTCCGGCCGACCCGCCGCCGTACTGCCGTGCCGACGATCATGCCGGCCACACAGGCAGAGCAGGAGGCTTACACCGACCTCCTGTGCGACACCCTCAACCAGTGGGCGAGCGACGGCTACCGAGTTCACGGGAAGCCCGTGATCGATCCCCGCCTCGGAATCGGCATGGTTGTATTGGAGAAGACCGTGCGGGGCCGGTCGCCGACACATCTGGATTCGGCAACGAAGGACGTGCTACCGACCCTAAGCCGTCTCCAGCGCATCGCAGAGATCGACGGCGTGCCGCTCGCGCTTGCCCGCGGGCTGAAGGTGTTCGACAAGACTTTGCTGTACATCACCAAGCCGGTCGGCCTTCGCTTCTGGACCCGCACTGCCGCGCTCAACGACGCGGACGAGATTGCTGACTCCCTCCTCATGCGACCCCGCAAGGAGGGCGGATGACGGTTGGAGACACCAGCGAATGGCGGGGGTTCATCGAGGGCGGTGGGGTTTCCTCCGTCCTTGCGCTCACGCTCGACGCCTGGCAGCACATCCCCCCGCCTGCGCCCGACGAGCGGGAAGAGGCCGTGTCGATCCGCCTGTATGCCGCGATGGTCAAAAAACAGGACCGCCAGCGGCACCGGTTCCTGATCCGCTACGAGGACGTGGAAGTCGATGTCGATCTGGCCAAGGAGACCGGGCGCAAGGACATCGTGTTCTTCCCAAGCCACGACGGCAGCTACTACTACTGCCTGGAAGCTAAACGCTTGAACGCCCGCATCAACGGCGTGATGAAGTCGCTGGCAGACAAGTACGTGAAGGAGGGTATGCAGCGCTTCGTGGACGGAAAATACAGTCGCCACGTGCAACACGGTGGAATGCTCGGCTACGTTCTCGATGGCGACGTGGAACGGGCAATGAAAAACGTGTTGAAGAACATCCAGGACAATGACTCCCTGTTGAAGATGGCGTCCCCGGCAACTTGGGCTGAATCTGTCCATCGTCCATCCGATCCTCACGCGAAAGAGTCCGCCCACCTCCGTGACGGGGACGACGCACCTCTACTGATCCAGCACTTGTTCGTCTCGGCTGGAAGTCGCAGACATACTGCCTCCATTGTCTCAGGACGTTGATCCTGTAAGTCTGTGGATATTCTCTGCGTATTGGGCTGTCTGATGCCTGCTTCAGGTCTTTCCGAACACCGCATCGATGACCCAGCATCCCCGGACGTGCGGCCCTCTCCCTCGACAGTAATCGAATTGCTCGCTGTCCGCGCAGCAGTTGGCCTCCAATCCCTCCGCCGTGACATTCAAAAGCGTCCCCGAGGGCTTGGCGACGCTGGTGAACTGGCGCGACGCTCGCTTCTTCGGAAGGGCCGCAGGGGGAAGGGCCGCAGGGGGATAGGCCGCAGGGGGACATTCTGATTACCCGCAGTAGGTTGGAGAATTTGTACCTCCGCCGCTTCGGCACTCAACGGCCCACGGGTATCGATCAAGGCCTGCGGAACCTGACCCGGCCCGTTGTTGTTGGAAACCCGAGGGCGCGAACAGGAGCGTGTTGGCGCTCTGCCCCGTGACCTTGCCGGCCAGGGCGGCCTGTCGGCTCCGGGGAGGGCGTGTGCTGCCTCTGGGATGACCCTTTCTCCCCGCGCCGCAGCTCGGCATGGATCAGGCTCGGCGAGACGCTATGCGGAAAGCTCCGCGACCAGGCGGCGATAGGCCTCGAAGGCCGGCTTGCGGGCGTAGTCATCCCGCACGAGCCCGAACTGCGTCCAGAGGTCGGGGTTCGCGGAATGGCCGTCGCGGAGGCAGAAGAACTCGTAGTGGGTCACGTTGAGACGGCCCGCCACCGCGGCGATCGCGCGGACGACGGTCTCGAGGACGGCGGCCTGCGTCTCGGCGGTCCGCCCCGGCCCCGTCGGCCAGCCGTTCTCGGTCACCCGGATCGGCACATCCGGCCCGATGCCGGCGGCCGGCAGGCTCGTCGCGCGGAAATGCCGCAGGAGTCCGTCTACAGCCGTGGCCAGGGACTCGAACGGGATCGGGCGGAAGACGTCCGGGAAGAAGTCGAGGCCGACGTATCCGAGGGCATCGCGGAACGACCGACCGCCGAGCTTCCCCATCGCCGGCCAGAACCCCTCGGCCGGGTCGAACGAGGGGCAGGCGTTGAATCCAATCCGGACGTCCAGGCCCAGGCGGTCCACCTCCTCACGCGCCGCCAGGACCCCGGCCACGATCGCCTCGCGGACCCGGGGGAAGCCGCCGTTGCCGCCCCGCTGGAAGTCCGGATTGTTCGGCTCCTCGGCGATCTGGAGCGATTCCAGCAAGGGACCGTGCTCCCGGAGCGCCTGGCGCACGAACGCGGCCCAGTCGTCGAGATCGCCATCCTCGGTCGCGTAGCAGAGGACGTGATCGATCCGCCGGCCGTCGCGCGCGTACCGGCAAAGATCGCCGGGCGTGGCGTCCACGCCCTCGCCCTTCCCCGTGTAGATCACGTAGTTGCGGACCAGGAGCGGCCGGCCCGGCGGCTGGAGGGCCTCGAGCGCCTCGGCCGTCCGTTCGGGATCGTGCGGCGGTCCGCCGCCGAGTCCCAGTTGCTCGCTCCCGGTCATCCCGGGGAAGATCCCGAAGGTCAGGGCCTTCGATGAATCGGTCGTCATCGGGCAACACCCATCCTGAATGGCCTCGCGGCGCGTCCCGGCCCGGCGACCGTGCCCGCCCGCGATCGCGATGATTCTCCGACAGGCCGCTCGGGCCGTCTTGGACGAATCGGACGTCGATCCGGGTGCTTACCCGGCGGGGCCACGATCCGAATCAGGTCGGCTCGGGCAGGTGATGTTCGTTGGGACTGCCGACCCGTGCCGCGAGGTATCGGGTCGGCGACATCCCGGCGAAGGCGCGGAAGTCCCGGATCAGGTGGGCCTGGTCGTGATAGCCGCACGCCTGGGCGATGGCCGCCCACTCGACCCGTCGCGCCGCGGCGGCCAATCGCAGGACGGAGCCAAAGCGTCGGAGCCGGCCGTAGAGCTTCGGCGAAAGGCCGACCTCGGCGCGGAAGGTCCGATGGAATTGACGAGGGCCGAGGCCAACCTCCTTCGCCACCGCCGCGATCGGCGAGTGGCCCGTGCCCTCCCCCAGCAGGCGCAGGGCCATCGCGACGCCGGCATGACGGCGGGGGGCGCGGGACAGGCGTGCGACCAGGACGCGTTCCATCTCCGCGAGTCGTTCCCCGGCGACGCCGGGCTCGGCCAATCTTTCGGACAGGTCATCCGCCTCGCGTCCCCAGATCGCCCGGAGCGGGCCGATCGCGTCCCGGATCTCGTCGACCGGCAGGCCGAGGATCGGTGCGGCGCCCCCCGGCCGGAACGCGACCCCGAGGACGGCGGTCGTGCCCGCGGCCTCGAAGGTGAATGGTCCGGACCGGGCCCCCGCGGCCAGGATCGCCGGATCGACGCCCGGCGTCAGGTTCAGGATCAGGTCGAGCGTGCCGCATGGCAGGATGCGCTCGGCGCGATGCGGCCGTTCGAAGGCATCATCCAGCCAGATTCGCTCGACCAGCGTGCCGAGCGGCCCGCGCGGGGCGATGGTGTGGATCATGGCCTGGCTCCGCCCCGGGGGACTTCGATCACGACTTGTGGAACGTGAGCCCGGCCCCTTGCTGCTGGGCACCCGCTGGCGGCGCGAACAGGAATGTGCCGTCGCCCTGCTCCGTGACCTTGCCGACCAGGGGAGGGCCGTCGGCCTGGAGGAGGGCCAACGTCCCGTCCTTGTACCCGGCGCGGCCGGTGAGGGTCTGCGTCTTGCCCTTGGCGTTGACCTCCCAGGTGAATTCGCCGTCGGCCTGCATGGTCAGGGTGATCGCCACGTCGGCGGCCGGGCTCGCCTTCCAGGTCCCCACCAGGGCGGGCGGCGGGGGCGGAGGAGGCTCGGTCGAGGCCGTGGCCCGGGCGTTCGATGCGTCGGCGGCCGGCTTCGAGCGGCCGGCTGTGGCGACGGGCGCGGGTGCGGCCTCGGCCAACTTGCGGAAGGCCTTCGCGAACGACGCCGACAGCTTGTCGTCGGGCTGCATGGCCGCCACCTTCTCGTATTGCGAGGCGGCCGCCTCCTTGTGGCCCTGGACCATGTACTGATAGGCGAGCAGGAAGTGCCCCGCCGGATCCCCGGGCTTCGCCTTCACCGCCGCCTCGAGCGCGCGGACCTGGCCGGTGTAGGTCGCCACGTCCGGATAGAGGCCGACCAGCGTGGCCCAGCTCCACGCCGGCCCCGCCGAGAGGACCGCGTAGGCGACGGCCGCCGCCTCCTCGTAGCGCTTGAGGGCGAACAGGCAAAGGGCCCGGAACTGATGGACGGCCGGCTGGTCGGGCTTGTCCTTGAGGATCCGATCGGCGATCTCCAGGGCCTTCGCATACTCGCCCGCCTTGAAGGCGTGCTTGGCGACGGTGATGAGCTGCTCGACGATCGCCGCGTCGTCCGGCGCGTCCGGGGCCGGTTGGGCATTCGCCGCCCGGGCGAAGGCATCCCCGGAGGGGACGATGGGCTTCCGGTAGTCGTACGAACCGGCCACCAACGCCGGCAGCGTGGCCGTCAGCTGGTTGTAGTAGGGATTGACGTAGCCGCCATAGAGCCAGTCGTCGGCCACCGAGCCCAGGCCCCAGGCGCCGTAGTTCCCCATTCCCCAGGTCGGAAAATAGTCATAAACGCCGTAGCCATTCGTGTAGATGGGAGCGTTGATGACCGTCCCCAGCATGCCCGTCCCGAACGCGCCGAACGCCCCGGTCCCGAAGCCGTAGAGGCCGTTACCCCATCCGATGCCGTTGTTCCAGCCGCCGCCCCAACCGATGCCGTTGTTCCAGCCGCCGCCCCAACCAATGCCGTTGTTCCAGCCGCCGCCCCAACCGATGCCGTTGTTCCAGCCGCCGCCGTTGTTCCAGCCGCCGCCCCAGCCGCCGCCATTGTTCCAGCCGCCGCCGGGCTGGCCGCCGAAGGCGACGCCCCGGCCGCCCATCCAGACGTTCTGGTTCGTGCCCATGAAGATGTTGTTGCCCGCGAATCCGGGGCGGGTCATGCCCATGCCGCCCATGCCCATGCCGCCCATGCCCATGCCGCCCATGCCGCGGTTCATGGGCATGCCGGGGTGGGTCATGCCTCCCATCCGGCGCTGGGCGTGTACGGGCCCGGCGGTGGTGATGAGGGCGAGCAGCCCGAGGACGCGGAGCCATCGTCGCTTCTGGCCGGTCATGGAGGGGCCCCCTGGTCCGGGAGGAGATCGGAGCACGACATGGATCTTCGCGGAACCGGGACCCGATCGCAAGCGCCGGGGCGCGATGAGATGCCTTGATGGGCCGCCTCCCGGCGCGGATGGGTAGAGGTAAGGCGTTGGAATGTTGACCTTGATCGCCCCCAGCCGGGACCTGGACGCGCCGGTCCTTGGCAC
>NZ_JAALJH010000162.1 GCF_011064615.1 Aquisphaera insulae | reverse complement strand
TTCGACGATCCCCGGGCCAGGGCGTCCAGCTCGTCCAGCCGTAAGCGGACGGAGACGATGTACGGGGGCTGGTCCGCATCCCAGTGGCCGTAGGTCGTCAGGACGAACGTCCCGTCGGCGAGGGTCTCCACGCCGGCATAGCCGCAATCCCAGCCGTGCCGGTTGTCCATGAGCCGCACCCGGTAGGCGCCGTTGCGACCCTTGACCACGTCGTCATACGTCCCGACCCAGGCGACCCAGTCGCCGGCCGTCGGGCTGCCGGCGGCCGTGTCACGGAACGAGACGAGCAGGCGGCCGTCGGGCGCGAACTTCGCCACGTGACGATCGCCGGTGAGCGATCGGGGAAGCTCGCGGGGCTCGCTCCAGGTGCGGCCCTCATCGTCGGACGTGATCAGGTGGGAGTTCCGCCTCCGCGAGTTCTCGCGGAGCAGGACCGCGAGCTGGCGTCCGTCCGGGGAGCGGATGGCCCCGGGCTCGCAGAGGTGGAGCGGGGGCTTGCTCGAGATCGCCTCCGGGGCGGTCCACGAACGTCCGCCGTCGCGTGAGAGGGTCTTGAAGACGGTGAACGCCCCTTCCTTCCCCCCGCCGCGTCCGATGCCCCGGTCTCGGAGGTAGCGGCCGTCGTCGTGGAAGAGGGCCATGTAATCCCCGGAGGCGAGCCGCACGAGGCTCGACATCGCGACGATCCCGCCGAATTCGCCGATGGGCTTCAGCGGAGTCCACGTGGCCCCGTCGTCTTCGCTGACCGACTCCCTGATCGGGTAGAGGCCGGAGAACAGGATCAGGCGCTTCGTGCCGGCGGCGTCGATGACGCGGTGGATCGTGGGAGTCTCGAGGGATGTCTGCCAGTTCTCCGGAGTCGGGAGTCGGTCGGACCAGGTCCGTCCCCCATCACCGCTCCGCTTCATCAGGATCGGGCCCTTGCCGTGGCCCCGGGGATAGACGACCAGGATGGTCCGGCCGTTCTCCAGCAGGACGGTCGTGGGGTGCCCGAGATAGCGTCCGGGCTCGCGATCGACGACCACCCGACGGCCCGCCTCCGACGGATTCGAAAGGTCGATGCAGACCGCGCCACCGAAGAGCGGGCCCCTTGCCTCCTGCGAAACGGCCGGAGCGGTCGACAGGAGCAAGGCCAGGAAGGGCCACGGAGGCAGGCATCTCATGGTCGAATTCCCCCCATTCTCTCGATCGGCCGGTGGGCGATCCGGTGTATATTAGACGGTCGGATCATGCCCTTCCGGCTCGTTGCGTGGCAGCGGCCCAGAATCCCAATGTCCGAGGTGCGCCGGTGAGTCACCCGTCGAGCGAGCGCGTGCTGGTTGTCCCCGCGGAGGAGCTGGACAGGCTCGGGCGCTTTCAGGGTTTCGACGGCGAGGCCGAGCGTTACCTCACGGCGCTCTTGGTCCCAGAGCTGATGTCGTACCGGGCCCGGTCGGAGGTCGAGGACGATCCCGGGTTCAAGCAGATCATACCGTATGTCATCCTCCGGTCCGCCGGTTCCGTCTTCTGCTACACGCGGGGCAAGAGCCAGGGAGAGGCCAGGCTCCATCGCAAGCGATCGCTGGGAGTCGGGGGACACGTCGCCGAAGCGGACGCCGACGGGCGCTGCAGCCGCGAAGCCTACGAGATCGCCATGAGGCGCGAGCTCGAGGAAGAGGTCGAGGTCCTCGCCCCCGGGACCATGAGGCTGGTCGGCCTCATCAACGACGACTCGACCCCGGTGGGGTCCGTCCACCTGGGCGTCGTGCACGTGCTGGACCTGGAATCGCCGCGCGTCCATGCGCGCGAGGAGGGGCTGGCCGAGGCGGAGTTCGTGGCCATCGACGACCTCGACTCGGGCGAGGACGAGTTCGAGACCTGGTCACGGATCTGCATCGACGCCTACCTGCGGCCCCGGGTGAGCTGAAACCGAACGGGGGATCTGCCGCGTCTCGCCGCTCCGGCTCGTGGACAACGAAAGCGCCGTGCCCGGGAGCGCGGAAGATGCCCCGGGCTGGTGCCGATCCAGCCACTCGATGAGGACCGGGAAGATCTCGTGGGGCGCGTGCCGGCTCCAGGCGAGGTCGCAGTGGGCGTAGTCGGCGACGTGGCCATTCGCCTTGCCGAAGACGTACATGGTCTTGTCGGCGCTACCCAGCGCCTCGAAGGTCAGTCGCGTCGAGGGGACGTCCGAGATCAGGTCGGCCGCCCCGGCGACCATCAGCGTCGGCGTCCGGATCTGGCCGAGCCGCGCCGCATAGTCGATCCGGCCGTCCGACGAGAGCAGGTGGCCGTCCCTCAGATAGGGTTCGAACTGGGCCAGGAGCCCCGGCCCCGGATCCTCGAGCGTATAGGCGTAATAGCGCGAGATCGTCCGCGGGTCCACGTTTTCCGCCGAGTAGTAGAATCGGTCGATGCCTTCCATGCCCGGCAAGCGGTGGTACATGAGCGGCCGGCCCAGCCGGCCGGGGCTGGCGACGCGGAGCAGCCCGCGGATCGCCGCATTGGCCCGGAGCATCTTCGTCTGGGGGACATTCGCCTGGATGATCGTCGAGCCCATCCCGACGAAATTCGCGAATCGTTCCGGCCGCTCGTTCAGCTCGAGGAAGGGGTAGGCGACCATGCCCCCCAGGCTGTGGCCGATCCAGTTGACCTGCTGCCGGCCGCTGTCTCGCTCCACGTAATCCAGCACGGCCGGGATGTCGAACCGGACCATCTCATCGATGCTCCAGTTGCTCTCGCCGCTCTCCCGGAAGGGGGTCCCGCGGAGGATTCGATTGATTCGATCCTGCCGGCCCGGCTTCCCATTCTCCCCGGAGGCTCGGATGTCGAAGACGTAGACCTCGTAGCCGTGATGCGTAAGCTGGGCCGGCAGGTGATCGTCCGTCAGCGTCCAGAACGTGGCGTTAAGCCCCATCCCGTGGCATAGGATCACCGGCAACTTGTTTGGATCCGGATGATCGGGCCGGTAGTGGCGGACGCCCAGCCGCCAGCCGTCCTGCGTGTATGCATAGCCGTCGGTGCAGGGCCGCAGGTCCGGGGAAGGCGCATTGATGCGCATCGAGACGCAGCCCGGCATCGCGAGTGCGACCACGAGCCACGCGGCGGATAGTCCCCCGGCGTGCCGATTCATGGCGGTGGGCAGATCCTTCCGGCCAACGACAAGGCCGCGGTCTTCCTGACCTTGCGGCGCGGCTCATCCTACGCGAGGACGCCGATCCTGGGAATGCGAACTGACCCATCCCGGCGGGCTCGCCCAAGACTATCGGCGCGTTCTCGCCCTTGGCTTGAGGCTTCCATGCACGCCGGACCGGTCCCCTCGCCGCTCCTCGTGGGGGAGTCGCACCCAAATCGCGATGGACTTGCCCCTTCCCCCCTTGTTTCCCATGCCTACATGGCCCAAGATCGATAAGTCCCGACACGGGAACGATACGGCTCGCTCGGGCCGCTCCGGAAGGCATTCAGGTCCATTCGATCGCGGAGTACTGCATCCATGCCCGGCTTCTGGGGATTCATCGGGATCGTCGCTCTCGTCGTGGTCTTCGCCCTCCTCTGGATGATCGGTGCCTACAACTCCCTCGTCTCCCTGCGGAATCGCTTCAGGACCGCGTTCAGCCAGATCGACGTCCAGCTCAAGCGCCGGCACGACCTGATCCCCAACCTGATCGAGACCGCCAAGGGCTATCTGGCGCACGAGAAGGGGACGCTCGAGGCCGTGACCGAGGCCCGCAACAAGGCCGTCTCGGCGATGCAGGCGACGTCCAACCCGGCGAGCGCGTCGGCGATGGCCGGACTCGCGGCGGCCGAGAGCCAGCTCAGCGGTTCGCTCGGCCGACTCTTCGCCGTGGCGGAAGCCTACCCGGACCTCAAGGCCAACCAGAACATGCTCGCCCTCCAGCAGGAGCTGGCCTCGACCGAGAATCAGATCGCCTCGGCCCGTCAGATGTTCAACGCCTCGGTCATGAGCTACAACACGACGATCGAGAGCTTCCCGACCAACCTGGTCGCCAACGCCATGGGCTTTGCACCGGCGCAGCTCTTCGAGCTCGAAACCGAGAAGGAACGCCAGGCCCCCCAGGTCTCGTTCTGAGCCGCGAGCCTCGGTTCAGCGTTCGCGCTTCTTCGGCCCGGCAATGGCCCGGGCCTGGAGGGGATCCTCGGGCCACGAGTGCTTCGGGTAGCGGGCACGAAGATCCTTGCGGACCTGGTGATACGTCGTCGCCCAGAAGCTGCTGAGGTCGGACGTGATCTGGGCCGGGCGGTAATTCGGGCCCAGCAGGTGGAGCAAAACCGGCACGCGTCCCCGCGCCAGCCTCGGCGTCTCGGACCAGCCGAACAGCTCCTGCAATCGGACTTCCAGGACCGGAGGGCGCCCAGCCTCGTATTTGAGCGCGATCTCACGGCCGCTCGGCACGGCCAGCGTCCGCGGAGCGCCCTCGGCCATTTCCCGGCGCTGGGCGTAGGTGAGGAGCCCGTCCAGGAAGCCGACCTTGTCCGCGTGCCCGACCTCCGCCGCCCGGGTCTTCCCGCGACAAAGGTCCACGAGCCCGTCCGCGAGCGTTTCCTCATTGATCTGCGGCCAATCCACCTCCGGGACGGCCCCTCGGACGAAGTCGAATCGGGCCAGCCAGGAGGCGGCGGGCGGATCATCGCGGAAGATCGAGGCGGCCTTCGGGCGGAGTGCCGATGCCAGAACGGCGGCGGCTTCCTCGGCGGGGACCCGGCGGCTGTCGTCCTCGCGGATCACGAGGTCCAGGAACCAGAGCCGGCCGATCCCGACGACCCGGTCCCGATCCGGGTCATAGCGGGTCGATAGCTCGCGCCGGAGGAGGCCCGGCAGGAGCTCCTCCAGCCATTCCGGTCTCACCCGGCTCGCGATCCTCACCTTGAGCTCGAGGGTCGCGCCTCGCCGCTCCTGCCTGGGATCGAGCGCGAGGAAGAGCTCGTCCTCGCGGACGACCGAGGAGGGCTCCAGCCTGACCCCGCGGCCGCCGACCATCACGCCCGTCTCCTCTGCCCCGCGGCGCCGGACCAGGCGGTCGGGGTAGGCGAGGAGTAGCCAGCGGAGCGGTTCGTCATCGAGGTCGCCGTCCGATGCCGGGCCCCGATCTCGCGGTGCGGAGCTTCGGCGACGGACCAGCCGAGCAAGCTCGTCCCGGGAGCGAGCGACCTGCTGTGCGGCGGCCGGATCGATGCCACGTTCGCGGAGCCCGGAATGGAAACGGGCGCGCTCGGCGTCCTCGAGCATGGACAGGCGGATCAGGAGGTCGGAGGTCCCCCGGGCTCGGTCGGGCCGGACGCGATCCTTCGACCGCGACTCATCGCCACGGGAGGCGATATCCTTCTCGGAGAGGAGGGCCGCGACGGCGGCCCCCTCGTCCGGCCTTCCCGCGTCGGCGGCCGCGAGCAGCAGGCGTCCCAGCCGCGGGTGGACGGGGAGATCGAGCATCCTGCGGCCGACTGCCGTCGGGGTCCCTCGGTCGGCATCGACGGCCCCGAGCAGGACAAGCAGGCGATCCGCCGCCTCGAGCCGGTCCGGGGCAGGGGCCTCGTACCAGGCGAACGCCGTCGGGTCGCGAACGCCCCAGGAGTGGAGCGTCAGCACCGTCGAGCAGAGGTCGACGCGATGGACCTCCGGCGTTTCGAATGCGGCACGCCCGCGCTCCTCGCGGGGCGGCCAGAGACGGATGCATCGCCCGGGCCCGGTCCGCCCCGCACGGCCGGCGCGCTGGGCCGCCGACGCCAGGCTGATCCTCGCCAGGTCGAGACCGTCGAACCCGCGGCGAGGGTCGTGATGGGCGACCCGCGCGAGGCCGCTGTCGATCACCGTGGTCACCCCGTCGATGGTCAGAGAGGTCTCCGCGATGTTCGTCGACAGGATCACCTTCCGTTCGGACGACGGGCGCAGGGCCCGATCCTGCGCCTCCGCGGGAATCGATCCGTGGAGCACGTGGAGGACGGCGCTGGCCTCGCGGACCGCCCCCTCGGCCGCCGCGCGGACCTTGCGGATCTCCGCCATTCCGGGCAGGAAGATGAGGACATGCCCGCGATCGCCGGGTGCCTCCAGGACGTCGCGGAGGACCGGGACCACCGCGTCCGGGCCGGCGGGCCGCTCCGACGGGCGGTACTCGACCTCGACCGGGAATGCTCGCCCGTCGACGTGGAGCGTCGGAGCCTCCTCCAGGAACGTGGCCACCGGCTCCGCGTCGAGCGTGGCGGACATCACGATCAGGAGCAGGTCCGGGCGGACCTCCCGTCGGACCTCCTTCAGCAGGGCGAGCGCCAGGTCGGAATGGATGCTTCGTTCGTGGAACTCATCGAGGACCACGGCCCCGACCCCCTCCAGGAACGGGTCGGACTGGAGCTGGCGGTTGAGGATCCCCTCGGTCTCGACGATCAGGCGGGTCCGTGCCGAGACGCGGCGTTCCATCCGGACCTGGTAGCCGACCTGGTCGCCGAGGTCCCAACCCTGCTCGGCGGCGATCCGTGCGGCCGTCGAGCGGGCGGCCACGCGGCGGGGCTGGAGGACGACCACCCTGTCATTCGGCGGGGCAAGCAGGCCGCTCCGGACGATCGCCGGAGGCAGCCGTGTCGTCTTGCCCGCGCCGGGGGGGGCCGTCAGCACGATCCGTCCATGGTCGGCGAGCGCCCGGAGGATCTCCGGCATCCGCTCGTCGATCGGCAGGGATTTCATCATGGTGTGCGTCTTGAGTCATGAACCGTCGGTCGGGGCCGGGGGCGATCCGTCACGTGCTCTTCACGGCGACGAGTCGTCCCCGGATGAATCGGTAGTACGTCCCGCCGGGCGGGGTTGGGTGCAGGTTGCTCCGATTCGGATTGGCGTTGCCCGCGTAGGCCAGCACCGTGGCGGACGTGGCCTTGAAGCGGACCCGGCCCTTGCGGCCGATCATCTGATTCGGCCCGTCGCCGGCGATGAGCCGGGTCCGGCCGAACCAGCCGTGGAGCAGGGACTCGCTGCCGCCGGCCTGCACGGAGTTCCGCCGACCGTGGCCCCCATCCAGGGTCACCGGCACGGTCACGTTCGAATCGACCGTGATGTGGGTGTTCGCCTTCGTGCCGTAGGCGACGATCTGGATCAGCGAGTTGGTGGTCGGCTGGATCCGGTCGACCTGGCCATTGACCAGGACGACGATCTTTTCCCCGCCCGAGGGGGTCGAGCTCGGTTGCTGGAGGATGCGAATCGTGTCACTCCCGCCGCCGACCTTCGGCTGCGGCGAGACGATCAGGACGTCGTCGAGCAGCCTCACGGCGCCGGTGTT
The DNA here is from genome assembly GCF_011064615.1 of Aquisphaera insulae. GTDB lineage: Bacteria > Planctomycetota > Planctomycetia > Isosphaerales > Isosphaeraceae > Aquisphaera > Aquisphaera insulae. The sequence continues at coordinate 1,643 of NZ_JAALJH010000162.1, read as the reverse complement.
CACTTCCTGAACCCCCACATTGACGCTCACCGTCGCGTTCAGGCTGGAGAGCGTGGCCGGGAACGAGTTCGGGCCCGTCGAGCTGACCTTGTACTGGAACGTGTCCGCCCCCACGTAGCCGGCATTGGGCGTGTAGAGCACGGTCCCGGCGGATGCGTTCAGGCCGCTCAGGGTCCCATGCGCGGGCTGAGAGACGATCGAGTACGAGAGCGTGCCGGGGGTCGATGTATTCGGGAAACCGCTCGTCCCGTTGAGCTTCACGGTCACCGGCGTGGCGCCCTGGGTGGACGTCGACACGTCGTTGGCCAGGGGGACGAAGTTGATCGTCGGACTCGTCGGCCCGGTGTAGGAACCGACCGTGACCTTGAAGACCTCGGTCCGGGTCGTGCCGTCGGTCGGATCGGTGGCCGTGACCGTGATGTTCGCGGTCTGGCCGGCCAGCGCGGACGACGTGTCGATGTGGACCACGCCGTTGACGTTGCTGGACGAGAGCGTCGCGGAGTTGATCAGGATCGGGTCGGTCGGCAGCGAGGTCTCGTTGTAAACGGAGTTGTATGACTTCTGGACCTGGGTCATCTTGCCGAGGATGTCCGACCCGGAGACGATCTGACCGAAGATGGTGTGCTTGTAATCGAGGAACGTCGGCGTCCCCGTGGTGATGAAGAACTGGGTATTGTTCGTGTTCGTGCCGACGCCGGAGTTGGCCATGGCAAGCTGGCCCGTCCCCGTGAAGGCGATGGGCTGGACCAGTTCGTCGGCGAAATTGGCGTAGGGGCTGGTCCCCGAGCCGTCCTGATTGACCGATCCACCCTGGACGATGTAGTCCGTGGTGCCGGGGAAGTTGTTCATCACCCGGGCGAAATTCTTGCCGTTGTAAAAGCCGTCGCTGGTGAACTTGGAAATCTGGGTAACGGTGTTCGGCGTGAGGTCGGCAAAGAGCTGGAAGACCATGGAGCCGGTGAAGGCGATGTCCGAGCTGGACGCGGCCTGGTGGCTTACGTTGAGTGTCCAGTAGGGGCCCTGGGCCACCGACACCGCGATCTTCGGATTATCCGAGGTCACGGTGTAAGTCTGAGTGCCGTTGGTGTTTCCGCTGCCGTCGAGGGGGAGCTGATAGCCCATCTGGGCCGGCACCGACAGGTTGCTCAGGGCTCCCAGCGAAGCGGTGGGCAATTGCCGGCCTTCGAGGATCTCCACCAGCGGCCGCCGGCGCCCCGCGGCCGCCGGATTCGCCGACGATCGCTGGGCCTGCCTCGTCCCGAGCTGGACGGTCTTTAGGATCCGCTCCCACATAGCCGCTCTCCTGGCTCTCGAAAGCTGCCGGCGCGGGGCCCCCCGGTCGAGGGACTTCCGGTCCGAACTATCCTAACCGGTCTATCGGCCGTGCAGGTTGATCGGCTTGAGCCCTAAGCGGCCGCAAGGGGCTCGCCGACCCCGACCGATCGGCCAGCCCTGGAGGTGAACTTCCGGAGTCGACCCGGCGAAAGGCAAGTTTGTTGAAGACCCTGCCCTGAGAGGATGGCTAAGCCAGGTGGTTAGGAGGGGGCAGGGCGAGGCTGGCGCGATGAAACGTTGGCCTGGACGACCTGGACACCTTGTCCCGGAATCGTTGCGCGAGATCGCAGGCCGTGCGGCGGCCCATG
>NZ_JAALJH010000161.1 GCF_011064615.1 Aquisphaera insulae | reverse complement strand
AGGTCGTCCTCCTATCGTTCTCCCGTGGCTGCCGGGGGCCCATGCCCATCGGCCTAACGGAGGACATGATCATGAGTCAGGCCTGTGTGATCGACCGATCCCACGTCACCGGCAACCGGGAGCCGGGCTTCCGACACGAGACAACCGGGTGGCCCATCCGTCCGGCTGGCCCGGAGGAGTTCCACGGACGTGGGGACCGGCCGGGGATCGGGGCATCCGACGACCGACGATGGCCCCCGGATTCCAGCAGGCAGTTCGTCTGGATCGGCTGCGCGATCCTGGGCCTGGTGGAGGTTGTCGCCTTCTATCGGCTGGCCCACGTCGCCTCGACGCACGTCGAGAGCCCGCCCCGCCTGCAGATCCAGGTCGCGGCGCCCCGAAGCTCCGGGCCGCCCCCGTTGGTCGACAGGCGGACCGAACGATGGGGCTCCCAGGAACGAGGCCGGAAATCAGGACGGGTCGACCACGTGTCGCGCACACCCCACCAATCCGGCCCGGTAGTCGCCGGGGCTGTCGAATCGAGCAAAGATCGGCCGTGGCAACCCCTCCACGGCACTGGGGCTCACCCCCGATCCATCAGCTCGCGGATCCTCGACTCCAGCGCGACGGCGTCGGCCAGCCGGCCCTTCTCGGTGATGGGGCGGAGTGTGTTCCACCGCTGGTAGAACCAGGTCTCCCAGGGGCCGTCCTTGGTCATCGCGCGGACGACGATCGCGTGATTCTGACTCGGCGCCGATTGCAACTGGTGCCTGGTGGGCTCGGACCAGGATTCATGCTCGACCGAGAGGATGGATTCGACCGGGATCCGGTATCGCTGGCGGTCCCCCTCGAACACGATCTCGCGCCTGCCCTTGTTCAACTGGACGTAGCCGATGTCCGTGGCGTTCTCCATCATGATCTTCCCCCAGTTGGCCCGGGGGATGATGTCGACGAAGACGAGGTCCGGGTCGTTCAGGTCGACGAGCGGGCTGACCCGCATCTCGAAGGCCTGGCGCGTCTTGCGGGCCATGAACCGGGACGTCGGATACCGCGCGAAGAAGAGGCACCAGACGAGCGTGAATATCATCCAGCCGACCATCCATGCCACGGCGACGCCGAAGAACCAGTCGGGCGGCTTGGTATCGAGATTGAACAGCACGAGCGTGGGAGCGAAGGCCGGCACGAACCCTCCCAGGGTGGTCACGGTCCCGAGGATCGTCTGGAGGACCGCGTTCTTGCGGGTCAGGATGGTCCCCGCCTCGCCGGGCTCGACCTCCTCGACCGTCGCGAGGGCCCGCACCGGGCGGTCGTGGAAACCGGACGCGACGACCTCGTCGGCAGCGAGCCGATGGGCGGCCTCGTGCTCGCGGGCGAAGAGGCCGGGGTTCGCCTCGATCGTGCGGCCGAGCCCGGGGAAGGTCCGGGCGAACGCGCCGACTTCCTCGGGCTCGAGCGCGACGTGGTCCGCCAACGTCCGCAGGCCCGCGACCGGCTTCGGCTTGAAGGCCGCGGCCAGTTTGGCCGTCATGGGATCCGGCCTGCCGGGCAACGGAACGTCCTTCACGGTCAGATAGGCCACGCTCGCACGCCCCGACGCCGGGCAGCTCGGACAGTGCTCGACCGTGAGCAAGCCGTGCGGGACGTTCGCCGGGGCCGGCCCGGGGGATGGTCCCGGCGCGTTGACAAGGTCACCCGCCGCCATCGCCTCCCACGACGTCGCGGCCATCCCGGGCGGCAGCTTCTGCGTCTCGGACTCCATCCAGCGCCCGCACGATTCGCAGTACGCCCGCGACGACCGAGTGACTCCCGTCGCCGTCAGGACCGCGATCACGCCGAGCAGCTCGACTCCGGAGAAGAACCAGTTGAACGCCTGCTGCACCCCGTTGGGACCGACCTGCGGCCGCCGCTTCGCGCCGACGTCGTGAGCATTCCGCGCGACATCCGTCTTCATCCGGAACTGGACGTAGCGAGGCAAGATGTCCACCCGATGTGCGTTCTCGTAGCCGATCAGTTGGAGGAGGCCGACATGGTAATAGCCCAGGTAGAGCACCAGCGCCAGGACGACCGAGGCGGTCGCGGCCAGCCGCGTGTTGCGGCAGTGCGACCAGCCCAGCACCAGGAACCAGAATCCCCCGAGCATCAGGGCGGCGAAGAACGGGGCCACGAAGATGAGATAGAACCCCTTGTTGAGGACGGCGTTCAGCAGCCAGGCCAGGGCCGCGGCCACGCCCCCCGCCGCCAGCAGCCCCGGGACGAACCGCGACCACCCGACCTTTCCACTGGGACGATAGACGTCACGAGGCGCATCAGGGGTGTCCATGGTCAGTCGCTTTCAATGATGGACCGGACGGACGGCGTCGGGACACGGTTCGGCCATCCTATCAGCGCCCGCCGGCGCGGTGGAGGGGCTGCCCGGCCGGGCGCGGGATCGCCGATTCCCCGCGACGTCCCCTCCCGTTCTCCGCCCGGTACGGAGCGCCGCTGGGGCTGAAAATTTGATACTTCGGGTCCTCGCCGGCCATACTGACAAATCGTTGGCCGCCGCGTCATGCTCCGAGATGGCATGCCGCCGAGGTCGCGGACGGCCCGGGCGAGGCGATCCAGGCCTTGAAGGCATCCGACCTCGCGCGAGGAGGCGCCGGCGTGGCGCCCGGCCACGCTCGAGGCCGACTGGGCGGGCCTCCTCGTCGAAGACTCCATCGAGGCCCTGCGCAGCCGGCTCCAGTGGCACGAGAGCGGACCGAGAACTTCCAATGAAACGACGCCTCGCTCCGGCTTCTGTCTCTCTCCTCATACTCCTTGCCTACGGCTGCAACCGTGCGAACCATCCCGCGATCCCTCTGACCTCAAACACAACACCTCCCATTCTCCTGTTCAGCGGAGCCGGCACCTCACGAAACGATGTCGAGGCGCTCGAGACGATCCTGGAAGAACGGCACCTCGAATACTCGACGGCGAACTCAGAACAGTTGAACCAGATGAGTGAATCGCGCCTGCGTGCTTATCGGCTTCTGATTGTCCCTGGCGGCAATTACATCACCATGGGCGAGAGCCTTTCGTCGGGAACGGCGGCCAGGATTCGCGATGCCGTACAGGATGGACTGAACTACCTCGGGATCTGCGCCGGAGGGTTACTCGCCGGCGATTGCAAGGAGAACGGATTGAATCTGACGGCCGGCGTCCGATTCGACTTCTACTCGGCGGTGAATCGCGGGATCCATAAGGCGGTCGTTCCGATCACTCGAATCGACGCCCCCACGTTGGATCAGTACTGGGAAGATGGCCCGCAGTTCACCGGTTGGGGCGAGATCGTCGGCAAGTATCCCGACGGGACGCCCGCGATCGTGGAAGGAAGATCCGGTGACGGATGGGTGATCCTCTCCGGCGTCCACCCGGAGGCACCGGAGAGCTGGCGACGAGGGATGAGCTTCACCACGTCGACGGCCGACGACAATGCGTATGCGGCGACGCTGATTCGTGCGGCCCTTGATCGGACGTCGCTCCCGCATGATTCAAACAAATGACCGAGTGCTCATCGGAATGAGCCCGGCCCGGAGGAGGTCCGCCGGGGGTGCGGCGGCCTCCATCAGGACCCGCCGGCGGATCGGCCGCCGGATCACGGCACCATCACGATCGACCCGACGGTCTTTCGCCCTTCAAGATCGCGATGCACCCGGGCCGCCTCCGCGAGCGGGTAGGTGTGCCGAATCTCGACCTTCACCTTGCCCTCCCGGATCGCGTCGAACACATCCCTGGCCGTCGCCTCCAGGTCCGTGCGACTGGCCGTGTAGGTCGCCAGGGTCGGCCTGGTCAGGTAGAGCGAGCCCTTCTGGGACAGGATCCCGATGTCGAAGGGCGTCACCTTCCCCGAGGAGTTGCCGAAGCTCACCATCAGGCCGAGCGGCTTCAGGCAGTCGAGCGAGGCGAGGAACGTGTCCTTTCCGACCGAGTCGTAGACCACGGGCACGCCCGCCCCGCCGGTGATCTCCCGGACCCGCCTGGCGATGTCCTCGCGGGTGGAGACGATGACGTGCTCGCAACCGTGGGCCCTGGCGACCTCCGCCTTCTCATCCGATCCCACCGTGCCGATCACGGTCGCCCCCAGGGCCTTCAGCCACTGGCACGCGATCAGCCCGACACCCCCGGCGGCGGCGTGGAACAGGACCGTCTCGCCCGCCTTGACCGGGTAGGTCCGGCGGATCAGGTACTGGGACGTCATCCCCTTGAGCATCACGGCCGCCGCGATCGGATCCGTCACCCCTTCCGGGATGGGGACGAGGAGGCTCGCCGGGATCAGGCGGGCCTGGGAGTACGATCCGGGCGGGCCGCCGGCATAGACCACCCGCTGACCGGGTTTGACGACGGTGACGCCGGGGCCGACCGCCTCGACGACCCCCGCGGCCTCGCTGCCAAGTCCGCCCGGGACGGGGATCGGATACAGCCCCGACCGCTGGTACGTGTCGATGTAGTTCACCCCGACGGCGGTGTGCCGGATCCGGGCCTGGCCCTCGCCGGGTTCGCCGACCTCAACGTCTTCCCATTTCAGGACCTCGGGGCCGCCTGTCTGCGTCAGTCGAATCGCCTTGGGCATTCGGGTTCTCCTGGTGGCTAGCTCGACTCGGATGGACTCTCCATTCTAGCGGCGGGGCAATTCGCATGGATCAGGCGGCCGACCCCTCTGGTAGACTCATCGATGCCGTGTCGCCGACGTCCCGGCGGTGCTCCGGAACCGGGACGACCGGGCGCGAGCGTCCCCGGCCGTTCCGACCCGTGGAGAGCCAGAAACCAAGGGGCCTCCGTGTACCACGACATCGCCACGAAAGACCCCGCCACGCGGGCCGAACGGCTGGTCTCGCTGGACGCGTACCGGGGGGCCGTCATGCTCCTGATGGCCTCCGGGGGCCTCGGCCTGGCGCAGGCGACGCGCCATCTCGATCCCGGCTCGCCCTGGAGGTGGGTCGGCCCGCAGGTCGAGCATGCCGAGTGGGCCGGCGCCACCCTCTGGGACTTCATCCAGCCGGCCTTCATGTTCCTGGTGGGCGTGGCCCTGCCCTGGTCCATCGCCAGCCGTACGGCACGCGGGCAGGCCTTCGCCACCCTGCTCGCGCACGCGCTCTGGCGGTCCCTCGTGCTGGTCCTGCTCGCCGTCTTCCTCACCTCCGCCTGGAGCCCGAGCACCGACTGGGTCTTCACCAACGTCCTGGCCCAGATCGGCCTCGGCTACCCGTTCCTGTTCCTCCTGGCGTTCGCCCGGCCGCGGACGCAATGGCTCGCCGCGTTCGGCATCCTGGTCGCTTACTGGCTCGCCTTCGCGCTCTATCCGCTCCCGGCGTCGGACTTCGACTGGAAGGCCGTCGGCGTGCCGGACGACTGGCCGCACCTGACGGGTTTCGCCCGACACTGGGAGAAGAACGCCAATCTCGCCGCCGCCTTCGACCGATGGTTCCTCAACCTCTTCCCGAGGCCGACCCCCTTCGTCTTCAGCGAGGGCGGCTACCAGACGCTCAACTTCATCCCCTCCCTGGCGACGATGATCATCGGGATGCAGGCCGGGCGGACGATCCGCGGCGACTCATCCCCGAGGGCGAAGGTGGCGCGACTCGCGGGCTACGGCGCCGCCGGGATCGCCCTGGGGAGTCTGATCGCCGCGGCCGGCCTCTGTCCGCTGGTGAAGCGGATCTGGACGCCCTCCTGGGCGATCTTCAGCGCCGGAGTCGCGGCGATGGCCCTGGCCGCCTTCTACGCGATCATCGACGCGCGAGGCCGGAGGCGCTGGTCGTTCCCGCTCGTCGTCGCCGGGATGAACCCGATCGCGCTGTATGTCCTGTGGCAGTTGATGGGAGGCTTCATCAAGGACAATGTCCGCCGCCATCTCGGCCGATCGATCTTCGAGAGCCTGGGGCCGGACCATACCACGATGCTCGAGCGAGGCACGGTCCTGGTCGTCCTCTGGCTGATCCTGCTCTGGATGTATCGACGGGGCTTCTTCCTGCGGATCTAACCCGCGCGATGCCGACAACTCCTGCCAGCAGGCGGGGCGCCCTCGGCGATCGGCCTATCCGGACGCGGGTTCGCCGGGAAGGTCGACATTGTGGTAGACCTCCTGCACGTCATCGCAATCGTTGAGCATGCCCAGCAGCTTCTCGAACGTGGCCAGTTCGTCCCCGCCGAGAGTCTTGCTGGACTGCGGGAGGAATGTGATCTCCTGGACCTCCAGGTCGAGGCCGGGGAACGCCTCGAGCAGGGCCATCTTCGCCTTGTAGAACTCGGCCGGAGGCGCGAAGATCGTAATCTGTCCATCCTTGCTCTCGACGTCCTCGATCGCGACGTCCGCGGCGAACATGGCCTCGATCACCTTCTCCTCGTCGTCGCCGCGGAACGAAAGCACCGCCAGGTGGTCGAAGGACAGGACCACGGATCCATTGGCCGCCAGCTTGGACCCCGTCTTCCCGAAGCAATTGCGGACGTCGGAAATCGTGCGCGTGTTGTTGTCGGTCAGGCAATCGACGATGAGCAGCGAGCCGCCGGGGCCGAACCCCTCGTAACGCGCGGGCTGGAAGTCCTCGCCCCCCGCCCCGGCCGCCTTCTGGATCGCCTTCTCGATCACGTGGCTCGCCACGTTCTCGCGCTTGGCCTTCTCGACGAGCGCGCGCAGGGCCGGATTGGCCTCCGGGTCGGGCACCCCATTCTTGGCAGCCATATATAGTTGTCTTCCATACTTGGAAAACAGCTTCGATTTCTGAGCGGCGGTCTTGAAGATGGAAGCCTTGCGCTTCTCGAAGATCCGTCCCATGCGAATCGCGCCCTCGTCTGGTGGCCGAGACTGATCTGGAGTAACAGGCCCTCGATGAGCCCCGGCCTGGAAAGGCCATCGAGGAGAATGCTCTGCGGCTGCTCGTCACGCCGATTATACCGGAACTCGCCCCCGGCATGTTGCGCCGGGAGGTTCATCCGGACGGCCCCGTGGCGGGGCCGGAGCCGGGGAGAGAAGGGACCCGTGGCCGTCCAATTTCCAGGGCCCATGGAGGCGGCAAGACGACCGTGGTACGGTGATGTCTCGATCCGGTCGATCATTGGGCGTCGGTCACGGGGGTCACATCGTATGGCGAAGGCGAAGCGGAAGCAAGCGGGGCCGACGGTCGCGGCTCGTCCGGCGCTCGGTTCGGCTGGGACGAACAAGGAGGGCCAGCCCAGGGCGGCCTCGAACACGAAACCCAAGGCCAGGCCGGCGCCGAAAAAGGCAGCCCCAGGCAAATCCGGCGGCCCCCGGAGTGGGAAGACGTGGTCGGACAGGAGGGAAGGGATCGCTCGTCGCCTCAGGGAGATTCGCGGTGAGAAGTTCGGCGAGAGGGGAGGCCTGGAGGCCGCGCGCCGTCTCGGCCTGCCGGTTCGGACCTGGTACAACTACGAAACCGGCGTGACGGTGCCCGCCGAGGTGCTGCTCGCCTTCATCGAGCTGACCGGCGTGAACCCGGAATACCTGCTCACCGGCAAGGGGCCGAAATACCCCCATCCCCAGGGCCATGAGGGGTGATCCCTCCGGCGGGAGCGAGCGGGGAAGGATGGTCCGCCAAACCTTTCCCCGCGGAGAAGGGGAAGGGGCCAGAATGATGACCGCGGAAGCCTGGTTGCCTGGACTCCGCGGAACGTAACGCGTCATCGAGCACCCCAACTCCCGTTCTCCTGGAGGTTGCCCCCATGCCCAGGTCGACGAAAGGGCCCCAAACCCCGAAGCCGGCGGAGCCCTCGACGGGGCTGCGTGCGGCCCTGATGAAGCGAGAACAATCGGAGATCGTCGATCTTCTGATGGATCTGGCCCAGTCCGACCGCGACCTGATGCGCGACCTGAGGGCCCGCTTTGACGTGGCACCGCCGTCCGACACGCTGATCGACGAGACGCGCCAGGCCATCGCGGATGCGACCGCGTTCGATCCCCGCCTGATCAACCGGAACTTCCCCATCAACTATGCGGCCTACGGCGAGGTGAAACGGAACCTGGGCCTCCTGATCGAGGCCGGCCAGTTGCAGACGGCCATGCAACTGGCGCTGGAACTGATGAAACAGGGCAGCTACCAGGTCGAGATGAGCGACGAGGGTCTGATGTCCGACGACGTCGCGGGCTGCCTGGTCGAAGTGATCCATGCCGTGAAGGCGTCCGACCTCACTCGCGAGGAGTCACTCGCGTGGTGCCTGGCCATGCTCAAGGCCGACCGGGTTCGCTTCATCGCCAAGGCCCCCCTCGAAGCTCTCCGCACCCACCTCGAGTCGTCCGGGGCCTGACGAGGGCCAAAGGCCAGGTTGCGCCTCTCTTCCTCGGGTATGTGGATCGACGAATGCCCAGATCCCCCAGACGCCTGGGACCAATCGCTATGTCCCCGGGGGCTCTGTGGGACCAATCGCTATGTCCCCGGGGGCTCTGCGCCTGGGACCAATCGCTATGTCCCCGGGGGCTCTGCGCTATGTCCCCGGGGGCTCTGTGTGTCCCCGGGGGCTCTGTGTCCCCGGGGGCTCAATCGCTATGTCCCCGTGGGGCTCGATCGCTATGTCCCCGTGGGGCTCTCAATTGGCTAACCGCTTAGCAGCTCAAAGCGATCCTTTATCCTGTCCACTTCCGGATATAGTGCAATTAGCTCGGGCGTGAGAAGAGGGTGAAATCGGTAGAGCGTGCTCCCAATGATTTTGCCTCTGGTGAGTATTCCGAGAGTGTACTGGAAAAGCGAGATACTACGGGGGATTTGGGGCTCGGAAGTTGCTTCGATCTCTATGCGTATGACGTTTATCGCTTTACTCGCATAGGCCTCCATCTCGTCATCGCGGGCCCGGTATTGCGCTTTTAGCAGATTCCACACGTTATCAGCAAAACGGCTCAGGTCCTTAGGGGCAATTTCACTCGGTATACGGCCCTTTTTGACTAGCTCGGCGTAAAATTCGGCGATCATCTGTCTGGCCGCAATATCGGGCCAGCTCCTGGGAGCAATGCCCTCTACGGTTTCTTCAAACATGAGAATCAGGGAGTCAAGCTGTTCCACAGCCGCCTTGAGTTGCGCCGCAAGTCTTACCCGCTTCCAATCAACTGTCGCGGCTTTGTAGACGAGGGCGTGGGTGGTCGTGGACCATGCGTGTTCGAACGCGGAGCGGATCTGCACTTCGAACGGGATCAAAAAAAGGGGCTCGTTTGCAACAGCAGCCTCCGGTGCTCGAAGCCGGCCGATGTACCTAGTCGCCTCGAATCGGAACACGTCGGGGGCCTTGCGAGTATCGTTCCTCCCTCGCACGACAATTGTATGGAAAGCCCGATTTAGGAATTCCAGCACTCTTCCTTCTTCTCTCAGGGTCGGGATGACCA
>NZ_JAALJH010000160.1 GCF_011064615.1 Aquisphaera insulae | reverse complement strand
CTAGTCCTGCTCACTCGCCGGCTGGTCGCTCGGCGCAAAGCTCGGCCATTTCTCTTCGGTTTTGGGGTGGCCGGAGGGCTGGTGCTGGAGGTCGTCCTGTTCGTCGTCATCTACCTCGACAGGTACGTGAACGTGTCCTATGAGCCGTGGGCCGTGAATGCCCTCGACGACCTGTGGCGCGGATGCTTCATGACGACCGGGGAATTCACCTTCAATCACCTGGACGGGCTCCGCACCGGGTATCGGGTCCTGGCCCTGTCAGGGCCCCCGCTGCTGGCAGCCCTCCTCGGCGGAGTCCTCGCGGAGTGCGTCGGCCTGACGATCGTCCGGGAAGCATCGCCAGGCGATCGCCGTTTCGCGTTCCCCGCCCGATGGGTGGCGGCCCTGGCCGGCATCCTCGTCATGCTCGGCTGCATCGGCTGGTGGTCGGCCGCCGTATGCCATCGCTGGCTCACTTACCGCGAGATCCTGGCCGCCGCGATCTCGTCGGAGCGGTACTATCGAGAGTCGCACGCGATACTCCTCGATCAACCGCAGATGATGGAGAAGTCCTGGCATTTCTCCAACCTCGCGGAGAAGGAGATGCAGTTTGCGAGAGTCCGACAACAGGCCGTAGAGGCCCTTCGCCTGGCCGAGAAATTCGCCGCCTGGGAGCAGATCTACGAGCCGGCCACCCATCGACCATGGCTCCCCATCCCGCCCAATCCACCGCTCGATCCTTCCGAGTTGGACAGGGCGCGATAGCTCGCTCCTCGGTGTCTCACGCAGGCAACGCCATTCCGGGATGGGTTCCCCCGTCCGGCCGGCTTGAGTTATCCTGTGGCAGAGCCTCTCGGTGCTTTTCCCTGCGGCTGCCCTCCCGGGACGACCCCCATGCACGTACACGACATCTTCGCGGCCCATCCCACCACGTTCAGCTTCGAGTTCTTCCCGCCCAAGACGGACAAGGCCTCGGACGACCTGTTCGAGACGATCGCCGACCTCCAGGGGCTGAAGCCCTCGTTCGTCTCGGTGACCTATGGCGCCGGGGGCTCGACGCGGGAGCGGACGCACGACCTGATCGTGCGGATCCAGCGCGAGACGGACCTGACGGCGGTCTCCCATCTGACGTGCGTCTGCCATTCGCGGGAAGAGCTCGCCGCGATCCTCGATCGGTACGCGGCCTCGGGCATCGAGAACATCCTGGCCCTGGGCGGCGATCCGCCGCGGAACCTGGCGAATTACGACCGTGCCAACGACGCCTTCCGCTTCGCCTCGCAGCTCGTCGAGTTCGTCCGCGGCCACGGCGGCAGCCGCGACCCGCGGGGCTTCGGCATCGGCGTGGCCGGGTTTCCCGAGGGGCACCCCGGCACCCCCAACCGACTCCACGAGATGGACAACTTGAAGAAGAAAGTCGATGCCGGTGCGGATTACATCTGCACCCAGCTCTTCTTCCGGAACGACGACTTCTACGACTTCCGGGACCGCTGCGACCTCGCCGGCATCAAGGTCCCCATCCTCGCCGGGATCATGCCCGTCACGTCCCGGGAGACGCTCACCCGGATCGCCGAGCTCGCCCTGGGCGCGCGGATCCCCGCGAAGCTGCTCCGGGCCGTCGCCCGCTGCGGGGACGGCGACAACGCCGCCGTCGCGAAGGTGGGCACCCACTGGGCCACCGAACAGTGCCGCGACCTGCTGGACAACCACGTCCGCGGACTCCACTTCTACACCCTGAACCGATCCGACGCGACCCGCCACATCTACGAGAACCTCGGCGCCAAGGACTCTCGGTCGCTCGTCTCGCAGGGCCAGAGATGAAGGCCCGAGAGTATCAGCCCTTGATGCACGCCGATTCACGCCTGGAATGTGGGGGCCGATCCGGGAAGATCCTGGAATGAGAGTCGATCGACGGGCGACAAACTCGGCGCCCACCAATCAACCTCCCGTTCTCCTGTCTCATCCGTGTGAATCTGTGGCTGACACTTCTCCCGATGGGCTGGGCGTCCGGCTCAAGGCCGAGGCCCGGCGGCTGGGGTTCGACGGCGTGGGGATCGCGGCGGCGGTCGGGGCGCCCGGGTATGGGCATTTCCTCGACTGGCTGGACGCGGGCCGGCACGCGGGGATGCTCTACATGGAGCGTCATGCCGGGGCCCGCCGACATCCCGAGGGGGTGCTGGACGGGGTCCGGACCGTGGTGATGCTGAGCGTCGTCTACGGTCGGCCCGGCGCGGACGCGGCGGCGTGCGACGACCCGGCCCGAGGCAAGATCGCGCGGTATGCCCGAGGGCCGGACTACCATCGCGTCCTGTGGGACAAGCTCGATGCCCTGCTCGCCTGGCTGGAGGAGGCGTGCCCGGGGATCCGCGGGCGGGGCGTGGTGGACACGGCGCCGCTGCTCGAGCGGGACTTCGCCCGCCTGGCGGGGCTCGGCTGGATCGGCAAGAACACGATGCTCATCGACCGACGGCTCGGCAGCTTCACGTTCCTGGGCGCGCTGCTCGTGGACGCGGAGATTGCCCCGGATCCGCCGCACGCGACGAGCCATTGCGGCACCTGCACGCGATGCCTGGACGCCTGCCCGACGGATGCCTTCGCCGGGCCCTATCAGCTCGACGCCTCGCGATGCATCAGCTACTGGACCATCGAACACGCCGGGCCGGTCCCCGGGCCGATCGCGGAGCAGCTCGACGGCTGGGTCTTCGGCTGCGACGTCTGCCAGGACGTCTGCCCGTGGAACCGCAAGGCCCCGGCCGGGCGGATGCCCGAGCTCGACGCCATCCCGGACCGGGAGGGGGGGGACGGTTCCTCGGCCGACCTGCTGGCCTGGCTGGACCGCGATGAGGCGGCCTGGCGTGAGGCCCTGCGCGGCTCGGCGAGGAAGCGTGCCAGGCGGCGAGGGTTGGTGCGAAACGCCGCGCTCGTCCTGGGCGCGCGACGGGTCGCCGCGGCCGTCCCCGGCCTGGGGCGGCGGCTCGGCGACGAGTCCGAGGATCCGGGAGTCCGGATCGCCGCGGCCTGGGCGCTCGGCGCGATCGGAGGGGAGGTCGCGTGCGCGCTCCTGAGGCGGAATCGGCTCGCGGGGCCGCCGGCCGTCCGCGAGGCCGTGGCCGCCGCGGAGGGCCTGATCCCGCCGCCCGCCTCGTCGACGACGGGCGGCGGGTGAAGGCCCGGATCGCTCGATCAGGTGGTCTTGGTCGCCAGATCCGAGGGCGTGTTCACGACCTTCGGCGGGTTGGCGCTCCAGGTCACCGGCGAGATCTGGCCGCTGATCGACTGGCCGAACGAGTCCATCGTGGTCACCTGGAACGTGTTCGACCCGTCGCCCAGGGGCACGGTGATGTTGTAGTTTCCGGAGGAATCCGCCACCCCGGACGCCCCGGCCGAGTTCTTGTTGATCTCGGAGAAGGTCACGCTCGCCCCGGGGCTCACGGTCCCCGTGAAGACGACGTTGCGCTGGCTGGTGATCCGGTCCTGCAGGTCCGAATCGCTGGTCTGGGCGAGGTTCACGTCGACCACCGGGCTGATGGTGGTCTTGGCGCCGAGGTTCCTGGAGGCGATCGCCACGTCGGACATGGTGATCTTGCCGTCGCGGTTGCTGTCGGCGTCGAAGGTGTACTTCGAGCCGCTCGAGCTCTGGCCGAGCTCCGAGACGATCGTCTGGAGGCCCGTGGTCGTGACCTCGCCGCTGCCCGTGGTGTCGCCGGGCAGGTAGAAGCCGGTCAGGAAGTTGCCGGTCGTCTTGCTGGCGCCCTCGACCTGGAGCGTGTAGACGCCCGCGGCCTGCCCCGCCTTGGGGACCGGCAGCGTGACCAGCGTGGCCGAGCTCACCGCCGAGGCCAGCTTCTTGGACTTCACCAGCGTCTTCGAGTAGATCGCGTGCTGAGCCATGATCGTCTGGCCCGACGGCGTCTTGACCGAGACGATGTAGGGCCGAAACGCCGACGACGAGTCGGACGAGGCGACGTCGATGCCGAGGATGATCTTCCCCTTCCGCGGCGCCGTGAACCGGCTGGGATCGATCTTGAACTGGATGCTCGTGATCTCGCCGGCCTTGGAGACGGTGCCCGGGATGATCGCGAACGTGTTCCCCATCCCGGCGCTGAGGAGCTGGCGATCGTCCAGCCGTTCGAGCGCGAATTCCTGGGCCCGCTTGGTACGCGGGGCCGTTCCTGACGGTTCCATGTGGCCCTCCTTGGCCATCGGCCGGACGTGTAAAGGGCTCCGCGGCTTCGGCCCGCGTAACCCTGCCCCAGTACGAAATGAAAGTGACTTGATGTCGCGAAACGAAACGAGTCAAGACATGATGTGGCGTAATGCGATGCGGTCCTCGACGGCTCGGGGCGCGTCCGCCCCGCCCCGCCGCGCTCAGGTCCCCTGATACCGGTCCGCCGTGTCCTTCCGGATGGCGACGTGCGGCGCCGGCGGAGACTGCCGGTCGTCGCCCATCCCATCCGCGGCCGCCGGCACGCCGCCCGAGGCGGCCCGGATCCGCCAGGCGACGCCCGCATAGAGGGCCACCGCGGCCCACAGGAACATGCCGTAGCCCTGGGCGATCTCGTGGCCACGCCCCTTCGCGAAGAAGCCCCCGACCTCGCTGGAGGTCGTCGCCATCAGCAGGCACGACAGCGCCAGCACGAGGCCCATGACGACCCTCGGCCCGGGCCGCCTCGACGGGGCGTACAGCTCCGCGACGAGGTACGTGTAGGGCAGCAGCAGGGTGACGAAGTGGTGCTTCCAGCTCCGCTCCGACACGAAGAGCATCGTCAGGACGACCAGCGAGAACTCGGCCAGGAAGCGCGGGTCGCGGCGATTCGCCGTGCTCGTCCGGCAGAAGAAGCCGAGCAGCCCCAGCAGGCAGACCGCCACGCCCTTCACCAGATAGCCCACGACCTGCGGCGGCCACGAGGCGAGGTTCACGTCCAGATGGAGGTCGTATCGGTTCGTCCCCGGCGGGATCTCCGTCAGCAACCGCGTCAGGACCCCGGGGATCGACTGGTTCACCTCCTGCGGGCTGGACGCACCTTCCACCAGGAACGGCGTCAGCATCCGATGCCACCACATGGTGAAGCATTCGTAGTTGAACCGAGGGCCGACGATCAGGCTCGGCACGACGACCAGGAACAGCAGCAGTCCCAGGAATGTGGAGCCGACCGTCTTCCATGATCTCTTATACGCAAAGTAGGGCAGGAAGAGCGCAGGCGTCACCTTGTAAGAGATCGCCAGCCCCAGCAGCAGGCCCGCCAGGACGTCGTGCCCCGTCCGCCACGCCTCGAACATCGTCACGATCAGGAAGAGGATCAGCAGGTTGATGTTGCCGTGGTGCAGGTCTCCCAGGATCGGCCGCAGGCTGAGCAGCAGCACCATGCTCTGGAAGAAGACCGGATACGGCTTGCCCGCCGGCTTGACGACGCGGAAGCAGAGGACCATGGCGACCGTTGTCAGCGCGATCTTGATCGCGAACCACGTCATCGCCGCGGCGGCCGCCGGCAGGGCCATCAGGGGCCCGACGGTGATCGGCAGGATCGGCGGGTTGGGGAAGAACGTCTTGTCATAGATGTTCTCGCCCTGCCAGAACCGGAGGACCTGGGGACGCCATCGCACGAACGCGCTGCGGTCGTCCGCCGCCTTGGGATAGTAGAAGGCGGCGGCCAGCAGGACGATCCCCGCCCAGATGAGCCAGAAGACATAGGGCGAGAACCGACGGAGCACGTCACGTCGCGGTGCGGAGCCGATCTCTAGCACGGCATACTCCCTCCCTGGAGAAAGCCACGCAGGACGCGATTTGATCTTCATCCGTGCGCCGCCGCGATCTCAGGGCCCCGAGCCCGACCCCGATCCATCCGCCCGTGTCCCGAAAGGCGCGGCCATCTCCAGGACGACATCCTGAACGCCCCGAGGGGGCCGCAGCGCGATGAACGGGACGGGGTCGCCCTCCTCGGGCCGAAGCTCGATCGGCACCGCGGGGGTCGCCCGTAGACTCGGGACGTGGTGATACCGCAGGACCACCGATCCGTCAACCCCGGGCCTCATGCCGCTGACGACAAGCCTCCCGGCCTCCGCCCGGACCGTCGCGGCCCCCTCGATCGCGAAGCCGCCGAAGCCCTCGATCCGCCCGAACAGCAGCGAGCCGTCGTCGTCCACGACCTTCACCAGGTCGGGATTGGCCTTGCAGAACCGGCGGGCGTGGGGGCTCCAGCAGAGGATCGCGGACGGGCGATAGATCCGCGCGTATTTCACGAAGAATTCCCGATCCCAGTCCTCCCGTTCGAACAGCTTCCCCTCGCCGAACTGGGTGAAATTCGTCGTCAAGGATGCATGAAGGTACGGGCCGCCGAGGCACTCGACCCCCGTCCGCTCCGGGATCAGGCCGCTGAACCGGCCGCCGCGGAACGGGTCGGGAATCCCCGGCAGGTCCTTGCCCCCTTCCTCATAGAGGAGCCGCTCGCCGGGCTTCAGGTCGGCGGCCTTGATCCGATCCATCACCCAGAGCAGCCGGCTCGACGGCCGGCTCGAGAGGAACGGCTCCGGGGCCAGAACCCGCGCCCGGACCGAGCCGGCCAGCTCCGGCCCGAGCATCCGGACCAGCACCAGCGCCGCCGCCGCCGTCGCCAGGAGATCCAACCTGGGCCGCAACGACGACTCCGCCAGCCGCCTCAGGATCGCGTCGCCGGCCGCCCCCGCGGCGATCGCCAGCGCCGCATAGAAGGCATAGGTCTGCCGACCCGGCTGGAGGAAGTCCAGCGCCTTCGTGAACGCCGCGAGATACCCCCAGAAGAAGCCCCCCACCGCGAAGCCCGCCAGCGAGAGCCCGAGGATCCGCGACCGCGACAGGAGCACGACCAGCCCGATCAGCCCGGCGGCGATCAGGATGGTCTCCGCCTCCGCCTCCGCCAGGAAGATCTTCAGCAGCCGGCCCGCCAGCGACTCGTCCGAGTGGGCGAAGGCGAAGTCGCTGATCCCCTTCGTCGATCCCAGCCAGAGCCCTGGCAGCCACCAGAACGCATTGGCCGCCAGCACGGCCGGGACCAGCAGCCAGGCGCCGACGTGCCGCGTCCAGGCGAGCCCGCGCGGTGGGTCCGGATCCACACCCTCGACGGGCCGACGGCGCCGAGCCTCGGTCGAGAAGAGCGCCCCCAGATAGCAGAGGCCCGCCGCCGGCCCCAGGACCATGGGCACCGTCAGGTGGGCGATCCAGGCCGCGATCGCCCCCGCCGCCGCCAGCAGCCAGCGGAGGATCCCACCGTCCCTCAGGTAATCCGCGAAGAACCCGGCCGCTACCAGGGCCAGCGGAATCGAGACCAGGTAGGGGACCATGCCGAACGCGGCGTAGTTGATCGGGAAGTCCGTCCAGAGGTAGAGGAGGAAGAAGATCGTCGCGATCGCGATCCCCCGCGGGCTGAGCCTCCAGACCGCCGCCGCCAGCGAGACCAGCCACGGCAGGGCCGCCACCGCCACCAGGACGTACATCTTGTAGGCGAACTCGGGCCGCGCGCCGCCGAACGCCCAGATCACCAGGTCCGGGAGCGTGGACGACGACGGGAAGACCACGCTCTTGGCATAGCCCGCCATGAAGAACGGGTCGTAGCCCGCGGTCATCCCCGTCGCCGACAGCATCGGCCGGTTCACCATCGCGGTGTGGAAGTAGATCGGGTGGTCGTCCCGCCAGATCGGCCAGCCGTTATTCAGCCCGTCCAGCCCGCCGAGCCCCAGCCAGATCGCCGCGACGTGGAGCGTGGAGACCAGCGAGGTCAGCATGATCCAGAAGGCCGGCGACGACGACGAGGGCCGCCCGCCCTCCTCGCGAAGCCGCGGACTGCGGCCCCGGTCCCTGTCCCGGCCGCGATCGATCGCGACGTCGACCGCCTGCCGCGCCTTGTCCCTTCCCGCCTCGTCGTCCGCGAAGGGAATCGTGTCCAGATCCGCCATGGGTGCCCGGCTCAGGGATAGAGGTCGGTGCTGAGGTACTTCAGGCCGCTGTCGCAGACGATGACGGCGACGGTCCGCCCGCGCTCCGGGCCTTGCAGCAGTCGCAGGGCCACCGCCAGGTTCGCCCCGGTGGAGATCCCCGCGAAGATCCCCTCCTCCACCGCCAGCGCGCGGGTCAGCTCGGCGGACTCGTCGTCCTCGACCTGGGCGTAATCGGTGACAAGCGACCGGTCCAGCAGCGGCAGGTCGCGGGCATAGCCGGCCCCCTGGATCTTGTGCCGGGGGTCGTCCACGCAGACGCCCGCCAGCACCGCCGCGCGGGCCGGCTCGATCAGGTAGCCCCGGACCGACGGATTGACCCGGCGGAGATACCGCATCACGCCGGTGTAGGTCCCGCACGTGCCGGCGATCATCGTGAAGGCGTCGATCGTGCCCCCGGACTGCTCCCAGATCTCCGGGCCCGTCGACTCCTCGTGGGCCCGGCAATTGTCCTCGCATTCGAACTGGAAGGCGCGAAAGGCGCCGCGGTCGGCGACGATCCGGCGGGCCGTCTCCTCCACCAGCGCCATGTCGCAGCGGGTGACCTCGCCCACCACCGCGTCCGGCCCCTGGTCGACCAGGATGACCTCGGCCCCGAGGGCCGCCATCTGTCGGGCCCGCTCGATCGTGTTCCCCTTCGACATGATCGCCACGAAGGGATGCCCGAGCGCCGCGCAGACGATCGCCAGGCCGGTCCCCGTGTTGCCGCTGGTGACCTCGACCACGGCCTGGCCCTCGCGGAGCCGGCCGTCGGCACGCGCCCGGCGGACGATCTCCAGGGCCACCCGGTCCTTCTTGCTGGATCCCGGGTTGAGATACTCGAGCTTGGCGAGGATCCGCCCCTCGAGCCCGCGGTTCCGGACGAGCTGCCTGAGGTCGACCAGCGGCGTGCCGCCGATCGCCTCCAGGATCGACGACGCCAGCGGCGGCGGCCGACGTTCCGTCCGGACTGAACTTTCGTCCCTGGTTGGATGATCTTCCTCCGCCACGCCCGCCACCGCCTGCTGCAAATTCATCTCGAGCACCCGCCTTGATCTGTAGGCCCCGGGATGTCCGGGCCCGCTTCGGAGCGATGCCATCGTAGCAATTCCCGGCCGCCCCACGCCAGGACGTCCGCGGCGGTGGACCTCCCTCTCCCGCCGGCCGAGTCGGGACCATGACGGATCTCTCCCGCTCCGGCTCGGCCGATGAGCTCCGGGGCGACCCGGCGCCACCCGACGCTCCCGACCCGCCCGCGTCAAGCGATTGGGTCCGATCGTCGCGCGACCCCGGATTGTCGCCAACGGCTGGGCTTCGGGATCCCGAGAGATTGACAGATGGCACTGGGTGGCCGTGGTGGAACACCACGGAAGGCAGGCCGAGTGATGGCACAGGCTCTTCACCAGGGCCAGGGCGGTCCCGTGGTGTTCCACCACGGCCACCCGACGCTCCCGACCCGCCCGCGTCAGGCAATTGGGTCCGATCGTCGCGAGACGCGTCCCGGTCAATTTCCGTAACCACTGACTCAAAAGCGACTTGAATCACATCAGACGATGGTTCGTCAACCGTATTTTCCGCCCCTCGCGGGCTAATCGGGCTCTCCGGATTGGCCAGGTTCGGCACCGACGAATCGCCCCCCGCCGACGGCTCAGGGGCCGGCGATTCGCCGACCGCATCCCTCCCCTTGCGGAGCCGGCAGAGCTCGTCAAGGACCTCCATCAGCTCCCGGCTCATCGCCGCGACCTCGCGCCTCGACCCTTCGAGCTCGGCCTCCGCGAGGAACGCCGCGTCGTCGTCGCGACCGGCCGCATCCGCATCACCGTCCAGCGCCTCGATCCGCCCGAGCTCGTCGTCGATGACCCGCAG
>NZ_JAALJH010000016.1 GCF_011064615.1 Aquisphaera insulae | reverse complement strand
GGCCTTCGATGCCCGTGGCCTTCGTGGCCCGCTAGATCAGCGGGACGTCCACCATCCCAGTGAAAAGTTCCGGCATATTCTTCCTGTTCCCTTCTCGCCATTAGACAGGCCTTCTTCCAGGCTTCGTCATGGTCGAAGGCTTCGACGAGCATGACTCTCTCTAGGACTGGGTAAGTCGTCTGGTTGCCATCTCTAAACCGGACCAAGAAAACCCAGTGTGTTGAAAACTACATGACTGATCTCACCGTTCTGGACCTGAGTTCAACCCGCGGCTCCTGCTGTGCAAGCAGCCGCCCTAACACCCACACTAACACCCATACCCCGATACCCGATACCTCTTCCTCTGGCCACCGATACCTCCCTTAATCGTCGTCGTGTATCATCCACCCTCGCTGGCTATCATATTCCAGAATATATGAGCCAAATTCTCCAGTATATATCCAAAACCTGCTTCGTGTTTCGTCACAATGATAGATCCAGCGACCCACGGGTAGGCATTTAATGTCCTCTG
Source organism: Aquisphaera insulae (assembly GCF_011064615.1). Classification (GTDB taxonomy): domain Bacteria; phylum Planctomycetota; class Planctomycetia; order Isosphaerales; family Isosphaeraceae; genus Aquisphaera; species Aquisphaera insulae. The sequence continues at coordinate 120,568 of NZ_JAALJH010000016.1, read as the reverse complement.
GCACTGTGACGCTGTCAAGGCTCTCAGGATACTGGCAGTTCTTCGCCTTGTATCGTTCAATCGCACCGAGCAGTGGGGTGGCTTCCCACTTCAATGCCTGGAGTTGAGACCTAGTTGGTCCAAGATTGGCGAGGATATATACGATAACAATTACGATTATGCAGAAAATGATGGCGAAAATCCCAACGGCGTGCTTAGTGTCTTGGTGCATCAGTTAGTCCGATCAATCGAGGGTCATGCACTGTAGGAAGAAAGTGGCACGTGCTTTGTCAAAATGCAGGAGTTAGATTGATGGCACACAGGAATGCCTGTCCCCTGACGCTGCAGCCCGGGAGAGCTGGGAGAAATGGTACAAGCAGTCATTTTCGTCTGTCCCTGAGCCAACCAAAAATTCAAATCGTGATGAGTCCTTTGTACGCTTCATGTGAATTCATGCGTTGGCCACAAGAGATCCATTGTGGGAATCGAACATACTGCATTCGCTGGGGGGATCGATGGGGATCGATGGCCATGCACCCAAAATGGGCAGACTGGGAAAACAGGGATCGATGACCAGGATCGATCGGATCGATGGCCAAGGATCGATAGGATCGATAGGATCGATGGCCATAGGATCGATGGCCACATAGGATCGATGGCCAGGATCGATGGCCATGCACCCAAAATGGGCAGACTGGGAAAACAGGGATCGATGGCCAGGATCGATAATCAGGATCGATCGGATCGATGGCCAAGGATCGATGGCCAAAGGATCGATGGCCATGCACCAAAAGGCCAAGGATCGATGGCCAGGCCAAGGATCGATGGCCGGATCGATGGCCACGTGGCCGGATCGATGGCCACGCGGATCGATGGCCACGCACCCCAGGATCGATGGCCACGCACCCAAAATGGGCAGACTGGGAAAACAGGAGAGGCCATCGGTCTTGAAACGCTGACTGAGCGGTCTTCGGCCGCTCGTTTTCGCACAACATAGTGGACACAAGATGACCATCGATCTAGACTCCAGTCATGGGAGGTCCCGCCGATGGCCACGCCGCGCTCCCGGCTCGTCGATGAGTCGGTCACGCCCTGGTATCACTGCATCTCACGGTGCGTCCGACGTGCCCGGCTTTGCGGCGAGGGCGGCGGGCATCGCAAGGATTGGATCGTCGACCGCCTCCGCGAACTCGTCGGGCTCTTCGCCGTCGATTGCGGCGGCTTCGCGGTGATGGACAACCATCTCCACCTGCTGCTGAGGCTCGACTCCCCGCTCGCCTCGGCGTGGTCGGCCGAGGAGGTCGCGCGACGCTGGCTGACCCTCTTCCCGATCCGCGACGTCCAGGGCCGGCCGCTGCCCGCCTCGAAGGATCGGGCCCGGACGCTCGCCGCCGATGCCGCCTGGGTCGCGACCATCCGCGGGCGGCTGGCGGACCTCGGCTGGTTCATGAAGTGCCTGAAGGAGCCGCTGGCACGCCTGGCCAACCGCGAGGACGGCTGCACCGGCGCCTTCTGGGAGGGCCGCTTCCGCAGCATGGCCGTCCGCGATGAGGAGGCCCTCCTGGCCGTCGCCGTCTACATCGACCTCAACCCGTTCGCCGCCGGCGTCGCGGCAACCCCCGAGGAGGCCGAGCACACCTCCCTCCGGACGCGGCTCGACCATGCGAAGTCGCGAGACGCGACCGAGGGCACGGTGGCCGCGATCGAGAACCCGGGCGAGGACCGAGTGATCGCGACCGCGACCGAGGCCCCGGTGACCGCGATTGAGGCCCCGATGACCGCGACCGCCGCCAACGACCGCCACCATGAGGATGGCCTGTGGCTCTTGCCGACAGATGATCCCGGCGTGCCGGGGGGCCGGTACGGCCTGGTGCCGGGTTACACTCTGGCCTGCCACCTGCGGCTGGTCGACATCGCGGCCCGGCCTGAGCGGCCCGGCAAGGTGTCCTTGACGCGGGAGGCGGAGTCGATCTTCGTCCGCCTCGGCCGGGATGGGTTGCACTGGCAAGAGATGCTCGGGGCCCTCAGCCGCCCGCGGCCACCAATCCGGCTGGGCCGCGAACAGCCCGCGCGGCCGCCACGTCGGCCGGCCCCGGCAAGGCCCCGCCCTGCGCCATCCGCACCCGGCCCATTGAGTCTCGCGGCCGGCCTCTGAGTGCCCCATCGTCGTGCCCTCCTCCGGCTTGGGCGATGAAGGCCCCCGGCCTCGATGCCTCGCACCCCGTCCTCATCTGATCCCATCCCGAGGTCATGCAACTCCCGCGATCGGCTCCGAATCGCTCCGCGCCCGCCGACACCTCGCGTCGTCAGCCCCGTTCCCTCGTTCGTTGAACGTGTCACATCGAATCAGGCGACGAAAGCCCCGTCCCGAGCGAACCACTATCCTCCCTGCCTTACCCAAACCACTCCAATTGGGTGCCTGGCCACCGATACGTGTGGCCACCGATACGTGGCCACCGATACGTGGACACCGATACGCGTGGCCACCGATACGCGTTTCGAGTCGGGGCTTCGTCCCGACCTGGCGCCGGTCTTCGAGTTATGAAATTGTACCGGAAGAGTGAACCCCGATGGCGGGCCGGCCCGGAAACGATCGCTTCATGCAAGCATCACTCCCGCCCCGGTGTCGAACGAACGCCTCGAATCGGTCGGTTTAGCGGATCTCGCCACGCATTCATCGCTCCTTCCGGGCCGCCCCGGAGGTCCGGCACTCCGATCCGTCGGGGCGAAGCGAAGATCCACGCCGGTCGCGTGGATCTCGCGTGCCTGGTCGTCATCGGCACTCGGGTGCCGGCGTAAGGCGGTGCCCCCTCACTGGGCCCTCTCCCAGGTCAGGTCGCGCGTCAGCAGGTAGGCCTGTCCCTCGGCGGGCTCCAGGCAGGCGAGCGTGACCCAGCCGTTGCCGAAGAGCTTCCGCAGGACCTCCTGGCCCCGGATGATCGCGTCGAGCCTCTCGCGAGGCGCGAGGACCACCGTCAGCAGGCGCAGCGGCTCGTGCTGAGGCCGGTCGTCGGACAGGTGGACCGACTGCAGCGGCAGCCCGTGCATAAGGTCGCTGGCGTTCCCTTGCGTGACGCCGATCTTGCCGGTGACGTTCTGCGTCACCTTGCTGCCGCTCCCGTAGGCCACGTTATCGAGCGTCGAGAAGAGGTACTGGCTGTTGATCCATTGCGCCACCACCATCGGGGCCGTGAGGATGGTGGTCAGGAATCGACCGTCCTCATCCGACTCCCAGTCGTAGGAGTGCAGGAAGCAGCGGCCTTCCAGGTCCACGGCTCGGGTCAGCTCGCGCGGGCCGACGATGAACGCGGCGTTGCGTGCCAACCCCCATTCGGGCCGGACCTCCGCCCAATCGGCGCTCCGGCGTCGGGCCGCGCGTTCGGCCGATTCGGGCCCGGCAGCGGGCTGCCCGAGTGCCTGACATCGGCCTCGCGCGTTCCTCGCTCCGGCGATCGCGAGATCCTGGATGAGGCTCTCGATCTCCCGACGACGACCGTCATCGACGTCGCGGGGCCGATACAGCTCGACCCGGTCGGTGGTGGTGTTGTGCTCGCCCGCGAGGAAAATCGTGTCGCGGGGGATCGGTAGCCCGCGGTCATCGAGGATGGTCCGCACCCGCGGGTCGTTCAGGATGGCGGCGAGGATCCGCGCGTTCGGCCCGCCGTGATGGCCTCCGCACGCGCCGCAGTCGAGGGCGGATGCGTAGGCGTTGTTGCTGGTGCGGCTGCCGTGGCCGCAGAAGACCACCAGCGGGGCCAGGTTCTGGGTGAGCCCCATCATGCGCAGGGCCCCTTCCCCGTAGGCGGCACGCTGCTCCAGGCTGATCGCATCGAGCGCCGGCTCCGTCGCGAGCGGGGGCGCCACCGCGGAGCCAGCGGACTCGGCGAATTCCGACGCGAGGGACGGTGCGAATGTCCGGGCAAGCAAGCGCAGGCCAAGCCAGGGTCCCAGGATCTCCACCAGGGCGAACGGGGTGGCGAAGTTGTACTTGAGCCATCGATAGCAGGCGGCCGGCAGCCGCAGCAGGGACCTGCCGCGGTCGTGCCTGCGGACGCGCCCCGGATCGGCATCCGCCGGGTGCTCGCAGACTTCGTGGGCGGGCCTGAGGAGGACCGGGCATGAGTCGTGGGGCTCCTCGCCGTATCCCCCGACCCGCACGGGCAAGCCGAAGAATCCGGCGAAGCCCAGGGTCTCATACCGGCCCTGCGCCTCGATGGCCCTCCGGAGGGGCTCCGAGCGCACGTCGATGCAGAAGGCCAGCTGGGCGGCGGGCCGACTGCGCTCGCCGGAGGAGAGGTCCGGCGTCCGTGGCCGTAGCCGGGCGAGGAGGCTCTCGCGGTATCGCGCCTCGGCGGCGGGGAGCCCCGCGAGCCAGGCAGGTGCCTTGGGGGACATCTCTTCCGACGGGCCGGCTTCCGGACCCAGCAGGCAGGTCAGCACCAGCCGGACGGCGACATAATCGACCAGGGTCGCGGGGCGATCGGCGCGAGGGCCCGGGCGTTGCCAGCGTTCGTACCACTTCACGTAACCCGACCAGCCGGGCAGCATCGCGAGCGCCCGGCGGATGAACTCCTCGCGGTGGCCCTTCGGGATCCTCAGCCGGCCGAGGCACTCCGCGATGGCCTCCTCCGCCGACGCGGGCAGCGAGTCGAGGATCGCGCCGGCCGGGCCGCGGCCACGCAGCCCTCGGTCATACCGAGCGAGGTCGGCGAAGGTCCGGTACAGGCCGAGGTGGCGGTTCGGCATGGGGATCGTGGCCTGGCCCTCGTCGAAGAAGGCCGCGCACCACTTGATCAGCTCGCGATTCACCGCCTCGGCGGCCTTGGCGCCGGGGCCGGGGATGGCCTGGTGCCGCGCGGATTCGAGCACCGCCTGCTCGAAGGGCCGGTCCTCGAGGCCCTGGAGCGGGTTGACGGCGATGAAGGTCTTCAGGGGCCAGACCGGGGCCACCACGTCCGACGCCCGGGCGACGAGCCCGTCCACGGTCAGGGGGTCACTGGGAGTCGGCAGCAGGCTCGTCTCGGGTTTCGATTTCAGGACGGCGTTCATCGAGATCCCTTTCAATATCGGTAGGCGGTTCGGGTGGCGGTTATCGTTCGAGGATCGGGCTGACTGGCGTTCAGTGCGGCCACGTACAACCGCTTCCAGGCGGTCGCCGACTGCAGCCGCGTCGCGAGGCCCAGGTTCATCCCCAGCCAGATCAGGACGATGACCCCGAACCCGGCGAGGTGGAGCGCCTCCAGGGGCTGCGGGCCGACCGCGGTGCCTGTCGCAAGCGCCATCTCGACGACCCGGACGCTCAGGCCGTACAGCCCGCCGGAGGCCAGGCCGGCGAGCGGAGCGAGGACGGCCCGGTGCCCGGCCAGGGGCTCCGCCAGCATCCCCCACGCCACTTGCGAGGCGGCCAGGAAGGCCAGCGCGGCCATGATGCAGGACGTGTCGGAAAGGCCCAGGCCGATCCCGCTCGCCCGAGTGAACGCCGCGGCGCCCAGCACGCCCGCCAGGCAGGCGATCAGGGCACCCGCGGGCGGCCGGCCGACGACGGAGGCCGGCCTCCGCTTCTCGTGCACCGCCGAGCCTGCCCCCAGGAAGAGGTAGGCCTTGAAGAGGCCGTGCCAGCAGAGGTGAGAGACGGCGGGAGCGAACAGGCCCATACCGCATTGCATGAGCATGAAACCCATCTGCCCCATCGTCGAGCAGGCGAGCATGCGCTTGACGTCGGCCTGGAGGAGCTTCCAGAAGGTGCCGACGACCGCCGCGACGACCCCGGCGAGGAAGATCGCCTGCAGCAGAGCCGGCCGGGCGAGATAGAGCGGGGCGAAGCGCACCAGGAGGAATCCGCCGCCGTTGACCAGCCCGGCATGCATCAACGCCGAGACGGGCGTCGGCGAGTTCAGGGACGACGTCAGCCAGCGGTGGAAGGGCCAGGCGGCGGACTGGATCATCGCCGCCAGCGCGATCAGCACCAGCCCCGCCGTGGCCCGGGGCGAATCGACCGCGGAGGCGGCGATCTCGCGAACTCCCGCGGTGCCCGTGCTCGCCGCGAGCAGCCAGAATCCGCCCCCGAGGAGCAGGAAACCGAGGCCGAAGGATTTCAGTGCGAGCCGCCCGGAGTTGCGTGCGGCGGCCCAGTCGTCCTTGTGGATCATCAGCCGGACCAGCAGCAGGTTGGCGGCCATCCAGGAGGCGAGCAGCACCAGCAGGTGATCGGCGAAGGCCATGCACAGCACGCAGCCGCCGAGCAGCAGCACGCCCCGCCGGTGGCGCCCCTGGTTGCGATCGCCGGCCAGGTAGCGCCCGGAGTAGGCCAGCACGTTGGCCACGACGAAGGCGATCAGCGCCGCCATGACCCAGGACAGGCTGTCTGCCTTGAAGAGACGCGAGACCGATTGCGTAGACTCGAGAATCATGGGCCCTCCTTTCACTTGAGCCGTTGCAGTCTATGCCCCGAAGTGTTATGAGTAAAATTGGTTCTTCTCATAGGACCAATGAGAAAATCAAATAGGAATCTTGCCGTGCCATTCGAGGTCGACAGCCTGCAGCTCAAGGGTTTCATCGCCATCGCCGACACGGGGACATTCGGCCAGGCCGCGGCGACGGTGAACCGGACGCAGTCGGCACTGAGCCTCCAGATCAAGAAGCTCGAGGAGCAGCTCGGCTGCTCGCTCTTCGACCGATCGGGGCGGAGGGTCTCGTTGACCCCGCAGGGGGAGCTCTTCCTGGGCTACGCCAGGCGGATGATCCAGCTCCAGTGGGAGGCGTACAGCCGGCTGCGAGAGCCGGACGTCCGGGGCGAGATCCGCTTCGGGACCCCGGAAGACTTCGCGACTCATTACCTGCCCGACGTCCTGGCGAACTTTCGGCAGCATCACCCCGCCGTCGAGCTCAACGTGTCCTGCGACCTGACGCTCAACCTGATCGAGGGCTTCCGGAGGGGGGACTACGACGTGATCCTGGCCAAGCGTGACCCGCAGCGTGTCAAGGGCGGCACCAGGGTCTGGCGCGAGCCCCTGGTCTGGGCGGCGGCGGACGGCTACCGCGCCGAGCAACCCCTGTCGCTGGTGCTCGCGCCGCAGCCCTGCATCTACCGCGATCGCGCGCTGGCCGCCCTCGACCGCGCCAGGCGGAGCTGGCACATCAGCTACACCAGCCCGAGCCTGGCGGGCACGCTGGCCGCCGTGAGAGCCGGCCTGGGCGTCACCATCCTCCCGAGCAACATGATCCCGGCGGGGATCCACCCGGCCCGCGCGGAGCTGAGGCTCCCCCAACTGGCCGATGCCGAGATCGCCCTCATGAAGCGGGACGAGTTGCCGAAAGCCGGCCTGGTCTTCGCCGAGCACATCGTGCACAGCCTGGAAGGGAAGCTCCGATGATCGAGGGAGCGGGCACGCTACCGTCGGACCGATCTCGAGACGATGGGAGACGACGGACGGGCCCCCATGGTTCGGCGGGCATCGCCTCGGCGCCGCGGGCAGTCGCGTCGGATGCGAGTGCGGTGGCCGGCGGGGCCACGGGCGGCGGCGTTTCCTCCCATGTCGGCTTGCAGACGGAGCCGAGGAAGACCATCACTCGAAGGATTTCAAGGCGGGGCGTCCGGGAGGGGCTGCGTCGCATGGACGTCGATCTCGGGCGATCAGCCCGATCCGGCTGGAAAAAACGACCGACCGGGCCTATCCTTGGCTGCGGAGCATCGGGTCCCTTCAATCCATTCGGGGCGGGACATATCGGCGCGCCATCAGGATCGGAGGATCCTGATCGGGATCCTCACGAGGGGAGGGCGAGGGCGCTTGGACGGCCGCGGCGTGCAAGGCCGGGCGCCGATCGTCACCACCGCTGATCTCGAGGCATTCAGCGATTTTCAATTCCTTGAGCGTCCACGCCTGATAAATGATGGCGTGGAGACGATACGTTCGTCGTCCTGGGGGGGGGTGGTCATGGTGGATCCTGCCTGGCGTGGGCGTCCCCTCGCCGAGGGCGTCGTCGCGGATCCGGTCATGTCGGAAGGGAGGGCCGTCCTCTGGGTCCCCGTGGACGCGGAGGGGGGTCGGGCCTGGGACCGGATCGGCGTGGATGTCCGCTCGGACGTCGGGCAGGACGCGGGGCTTGCGTGGGCCCCGGCCTCCGCCTTCCGGGTGGTCCCGCGGCCGTCGGACGGGTTCTTGCGGGGGATCGCGGCCCGGATCCGGGGGCGGGATGACGGCCCGGGATGGAAGCTTCCCGACGGGACGCCCGTGGAGCGTCAAGGCCATCGCCGGGCCGACCTGATCGCCGCCTGGTCCGCGGCAGGATCACCGCTCGACGAGGCGACGATTCGCGACCGATGGCCGGGCGCGTCCGCGATCCGACGGCTGGGCGAGGCGATCTTCCTCATCGAAGGCGTGGGCGACGCGAAGTCGGACGTGGCGGAGCCGCCGCCGGGCCTGGCCGAGCCACCCGCGGCGGAGTCCGCTCGCCGGATGCTCGACGAGGCGAGGCGTCGCGGGGACGGCCTCGGCGAGGCGGTCGCCCTGTCGGACCTGGGGACCGTCCTGGCCAGCGGCAGCCCCGAGGAGGCTGCTTCGGCCGTCGAGCTGCTCAAGCAGGCGGCGACCCTCTTCCGCACGCAGGGCGACGGCCCACGCGAGGCCGACGCCCTGGCGAGTCTCGGGCTCGCCTACCTGGGTGCCGGTCGTCCGCGTGAGGCCTTGCCCGCGCTGGAGGCAGCCCATGAAATCGCCACGCGGTCCGGCGATGTGTTCTCCCGCAAGTTGATCCTCGAGCGAGCGGCCATGGCTCGGTCGAATCTTGGCGATCCGGCCGGGGCGCTCGGGCTCCTGGACGAGGCGATTCGGTCGACGCGAGAGCTCGGCGACCGCCAGCAGGAGTGGCGGCTCCACTGGATCCGGGCGATCGCCCTGGCGGATCTGGGTCGACAGGACCTGGCGGCAATCGCGGCCGAGGAGTCAGTCTCGACGCTTCGCCATCTCGGCCGCCCGGAGGCGGCCTGGTTCGAGGAGCAACGGCGACAGTTCCGGGAGAAGGGGGCCGCCCTCCAGCCCGTCCCCTTCGGCGGGCCTCAGGGCAATCCGTTCCCCCGCGGAGTCCCGGCCGGGCCCGGCCTGCTCCGCATGGCCATCTCGGCGACGAAGGCGATGTCGGCGTTCATCGCCTCGGGCCTGAAGACCACAACTCCCGACGTGCGGACCGCTCGGCTTGCGACCTGCCGCAACTGCGAACACCACACCGGCCTCCGCTGCCGCATCTGCGGCTGCTTCACCGAGGCCAAGAGCCGGATGGCCCACGAGCGCTGCCCGCTCGGCCGATGGCCCGGATGATCCAGGCCCCACGTCGTGTCGAGCCCCTCCGGGTCGCAAGCTCCGGGGAAAATTCTCCGATTCTTCGAGTTCGGTGAAACTGGCCGGCCTCATTTCGGGATTGTACTGAATAGGCGATCGCGCGATTCCGCGCGCTCCATCCAGTGCACCCACGCGAGGGCGGCCGGCGATGAAGACCAGGGTTCAGGTCTCGGCGAGGGGTCGGAAGGTCAGAGCATTGCCGAAGGCCCGGGGCGTGGATTCCCGGGGCATCGAGCGGAAGACCGCCGACTACCTCAGGGACGCCGGCCTCGGTGCCAGCGATCATGAACGCGAATTGCTGGCAAAAGCCGCCGAACTCTCCTGGAAGATCGAGCAGGCGGAGAAGGCGGAATCCGCCTTCCTCGCAGGTGTTGCGGCGAAACCGAAGGGGCCGCGAAAGCGGTCGCCCGCGACGAACGAACCCAATCGCGACCGGGTCGAGGTCCTCACGAAAAAACTCCTGGCGTGGACCGGCTGGGTCGACGATCCGAGCGAGCAGGCCGCCGCGATCATCGCCGAGCTGGAGACCACCGAGGCGGGCCGGCTGACGCTCCGAGGCCACTGGCGGACACTCCGCGACTGGATCCGGCTGGGGGGCGAGATCGGCCTCGTCGAGCGGCACCAGTTCGTGCGATTCCTCGGCGGCGACTCCTGGGACACGACGATCGATCCCCTGATCAACGCCGTCTTCCGGGCCTGCAATGCGCTCGATCCGAAGGGCATGGCCGGCTGCGAGGCGTACTTCGCCTCGGCCAGGGAGAACGCTCGAGGATCGGAGGCGTTCCTGGTCGAGTCGCTCTCCTGGCGCGAGCTGGGGCTGCCACCGAAGTCGGCTGATGCGGCCTGGACGTTCCTGCTGCGGGTCATCGACGACGAGCTCGGGCGGATCGAGGCCCTGGACGGTCGTGCGGAAGAGTCCGGTGGTGACGAGGCCGCGGCCTTCCTCGCCGAAGCCGAGCTCGAGGGGCCGCGGCGGGAAATCGCGGCGATGAGCCGGGAGTTGATGGTGGTGCTCGACGAGCTCTGCCGGCTTCGAGCGGCGTCCCGGCCGGTGGCAAGCCCCGCGAGCGACGAAAACGCGGCGACGTCCGCACCAGAGAAAGACAACCAAGTCTTTGTTAAACCAGGACTTACGATCGACGCCACGGAACCGCGAGATAACGAACGGAGCCAATTCGGCGGCCTCCTCCAGGAGGACAACGTCACGTCCGATCGCTGCCCTTCCACGACGATCGAGGCGAGGGCCGGCGCCCCGGGCCCCCCTCCCGAGATTCGGGGTGAAGCCCACGCGCCTTCGGAGTGCCTTGTCGGTATCATCGGTGATCCAGATTCCCGGCACGTTCTCGAGAAGTGGCATGCAACAGTCGAAGTTGAGACGAGTCCTCCTGGGCGCGGTCCTGGCTGCGGCGGTGATCGCCGCGTGGCGAGCGTGGGTGGCGCATCAGACGCCGCCGTTGCCGAAGGGGATCGCCGCCGGCAACGGGCGGATCGAGTCCATCCAGGTCGACATCACGGCCAAGTATCCGGGTCGTTTGGTCCAGCTCCTGGTCAACGAGGGGGACCTGGTCCGGCCCGATCAGATCCTGGCCCGGATCGATACCAGGGAGATCGAGGCCCAGCTCGCCGGCGCCAGGGCGCAGGTCTCCCGGGCCGAGGAGTCGCTGGCCAAGGCGAAGGCCGACCTGATCGAGGGGGAGAGCAACCTCCGCTTCAGCGAGGCCGAGTACCAGCGAGGGCAGGTGCTCGTCAGTCGCAACGCGATCTCGCGCGAGGAATGGGACAAGATCCGCTCCAGCCGCGACGCCACCCGGGCGACCGTCGATGCCCGCAAGGCGAGCGTGAACGCGTCCCAGCATTCGATCGAGGAGGCCCTGGCGGAGGTGAGCCGGTTCGAGGTCCAGATCGCCGACTCGACGCTCCGCTCGCCGGTCCGCGGGCGGGTCCTCTACAAGCTCGCGGAGATCGGCGAGGTGCTCGCGTCCGGCGGCAAAGTCCTGACCCTGGTCAACCTCGGCGACATCTACATGGAGATCTATCTCCCGTCGCGCGAGGCGGCGCTGGTGCCCATCGGAGCCGACGCCAAGATCGTCCTCGACGTGGCCCCCCAGTACTCGGCCCCGGCGAAGGTCTCGTTCGTATCGCCCGAGTCGCAGTTCACCCCCAAGCAGGTGGAGACCCCCAGCGAGCGCGACAAGCTGATGTTCCGGGTCAAGCTGAAGATCCCGGAGGAGGTCGTCGACGCCTACATCGAGCGGATCAAGACGGGCGTGCGCGGCGTCGGCTACGTCCGGCTCGACGAGTCGGTCTCCTGGCCGGATCGGCTCAACACGCCGATGCCGCCCCGGCTGGCGGCCTCGAAGGAGGCGAAGCACCCGGAGGTCGAGGCCGCGAAGCCCCCGGTCGCGGAGGCTCCCAAGGGGGCCCACGAACCGAAGAAGGAAAGCCCGGCGCCCACTCCGGACGTCAAGAGCGGACCGAAGTCATGAGCGCCTCCGATGCCGCCGTCGTCTCGATCCGCGGCCTGACCCAGCGCTACGGCAAGACGCTGGCCGTGGACGGCCTGGATCTGGACATCCCGGCCGGCCGGATGGTCGGGCTGATCGGCCCCGACGGCGTGGGCAAGTCCACGCTCATGGGGGTGATCGCGGGCTCGCGGAAGATCCAGACTGGGTCCGTGAATGTCCTGGGGGGAGAGATGGCGGACTCGCGTCATCGCGCCAGGGTCTGCCCCCGGATCGCGTACATGCCGCAAGGGCTGGGGAAGAACCTCTACGGCGAGCTCAGCGTCTTCGAGAACATCGACTTCTTCGCCCGCCTCTTCGGCCAGTCGAAGGGGGAGCGGGTCGACCGGATCGCGAACCTGCTGAAATCGACGGGGCTCGACCCGTTCCCCGACCGGCCGGCCGGCAAGCTCTCCGGCGGCATGAAGCAGAAGGTGAGCCTCTGCTGCTCTCTGGTTCACGACCCCGACCTGCTGATCCTGGACGAGCCGACGACGGGCGTGGACCCGCTGTCCCGGCAGCAGTTCTGGGACCTCATCGACCGGGTCCGCGAATCCCGCCCGGGGATGAGCGTGCTGGTGTCCACGGCCTACATGGACGAGGCCCAGCGGTTCGCCTGGACGATCGCGATGGACGCCGGCCACGTGCTCGAGACCGGCACGCCCGCGGAACTTCAGGAGCGGACCGGGACGGAGGACCTGGAAGCCGCGTTCGTCCGGCTCCTGCCGCCGGAAAAGCGCGGGGCCGACCGTAAGCTGGTGATCCCGCCCCGCGTCGACCCGGCCGGACCTCCGGCCATCACGGCGAAGGGCCTGACCAAGCGGTTCGGGAGCTTCACGGCCGTGGATCACGTGAGCTTCGAGATCGCCCGCGGCGAGATCTTCGGCTTCCTCGGATCCAACGGCTGCGGCAAGTCCACGACCATGAAGATGCTCACCGGGCTGCTGCCGCCGACGGAAGGCGAGGCGAAGCTCTTCGGCGAGGCGGTGGAGGCCGGCAGCATCGCGATCCGCAACCGGGTCGGCTACATGTCGCAGGCGTTCTCGCTCTACGGCGAGCTGACGGTCCGCGAGAACCTGGTCCTGCACGCCCGGTTGTATCACCTTCCGCACGAGACGCGCGGGCCCAGGATCGACGAGCTGGTCCGCCGGTTCGGGCTCGGCCCCTACCTGGATCACGACTCCGAGGGCCTGCCGCTGGGGCTCCGGCAGCGGCTCTCGCTGGCGGTCGCGGTCCTCCACCAGCCGGAGATGCTGATCCTCGACGAGCCGACCTCGGGCGTGGATCCGGTGGCCCGCGACGAGTTCTGGGAGATGCTGATCGACCTCTCGCGCAAGGACGGCATCACGATCTTCGTCTCCACCCACTTCATGAACGAGGCGATGCGATGCGACCGGATCTCGCTGATGCACGCCGGCAAGGTGCTCGCCTGCGACGCCCCCCGGGCCCTGATCGACGCCCGCAAGGCACCCGACCTGGAGACCGCCTTCATCGCCTACATCGCGGAGGCCATCGGCCAGGCCGAGGTCAAGGAGGAGGCCCGCGAAGCGACGGCCTTCGGCACGTCGGACGCGTCCGACGGCCACGGCCGCGAGACTTCGATCGGGATCGTGAACCCGAATCGTCTGCTCGCCTACGCCCACCGCGAGATGCTCGAGATCGTCCGCGACCCGGTCCGGCTGGCCTTCGCCTTCGTCGGCTCCGCGTTGCTGATGCTCATCTTCGGTTACGGCATCACGACCGACGTCGAGAACATCCGCTTCGCCGCCTTCGACGGCGACCGGACCCCGGCGAGCCGGGGCTACGTCGAGGCGTTCGGCGCCCCCCGGCGATCGTTCCGGGAGCTAGAGCCGATCTCCAGCCCCGATTCCGCCAACGAACGACTTCGCGCCAATGACATCTCGATGGCCCTCGAGATCCCCCCGGGTTTCGGGCGGAACATCGAGCGCGGGCAGAATTTCGGGGCCTCCATCCTGGTGGACGGCGCCAATCCGTTCCGCGCCGAGACGATCAAGCAGTATGCCGAGGGGGTCAACCAGGTCTATTACACGGACCAGATCCGCCAGCGGCGAGGGGATGTGCCGTACTCATTCGCCTCGGACATCCGGACGCGGTTCACTTACAACCCGACCTTCGAGAGCGTCTACGCGATCGTCCCGAGCGTGCCGGCGCTCCTCCTGATCCTGATCCCGGCCGTGCTGATGGCGGTGAGCGTGGTCCGCGAGAAGGAGCTGGGCACGATGATCAACTTCTACGTCACGCCGTCCTCCCGGCTCGATTTCCTGCTGGGCAAGCAGCTCCCCTACGTCGCGATCGGCATGGTCAACTTCCTGATCCTCACGGCGATGGCGCTGGTCGTCTTCGGGATCCCGATCAAGGGGAGTGCGCCGATGCTGGCCGTCTGCGCGTTCGCGTACGTCGTGGTGACCACCAGCCTCGGCCTGCTCGTCTCGAGCTTCACGACGAGCCAGGTCGCCGCCGTCTTCGTGACGACGATCCTCACGATGGTGCCGACGATGCAGTTCTCCGGGATGCTCCAGCCGGTCTCCACGCTCCAGGGGAGCGCCCGGATCGTCGGCAGCCTCTGGCCCACGACCTACTACATGCGCTCGAGCGTCGGGGCCTTCACCAAGGGCCTGGGTGCCGGCGCGCTCGCGGTCGAGGCCGCGGCCATCGCCGCGTTCATCCCCGTCCTCCTCCTGGTCGCGGCATCCCTCCTGAGGCGACAGGAGCCATGACGAGGACACTCCTCAATATCCTCTGGCTCGGCATCAAGGAGCTGCGCAGCCTCCAGAGCGACGCCGTGATGTTCGTGTTCCTGATCTACGCCTTCACGGCGAGCGTGTACACCCAGGCGACCGGGACGTCCTCGGAGGTTTCCAACGCGTCGATCGCCTTCGTGGACGAGGACCGGTCGGAGCTCTCGCGCCGCCTCTTCGGCGCCTTCTACCCGCCGCGGTTCCGACACCCCGAGCGGATCGAGGCGAAGGAGGTCTCGGCGGCGATGGATGCGGGCCGGTACATGTTCGTGGTGGCCGTCCCGCCCCGGTACGAGGCGGATCTCCGCGCCGGCCGCCGCGCCGAGCTGCAGGTGAACATCGACGCCACCGCGATGCTCCAGGCCAGCGTGGGCGCCTCCTACATCCAGAACATCATCAACGACCAGGTCACCACGTTCCTGGGCCGCTCCGACCCGGAGGCCGCGGCGATCCCGACCCTGGTCGTCCGCAAGGCGTTCAACCCCAACGGAGAGACCTCCTGGTTCAACAGCATCGTGGCCATCATCAACCAGATCACGATGCTGACGACGATCCTCACCGGCGCCGCCCTGATCCGCGAGCGGGAGCACGGGACGCTCGAGCACCTGATGGTGATGCCCCTCTCGTCGATCGAGATCGCGCTGGCGAAGGTCTGGTCCAATGCCCTGGTCGTGCTGCTGGCGACCGGCCTCTCGCTGTTCCTGGTCGTCCGGATGCTGCTCAGCGTACCGATCGCCGGCTCCCCCCTGCTCTTCCTCTCCGGCGTGGTGCTGTACCTCTTCTTCGCGACCGCGCTGGGGATCTTCCTGGGCACGATCGCGCGGAGCATGGCGCAGTTCGCGCTGCTGATCATCCTGGTGCTGATGGTGCTCCAGCTCCTCTCCGGCGGGCAGACGCCGGTGGAGAGCCAGCCGCCCTGGCTCCAGCGGCTGACGCTCTTCCTGCCGTCGCGGCACTTCGTGAGCTTCTCGCAGGCGATCATCTGCCGGGGGGCCGGGATCGGGTCGGTCTGGCCGGAATTCCTCGCGGTCGCGGGGATCGGCGCGGCGTTCTTCGCCTTCAGCCTGGCGCGGTTCCGCGACTCGATCGCGGCGAGCCGCTGAGCCAGCTCCTCGCCGCGTCGCGGGTGTCATGGCCCTGGGATTTACGGCAGCTCACGAATACGAATGTCCTTGAACTCGACGGGAGAGCCCTCGGACTCCAGGCAGAGATACCCGCTGGCGGGCTCGCAGTGGTTCCCTCCGGAGACCTCCTTGCCGTTGACCCAGAGGCGGATCTCGCCGTTGATCCCCCGGACGTAATAGTGGTTCCACTCGCCGACCCCCTTCGACCGGTTCTCGCGGGGGAAGCTGCGCGAGCCGTCGGGAGAGAGTGGTGGGAAGGGCTTCATCCGGGAGCTGCCCACGGGGAAGACGTCGCCGTTGGTCGTGAACCAGTCGGGCTTCTTGCCGGTCTCCTTCTGGTACTGGTCGGCATACCCATGATCGAGCACCTGGACCTCGATGCCGCCCGGCGGCAGGTGGCCCGGCTTCAGGCCCTCGAGAGCCTTCTCCGGGGCCCAGACGAAGATGCCCGAATTCCCGCCCGGCGCCAGGTGCCGCCATCGCGCCACGAGCTCGAAGTTCGTGACCGGCTTGCGGGTCCGGATGACGCCCACGGGGGTCCCCTTGCAGTGACCGAGTCCCTCCTTCCAGGTCCAGGCTTCGGGCCCGAGGTTGACGTCCGTGAAGTCCTCGGCGGCGAGCGGCCGCCAGCCCGGCCCCTGGCCGTCGATGAGGGCCGGGGGGGGCGACTCCGGGCCGTCGAGGGCGGACGATCCGGGGGGCGCGGCCGTCACCGCAAGCCCCGCGATCAGCCCGAGGAGAATGGTCCGAAACCGTGAAACATGCATGCTCATATCCTTTCGAGAAGATGGCGATCGCTGGTGCTGCGCCGGCGCGACCTCGGAGTGGTTATACCGCGAGGGACGTCCCCGGGCGAGTACGCACCCCGGCCCGGGCCGCTCCCCGCTTGCAACGGCCGCGCGGAGGCTCCAAGATCGGGGGAGGTTGGCCCGCGGTCCCGATGGGCCGGCCGGGCCCGCCCGATTTGTCGCCTACCCGAGTTGAGCCGTCTCCGGCACCGTGCGAGTTCGACGGTCGGTCGGCCCTGTGTCAGGGTCACCGTCGCTCGCGGCCGGGACGACCGAAAGAGCCTGAAGGAGAGTTTTCCATGCAGTCTCGCCGCGGCCTGATCCTGATGCTGAGCGCCGGCCTTGCCGGGATTCTGTTCGTCACCGGCGCGGTCCTCGCCGACGAGCTCCTGGGCACGATCACCAAGGTCGACACCGACGCCAAGATCCTCACGGTCGTCCCCAAGGACTCCGACAAGGAGGTGAAGATCAAGGTCAACGACAAGACCGAGCAGATCAGCAAGAAGGGGGCCCGCAAGGTCGACGTCGCCAAGCTCAAGGAGCGGCTCGAGAAGGTGCAGGACAATGGGCAGAAGGGGATTTCCGCCAAGATCACCCACGAGGACGGCGTCGCCTCGAAGATCGAGTATGCGGCCAAGAAGAAGTCCGAGTGAGGGCGACTCCGCACGCCGACTCCGGCGAGCCTGAGTCGGGGTCGGAGTTCGGTCGCGACGAGCGTGGGGGATTCTCCTCACGCTCGACTCGACGCCGGCCACCCTCGGTTGACTCCCACCGTGCCCGCCTGGTATCCTCTTCGTGACGAACAACTCCCGCCCGGGTCCGGCGTCCTCGCCGAGATCAAGGAGAGGTGGCTGAGTGGTCGATAGCGACGGTTTGCTAAACCGTTAGACTCCGCAAGGGGTCTCGGGGGTTCGAATCCCCCCCTCTCCGCTTTCCTCGCTTCGGCGAGGCTGCCGAATCATCCGCAGTCGTGAGTGAGCCCGGGAATCGCTTCCCGGACCCTGCGGTGCCGGCGAACCAGGTCCGCAAGACGGCTCGAGATTCGGGGGCCCGGAGATCGCTGCGCGGGGGTGCCTCCGTCATCTCTGGTCGATCCAGTGCATGCCGCTCGACCAGGCCGGATTGCTCCGATCCACCCTGGGTCCGTAGTAGTAACTCCCCTGCGTGGGATAGACGACCGGAGAGACACCCGGCAGGTTCGGGGTGGAGCTCGAGGTCGCCCGAGACGCATACACCCGGCCGTCGTAGCCTCTCGTATAGGTCGTGATGGGGGCGGAGGTGGAACGGAGCGGAGACAACGGCCCGTACAGGCTCATCGACTGGTCCCCGGCCAGACCGAGCGGCGAATAGCCGCCGCCGGCGGGCCAGTTGCCGCGGACCATCAGGTAGGGCGTCGGCTCGAATGTCCCCAACGCCGCCGGCTCGCAAGGCTGGCAGGCCGGGGCGGCGGTGTAAGTCGGGACGGGGGCGCGTACGGGCCGCGGCCCGCCCGGTTGCTGACCGTGGGCCGTGCCCGCCGACATGGCCAGGGCTATCAGGGTGATCGCGAGACGACCCGGTCCGATCCCGGGCGGGGCAGGAATTCGCATGGTGCGGCCTCAAGGATGCAAGCTCATGGAGGGGTGGAGGTGACCTCTGTCGTCCTCACACCGAAGATCCTTGAGGAAATCTACCCGACAATCCGGGACCGGGCGGGAATTCTCGTCAACTTCCGTTGCGGTTCCGCTGGATCATGACGTGCAGGTCGTCGAGGATCCGCGCGACGCCGTTCCCCATCCTCGAATGGAGCAGGTCGTGGAGCTTGGACATGAGCTCCCCTTCTCGCATCAGGAGCGGATCATACCCGCGGGTCGTGGTCCGGCGAGAAAGATCCGGATCCAGTCGCCCCATATCGCCCCGGAGCTCGTCGAGGAACGCCGCCGAGTTTCCGGCTGCGTTGTAGTAGCCCCCCGCGGAGGCGGTCAGAGAGGCCCCCTCGGCGGCGATCCAGTTCTCCAGTTCCTCCGCCCTCGCGGAGTTTGCCATCTGCACGGCCGCCGTCCTGACGCCGGCGGTCGCCACCGCCGGGCCTTCGGCGAGGAGTTCATCCATGGGGACATCCAGGGCGACGGCGATCCTCCGGAGCGTTCCCGCCCGGGGCAACCCCGTCTTGCCGCTCTCGATCTGGTAGAGGGCGGTCCGGGAGATCTCCGCCCGGTTCGCCAGCTCATCCGGTCCCCACCCCTTGGAGTAACGCAGGTCTCGCACGCGCTGGGCCAATGACGTCATGGTACCAGTCTCACCGTTGAGTGTCATGACAGGTCCGAAAGACGACGGAGCTGGATGGCAACGAACGACCGTTCGCCATCGTTCATCCGGTCACAAAAAGCGGGCACCCTCGCCATCTCGAATGTACGAAACGCTTGATTGGCGGTCAACCGAACATCTCTGGAAAAAAAAGGCGTTGGATCGAGTCCTTCTCGCCGGCTCAACGGAGAAAGAAGGGCGCACGATCGGCAGAAATGAGCATAACCAGGGCTGTACGGCCTGATATGGCCAGGGTGCCGACGTGATAGAAACCCCGCCCTTGATGGCGCAGATGGCCGTTGGTGGCCTGTTCTCGATGAGGAGGCATGCGCGTGATACGGCCGACGAAACGGATCAGCCGAATTCGATCAGGGAGCCTCGGGATCGGCGCGGGACGCTGCATGGGCGCGAGGGGGCTGGAATGATCCCGCTCAAGCCATCGACCATGCCGCGACGAATGGACACGAATGGATATAAATCGCGCCTCACTCGGCTTCAGGAATGACGATCCAACTCGGCGAGGATGCCGACGAGCAACGATGGATCGCGGGCCTGCATGAGGTGGGCGATCCGGGACTCGGGGAATTCGAGCTTCCTCAGGCTCTCCTCGACGCGCTGCCAGAGGCGATCCTTCTTCTTCCCCTCGGCGAGGTAGAGCTCGGTCGCGAGTTCGGAGAGCTGCTGGTGTTTGATCGCGTCGAAGTTCCTGTAGTAGCGATCGATGATCTTCTTCTGGTAGGGCGTGTGGTCGGCCATGGTGGATGCCTCCGGGTTGGTCCATCCGGGTGGGTGTTCGGGGCGATTCTAGCGTGGGCGGGGAGAGGATGGCCAGGATTGCCTGCGAGGGATTCCCGGGCCGATGGCGGGGGGGCGCCATGGGCCCGGGACGTCGGCTTGGGCTCGAGATGGCGGCCGCGATCACCTCGCCCCGCCGGCCTGGCTCAGGTAGGAGTCCATGCTCGCCTTCAGCCGCCGCGAGACCTTCGACTCCTGAGCCTGGCTGGCGGCCGAGGCCCGGTTCACGGAGACCACGGTGCGGGGCGTGAGGACGGGGGTGGTGGTCCCGGTCCTCGAGACCTGGGTGGCGTAGTTGACCCGGAGCGCCTGGGCCGCCTGCCGCGAGGCCACCCCCACGTTCACCGCGGCCGACGTGGAAGAGGATGCGGTGACCTCGGATTTCGCCGCGGGATTCAGCCGCTTGTAGGCGCTCTCGTATCCCATCCGGGTCCGGAGATATCCCTTGGCACGCTCCGCGGCGTAGGGGATGTTCAGGACTTCCCGGGACGAGGTGATCTTCTGGCCGCTGGTCGTCTCGGCGGTGAAGGTGGCCGTGGTCAGGCCCGCGGGGAGGTTGATGTCCTTGGCGTTGAAGACGTAGGTGACGACCGGGAACTCGCTGTGGGGCCACCTCCGCGTGAAGTAGGTCAGCGGCTTCGCCCCGCTGAGGTCGACGGTGTTCGGGTCGATCGTGTTGACGTCGAACCCGGAGGTCCCGAAGACGTAGACCCGGACGAGGTCGCGATGGGTGGTGTCGAGGATCCGGTGCTCGTGGGGGTTGACCAGGATGGTCGGCGAGATCGGCGGGCAGGGATTCGGCAGCGTGGCCTTATCGATCGAGAACTCCTGCTGCGGGAAGAAGGCCTCGCTGATGCCGATGTCCTGGCCGGAGCCCCCGAACGCCCCCATGCTGATCAGGGACGTGGAGGTCATCGCCGTCCCGGTGACCTGCTGGTAGAGCTTGGAGAAGTCCTTGATGGAGAACTCCAGGCTCGGATGCGAGGTGGAGTTGACCAGGTACAGGTTCCCCTCGTACTGCGGCAGCTCGGTCCCGAACGCCGGCGCCGCGTTGGGTCCGGTGGGGATCGCCTGCGCCACCTGGAACGGCTTGGCGGCGTCGCCGGGCGCGGGGATGGCGGAGAACCCCGCGACGATCTGGGCCTCGCCGGTGCCCAGGAAGTCGAGGAAGATCCCCATGTGTTCGGTGCCGCCCATGTCCGCGACGTCCTGGAATCCCGCAAATCCGGGGGTGGATGTCACAGCGGGGTTGACGGTTCCCGAGTTTCCATTATTGTCAGCGTCGCCCGCGATCACGGTCCCGGGCTGGTTCTGACTCGCAGGCTGGCCGATCCCCACGCTCAGGGTATCATCCGACGCGTCGTAGCTGACCCGCAGCTCCTTCACGTCGAACCCGGAGACCTTCACGATCCCCGAAATCTGGGGAGCGATGGTGGGGTGCTGGACCAGGGCGTTGTCGGGGAGGACCACGACGCCTGGACTCGTTGTAGCGGGAAAATCGATTGGGACGTTTCCCGTGAAGTTAACGCTCAGGAGTTGTCGATGATCAAGCTGTTCCATGGCGATGCCGGCGTATCGGACGGTCTTCGGGCCACCCCGACGGCGGCGCCACGAGCGAACAGCTTGCAGCAGTCTTGCGAATAGCGACATCGCGCCATCGTCCTTTCTGGAAATCCCGCCTTCGCGGGCGGGATACTGGGGCGGCCTCGAGCCTCTCGGCGGAGCCGGGATCGCTGGGACCGTCACGGGGGGTGCGAACCGAATCGTCAACTGGACCATGTCGCGGCGTGTCTGTCGCTCGCCACGCGTTGGTCGCCGGATCTCTCTGGCCTGATCGTCCCGGCTGACGATGCCCTCGTCATGCCACGGCCGGCAACCTCGGGACGAACTAAACCATACGTGGAAGGAGACTCGTCATGGTGCTTCGCCGCTTGTTTTCTCGGACCGCGACGCCGCTCGTCGTCATGGGGCTCTTTTCGGCCGCCGCGACGGCGGCCCCGATTTCCCTGACCGGGAACGTTGCCACGGATTTCAGCCTCAGCGACCCCCTGGTCCGCAAAGCGGCCGTGAGCGACAACCCGCTGACCATCGGGCAATCGGACTGGATTACCAACCGGGGCTGGGTCTCCGGGTGGAGCATCCAGGACATCCGGCTTCGTTACGACCAGGCCACCGATACCCTCCAGGTCGGATTCAATACCTTCAAGAACGCGTCCGGGCAGTACGCCCCGTTCGGCCAGGCCAATGGCGACCCGAGCGGTACGGCGACCCCGTACGACGTGGCGCACCTCGCCGGAGATAAGTCCGTCGCGCTCGCCATCGCGCCGGTCAACACCGCGAACGTGAACTCGCCGGGGACGCCCGTCGTGATCGCCGGCATCCCGGCCGACAAGACCCTGGCGGGGACGGGGACCGATGGTTTCACCGTCAGCCAGTACGACGCCTCCAAGGCCTCGTCCGGGCTGGCCTACCAGTTCGGCAAGCAGCTCGCGGATTACACGGGGACGCTCGCCTACGATCCCTCGCCGACGCATCCCCAGCTCGAGTTCACCATCGCCAATTTCAGCAAGATTCCCGGCATCGACCCCACCCAGGGGATCTGGATCTCCAGCTACGCCGGCTCCAGCCTCGACGGCGTCGCGGGCGAGGCCTACCTCTCCTGGACGAAGATCTCCCCGCTCGCCGAGCAGAACACGCCGGAGCCGACCACCTGGCTGGCCTGGGCGGTCGCATGCGGCGCCGCCGCGATCCACTATCGCGGCCGCCGGAAGGACTCTCAGGCGTGAGGTTTGTTCCATCAAACCGATCATGATTGACGCATCCCTGCGCAACGCGGCGGCCCTGTCCGGGGTCGCCGCTTTGTTCATCGACTCCAGCCCCTGGCGCTGTCCTCCTGTTTTCCCCGGACTCCTTGCCCACGGCCGTCCCTCCTGATGCCTCCGCCCAGGATTACGGGACGCGTAATCTCAACCAGGACTGCCTTCTTTCCCCGATCGCGCGACTCTGCCGACGCGTGGATCCAGGCTTCGAAACGCCCGCGGGCCGGCGACACCCGCCTCGGGGAGTCGCCGGCCCGCCTCGATCTTCATGATGGTCTGCACCGTGGTCGGGCGCGAAATGCTCAGCCCGCGAGGATCTTGTCCAGGAGCTTCTTGGTCGCCCGGATCCCGTCCGGCTCGCTCAACCGTTCGCCCTCGTATTCTATGCCCACGAAGCCGGAATAGCCCGCCTTCTCCACGATCTTCATCAGCCGGGGATAGTCGAGCATCGTCTCGTTCCCCTGCTCGTCGAAATCATGGCTCTTGGCCGAGACTCCCTTGGCGTAGGGCATCATCCGCTCGACGGCGTCGTAGACGTCGATCGCATACTTGCCGTCGTCCCCCTTGGGGAAGTTGCCGAAGTCCGGGAGGGTGCCGAAGTTCTTATCGTTCACGGCTTTCATGAGGGCGATCAGGGCATTAGGGTCGCTGGAGGGGCCGCCGTGGTTCTCGCAGATCACCCCGATCTTGTGTTCGATCCCGTAGGCATTGAGCGCCGAGCAGGCATCGGCCACCGCGCCGACGTCCGACGGGCTGTAGTGCCCGCCCGTGTTGATGCGGATCGAGTGGCAGCCGAGCGCTGCCGCGGCATCGATCCACTTCTTGTGGTTCTCGACCGCCTTCGCGCGCTCCGCCTTGTCGGGATCGCTCATGTCGCCCTCGCCGTCGACCATGATGAGGACGCAGGTGACCCCGTGATCGTTCGCCCTGGTCTTGAGGTCCTTCAGGTAGGCCTCGTCGTGGGCCTTGTCCTTGAAGAACTGATTGACGAACTCCACGCCCGCGATCCCGTAGTCCTCGCGGGCGATCCTGGGAAAGTCGAGGTTCTTGATCGTGCCGGCGAAGAGGGCCTTGTGCAGCGACCACTCGGCGAGCGAGATCTTGAAGCCATCTCCCCTGGCGCCGGCGCGGGCGGCACGCGCCAGGGGCATGCCTCTGGCCAGCAGCCCCGCCGCCATGCCCCCCATGAGGAATCCCCGGCGGCTCGTCTGCGAACTGGACATCTTCGAATCTCCGCGGTTTCGTGTCGGGCCGGCCGGTCTGGCCGATGGGTCATGCGAACTCGATCTCTTGCTCAACCAGGATGGACCGCAGCGCCGTGGCCGCGTCGGCGAATCGCTCCGGGCCCGTGAAGCCGAACGACGCCTCGGCCACCACGAGGTGCGGCTCGAGCACGGCGAAGCCCTCGTAGCCGTCCCGGACGGCCCGGCCGAGGAGCTCCGGGATCAGGCCATCCCCGTGTCCCGCCGGGACATTCTTATGCGACTTCGCATCATAGTCCTTCACGTGAAAATGGCGGACCCTGGGCTGGAGGAGGCTCCATGCCTCGCGGACGTCCTGCCCGACCTCCAAGTAATTGGCCGGGTCGAACGCATGGGAGAGCCAGGGGGAGTCCACGACGTCCAGGATCTGGGACACCCGGGACGCGTGATCGCCGTAGATCCCCTTCTCATTCTCGAGGAAGAGCGAGACCCGACGACCCTCGGCGCGGGCGGCCAGCTCCCTCATCCGCGCGAGGACCTCGGCCCGGTGGATCTCCGGCTCGTCGCCCGGCGGGATGTAGAAGCTGAAGACCCGGACTCGGGGCGTGTCGTAGAAGGCGGCGAGGTCGAGCGCCCGCTCGAACCGATCGAGATGCGGCCCGAACGGCTCGGTGATCCGGATCTTGCCGATCGGCGAGCCGATCGCGCTGAGGCCGAACCCGGCGGCCCGAAGCAGGTCGCGGAACTCCTCATGCTGGGCGTCCGAGAGGTCCAGGACGTTGGTCCCGTGGATGGCGCGGAACTCGATGTGACGGATCCCGTGCCGGGCCAGGGTCTCGATCTGGGCCCTCGGATCCTGGGAGATCTCGTCGGCGAAGGCACTGAGGACGATCATCGGGACACATCCGGTGTTGCGCTGTCGGTTGGGGCGGCCCTCGCCATGATACCACCCCGATCGGAAAGCTCCAGGGGCCGGCGCGGGCGGTCCGTCATTCCGCGATGGTTTCCGCTCGGATACGATACGTGGGCGCGGCGTGGGATCCTATCGTGCGGTCGAGTCATCGCGACGACGTGAGGCGGACGACATGGCGACGTTGTGGGCGTTCCTGATCTACTGGCTGGTCGTCTTCGTCGGCTGCTTCGTGGTCATCGAGATCGCGCAGGACCAGCTCTACGACGAGGTCACGCCGCGAGTCGGCCTCAAGGTCACGGCCGGCTCGTTCCTGATCGCCGCGATGCTCGCGATCTTCTACCACCGCCAGGCCTCGGCCTCTTACGACACGATGTTCACGACGAACTTCATGTGGACAGTCCTGCAGGGGATCGTCTGGTTCGCCGTCTTCACGCTGATCTTCCAGTTCCACCCCTGGCACGCCCTCGGGCTCGGCCTGGCGACGATGCTCCTGATCCAGGGGCTGGCGACGATGGGGGTCAACAGCATCCTCAGCCCGGCCCCGGCGATCGTCAATCGCCCGGCCGCCGCGGTCTCAAAGCCGGTCCGCCAGTCGCTCGCGCCGGCACCCGTCGCGCCGCCCCCCAAGGCCGAGGCCGCGCCGAAGGCGAAGTGAGGATCGTGGGATCGCGAGGTCGATCCGATCCTACGGCAGCGATTCCAGCAGCCGGGTGATCCCCGAGGCGAGGCGATCGGCGCACTCGAGCGCCCTGGCATGCAGGCCCATGAAGTCCTTGATGGCGGCCGGGCGATTCCAGATCGCACGAAGGGCCACGCCAACGCGGTAGCTCCCCGATTTCGTGAGCATCCGGGCGACCTCTGGGGGGAGCTCGGTCGAGGCATCGTCGCTGATCACGCGGATCGAATAGAAAGGGATCGATCGAACGTGGGCCAGCCGGGCCACCGCCGCCGTCTCCATGTCCACGACGTCGGCGCCGTGAGCTCGGCCCAGGTCAGCCTTCTCCGCCGTGCTCGTGATCACGCGGTCCACGGTCAGGAGACGGCCGCCGACGCGGCGGATGCCCGGGATCTCGGGGACGTCCGGGTTCGCCTCGTGGAGCCCGCCCGCCGATCCGGCCACCTCGCGTGGCAGGACCAGGTCGTTCCTCGCCAGTGCCGGATCGAGGGCCCCGCCGAAGCCGGCCGAGATCAACCGCCGCGGGCGATGGCCGGCCACCAGGTGCTCCGTGCCTCGCGTCGCGGCCGCCTCCCCGGGGCCGGTCACGACCACCGCCACGACCTTCCCCGCGAGCTCTCCCTCGACGACGGCGTGCCTCCCCGCCGAGTATTTCCGGACCTTGCTCAGGGCATCGAGAAGATAGCCGGCCTCGATCGGCATGGCCATGACGATGCCGACGTCCGCGGGGGCGGGGGCGGGGGCGATTCGCTGCGTACCGGGGGTTTTCATTCAGGTGAGCGACGACCGGGGTTTCCGGTCGCCGATCTCGATCCTCGGCTCGGGCTCAGGAGAACTGCCATTTCACCATCTTGAGAGTATCCCCGAGCCGGCCGTTGACGCCAAGGGCCGCGGTCGTCTCGAAGCCGGAGTGCATCATGCAGTTCTCGCAGCGAGGGTCCTTGCCCGGCCCGTATTCCTCCCAGTTCGTCCGGTTCAGGAGGTCCGGGAAGGTCTCGTGGTGGGTATCCGTGATCAGGTAGCAAGGGCCCTTCCAGCCCTTGATGTTCCGCGTCGGGTTGGCCCAGGCCGTGCACGAGAGCTCGCGCTTGCCCATCAGGAATTCGAGGTAGACGGGCGAGGAGTAGAACTTGTACTTCCGGAACATCGCCTCGGCGGCGAGGAACTTGGCGCGGATGTCGTTGCGGGTCATGAAGATCTCCTTCGAGCCCACGGCCGCGTAGCTGTAGCCCGGGGAGATCAGGAAGCCGTCGACTCCGAGACCGGTGAGATGGCCGAAGAGCTCGTCGAGCTCGGCCATGTCGGTCTCCTGGAACACCGTGGTGTTCGTGCAGACCATGAAGTCGGACTCCTTGGCGGCCTTGATGCCGTCGATCGCGGCGTCGAAGACCCCCTCGCGCTCGACGGCGATGTCGTGGTTCTTCCGCATCCCGTCCAGGTGGACGTTGAAGAAGAAGCGGCGGTGCGGCTTGAAGTCGCCGATCTTCTTGCGGATGAACATCCCGTTGGTGCAGAGGTAGACGACCTTCTTCCGCTCGAGGATCTTGGCCACGAGCTCGCCGATGCCCGGGTAGATCATCGGCTCGCCGCCGCAGATCGAGACCACCGGGGCGCCGCACTCATCCACCGAGGCGAGGCATTCGTCGATCGAGAGCTTCTGCTTGATCGTCGAGGTGTATTCGCGGATCCGCCCGCAGCCGGTGCAGGTCAGGTTGCAGGCGTGGAGCGGCTCCAGCATCAGCACCATAGGGAACTTCTCGGCCCGCGTCACCTTCTTTCGGGCGATGTAGCCCGCGATGCGAGTGGTCATGGCCAGGGGGAATCGCATGCAGACTTACCTCCGGGAAAGCGGGCCGAGGCCCGTCGCGTCCGCCGCGACGTCCCCTTCCGGGGCCCGGCGGCGGTGAGAATGAGAATCCGTCCGGATCGATCAATCGAAGGGGAGCGGCCGGGCCGGCACGCGCGTCGCCAGGGCGGGCGTGGATTGGTTCGCACGCTCCGAAACGGCCACGCGATAGCGACCGATCGCCATCAGCGGGAAGTAGATCCGGTAGAGGTGGTACTTCAGGTAGAAGACCCGCGGGAAGCCCGTACCGGTGTAAGGCACCTCGTCCCAGGAGCCATCCGCCGCCTGGGTCTCGAGCAGGAAACGAATGCCGCGCCGGGCGGGGTCTCCGCCCTCACGCCCCGCGGCGATGAGGCCGAGCACGGCCCACGCCGTCTGCGAGGCCGTCGGCACCCCCTGCCCCTTCCGCGACGGGTCGTCGTAGCTGTCGCAGCCCTCGCCCCACCCGCCGCAATCCTGCTGCACCGACTCCAGCCAGTCGGCCGCGCGGACGACGGCGGGATGATCGGTCGGGAAGTCGATCGCCGCCAGTCCCTGGAGGACCTGCCAGGTCCCGTAGACGTAGTTCACGCCCCACCGCCCATACCAGCAGCCTTCCGGCTCCTGGGT
Source organism: Aquisphaera insulae (assembly GCF_011064615.1). Classification (GTDB taxonomy): domain Bacteria; phylum Planctomycetota; class Planctomycetia; order Isosphaerales; family Isosphaeraceae; genus Aquisphaera; species Aquisphaera insulae. The sequence goes on along the minus strand of NZ_JAALJH010000016.1, from coordinate 92,936 downwards.
CCGCCAGAGGTATTCGAGCCCCCGCGCGATCGACGGATGCTCGGCCCTGTGGCCGAGATGACCGAGCATCTCGATCACCCGTGCGGTGATGTCCGCGCAGCTCGGGTCGAGCATCGCGTTGTGGTCGGCGAACGGGACCTTGGTCAGGACCTCGTTGTCGATGTCGGCATCGAAGGCCGCCCAGCCTCCGTCGCGGTTCTGCATGGCCAGGAGCCACGTCGCCGCGCGACGGATGGCCGCCTGGATCGGCGGCGAATCGGCCTCGGGCGACCGCAGCAGGGCCATCACCACCATCGCCGAGTCGTCGATGTCGGGGTAGAACTCGTTGCGATACTCGAACGGCCAGCCGCTGGGCTCGATCCCCGGCCGGCGGACCTGCCAGTCCCCCGCCTTCCGGATCTCTCGGTCCAGGAGCCACTCCCCCGCGCGGGCGAGCGCGGCCTCGTCGCCGAGGTCCGCGTCCGACACGGCGATCGTCGCGATCGCGGTATCCCAGACGGGAGACACGCAGGGCTGCCAGCGGGTCCGATCCCCCTCGTCGATCCGAAGGTCGTTGAGGTCCTTCCACGCCTGGACGACCTCCGGCGCGTCGGCCCCATAGCCCAGGCAATCGAGCGCCAGGATCGCGTAGACCATCGGCGGGAAGATCGCGCCCAGGCCGTCGGAGTTCCTGAAATGGTCCAGCATCCAGTCGTGCGCGGCCTTCACGCCTCGCCGTCGCCATCGGCCCGGCAAGACCCGGTCGACCAACTTCAGCAGCCGATCGCCCGCGAGGAAGAAGCTCGACCAGGAGAGGAAGCCCTCGCTCTGATGCGCATGGCCCTTCTTGCCGTCGACGAAAAGCTCATCGATCCCGCGCCCGGGCTCGATCCGTTTCACCGGCTTGAAGTGCGAGATGATCGAGAGTGGGACGACGATGGTCCGCGTCCAGGAAGACATCGCCGCCAGGCTGAACTTCAGACCCGACGGGATCAGCAGGAGCTCCGGCGGCACGGTCGGGCACTCGTCGTAACTGATCTGGCCCAGGAGCGCCAGGTAGAACCGCGTGAAGCTGTTGCAGTGGCGGGCGCCGCCGGCGCGGAGGATGGCCTCACGGGCCCTGACCATCGCCGGCTCTTCGGGCGAGTGGCCCACCAGCTTGAGCGCGAAGTACGCCTTCACCGACGCGCTGACCTCGAGCGGCCCGCCGGGGTAGATCGCCCAGCCCCCTTCCGGGAGCTGGCGATCGAGCATGTATCGGGCGCAGGCCGCACAGACCGGCTCGTGCTCGCGGCCGAAATAGGCGAGGAGCAGGACATACTCCGATTCGAGGATCGTGTCCCCCTCGAGCTCACCGATCCAGTGTCCGTCGCCCTTCTGCTCGGCGAGCAGCCAGTCCCGGGTCCGCTCCGTGGCCATCTCGAGATCGCCGGGGGTGATCGCCTCTCGTCGCGAGGCCACCCGGCGCAGGATTGGATCCGCGGACCTGGGGGATACGCCTCCCTCCGTGTTGGCGATCATGCGATACCGACCCTCTCCCTCGATCCGAGGACTGGATGGCCCGATCAGGTCTTCATCCGTTCAAGTCAATGCGCCGAGAGGCCAGGGCACCGCCCCCCACGCTCGCGGCACATGGTAAGCCCGCTTCCGAGAAGCGATCAAGATCAAACTCCCCCAGGATCTTGCGCTTCTCCACCCAGCCGATCCCCGAGCCGGCCGGATATCTTCCCTAGATTCATCAGACACCCTGGACACCGCCGTCTCGGGCATTTCGGAGCCGCCAACGACGCAGTCAGGAATCGCGCGCACCGCGATCATGCATGGAGAAACGAGCGGCTCGCCTTGCTCATTCCACGTCGAACGAGGCGTCCACCTTGAAGTCGCGGAGGAGGGGCATGGAGCGGATGGTGGCCTCCGCCCGCTTGCGGTCGTCGGCCCGAAGGAGCGTGCCTTGCAGCTCGAGGCGGTCGCCTCGGACGTGGACACGGTCGATGTGGGCAATCTCGCCGAGGTGGCGACGGATCTGGGAGGTCAGGTAGGGTTCCAGGTCCTCGGGGCGTCCCCTGGCCAGCAGAGGATTGGGGTGATCCTCGTCGGGCACCTGGAACTGGAGCTTGTCGATGAGATCGCGGACGCCCGGGGTCTGCTCCACGGCCCGGTAGACGAGCATGGCTTCATACGCCGACGGCACCTTGCCGGCGATGGTGACCACATCGCCGCTCGAGGTCACGCCGACGGGAAGCGTGGCCAGCGATGGCCGGCGAGCGAGCGATTCCGCGACCCGGCGGGTCAGCCCGTGCGTGTCCCGAGCCATCGCCAGCACCGACGCGGCGGGGGCCGGAGCGGCCGCCCTGTCCACAGGGCCAGCCAGTCCCGGATCGGGGGGCGGTGGCACCGGGGCCGCACCCTTGGCCGAGCCGTCCGGGCCGGGATACGGCGTGGGCGGGGGCGGGGGCGCGTCGGAGGCCCTCCCGGCGACGCGTAGCTCACTGATGACGCGCGTCACGCCGGGCGTGTTGCGGGCCTCGGCCTCGATGATCCGCTTGTCTTCCTCGCTCGCGACCAGGCCGCTGAGGAAAACCTGCCCCGCCGCATCAACGGTCAATCGGAGCCGGCCCTTCTCGGGGCCGGGCCGTCGGACCGGCGCCGCGGCGGCGGCCTGTCCCCGTCCAGGTCCGGGCGTGCCCGCGGCCGCCCCGGCCTGCCACGGCGGCAAGCTCAGGAGCGGAGGCTCCATGCCGTAGAAGGGGTCGTCGACGCGGCCGAAGAGCGGCTCGGGATAGACGAAATAGGGCGACGACGTGGCCGTCACCGGCTCTCCGGGCGGCGCCAGGATCCCGTCGCGGATGGCCTGCTCCATCGCCACCCGGTGGGCCTCACCGGTGTCGATGACCAGGTCGTCGCGGATCGGGTAACCGAGCTCGATGACCGTCCGGACCGCGACGTCGTGGATCACGCTCGTGCCCACCTTCCCGCCCAGGACAATCCGCCCGCTATCCCAGCCTACTCGGATCGCATAGGGAGCCGTCGCCGGATTCGCGCGGAGGGCGGACAGCACGATGGCATCGGGTCGATTCTGCCTGGCCTCATCGGCGCCCGCCGGCATGATCGCCCAGGCGTGGAGGCCCACCAGCAAGATCCAATGGGGTGAACGGGGCCGGCTCATGGATGCGTCCTTCGCAAGGAAGTGCGGCCGGAGACGGGCGAGGTTGCCACCCGGAAGTCTACGGTGGGTGACCGCGGCGGACAAGACGCGGTTCGTCCGGAAGTCGGGCACGCATCGCCAACTCATCACGGGCAACTTCCGAGAACCGCGTCGAGGCTGAGGTTGACAAATCCCGGCCAAACCCTAGAGTCTCGGCCGGATCGTCGGGAAACTTGAGGAAATCTCTTCACGGGTTCAAGGATTGGGGAGACACCACGTGATGATCGCCAAGGATTGCGGTCGCAAGAGGTTCGGTTACGTGCTCGGCCTCGCGGTGGCCGGGCTGGCCGTGGGCGGGCCGGAGGCGATGGGCCAGGCGCAACCGCGACGCTCGCTATTCGGCGGGCAGAAGCCGGCCGCGACGGCCCCGAAGGCCGACGACAAGCCCAAGGCGGCGGACGCCCAGATCGACCCCAATAACAAGCTCACGCTGACGGCCGTCCCGGTCAACCCGACCGACCCGATCGCGATCGTCAACGACCAGGTCATCAGCCGGCAGCAGCTCGCCGATGAGTGCGTCGCCCGCGAGGGGAAGAAGGTCCTCGAGACCCTCATCAACCGGTCGATCGTCGATCAGGCCCTCAAGGCCCAGAAGAAGGAAGTCACGGCGGCGGAGATCGACGCCGAGATCACGATCGTCGCCCGCCGGTTCGGCATCAGCCGCGAGGCCTGGCTCCGCACCCTGGACAAGGAGCGGAACATCAGCCCGGCGCAGTACGCCAAGGACATCATCTACCCGACCCTCGCCCTGCGTAAGCTCTGCGAGGGGAAGGTGGAGCCCTCCAAGAAGGACATCCAGGACGCCTTCGAATCGCAGTACGGCGACAAGCTCCGCTGCCGGATGATCATGGTCGACAAGGTCGGCACGGCCCAGGCCATCTGGGAGGAGCTGCGGAAGAACCCGGGCGGGTTCGAGAAGATCGCCCAGGAGCGCTCGATGGACTCCGGCAGCCGGGCGATGGGGGGCCTGCTCGCCGAGCCGATCACCCGGCACGCCTACCCGCAGACTCTCTCCGACGCGGCCTTCCGCCAGCTCGTCGACGGCGATCCCGCGGACAAGGACCCGAACCACAAGCCCAAGAACGGCGACATCACCGGACCGATCCAGATGGCCGAGTCCACCTGGGTCATCTTCCGTCGCGAGGACGTCATCCCGGCCGTCGCCGGGGTCTCCCTCCAGGATGAGCGGATCAAGAAGAACACGTATGACATGATCTACGAGGTCAAGCTCAAGGAGATGATGGGCATCGTCTTCCAGGAGCTGGTCAAGTCGTCCTCGATCGACAACAAGCTCGTCGGCAGCGTCAAGCTGGCCAACGAGGAGCAGCAGGCGGACTTCAACACGGCCGACCGGAACCCGGCCGGCGCCAAGCCCGCCAATGGCGCGGGCGGCGACGCCGCGACCACGGACCCGAACGCCGTCCGGACCTCCTCGGACGCCGACGCGGCCCCCGGCAAGCTGAAGCTGCCGCCGCCGGTCGCCGCCTCGGCGGAGACGGTCCAGCAGATGGAGAAGATCCAGAAGACCCCGCTCCACACGAGCGACGGCAAGGCCGTGGCCCCGCAGCCGGCGGGCACCGACCCGAAGTGAGCCGAGCCCCGGGAGCCGGCGGCCGGTGCCCTGTTCCCGATCGACCCCATCTTCCGTGAAGAAACGACGGGACGCCCCTTCGGACGGAGGGGCGTCCCGAACCGTTATGGCCGGTCACGATCTCGTCGACGACGTGTCGGCGGCGGCGTGGCCCTCACGTCGAGGCGAGTCCGATCTCATGTCCACGACCCTCGATCGGCCCGGCCCCAAGGCCGTCGCACTGTTGCCGGCCCTGGCACTCTCCCTGGTCGTGTCCGGCTGCGGGACCGTCAAGACATCCGGCACCTCCCGGACGGGGACCGAGCAGCTCCTCCTCACCAACGCCTGGGATACCGCCCTGGCCAAGGTCGATTTCCGCCCGCTCACCGGCGTGCCCGTCTTCCTGGACACCACGAACGTCAGCGCGGTGGATCAGGGATGGGTCGTCTCCAGCCTCCGCCAGGCCCTCCTGACGCAGGGGGTCCTGCTCCGGCCGAAGGCCGAGCAGGCCCAGTGGGTCGTCGAGGCCAGGGTGGGGGCGTTCGGCACCGATGCCTACAGCGCGATGGTGGGCATCCCCCAGACCACCATCCCCCAGACCATCACGGGAATCCCGTCCGGGACGATCCCCGAGATGGCCCTGCTCAAGAAGAGCCACCAGGAAGGCGTGGCCAAGCTCGCCCTCTTCGCCTACGACCGGGCCAGCGGGCAGCTCGTCTGGACGTCCGGGACGTCCATGGCGACCTCGAGCGCCACCGACCGGTACGTCGGGGGCGTGGGGCCGATCCAGGGGGGGACCATCCGGGGTGGGACGAAGTTCATCGGCACCAAGATCCCGGTCCCGTATGACGCCCTGGGCACGTCGGCCCCCATCGTGGACAAGGGCAAGGGGACAGGCTCCGGTGCGGATGGGGAGAAGGACAGGGATCCGTCCACCGTCCCCTTCACGGCATCGCCGGTGCGGCCGGCGTCGACGCCCGCGGATCGCGAGCAGTTCGCCCCCGGCGGTTGACCGTGACCGGATTCCAGTCGAGTCGATCGACCCCGATCGATCAGAGGCTGGGCGGGGGCGTGACCGGCAAGGTCGACCGGGTCCGGCCATAGTAGAAGTTCAGGAACATGGCGAACTCCGAATTGAACGGCTGGGGGCTGCTCACGGGGGTGATCAGGGCCGTGGTCAGCGTGGCCGCCCCGTAGAACTGGAAGTTCAGGCCGTAGGTCAGATTGACCACGTCCGGCGCACCGGCGATGTCGAACCGGTTCTTCCAGTCCCGGTGCGTGAACGGCGTGTTCACGTGGACCTCGAACGTGGGGGCCACCGCGGTCAGGAAGCCGCCGGGATCCTGGGAGCGGAACAGGTAATAGCCGACGCCGAAGTCGTTGTACATCAGGGTCACGTCCTGGACACTGGCGGGGAAGTCGAACGCGCTGAAGCCCTGGAAGTACCACTTGTTGTAGTTGTAGATGTAGCCCAGGAACGGCTGGATCGTGACCGTATTGAGGCCGAAGAGCCAGGGGGCGCCGGCGAACCGGCCGGGGCCGGTCGGCGCGGTCACGGCAAGCCCGACGGAGACGAGGCTTCCCGTCCTCGGGTTCTGCTCCAGGATGTACTTGGTGAAGATGGCCAGGTTCCCCATGGCCGTGCTCGTCGGCACGTTCACCCGGGTGGTCCCGCCGGTCCCCTGGGCGAGGTTGCTGTCCCCCGTGACGTTGTTGATCGGGATCCGCAGGCCGATCGAGCCCTTGCCGTCGTTGAACGTCTGCTCCCACCCGAACAGGTAGCGATACGCCTGGATGTGATTGATGGGCACGCGATCATTCGTGTTGATCGTGTCGTTGACGTTGTTGTAGTAGTTGAAGTCGAAGAAGAAGCGATTCTGGGGCCGGGGCGACATGTTCTCGGCGATCTTGAATCCCCGCATCGAGGGATAGAAGAGCGACGCGGCCCGCGGGCCCGGGACCGGCGGGGGCTGCGGGACCGTGGCGCTCGCGCCGAGGCCCTGATAGGAGCGGAATCGGAACGGGCTCTGGTCGCCGATCATGGCGAAGCTCGATGCCCCGCCCTCACTGCCTCCGCCGAAATCGGGCCCCCCGGCCCCCATCGCCGCGTTGAAGGCATCCGCGGCCCCGCCCGCCCCGGCCGCCGGCTGGCCGGCGGTGGAGGCCGCAGGGGGCGCGGACTGCACCGCCTCGCCCGCGGCACCCGGGCCGGGCATGGCCGCTCCGCCGGGCCCGGAACCCGTCCCTGCCCCGTCGCCGTAACCGGTCGCCGGGGAGCCCGGGTAGGCTCCGGGTCCGGCCTGCATCGCGGATGGTGGGACCGGCGTCTGGGGGCTCGCATGGCCGAACAGGCCCTTCTTCCGCACCGGCGGACCGGACTCGAATGGATTCGAGAGCTTCGCCAGAGAGGCGTTGCCTCCCGTAGCCCGGATATGTCCGGAAGCCTGCCGGCTCGGATAGACCGTGGACGGGTAACCCGCCGGCGGAATTGGCATCTGCCCGCTCGCTCCGGGGATCGTCGACCCCTCAACCCGCTCGAGAGTGATGGCTTGCTGCGCCTGCGGAACCGGCTCCACGGCCTGCCCGCAGCTCGTGGTCGGCCAGAGCGAACAACCGATCAGGATCGGGAGCGAATACAAGAGTGGCCGTGCCATCACCATCGACTCCCCTCCCGCCGCCTGGCGAGGACCCTGAACTCCACGGCAACACCGGCAAGGTCCAGGCTGGACTTGCCCGTTCCCCGGCTCCTTAGTCGAAGACGGGTTCGCTCCTCACCGCAGACACGCAAGCACACATTCACCGCTTGCCGGTCGACTCATGCGAGATTTGCCGTGAAATTTATCGGTTCCGACGATTAATCTGCTTAGAGCAATCTTGCTGATTTGGGGAAAGACGACGGCAAAGCGAAACGGAGGTCGGAACGTCCGACATCATGGCCCTATCGAACTCGACGATCCGCGGCCTGATCGAGGTTGAGGAGGCTCAAATCGATGAGCTCAGCAACCTGCTGATCGACTGCGTCGAGGGGGGTGCGTCGGTCAGCTTCATGCGCCCGTTGGCGCGGGATCGTGCCGTCGACTTCTGGCGACGGGTGGCGACGGCCGTCTCGATGAGACAGCGGGTGCTGCTCGTCGCCGAGGACGGTGGCGGGATCTGCGGCACCGTCCAACTGATCCTGGACATGCCGGAGAACCAGCCTCACCGCGCCGAGGTCGCCAAGATGCTCGTCCACCGCCGCGCTCGCCGGCGGGGACTGGGAGCCATGCTCATGCGGGCCGCGGAGCAAGCCGCGCGCGATCACGGCCGGAGTCTCCTGGTGCTGGACGCCGTGAGCGGCGGCGACGGAGCCCGCCTCTACGAGCGCCTCGGCTGGCGACGCGTCGGCGACATCCCCAATTTCGCCCTGATGCCCGACGGTGCCCCGTGCAGCACGACTTATTACTACCGAGACCTGTCGTGACCGCACATCGAGCGGGACGCCTCAGGATCGGTCCCGGGCCCGCCGCGGCGAGCGGAGTCCCGCGGCAGGTGCTTGCCTACCGGTGACGTCGCCACTATACATCCTGAGATCTGCGCATCGACCTCGATGGCTCGCGGCGCCGTTTCGCCCGGAGTTCCGCCATGATCCTCGCCGGTCGTCTCCCTCGAATGCTTCCGCTCCTGACGCTGGGATTGTCTTGCGTGTCCGCCGCGGCAGGGTCCTCGACGTCTCCGGAGCCCTGGGCCGATCCGGGCCTGAAGGTGACGCGGGGGCTGTCGCTCTGGCTCGATGCGGAGAGGCTGAACGCGGCCCGCAAGGCCCATCATCTCGCCGAGATCGCCGACGGCGGCCGCGTCGAGATCTGGCACGACGCATCCGGCCGCGGACGCGATCTGGTCCAGGCTCGAGAGACCGCGCGGCCGCGACTGGTTGCCGGCGCGATCCGTTTCGACGGAGAGCAAACGTACCTGGAGCGCGGGGGGCCGGGGATGGAGATCCGGGACTGCACCCTGTTCGTCGTCGCCGCGCCGCTCTCCAACGCCGGAGGGTTCCGCGGTTTCGTCTCCTTCCACCAGGACGGGCGGGAGGATTTCACGACGGGCCTGAACGCCGACCTCGGCGCCGGGTACACCAATCGATTCGAGGTCTTCAACGTCGAGGGACCGGGCTTCGGCGGGATGGCCAACCTGATGGGGGAGCCCTCGAAGTTCGGCGTCGTCCGCCGCCTGACCGTCTCGACCAGGTCCGGCCCCGGAGGGACCGCGGTGCGCGTCGACGGGATTCCGGCCGGATCGCGAGCCAGGTCGGCGTCCACGTTGCACGCATATCGGCTGCTCGTCGGCGCCCGCCACTATGGAATCCCCCCCGCGGTCCACGGATTCCTCGACGGCGACATCATCCAGGTCCTGCTCTACGACCGGATCCTCGGCGATGACGAACGGAAGGCCGTGGAGGACTACCTCGCCGCCCGCCTCGGCAAGTCGCCGGCGCCAAGGCCCCTGCCCGCTTCCTCCGGCCATCGCCTCGTCCAGGTGGACAATCCCCCGCCAGTCCAGTTCCTCATCCCCGGATTCTCGACGCGGGAGCTGCCGATCCGGATCGCCAACGTGAACAACGTCCGCTATCGCCCCGATGGCAAGCTCGTCGCGCTCGCCTACGACGGCAACATCCACCTCCTCTCCGATGCCGACGGGGACGGCCTCGAGGAGAAGGACGAGCTCTTCTGGCGGAATGACGGCGGCCTCGTCGCGCCCATCGGCATGGCCCTGACGCCCCCCGGATCCCCGGCCGGAGAGGGGGTCTTCGTCGCCTCCAAGGGGAAACTCTCCCTGTTCCTGGACGCCGATCGCGACGGCAAGGCGGAGAAGGAGGTGGTCGTCGCGGGGGGCTGGAAGCCGCTGAACAACAACGTGGATGCGCTCGGCGTGGCCGTGGGCGGAGACGGGTCGATCTACTTCGGGCTCGGCACGACCGACTTCGGCAATGCCTACCTCGTCGATCCCGCCGGCCAGTCCCACTACGACCTCAAGGATGAACATGGGACCATCCAGAAGGTCTCGCCGGACTTCCGCCGGCGCGAGACGGTCGCCACCGGGATCCGCTTCTCCGTCGGCCTGGCGATCAACCGCCTCGGCGACCTCTTCGCGACCGACCAGGAGGGGGCCACCTGGCTGCCCAACGGCAACCCGTTCGACGAGCTGCTTCAAGTCGTCCCGGGCCGACACTACGGATTCCCGCCGAGGCACCCCAGGCACCTCCCGGGCGTCATCGACGAGCCGAGCGTCTTCGACTATGCACCCCAGCACCAGTCGACGTGCGGGATTGTCTTCAATGAATCGGTCAACGGCGGCCCGGTCTTCGGCCCGCCGTCCTGGGCCGGGGACGCCCTGGTCACGGGTTATTCGCGGGGCAAGCTCTACCGAACCTCGCTCGTGAAGACCCGGGCCGGGTACGTGGCCCGAAACCAGACGATGGCGATCCTGAGCATGCTCACCGCCGACGCCTGCGTGTCGCCTCGGGGCGAGCTGGTTGTCGCCGTCCACAGCGGGCTCCCCGACTGGGGAACCGGCCCGCGCGGTCAGGGGAAGCTCTACAAGGCCGCCTGGAGCGATCGCGACGCCCCCCAGCCCGTGGCGGCCTTCGCGGCCGGCCCGCAGGAAGTCCGCATCGCCTTCGACCGGCCGCTCGATCCGGAGCGGCTCCGCGAGCTCACGCGGAAGGCCTCGATCGAGTATGGCTGGGCCGTCGGCCCCGGAGATCGCTTCGAATCGCTGCGTCCCGGTTATGAGGTGGTCGGCCGTCAGATCGCGGCTCCCCGAAATGAGCTGGCCGTCCTTTCCTCCCGGGTCTCGGCCGATCGACGGACGCTCTCCCTCGCCACGCCCCCGTTACGGGAGACGGTGTCCTACGCCGTCCAGCTCCCGGTGCCGGGAGCGGAGAAGGCCCCGGCCGGATCGCTCCGACAATTCGCCGATCTGGACCTCGCTTTCGACCTCTCGGGCGTGCGCGCGACGTGGAAACCGGCCTCGGGCGACGGGGAGTGGTCGGGATGGCTCCCGCATCCGGATCTGGCGGTCGCCCGCGCCTTCACGGTCGGTAGCGCGGATCACGATCGCCTCTGGGAGGCGATGAGACGCGGGGGGAAGCTGACGCTGGAGACGAAGCTCGACCTCTGGCGAATGCTCCGCCCCGCCGTCCAGCCGGGGGGGGATCCCGGCTACAGCCTTCCGGCCGAGGAGGTCACCCTGGCATTCGAGGGGGCCGGCCTCCTCACCGTGAGGTCTCGATCACCGGGCCCCTCGATCGTGGGCGGAGGGCATCGAGTCCGGATCACGGCGTCGCCGGTGGAGAATCAGCCGTTGCCGCTCGAGATCACCCTGGATACCTCCGAGACAACGACCCTGGACGTATCCTGGTGGACGAAGGAAGATCCAACTCCCCGAGCCCTGCCGCTCCGTCGAGTGCTCCTCCCATGGGCCTTGCCGGGAACCTCGAATGCGGAGATGACCCGTCGCGAGTTCCCCGAGCTGAAGGGGGGCGACTGGTCCCGCGGCCGAGCACTCTTCCTCGGCGAGCAGGCGCGGTGCTCGTCCTGCCACGCGGTCCGCGGCCGAGGCGGGCGGATCGGCCCCGACCTCTCGAACCTGGTCCATCGCGATTACGCCTCCGTATGGCGCGATGTCCATTCCCCGAGCGCCGCGATCAATCCCGACTTCGTCGCGCATGTCGTCGCGCTCAACGACGGCCGCATCCTCCAGGGGACGCTACGCACCGACGGGAACAAGCTCGTGGTGGGAAGCACCGACGGGAAAGTCGTGGTCGTGGATCGTTCGGAGGTCGAGACCGTGGCCGCCTCGGCGGCGTCCATCATGCCGGAGGGCCTGGACACGACCCTCGGGCCGGAGAAGCTGCGTGACCTCCTGACATTCCTCCTCACCGACCCGCTGGCGCCGGCCCCGCTCGAACATGAAGGCGCACCGCCGCCGCGGCGTCGGGCGGAGCTGGATGCGGCCCTGAAGGGGAGCACGCCGCTCGAGAATCCCCGTCGACTCCGGATCGTCCTCTCCTCCGGCCCCAAGGATCACGGACCCGGGGAGCATGATTATCCTCTCTGGCGGACGCGATGGGCCGCCCTGTTCGCGACCGATCCTGGCCTCGGCGTCGAGACGGCCGACGGCTGGCCGAGCCCCGCCCAGCTCCAGACCGCGGACGCGGTCGTGATGTACTCGAACAACCCCGGTTGGGACGCCTCGCGGTCGGCGGATCTGGATCGCTTCCTCGCCCGCGGCGGCGGCCTCGCGATGATCCACTACGCGGTCGACGGCCATGCGGCGGTCCCGGAGCTGTCGGCGCGGATTGGGCTCGCCTGGCAAGGCGGCAAGTCGGCCTTTCGCCACGGCCCGCTGGTGCTCGATTTCGAGGGATCGAGGCACCCGATCGCCCGGGGCCTCGGAAAGCTCTCGCTGATCGACGAGAGCTACTGGAATCTGATCGGCGACCAATCGTCGATCGACCTGCTGGCCTCGGGCGTCGAGGACGGCAATCCCCGTCCCCTCATCTGGACCCGCCAGCTCGGGAAAGGCCGCGTCTTCGTGAGCATCCCCGGCCATTTCACCTGGTCGTTCGACGACCCCCTGTTCCGGCTGGTCCTCCTCCGCGGGATCGCCTGGGCGGCCGGCGAGCCCGTCGATCGCTTCAACGAGCTGTCGACGATCGGGGCCAGGATCGCGGACTGAGCGAGCCTATAGGCCTTACCCTTCCCGCCCGCGTCATTCGCCGGCGGTCTCTCGCCGTGGCCCTCATGACGGCCCGGTCGTCGCATCGGTCGCAGAGAGCGTGGAAGCGGCACCCTGAATCGCCCGACGAATGGCCTCCGCGACGCCGATCGGCCGGATCTTCGGGAAGGTGTCGAGGGCGACGCGCGAGCGGACGACCGTGGGGTTCTTCAGGCCCTCGATCAGGTGCCGGCCGACCTCGGATCTTGTGGGCGTGACCAGAGTCAGCCAGAGGCCGGAGAGATAGGGGGTCAGCACGGGCACCTTGATCAGGACGCGGCGGAGGCCCTTCTGGCGGGCGTACTCGCGGATCAGGTCCCGATAGGCAGAGACGTCCGCGCCGCCGATCTCGATGATCCGGCTATCTCCGGGAGGCAAGTCCTTCGCCGCGAGCAGGTAGGCGAGCAGGTCGTCGATGGCGATCGGCTGGCAGGCCGTCGAGAGCCATAGCGGGCAGAGCATCACGGGGAGTCGGTCGGTCAGCGATTTCACCAGGTCGAACGAGAGGCTACCCGCACCGATCACGATCGAGGCCCGGAACTCGATGGTCTCCACGCCCGAATCGCGGAGGACCTGGCCTACCTCATGTCGGCTTCGGAGATGGGGCGAGAGGCCCGGATCATCGTCGTCGCCAAGGCCGCCGAGGTAGATGATCCGGCGGACCCCCGCCCCGCGTGCCGCGGCGCCGAAGGCCTCTGCCGCCGCCCGGTCTTCCTTCGCGAAGTCCTGCGCGTTCGACATCATGTGGATGAGATAGTACGCCGTCTCGATCCCCGCGAGGGCCCGGTCGAGCGAGGCCCGGTCGGCCACGTCACCGAACACAACCTCGGTGGACGGCCCGACCTTGTCGCGGAGCTGCTCCGGCTTGCGGGCCAGCGCACGCAGCCTCGTCGCGTCCGCTTCGAGCCGCGAGATGAGCCGGCCGCCGACGTACCCGGTCCCCCCCGTCACCAGGATCCGCGGCAACTCCGTGTGCTCACCGTCGGGCATGGTCGAGACTTCCCGGGAGACTCGGAACGGGAATCGCGTTGGTTCGACGTAGAATCGTCTGAAGGCGAAAGCCGGTACGCAGATTTCGAGCCAAGAGGAGACGATGGTCTCATTGACGCAACCGTCCGCCGAGGTCATCCGCGCCTTCCTCGCTTCGCAGGCGAGGGCACCCCTGACGTACGGTGCGGTCGGCGGGACCGTGACCGAGCCACCGCCGGGATACGTCGTGGACCATACGCGGGCCGTCGTCGGCCGCGGCGATCTGGCTTTCGTCCGCGCCCGGACGGCCCTGGAGCGCTGGCGGCAGCTTAGCCTGGGTTGGGTCCAGGCCCGTCCCGATGACACGCCGATCCACCCCGGCGAAGACGTCGCGATCATCGCCCGCCGATGCGGGGTCTGGTGGCTCAGCGCCTGCCGGATCGTGCGGGTCGTGGACGAGCCGGGGCCGATCCGCCGGTTCGGCTTCGCCTACGGGACGCTCCCCGATCACGCGGGCATCGGCGAGGAGCGCTTCCTCGTCGAGCTCGACGAAGCCACGGGCGAGGTGACCTACGATATCCTCGCCTTCTCCCGCCCCAACTGGCTCGTGACCCGGATCTTCTACGGACAGATGCGGCACCTCCAGCGTCGATTCGGCCGGGATTCGGTCGCGGCCATGAAGCGGATCGTTAACGACCAGGGCACGACACTCGATGAGAGCGACGGCCGCCGCCATTGACCTCGCGCCGGTTCAAACGTATGATCGTCTCAACGTCCAAGGCATCCCGCCCGGGAGTTCCCCGAATGCGTTCCGCTCAGACGATCCTTCGACTTCTTATCATCCTCGGCCTTACCGGCCGGGCGAGGGTGGAGTCCTAGGGTTCGTCTTGTCGGTGCCTTGAAGCAGACAACGAAGCCCCGAGACTCGCCCTCACCGGCGGATCTCGGGGCTTTCTTCGTTGACGGGCCCACGAGTCGATCCGATACCATGGAATGAGTCCCCCGAGAGGACCGGAGAAAGTAGCCATGAGCGTCCAGCCCGCGACCACGAGTGATGCCGAGCCCGCCGCGGCCGACCCGAATCGGGTCCGGATCTTCGACACCACGCTCCGCGACGGCGAGCAATCGCCCGGGGCGAGCATGAACCTCGCGGAGAAGCTCGAGGTCGCCCGCGCGCTCGCCGGCCTTGGCGTGGACATCGTGGAGGCCGGTTTCCCGATCGCCTCGCCGGGCGACTTCGAGGCCGTCCGGGCCATCGCCGGGGAGATCACCGGGACCACGGTCTGCGGCCTGGCCCGCTGCAACGAGAAGGACATCACCCGCGCCTGGGAGGCCGTCAAGTACGCCCAGAGGCCGCGGATCCACGTCTTCCTGGCCACCTCGGCCATCCACCGCGAGCACAAGCTGCGGATGACCCCCGCGCAGATCGTCGAGCGGGCGGTGGCCAGCGTGAGGCTCGCCCGGAGCCTCTGCGCCGACATCGAATTCTCCCCCGAGGACGCGGCCAGGACCGAGATCGACTTCCTCTGCGAGGTCGTCGAGGCGGCCATCGAGGCCGGCGCCTCCACGGTGAACATCCCGGACACCGTCGGGTACGCGACCCCCGCCCAGTACGGCCACGTGATCCGGACGATCAAGGAGCGGGTGCCGAACATCGGCCGGGCCGTGATCAGCACCCACTGCCACGACGACCTGGGCATGGCCGTGGCCAACAGCCTGGCGGGCGTCGAGGCCGGCGCCCGCCAGGTCGAGTGCACGCTCAACGGCATCGGCGAGCGGGCCGGCAACGCCGCCCTCGAGGAGATCGTCATGGCGCTCCGGACCCGTCACGACTACTACGGCGTGACCACCGGCATCCGGACCGAGCGGCTCTACCCGGCCAGCCGGATGGTCACCACCATCACCGGGCTGGTCATCCAGCGGAACAAGGCCATCGTCGGACGCAACGCCTTCGCCCACGAGTCCGGCATCCACCAGGACGGGATGCTCAAGGAACGCTCCACGTACGAGATCATGCGCCCGGAGGACGTGGGCGTTCCCAAGACCGACCTGGTCCTGGGCAAGCACTCGGGCCGCCACGCCCTCCGGGACCGGGTCGCGGAGATGGGCTACAGCCTGTCCGAGGAGCAGCTCGAGATCCTGTTCAACGACTTCAAGGCCCTGGCCGACAAGAAGAAGGAAGTCTACGACGAGGACCTCGCGATCCTGGTCGAGAAGCACCTGGGCGACGTCCCCGCGCCCTGGCAGTTGCTCTCGCTGCACACCACCGCCGGCACCGGCGTCCTGCCCACGGCCACGGTCAGCATCCGCCGCCCCGATGGCGAGGTCGTCCAGGATGCCGCGATCGGCGACGGCCCCGTGGATGCCATCTTCAAGGCCGTCGAGCGCGTCACCGGCGTGCACGCGAATCTCCACGAATTCGTCGTCCGGAGCGTCACCCAGGGGAAGGACGCCCAGGGTGAGGTGACCCTGGAGCTCGAGGTCGAGAGCGGCGACCGCAGCTTCCGCGGCCGTGCGGCCTCCACCGACATCATCGAGGCGAGCGCACTGGCCTACATCAACGCGGTCAACGCCATCCAGACCATCACCGACCGCGGGCAGGTCCGAGAGGTCGTCGGCCGCCCCGGTGCGGGAGCCTGAGCATTCGATCGACAGGGGTCAGGGCCCGGCTCGTGCTCAGGGGCCGGGCCGGCGGCGACGCCGGGGCAGGTCCTTGAGCTCGATCCAGGCCCGGTTCGCGGAGAGGGGGGAGCGGGCGGCGACCTCCTCCGCGCGACGACGGGCGAGGTAGCGTTGCTCGGCCAGGGCGTCCGTCGCCGCCTCGACGCGCTCGCCGACAGCCTGGCCGAGGCGGCAGTAGGCGTCTCCCATCCAGCCACTGAACCGCTCCATGGCCCGCCCGACTCTGCGGCAAAGTCTCATGGGAGTACGCCCCTCGGTTCTCTCGGTGGATCGACGGGTACGGAATCGCGGCGCCCGGGGCGCGAGTCCTCGACGCGATCAGGATATCAACGAGGCGGCCAGCTCGTCCACCAGCCAGGTGACCTTCCCGCCCGCCGTCTGGAGCAGCGACGCGGGGAGGCCCGATCGCGGGTCGCCATTCAGCGCCGCGGCCACGGCATCCGCCTTGTGGGCCCCGGTCGCCAGCATCAGGATCGACCCTGCGGAGAGGATCGTCTTCACTCCCATCGTCAGGGCCCGGGGGATGACCTTGTCCGCGCCGCCGAACTCGCGGACGGCATCCGCCCGGGTGACGGGGTGAAGCTCCACCAGCCGGGTCGGCAGGGCGAGCGCCTCCTCGACCGGGAGTTCGGACGGCTCATTGAAGCCGATGTGGCCGTTGCGACCGATCCCCAGGAGCTGCACGTCGAGTCCGCCGTCGGCGGCGATCCAGCGCTCGAACTCGGCGCAATGATCCGCGACGAACGGCTCCGGGACCGTGCCGTCGAGAATGTGGGCCGCCTGCGGGGACAGGTCCACCAGGCTGAACAGGTGCCGGTGCATGTAGCACCGATAACTCTTGGGGTCCAGCGGCTGGATCGGATAATACTCGTCGAGGTTGTAGGTCACCACGTCCCGGAACGAGAGCTCGCCGGCCGCGTGCCATGCGGCGAGGTGCGCGTAGACCTTCTGTGGGGTCGATCCCGTGGCCAGCCCGAGGACGGCGCGGCGATCCGGTTTGGCCCCTCGGATCGCCTCGGCGATCAGGTCCGCGGCGGCCCGGCTCGCCGCCCCGGCGTCGGAGAACACCCGGATCGTCATGCCGGCACGCTGAAACGTTCGGTTCTCGTCGGGCATCGTCGTCTCGATCGGATAGCGAACAGGAGTTTGATCACGGCGGGACGACCCGGATCGCCTCCACCGGGTCGAATCCATCGGATCGGCCCGGTTCAGCTCGGGTCAGAGCGGGGTTGCGGAGCTGGTGCTAAGATTCCGAGCCGGGTCCGCGACGGCTCGCCGCGAGTCGCCCTGGTCGCCGGCCTCGGGCCCGATCGTTCCCCTCGGGATCTGTCCGCCGAGCATGCCGAGGGCGACCTGAATCGGGTCGCACCGGGGACTGTCGCAACGATCGGGGTCGAAGGTCTCGATCTGGTACATCTCCACCCCGACGAACCGGTCGTCGGTCCGGTGTGCCCGGCCGGCCAGGCTATGTCCCTCGGCCCATTCGCGGGCGAGTGCGGCGTAGGCCCGCCCCAGGTGAGAGCAGAACTGCGTGTAATCCGTGAGCAGGACCTGGGACGCATGGCAATGGATCGCCCACTCCTTGGTCCGTTCCGCCTCGCCGTCGTAGCTGAAATAGGCGTTGGTCTCCGGCAGCGGTCCCCAGGGGGTCCAGCCGGTCATGACCAGGGTGTCCGCGAGATTCGCCCCCACAAGGCCGATCGCCCCGAGCGCCCGAGTGACCCGATGGGCGGCGTGGGCATCGGTGGACGGCGGCAGGATGAGCGCCCCGGGCCGCCGCTTGACGAACCACTCCACGACCTTGGCAATGTCGGCCTGGGAGGGGATGTAGCCGGGGGCCCGGTACGCGTCCAGGTTCCAGCAGACGGCCTCCGCCCCCAGGACGCTGCACTCCAGCCGGAACTCGGCCTCTCGCACCGAGATCTTCTTCTGGTCGTTCAACCAGGGTGCCGCCACGTTCCGCTCGCCCGCGAAGACCAGCACCTCGATCACGGGCAGGCCCCGTCGAACCGCGTACTCGTGCAGGAGGCAGGCCGCGGTGATCGCGCCGTCGTCGGCATGCGGGCAGAGCATGACCAGGGGGCGATTCGGGCCCACCGCGTGACGCAGGGTCTCGCGAATGTCCACGACCTGGCCATGGCGCCCGAGGCCCTTGACGGTGTCCAGGATCCGCTCGATGTCGCCGGATGTCGTCTTCAAATCGGAACTGCTCATGA
This sequence comes from Aquisphaera insulae, assembly GCF_011064615.1. Taxonomy (GTDB): domain Bacteria; phylum Planctomycetota; class Planctomycetia; order Isosphaerales; family Isosphaeraceae; genus Aquisphaera; species Aquisphaera insulae. Next base: position 74,560 of record NZ_JAALJH010000016.1, on the reverse strand, counting down.
TCGCTCGAATCGAGGAATCCAAAGGAATGCGCGAAATCCCGGGAGCTCCATTCTGAGGCCCCGGGCGGCCGGCGTCAACCTGGCGAACCGCGACCCGCGGGGCGACGGCCTCACGACATGCCTCTCCCCTCCGACCCCCAGGATCGGCCCAACTCTTCAGCGGGCAAGCATTCAGATCTTGTGCTGCTCGAAGAGTCGCGACCGGAAGCGGGACCACTCCGAAGCGGAAGCCGCCGGAGCATCGGGGTGCCTGGTGATGTAATCCGTGAACAGCTTGTCGAGCAGATCGAACCGCTCCGAGAGCGCCCGAACGACGGCAAGGGCCAGCGCCTCCGCCGCGTGCGGATGCTCCCGCCTCAATGCCTCATGCGCAGGATGATGCAATGTGAGCATCCAAACATCGGTCTTGGCTCGGACCGTCACCGTCGGGGGCTTCGGCTGGAAGAACGAGGTCGTCCCGAACACGGCCGGGGATGAGAGGGTGGTGAGGATCTCCTTTCGACCGCCCGAAAAAGTTCGATCCAGCTCGACCGTCCCCTCGATCAGGAAGGAGAGGTGATCGTTCGGCTGCCCCTGGGCCAGGAGCGTGCTGCCGGCCCCGGCTTTCTGCTCGTCGAGAGCGTTCAGGACCGCGCGCTTCGCATCCGGGTCCACCTCCGCCAGCCACGGCGCCGACATGAATCGCGCGGCCGCCTCCTCCTGGATCATGAGCCCTGCCCCCCAGCGTAGCGTTGGTGCGGGGCGGGCGACCCGTCCCGTTGACGAGTCCCGCGACCCGACGGCGACTTACCCGATTATACCGAATCTAGGTGCATTCTCGCGCACGCTCGGGGCGACTCCGACGAATTCAGCCCAGTGACCTGCGGGATCGGTCGATGGAAGACGACGGAGGATGTCCGCTCGTCGCCTCGGCGAGGCGAACGCGGCCACGGGCGGAAGTTGCAGGCCCTGGCGGAGGGAGTCGCCATGAAATCGTCGCCAAATCGCCGGTTCGTCTTACCGCTGCTGCTGATCGCGCTGAGCGGCCCCGGCTGTACGGGTATGCAGTCTCGCCTGGCGTGGCGTTCGAAGGGCCAGGACGAGCCCCGGATCGGCCAGCGCACCTCCCTCTTCCGACACATGCCGGACCCGGTTGACGCCGCGGGGGCCATGGCGACGGACGCGACGCCGCGATCGTCGGAGGCTGCCCCGGAAGCCCTGGCGCACGGCAACCGAGATTCGGAGGTCTGGCCGTCCCCCTCGCGACAGGGCCGACTGTCGCGCTGGTTCCCCCAACTCAGCTCGCGGAACTCGGCCCGGACCTCGGTCGAGACTGCCGACCCCTACGGTCGCTTCGCCTCGCCGCTCGCCGCCGCCGCCATCGGCCGTGGCCGCGATTCCGACGTCCGGACAACCGGCGGCGACGACCCCGACTCTCGCGACGTCCCGAGCGGGTCCGGCCTCGTCCTAGGCGATCCCGAGCCGCTCTCGGGAACGACGGCGCCCAGATCGGCGGTCCCGCCTCGACCCCGCCCCATGCCGCACGAGCTCCCCAGGCCGGCCGGCGACGTGGCGCTCGAGGTTCGGCCGGGAGACCTCCCGGCGACCGACGGCCCGGCCCTGGTCGAGACGCCCCCCGAGCTGTCTCCGGCGAACAACGATGAGGCGATCCGCCGGGCCGACGACCGCCAGCCCAGGCTGGAGGAGCACCTCCAGACGGTCTCGATCTCCGAGGTCGCGACGGAGGCCCCGGGCCCTGCCCTCGCAATGCCGGCGATACCGGCCGGTGGGACCACGGAAAGGCCGTTGGCGTCGCCGTCGGCAACTCCTCCCCTGGACGCCAGTGCACCCACGGAAAAGTCAGGCTCCGTTCCGGTGGCAGCTCCGTCCTTGCAGCCCCCGCCACTGACCCCGCGAGGCGATTCGCCTCCGCCGATCCCGGCGCCCCCCAGCGTCACTCCGCCGACGACACCGACGCCGAAGCCGCCCACGACCACGACTCCCAAGCCACCTGCCCCGGCACCGGCCCAGAGCGGACAGAAACCCACGGCCCCCCCTTCGGAGCCCAAGCCCAGCGCAGAGCCCGGCCCGAAACCGATCACTCCCGGGCAGGAGGCAACCACCCCGACGGCGCCGGCTCCGGCTGTACCGACCCCCGCTCCGGCCGCTCCGAATGCCTCGGAGGCGGCGGCCGACGTCGCGCCTCCGCTTCCCGCCATCCAGGTTCCGGCCGCGACGACGGGCCAGGCCACCGAACCGGCCGGTCCGCAGGCCGCGATTTCGCCCTCCAATCAATCACGCTCCATGCCCTACCCGACGACCTGGCGATCCCCGGCGGCCTCGGCTCAGGCTCCGTCGCCGCAGACCAGGCCGACGGCCTCCGCGCAGTCCGCGTCGGCGAAGCCCGCCGGACACGGGCATTCGTTCCTCTCCTGGCTGCACGACCTGAAGCATCCGAAGGGGACACACGCGGCCGCGCCCAGGTCCTCGCCGCAATCCGTGGCCGAGGCCTCACCCAGCCCCCAGCTCCCGGCGATCGTCCTGCCGACCAGCTACGGCAAGGCCCTCAACGCCCCCTGCCCCAGGCCGGCCACGACGGTTCTCGCGTCGCCGCAGTCCCCGCCGCCGGCGCCGGTCGCGAAGACGCCCTCCGCCTCGCCGCAATCGGCCGTCGCGACGTCAGGCCATCATGAAAAGGCCCACCTCTCCTGGTTGCACTGGGGGATCCTGTCGGAGACCGTCCACAAGATGAAGGGCAAACTCGGCGACGGTTGCTCCTGCTCGTGCCACAGCACGCACGGGCCGCTCCCCGGCAAGGGCTGCACCCCATGCAGCGGCCCGGCGGGCTCGTCGAAGTGCCGCGGCATCGCCTACCCGTGGGCATCGCCGCAGGGGAGCATCCGCCCCGCGAGCCCACAAGCGGCCACGGTCGGCTCAGGATCCCCCCAGGCGAGCCGCGTCCCGAAGGCCGGGGAGCTCGTCGATCGCATCGCGTCCAAGGGCCTCGACGAAACGCCGGAGCGCTAGCTCGAGCTGGTCGGCCGTCTCCTGGTACTGCTCGATCACGTCGTTCTGGTCCCAGCGGTCCTCCGGCTTCCGATAGAGCTCCGGCGACCGCGGCTCCTCGGGGTCGGAGACCAGCGGCAGGATGTAATGCCAGTGGTGGGTCCGGATAGCGAACTCCTCCGCGTCCATTCCCATGCAAGCATAATCGCGAACCTTGGTTTGATCGCCGCGAATGATGGGCAGCAGGTCGTGGCCGTGGATCGCGGGCTCGTCGTCCTTGCCGGCGGGGACGCCGAAGGCGCCCAGGATGGTGGGCAGCAGGTCCACCGTCTGGACGATCGGCTGGCGGCGGATCCCGCCGTGCTTGCCGCCGGGCATCCGGACGATCAGGGGCGTGTGCACGAGCTCCTCGTAGAGCCACGGGCGGAACCGGCGGACGTAGCCGTGCTCACCCAGAGGCTCTCCCTGGTCGCTCGTGAAGACGATCAGGGTGTCCTCCATCCGGCCCATCCGCCGGAGGGCGTCGAACAGCTCGCCCAGCCAGCGATCCACGAGCGTGACGGTCCCGGCGTAGGTCCGCCTCAGGCGGAAGAGTTCGGCCTCGTCCAGGACCTCCCCCACCGCGCCGGCGGGGACGTCGATCAGGACGGGTATCTCCTCGACGTCGATCTCCTCGTCCTCGGACTCCTCGACGAGGTCCCCTTCCTCGCCGGCCTCGAACTCGTCGGGCTCCTCGGTGGCGTACTGGTCGCGGTAGGGCTGGGGCGGATCCCACGGCCCGTGCGGGCTGAAGATGTCCAGCCAGAGGAGGAACTCGTCGGACTCCTTCCCGCGCCGCTCCAGCCAGTCGATGGCCGACCGCACGGTCCGGGCGACGCCCGTGTTTTCTTCCGAATCCGTCCCGAGCACGGCTCGGTTGCGTAGCAATTGCTCCCAGCGCGTCTTCCAGCGTTCGCGGTCCGGGTCGTCGTCGGGGGGAAGTCTCAGGCCCGGCTCGTCCTCCAGCCGAACGCCCTTCGCGCGGCGATCTGACGGGGGAATCAGCGGATCATATCCGCTCCCCCGGACCCAGATCACGTCATCGAAGCCCCGGCCGTACCCGAGCCCGATCTCGCGGAGGAGCGGCACGTCCGAGATCAGGGCCGTCCGGATTCCCCGGTCCCAGAGTCGATCCGGCAGGATCAGCTCGTCCGGTCGGAGGGGCGTCCATCCCTCGTCGGCGTCCGGAAACCCGTACCGCCCGGTCCACCAGGTCCGCCGCGTCGGCAGGGTGGTCAGGTTTTCCGGGAAGTGGTGATCGAAGGCCACCCCCTCGGCCGCCAGCCGATCGAGGTTCGGCGTCTCGATCCAGGCATTGCCATATGCACCAAGGAAGCCTAGATGCATGCTATTGCAGACCACGACGATGACGTTCATGGGCAGAGATCATCTCCCGCCGGTCGTCGGGGGCAGTGCCCGCGATGGCCGTCGTATCCCCGGACCGTAGTCCTTACCCGGTCAGCTCCCGGTCCTCTTCCTCGAGGCCCGATGAGTCCGGTTGGGCCGGACGATGCCGACGAGCGGCAGCCCCGCGACATCCCGGAGTTGCGCCGGTGTGACGCTCACCACGAAGGCCTCGGCCGCATCCAGTCGCACCACGTCCCGGGCCAGCCCGAGCGCGCCGAGGGCCTGCTGAAGCTGATCCATGGCCTCCCCGCGCCCCAGGTCCGGTCGCGTGCCGCGGGGAACGACCTCCGACTTTGGTGGCATGGCCCGCGAGGCCGGTCGGGCCGGGACCTTCAGGCCAGCCCCACAGAGCTCGACGATGACGCTCCGGCGCGACGTGCCGGACGCCGCCGCGAAGTCGCGGAGCTCCCCGAGATCGATCTTCGAGGCGTCCGGGTGGCTCATGATCGTCCATCCTATCGGCAAGGCGCCGGTGACGCAAAGCCGATCCTCGATGACCGCGGTCGGCCGGCCTCTCCTCGCCGATTTTCCTTGGACACGAAGGCGTCCCGGCTGTCCAATGTGGGTACGGTCGGCCCGTGTAGGACTCCGGGCGACGAGATCGACATGGCTCTGGGCTACCTCGGCCTTTGAGCTCGAGGCTCGACCCCATCGGAGTCGCCAGGTGAGCATTCGCATGTCTCGCGGATCGTTGGTCGTTGCTCTCCTCCTCGCCGCCCTGGTCGAGCCGTCGGGGGCTCGCGGTGGCACGCCGGGTCCGGAGGAGAACCGCTCGGCGGTCCGGCGGTCACTGCCACTGATCGCGCGGAGCGCGAAGGAGTACACCCGCCATCGCGATTGCTTCTCGTGCCATCACCAGGCCGTCCCGGTCTTCGCGTTGAGGCTGGCAAAGGAGCGGGGCTTCGCGGTGGATTCGTCGCTGATCGAGACCCAGTTGGAGCAGGCCGAGGCCGACCTGAGCTCCGCCGCGGAGAGCTATCGGAAGGGCGAAGGTCAGCCCGGTGGCGTCACCCGCGCGGGCTATGCTCTCTGGACGCTCAAGGCGGGAGGCTGGGAATCCGACGAGACGACCGCGGCGGTCGTCGAATTCCTCCTGAAACACGACGAGAAGCGGGGGTACTGGCACACCACCTCGAATCGTCCTCCCTCCGAAGCCAGCCCGTTCACCTCGACATACCTCGCGATCCGTGGCCTTGTCTCGTTCGGGCTCCCGGATCAGAAAGGGAGAATCACGGCCCGGATCGGGGCGGCCCGCGAATGGCTCTTGAAGGAGCCGGCCAGGGACAACGAGGATCGCGTGTTCCGCCTCTGGGGTCTCGAGGCCGCGGGGGCGACCCGTGACGAGGTGGAGACCGCGGCCAGGGCCCTGCGCGACACCCAGCGCCCGGATGGCGGCTGGTCGCAGCTCGACGGCCAGCCCAGCGATGCGTACGCGACGGGCTCCGCCCTCGTGTCCCTGCATCTGGCGGGGCGACTGGCCACCGACGACGCCAGGTATGTCCGGGGGCTCGCCTACCTCGAGACCACCCAACAATCCGACGGCTCGTGGCACGTGAGGAGCCGGAGCAAGCCCTTCCAGACCTATTTCGAGAGCGGCTTTCCCTACAAGGAAGACCAGTTCATCTCGATGGCCGCGAGTAGCTGGGCGACGGCGGCGATCGCCCTGGCGTGCCCGAAGCCCGAGAGCTGACTCCGGCGCCCGGAACCGACGAGAGCCTGGCGGTTCTTGAAGTCGATCGGCAGGACGTGGAACGACCGGCCTCACCTCCCGGGGCTGACCTTTTCCTCTGTGGTGCAGCCATCCCGCCTGCTCCGCTCATCCTGGCTCGGAGTGATCCGCTTCCAGGAAGTCGGGGACATGGTGCGGAACCGACCCGTGAAGGGTGGCTCCGCCATGGCGATCGGGCGGGACGTGGGCGGCCCGCTCGCCGGGCGAAGCCGGCTTCTACAACGGGGCTGAACCGCCCTGGAGGGAGCCAGGGCGAGGATCAGCCGGAGCGGCCACTCGATGTCGACGACGTCGCGAGGCCGGCCGGCCCATCGCTGTCGACCACTCTGGAGGCCCGTAGCCGAGCTCCACGGCGTAGCCGATGGCACGCAGGACGTCGATCCGGCCGAAGCCATGGCGGTGGTTCTGGCCGGCCTCGCCCAGCTCCTTCACGGTGCTGATCAGGAGCGTCTGCACCAGATTCGAACGAAGTGCCACGGGGACCTCGTGCAGCCCGGGGAGGGCGCCCAGCAGGATGGCCATCGCACCGGCGACGTGCGGCGTGGCCATGGACGTGCCGCTCCAGGTCTCCCAATCTCCGCCGGGGACGGCGGAGAAGATCTCCACGCCCGGCGCGGTGACCTCGGGCTTGGAGTAGACCAGGGGGAGGCTCTCGTCCGCCACATACCGCGAGCTCGTGATGATCTGGGTGCGGCCGCCGCTGAACCCTGCGGCGCGGTCGTCCACGTCCGTCGCGCCGACGGTGAACGCGAAGAAATCGTTACCCGGCGACCCGGTCGTCTGCGAGCCCTCATTGCCCACGGCCACCACCACCGGAATCCCCATCCGGTTCGCCGAGATGATGGTCCGGGTGTAAGTGTCCAGGACGTCGGCAGAGAGCCTCAGGCCGCCGAGCGACATGCTGATCACCTGGGCCCCGCAGCGTAACGCCCATTCCATCCCGGCCAGGATCTGGGCGTCGGTCCCCACCCCGTCCTTGAGGACCAGGCCGGCCAGCACCTGCGCCTCGGGCGCCATGCCGATGCAGCGCCCGGAGGCGCGACCGCCGGTAATCGTGGCGCCGCAATGCGTGCCGTGCTCCCCGCTGTCATACGCCGATGAGAGGTCGTCGGCGATGATCCGTCCGCTCGGATCGAACTCGGCGAATCCCGCCACCCGGCCGGCGAGATCCGGATGCGAGGAATCCACGCCGGTGTCCAGGACCGCAACCTTCACACCTCGGCCTCTCGCCCCGAAGACGCCCCACGCGGCCAGGGCCCCGGTCCTGGCCAGGCCCCATGTGCTCGATTTGTTGTCCCGGACGACGACCGGCAGCTCGGGCGCCTTGGCCACGGGTGGCACCTTCACCGTCCGATTCACGTAGATGTCCAGAGCCTGAGGAAGCTGCCTGGGCAGCGCCGCCAGCTCGTCGCGCGTCACTTCCAGGACGGCGCTGCCCGAGGACAGGAAGTGGACGGGCACCGGCCGGCCCCCGTCGGTCGATCGCGGTGCTTTCGGCTCGCTCCGACCTGCCCGCGTCCTCTCCGCCTTCGCAACGCGGTCGAGCACCCAATCAGACTCCATCAACGGTTGAAGTGCGCTCTTGCCCCGTGCCGCGAGGTCATGCTCCGCGACCTGCCTGGCCCTCACACCCGCCAGGAAGCTCTCGGCGGACGGCGAGGAGGATTGGGCGAGTTCGCGCCTCGCCGACTTCCCCCGCGCGCCGCCTCGCGCCGAACGCTCCAGCAGCTCGAAACGCGGCGGCACCAGGGACCTGGCCGAGGCCACCGAGCGCCTCAGCTCGATCGCCTCGACGCTCGCCTGCAGGTAGCCCTCCATGTCGTCCGCGGTCATCATCTGCACGATCACGCTCACCGTCTTCCGTGCCGAGCCCCCGGCGCCCAGCCGGTGCTCCTCCACGATTTCCTCGATCCTCCTCTTGAGATAACCACCGCTCATGCCCGCCGCCTCCCTTTCTCAGATCCCGCCCCACCTCGGCTTGATGTCCCGGCGAGATCACAGTGTACTATTGTACCCTATTCAGGCGTGGTCCGCACGAGAGAAGTCCCCGGAGGAACGGGATGTCCGCCGCGATCCTGTATCTCACGGACGGGCTGCCCGCGGAATCGGCGGAGACCCCGGACCGCGGCGGGTCGGGCTGCTCGACCTTGACGCCGAAGGTTTCCTGGCCGAGACCTTCCTCACCGAGAGCCTCTTTGGGCCGCTCTCGGGCACGATGATCGAGACCTGTCCCGAGCGGGGATTGTCGCACGACGCGATGGTGGATCTTGCCATTCCTTGTAGCCACGTAGGCCCTCCGGGTGGCGGTGGTGGAACACCACGGGACCGGCTCGGCCCCGGAGAAAAGCCTGTCCAACTACTCGGCCTGCTCTCCGTGGTGTCCCACCACGGCCACCCGCTCCATCTGTCAAGCTCTCTGAGCCCCGAAGCCCCGCAGTTTGCGACAATCCCCTCGAGCGCCGCGTCGACCCACGTCCGGCGCGGTTCCGGCCATCTGGATCTGGCTACGCGGTTTCCGAGCAGGGCGTGCAAAGGAGGTCGACGGTGTCGTTCGTGAATGTCGCGGAGAAGGTCGGCCGGTGGCAACGACTGCAAGAAAGGGGCTCGAGGGCCCGGAGGAGTGGGTTCCAGAACAGGTGGTAGAGGCGGCGGGCCTGTTTCCGCTGGATGGTGATCGGCACGATGAGGACGGGCAGGGTAACGCGAGCCAGTACGATCGGACGGACCTCGGCGCGGAGGGCGTAGTTCTCGCCGAGCTCCGCGAGCTTCCGCCGCAGCTCCAGGTCGACCGCCTTCTTCCTCGAGGCGACCTCCTCCGGCGACGGCGGCTCGGCTCCCCGGCGCTTCGAGCCAAGGGCCTCACGCGAGAGGGCCCGGTAGTATTCCTGGAGCCGCTTGCGGTCGCGATCCATCCGTCCCTCGATCCGGCGGACGAACTCGGACGACGACGCGACCATCCGCCGCTTCGACTCCGCGACGGCCGCGGCGTAGGTCGTCGGCGAGGACGACGGTCCGGGCATCGCGGAAGGCTCTTCCGTGACGTCGCCCGCCAGGCCGGGCTCCTGGAAGATGTCCGGCAGGTCGACCGGTGCGCCCGTCCTCGCGTTCACGGCGACGCGGAAGAGCCGCTCCCAGACGTCCTCCGATCGGATCGAGGCGTGCAGGTTCCAGATGTGATACTCGGCATGGCCCGGCTCCGCGGGCTTGGGCAGAGCTCGAGCGTTCTGCCAGACGAACGTCCGGGCGACCCGCTCCGACAGATCACGACTGGTGAGATAGCGCTCGCCGATCCGGAACGAGCCGTCGCGCGGGATGGCCAGGTCCAGCACCCGGCCGGCGACATCCAGGAAGTCGCTCGCGAGGCTGACGTGAAGCGCCCCTCGCCTCATCACCGTGGAGACCTCGAACTCCTCGCCCGGCAGGTCGGCCTCCTTCGCCAGGGCCGGCGGCACGACCACCGCGCCGGGCGACTCCGGTTCCGGCCAGTCGGCGACGCCTCCGACCCGATCGAAGAGCTCGATGGTGAACGACTGGAGCTCCCGGTCGAGGGACGTGCTGTGCCCCTCCCCTGCCCCCTGGGCCGGCACGCTCACTGGAAGTCCTCCCCGAAGAGTGCCTCGTCGAGCTCCTTCGCCTGGACGTACGTCTCCTGCGCCTCGAGCAGTGTGTCGCCCAGGTCCTCGAACGATCTGGACAGCTCGGTCTCGTCGCGGGACTTCAGCCAGAGGTCGAGGACCAGCGACTCGAACTGGTCACCCTCCTCGAGATTGCCGAGGATCGATCCGACCTCGCCGACGACCAGCTCGAACATCCGGATCTTCTGGTTCAGGACGTTGAGGATCCGTGCCTCGAGTGAGCCGTCGGTGCAGAGGTTGAAGACGAAGACGTCGCGGGTCTGGCCGTACCGATGGATGCGGCCGACGCGCTGCTCGATCCGCATCGGATTCCATGGCAGGTCGTAGTTGATCAAGGTGTCGGCGAACTGGAGGTTGCGGCCCTCGCCGCCGGACTCGGTGCAGAGCATGATCGGCACGACTTCGCGGAAGAGCGCAACGGCCTCGTCCTTCTCGTGCGCCGTCTGCTCTCCGGAGAAGACCGAGAATTCCTGGCCCCGCGCCGCCAGGAGGTCGGCGACGTGGGCGAGCGTCCGGCGGAAGTTCACGAAGATCAGCAGCTTGTGCCCTTCCGACTGCTTCAGGAGCTCGAGCAGCCGGCGATCCTTGGCCGATTCCCCGATCGTCGCGGCCTCGCGGGCGAGCGCCGCGGCTTCCGGATCGAACAGGCCGATCTTCTCCAGGGAGGCCGCGACCGCGACCGGGTTGCTCCCCTGGGCGCTCAGCAGACTGCTCAACTGCAACCGCGAGACCTTCGGCGAGGTGTCGGACGGGGAGGCCTCCTCCGCGGCATCGATCTCGACCTGCCCGGGGTCCGCGTCGTCGGCCGGGGCATCCTTCACGAGTCCGCTCCCGCGGCGACGCAGGTAGGCGGTGAGCCGCCGGTAGAGGTCGGCCTCGACGCCCTCGGGATGGGCGATGACGGTCTGGGCGTAGCGAGGGGGCAGATTGAGCTGCACGAGGCTGCGGGTGTTGCGGATCATGACCTCGCCAAGGAGCGTCCGGAGCCGCTGGCGGTTCAGCGGGTCGCGGGGGTTTCCCCGCTTGACGTAGTGTTTCTTGAAGTCGGCCTCGGTCTTCAGGTGGCCGGGCAGAAGGAGCGTGAGGAGGTTGTAGAGCTCGATCAGGTTGTTCTGCACGGGCGTCGCGGACAGGAGGAACATGTACCGCCGCTGAAGGGCATTGATGAGCTGCCAGTTCTGGGTCGAGCGGTTCTTGCAGTGGTGTGCCTCGTCCACGATCACGAGGTCCCACGGCTGGGCCGCGACCACGGCCGACCGCTTCCGGGCCTTGGCGAAGGCCAGCGAGGTCAGCACGCAGTCGTTCTCCATCCAGAACTCCTCGCGGTCGGCCGCGGCGGTCCTCGGCGGGATGCTGAAATCGAGGTGGAACTTGGCGCCGAGCTCCTCATGCCACTGGGAGACCAGGGGCGCGGGGACGAGGATCAGGACGCGGTGGACCATCCCGCGGAGGAGGTACTCGCGGAGCAGCAGGCAGGCCTCGATGGTCTTCCCCAGCCCGACCTCGTCCGCGAGCAAGACACGGCCGTGGAACTGGCGGAGGACCTTGCGGACGGTCTCGATCTGGTGGGGCAGATGCTCGACCCCGGTTAGGCCCTCCAGGCAGAGTAGCTCGTCGAAGCCGCGGAGCAGGCCGAGCCGGGCAAGCTCCAGGTGGAGGAGCAAATCGCGCGGGTTGGACGTCCGGCCGCCGTCGCGGAACGATTCGGCGTGGAAGGCCACCGGGATCCCGCCGGCCGTCGTCCACCGATCGGCGAACAGCCCTTCGGGGGGGATCGAGGCGGGAGGCTCGGCCGGGGGCGGCGCCACTTCGGCGTTACGTTTCTTTGAGCTCATCCCCTCGAACCCCTCGCCGAACGTGATCTCCTCGCGATCCCGTACCATTCTACAAGGAATTCCCTCGGAGAGGCCCGCCGCGATCTTTTCTGACGCCGGCTCCTCCCGGTTCGGCCCAGGTGTCGCCCGCTGCGATTCCGGAATCTCGCCCCGTTCCCGCTCGGGCCGGGGCCATGTCGCCCCTGGGCCCCGGCTTGGGCTCGCCCAGACGAGTCCATCCAGCCCGGCGGATGAGGAGTGGTCGCGCGGGGGGATGGGCGGAGCCGGCCGATGGCGGCGGCATGGGCTCTCTCGGTCGCCGGGCGGATCCGGCTCCTGACGCAGGTTCGGCGGAAATCCCTCCGGGCCCGAGGCATCATCCGGACTGGTCGCGACGTATGAGATCGCTGGCAAGAGATCACGGGAACTTGGTGCGATCTTCATTCGGCTCGGGTATCCCTGTAGGGGATTCAAGGCGGACGTTGGCCCGCCCCGCCCGCCCGGGTAGAGATGGCGAGCCGGGCGACGCCGGACGAACGTCCGCCGCGGACCTCCAACGATTGAGGAGATGAGATGACCTCGTTTCGAAGCATGGCCCTCGTGGGCCTCGCGGCGGCCTCGTTCGCGACCGCGGCCGACTCCCGGGCCGCGGGGCCGGACCGTCATGTGGTCGTGATCTCGATCGACGGCCTGCCCGGTTACCTGCTGGACGATCCCCACGCCTCGTTGCCGGCGATTCGAGGGCTGAGGGACGACGGGGCCTTCGCCGCGGAGGGGATGCGGGTGTCCAACCCGTCGGTCACCTGGCCGAACCACACCACGATGATGACGGGCGTCCACCCGGAGAAGCACGGCGTCCTGTTCAACGGCCTGCTCGAGCGCCATGGCGTGGGTCAGCCGGTCCGCGTGGTGCCGAAGAAGGACCAGAAGGACCTCGTCCGAGTCCCGATGCTCTTCGATCACCTGAAGGCGGCGGGCCTCGAGTCGGCGGCGATCAACTGGCCGTGCACCAGGGGCTCGACGTCGATCGAGGCGAATTTCCCGGACGTTCCGGATCAGCTCTCGGCCGCCTCGGACGTGGTGAAGTCCACGCTCGAGAAGTTGGGCCGTCATGCCCGATTCCTGGACGGTGGGCCTGTGGTCCGCGACGAGATCTGGACCGACGTCGCCTGCGACGTGATCCGCGAGCGGCGGCCCAGCCTCGTCGCCGTCCACCTCCTGAACCTGGACTCGACCCACCACAAGTACGGCCCGAAGACCAACCCCGGCTACACGTCGGCCGGCCTGCAGGACGCCAACATCAGTCGCATCCTGGCGGCGATCAAGGAGGCGGGCATCCGCGAGAAGACCACCGTCTTCGTCGTGGCGGACCACGGCTTCATCACGGTCAAGAAGACGCTCAACCCCAATTCGCTGCTCCGAAAGGAAGGGCTCCTGACGGTCGACGGCAACGAGGTCAGGTCGGCCCGCGTGCAGGTGGTCCCGGAGGGGGGCATCGGCATGGTCTACTGCAACGATCCGGCGACGGCGGACAAGGACCGCGAGACCGCCAGGTCGCTCTTCCAGGGCGCCGAGGGCGTGGCTTGCGTGCTCTCCGCGGAGGACTTCCCGAGGTATCACCTCCCGCTACCGAAGGCCGATACCCGCATGGCCGACCTCGTCCTGGTGGCCAAGGACGGCTACTCCGTGACCGCCAAGGCGACCGAGGATGCGTTCGTGACCCCCGCAAGGGAACCCTTCGGGGCCCACGGCTACGTGTCGACCGATCCCCAGATGAACGCCATCTTCGTGGCCTCCGGCTACGGGATCCGCACGGGCGTGAAGGTCAAGGACGTCGAGAACACGGACCTCGCCCCGACCATCGCCAGGATCCTTGGCGTGAAGCTCGAAGGTGCCGGCGGGCGCGTGCTGACGGAGATCCTCGACGGCCACGAATGACGGATTGACCGGACGATCCTCCGACGGATCGTTGATCGGGCCGCCGTGCGGCCGAGCATGCCACCGGGGCCTGCCGCCTTCGTTTCCGATTCGCCGCCGGGGTTGCAGGACTGTGCCCGAGATCCTCGTCGGCGGTAGAATCGGCCCCCGACCCGGTCGGCGACGCGCCGGGGGACCGACTCGAAGGGGACGAGGACATTCCCATGCACCTACCGATGGTTCTGGTTGCGATGCTCGCGATGGGGGTCGCGCAGGCGACCGCCGCGCCGGACCGCCACGTGGTGGTCATCACGCTCGACGGCTTCCCGTCCTATCTCCTCGACGATCCGAACGCGTCCTTGCCGACGCTCCGAGGTCTGCGGGACGCCGGCGCCTACGCGGTCGACGGAATGCAGATCTCGAACCCGGCCGTCACCTGGCCCAACCATACCACCCTGATGACGGGCGTCCATCCGGACCGGCACGGCGTGCTGTTCAACGGCATCCTCGAGCGCCACGGGGTCGGCAAGCCGGTCCGTGTGCTCTTCCAGGGGAAGGAGCAACGGGATTTTGTGCGGATCCCACTCCTCTTCGACCACCTGAAGGCCGCCGGCGTGGAATCGGCGGCGATCAACTGGCCGTGCACGCGCGGGTCCACCTCCATCGAGGCGAACTTCCCCGACGTCCCCGAACCGCTCGCCCACACCTCGACCGGCGTCAAGTTGTTCCTGGATCGGGCCGGCCACGTCGCGCGGTTCGCGGGGGGCAACAATGTCGTACGCGACGAGATCTGGACCGAGACGGCCTGCCAGGTGATCCGCGAGCGCAAACCGGGGTTCCTGGCCCTTCACCTGCTGAACGTGGATTCGACGCATCATAAGTACGGCCCGAAAACACTCCCGGGCTACACGGCCACCGCCCTGGCGGATGCCCAGGTGGGCCGGGTGCTCATGGCGCTGGGTGAGGCGGGAATCCGAGAGCGGACCTCCGTACTCGTCGTCGCCGACCATGGCTTCGTGACCGTGAGGAAGACGCTTCGTCCCAATGCGATCCTCCGCAGGGAAGGACTGCTGGTGGTCAAGGGGGCGGAGGTCACGTCCGCGCGGGTCCAGGTCGTGCCCGAAGGAGGGACCGGGATGGTCTACCTGACCAATCCGGAGACCGCCGAGATCGACCGGCAGTCCGTGCGGAGACTTTTCCAGGGAGCCGAGGGCATCGAAGCGATCCTCGGCCCGGAGGAGTATCCTCGATATCATCTCCCGGCGCCTCGCGACGACCCGCAGATGTCGGACCTGGTCCTGGTGGCCCGGGACGGGTACGCATTCACGGCGTCGTCGGCCGGAGAGGCGCTCGTTGTGCCGGTCGACCAGCCCTATGGGGCCCACGGCTACATCTCCACCGACCCCGCCATGAATGCCCTCTTCATCGCCTCCGGCTCGGGCATCAGGCCCGGCACGAAGATCCGGCGGGTGGAGAATGTGGACGTCGCCCCGACGGCGGCGAAGCTCCTGGGCGTCAAGCTCGACGGGACGCTCGGTCGCGTGCTCGGCGAGATCCTTGAGGGCCCGGGATGACGTCTCCGCGGGCCCGCGATCATGCGACGACCCCCCGGACGATCTCATCGAGTCGGTCGTAGCCGATCGCCATGCCCTGCTCCATCCCGCTTGCCAGGGCGCCTTCGCGAGCCTCCGCGGACGGGTACTGGACCGTCAGCTCCATCCGGGTCCTCTCCCCGATCTCGATGAGCGTCATCGTGCAGAGCTGCTCGCCCATCTCCGGCCCGCCCTGCATCTCGAAACGTTCGGTGCGAACCGTGCGCTGAGGCGGGACGATCTCGTGGTAGACGCCGGTCATCTTCAAGACCGCGCCCTCCGGCCCGGACCATTCCCAGCGGAAAGATCCGCCCACGCGTTGGTCTTCCTCGCAGACGGTCATCGCCCAGCCGGGAGGTCCGAACAGCCAGCGTTTGAGCAGCTCGGGCCTGGACATCGATTCCCAGACCAGGCCCCTGGGCGCCTCGAACTCCCGGGTGATCAGGAGCTCTCGATCGCCGACGGTCGTCACCTTGAGCACGTTCTTCATGCCATCGCTCCGGTTAGGATGAACCTTCGCCCTGCTCCGCCCCACGTCCCCTCTTGAGGTCTTCCAGGAGGTCGTCGAGCCGGTTGAAGTTGGCTTCCCAGATCTCCCGGTAGCCTTCCAACCATGCATCGGCCTCCGCCAACGGCCTCGCCTCCAGCCGGCACGGCCGGGACTGCCGGTCCCGTCCTCGCGTGATCAGGCCGGCTCGCTCGAGCACCTTGAGATGCTTGGAGATCGCCGGCTGACTGATTCGAAAGGGCGCGACCAGCTCCTTGACCGTCGCCTCCCCCTTCGCCAACCTCGCCAGTATCGCCCGCCGGGTCGGGTCGGCGAGCGCCATGAACGTGGTGTCCAGACCTGCTGTCGTCATCGGTAAATAACCTCGTTGTTCTATAACCTATTGGAAATATACAGTCCAAGGAGCGGGGCGTCAAGCGGGACTCGCCGCGGGCTTCACCCCGGAAATGACGCGGGACGGGAAGGCAAAGGGCCGTCCAGGGAGGACCTTGGCGAGCCGGAGAAGCTGATGGAATGATGCACCAAGGCGCCCACCTGTAGAGGCCCGGGGACGTTTAAGCGATCTCCCGACTCGGGAAACGTGGCATTTTCGATTTATCGCTTGTGACGGAGATGGAAGCCGTTACAAAATGGGGCCACTCCCGTTGTACGGTTGACTTCTCTCGGCCATCGCTCATATTTCCGAAAACTTGACTCAAGTTTTTGGGAGAGCGGGTCGCAGGACAAATCTTCGGTATACTGAGATGTATGGTATCCGACTTGCTAATTTGTCCGGCGACTGACACACGGGGATTGAGAGGCGACTCAAGGAGGATATAGCGTTTACCTTGCCGGTAACGATCTTGCCGCGGGAGCAACATCAGTAAGTCTGGCAACTTGGGCAGGGTTGGGGTGCCAAGCATGGTATATATACAACTACGGCAGTGAAGCGTTGCCAACGGAAAGGCGACCGTCCCCGGGGTGGGTTTCGACTCCCTTGGGCGCGGTGTCAGGCGAATTCCTGGGATGGTATGACTCGGGGCTCGTTCTCCGAGATCGCCTGGCGCGGTGGCCGAGGACATTCAGCGATCCATTCCCTTTGCACGACGCGGTTTAGGAGGGGAGCCCTTTCCATGAGTTTTATCCAGCGCTTCCTCGAGCGTGTTCTCCGGAACAATCCTACTCGCATGCCCCGCACCACCTTCGACGAACTCAGCCAGGATCAACTGGATGCCCACCTTCGCATCGGGCGCTACGGGAACTTCACGCTGACGGATGCCGTTCGGCCCTCGATCGGGTTGGAAGTGATCCCTCGCGAGGGATACCGGCGCGACATGTATTGCGACCCGGAGTCCGGCAACAGGATGCCGGTGCTGGCGGCGTCGGTTTCCGCCGAGAAGCTCCTCGACGTCTTCATGGACCTTCTCGACCCGCTCGGCGAGGTCGTGGACGTCGTGATGGAGTCGAGCCACGAGTCCGAGCCGGGGCAGCATGCGGACCTGTACCGAGAGCACATGGACACCGTGATCCTCAAGAGCACGCTCTACGATTACGAGTCGTTGCTCCTGAATGATGGTTGCACGGGCCTGGCCGCGCTCAACCCCAACGGGCCCATGGAGGTCCAGTTCGACGAGCACAAGCTGCTCTTCGTCTATGCGAACGACCTGGAGCCGTTCGAGGAGATCCTCCTGGCCCACGGCCTCAAGCGCGACGATTCCCTCAAGTTCATCTCCGAGGCGGAGCATCTCCACTCCACCGACGATGAGCATCGCGAGCAGTTCGACGAGATCCTCTACCGGCTGGGCATCGACCACGACGAGTGAGCCAGCGTCCGCGGGGGCGCACCGTGCTTTCATGGCGAAGCGGGCCGGGGCATCAGACGATGCCCCGGCCCGCTTCGCTTCGTTCCCGTCCCGTCCCTTGCTCGAGTACCCCTGTTGCCCCTGGCCAGGAGTTCGACGGTTAGACATTTCGGTTTCTCCTCGAGCACCGATCCTCCATGAGAACAGGGCACTCGCTTAGCCCGTCTTCGACTCCCCGACCGTTTGACCCCGCGCGACGCGGTCTATTACGATGGCCCTGGTTGTGGCAACGGCGATGGAATCGCGGCCCGAGGGGCGTGGTGGCAATGATATCGGCGAGTGACAGCGGTCTGGGGCGGGTCTTGCATGCCGGCGCCAACAAGGGATGGCGATTCCCTGCGTGCGGGAGGATCGTCCTGCTTTCGACCGTGCTGATCACCGGCTGTTCGGAGTCGGAGGATCGATCCGCGGCCCCCCCCCCGCCCTCATTCCCGGGCGTGAAGCTGACGGTCGGGGCGATCGGCGATCCGCGGATCCTGACGGGTCTGGCGGCCCATCGCGGCGAGTGGGTCGCCTCGCGAGGCGGGGAGATCACCGTCCTGCAGGAGTCGATCCGGGGCGTGGACGGCATCTCGGCGGCGGACGTGCTGATCTTCCCCGGGCAGAGGCTCGGCGATCTGGTGGACGCCCAGGGGTTGGAGGCGATTCCCAACAGTCTGGTGATCCCGGCCCAGAAGAAGCGCGGCGATGAGGAACCGTCGCGGACCGGCGGCGGCCGATCGGAGGCCGCGGAGTCATCGCGGGCGGAGTCTCCGGTGGATTCCTTCCGATACACCGACCTCGTCCCGGCGTTTCGCGAACGGGTGACTCGCTACGGCGAGGACCGCATGGCACTCCCGCTGGGTGGGTCCGCACTGGTCCTGGTCTACCGTCGCGACGCGTTCACGCGTCCGGAGAACGTCGAGGCCGGCCGTGCCGGCGGGCTGAAGCTCGAGCCCCCCGCAACCTGGACGGAACTCGACCGCCTGGCGGCCTTCTTCCAGGGCCGCGACTGGGCGGGGCACGGCGCCAAGGGCCACGGCCTGGCGGCCGTCATCGGGGACGACCGGGAGGGCGTTGGCGATGCGATCTTCATGGCCCGGTCGGCCAGCCTAGGACAGCACCGCGATCATTTCTCGTTCTCCTTCGATGCCGATGCGTTGACACCGCGCGTCGATTCGCCCCCGTTCGTGGAGGCGCTCAAGGCCATCACCGCCTGGAAGTCCGTCGGACCGCCCGGGTGCGAGTCGTTCGACGCCGAGGCCGCCCGCGCGGCCTTCCGCGACGGCAAGGTCGCGATGCTCATCGATCGGGCCGAGCGGGCGGCGGCCTGGTCCTCCGGCTCCCCGCTCGGCGTCGCGCCGCTGCCGGGGTCCGAACGCGTCTTCGAGCCGCTTCGGGGCCAGTGGGACGCCCCGGAAACGCCCAATGCACCGACCTATCTCCCCGAGGGGGGCGGCTGGCTGGTCGGCATCCGTCGCGGCTTGAGCAACCCCCAGCGCGAGGCCGCGCTCGACCTGGCGCGCTACCTCGCCTCCCCGGACATCGCCAATCGGCTTCGGGCCGAGCCGACGTTCCCGATGCTCCCGGTCCGGAGCAGCCAGATCGGCCAGGGACTGCCCGATCCGGCCTCGTCGCCGGACGTGGATCCGCGCCAGTGGTCCGACGCCGTCAGCCGGACGCTGATGGCCGATCGCGTGATTCCGGGGCTGCGGATCCCGGATGCGTCGGGATACCTGAAGGACCTGACCGAGGCTCGACTCGCGGCACTCGGGGGGAAGGATCCGCGGCAGATGCTCCACGACCTTGCCGGCAAGTGGACGGCCCGCTCCGCGGCCCTCGGCAAGGACCGTCAACTCTGGCATTACCGGCGGAGCCTGAATACGCTGACGACGTCCGCCGCCCCCCCCGCTCGAGGCAAGTAGGAGGAGCCGGCCGCGATGAGTTCGACGGACGGCGACGACGAGGAATTCGGGCCGCTCGGCACGGCCGAGCCGGAGCTGAACCAGCTCCTGGGCCTCTTCGATCTCCCCGCCTTCGCGCGGCGGGGCCAGGACATGGAATTCTCGGTGGCCCAGGTCCACGCCCGCTGCCGGTCGCGGCGGGAGGAATACCTGGAGATGGTCCGGATGCGCCTCCGCCAGTGGGCCGCCGTGGCCTCCGGCCCGGACGACTGGGAGGCGAACTTCGCCGGCCCGATCGCCCCCCTCTGGGCGCTCACCCTGACGCCGCCGCCGTCCTGGGCGGCTCGGCCGGGCCTTCCGCGGCAGCGCCGGGGCGCCGCCCGCGACCTGGCCGCGAGCATCCGAAGGTTCAACGACCGCTGGCGTCGGCTCATCCTCTCGCTCAACCTCGAGCCCGCCAATCGCGTCATCGACCACTACAACCGTTATTATCTCCTGGAGAAGGAATGCGTCCTCGGCTCGGCCAGGCTGGCCGCGCGGCACTTCCGGCCGATCCCACTCTTCTCGCACGAGGTGCTCCTGGGCGCGTATCCTCCGCTCCCCGAACCCGAGCCCCTCGACGAGCGTCCCTGACGGAACCCTCTCATGACATCACATACGCGACCCTTGATCGTTGCCCTGGCCGTCCTCTCGACCGTCGCCCCGCGAGCCTCGGCGCAGGCCCCGCCGGCTCGTGAGTCGACGAAGGCCCGCGCCTTCGAGGTGAAGTATCCGTCGATCGCCGACGGCAAGCCGATCACCGGCCGGGTCTATGTGATGCTGGGCCCGGTCGGCTCTCGGATGGAGCCGCGGCTCGGCCCCAACTGGTTCCGCCCGGAGCCGATGTTCTCCAGCGAGGTGAAGGACTGGCGGGCCGGCGATGCGGTCCGGATCGACGCCAAGGCCGTCGGCTACCCGAAGTCGCTCGACGCGATCGAGCCCGGCGAATACGTCGCGCAGGCGGTCGTCCGGATCAACCCGGATTCGGCGAACATCGGGACCGGCGAGGGGAACCTGTACGGCCCCGCCGTCCCGGTCAAGCTCGAGGCGGACGCCGCCGCGCCGATCTCCCTGGAGGTCACTCGCCGCGTGCCGCCGCGGGATTTCAAGGAGACCGGGCGCGTCAAGCTCGCGGAGCTGGAGAGCCCGCTCCTCTCGAGGTTCTTCGGCAGGCCGATCAAGCATCGCGCCGCCGTGATCCTGCCGGAGTCGAATCCCGGGGGCAAGCGGCCGGCGGTCTACATCATCCCGGGCTTCGGGGGCGACCACACCATGGCGACCCGGCTGGCCGGCTCGCCCATGGGCAAGGACCTGATCCGCGTCGTCCTCGATCCGAACTGCTACACGGGCCACCACGTCTTCGCGGACAGCGCCACCAACGGCCCGCGCGGCAAGGCTCTCGTCGAGGAGTTCATCCCCTATCTCGAGTCGAAGTTCCCGATCCTGGCCGAGCCGCGAGCCCGACTGCTGAATGGCCATTCTTCGGGCGGCTGGAGCAGCCTCTGGCTCCAGGTGACCTATCCGGACGTCTTCGGCGGCACCTGGTCCACGAGCCCCGATCCGGTCGACTTCCGCGACTTCCAGCGGGTCGACATCTACGCCAAGAACCAGAACATCTACCGCGATCCGAAGGGGGAGCGGCGAGCCGTGGCACGTCGAGGCGGCAAGCCGATCATCTTCTACGATGACTTCAGCAAGCTGGAGGAGGCCATGGGCCCGGGGGGCCAGCTCGGCTCGTTCGAGGCCGTCTTCAGCCCGGTCAAGGACGGCAAGCCGGCCAGGCTCTGGGACCGCACAACCGGCGCGATCGATCCCGAGGTGGCGAAGGCGTGGGAAGCCTATGATATCCGGCTCGTCCTCGAGCGCAACTGGGCGGAGAAGGGCCCGAAGCTGAAAGGCAAGATCCACGTCATCACCGGCGGCGAGGACACGTTCTTCCTGGAAGGCGCCGTCAAGCTCCTCAAGGAGTCGCTGGCGAAGCTCGGCAGCGACGCGGTCCTCGACGTCATCCCCGGTCGCGATCACAGCACGGTCATGGATCGCGCCCTCGTGGAGCGGATCAACCGGGAGATGAACGCGGCGGTGGACCTCAAGTAGCCGCCGCGGGCCCGCGTGGACGATCCGCGAACATCGAGACGGCGACGGGGGTGTACTGTGGTGGGAAAGCCGAACGCCCCAGCAGGGGCGATCAGAGGCGTGATCTTCGACATGGATGGCGTGCTAGTGGAATCGGAGCCGTTCATCGCCGGGGCGGCTGTGGCGATGTTCGCGGAGAAGGGCGTGGCGGTCCACGCGAAGGAGTTCCGGCCGTTCATCGGCATGGGCGAGGATCGCTTCCTGGGCGGCGTGGCGGAGGCCCGGGGCGTGTCGCTGGACATGCCCGCGGACAAGGTCCGGACCTACGAGATCTACCTCGACCTGATCCGTGGCCGGCTCGAGCCGCTCCCGGGCGTGGCGGCCTTCGTCGGCCGCTGTCGCGATCGAGGGCTCAGGCTGGCGGTCGCCTCGAGCGCCGACCGGATGAAGGTGGAGGGGAACCTCGGGGTCCTCGGCCTCCCTCCCGGGACGTTCGAGGCGGTGGTCGTGGGCGAGGATATCGTCCGGAAGAAGCCGGCCCCGGATATATTCCAGGAGGCGGCCCGACGTCTCGGGCTGGATCCGGCATCGTGCCTGGTCGTGGAGGATGCCGTCTCGGGAGTCCAGGCGGCGAAGGCGGCCGGTTCACTCTGCCTCGGACTGACGACCTCGTTCGCGGCCGACGTGCTCACCGCGGCCGGGGCCGATTGGACGGCGGAGGATCTGGCCTCGGTCCCGCCGGGGATCATCGGGGACGGCCCGTCATCGGCGGATTCCGACTGATCGAGGACCCGAGCCCCTATCACTCACGTGGCATACGGCTTGCATCGGGGAACCTCGTGATATCCACCCCGGTTGCGGTTCGGCAAGGCCCGGTCTCACCCGGGGCGTTCCTCCGCGGGCGGCTTCGGCCGCCGCCGGAGCGAGGAGGCGTCCGTTGCAGGCGTGCGGACCTTCGCACCCTCCAGGGCGAGCGAGATGGGCCAGGGAGCCGAGCCCTCCGAGGAAGACTTGCCGCCCACCGCGCACCGGTTTGCGCACGAGCGTGCGGCCCCCCCTCCCCCGCACGGGCCCGGGCCGCTGGCGGGCCTGCTTCCGTCGTTCGGTTCCTTGCGTAATTCGCTCGCAGGCCTCACCCCACCTTCCCTGCAGCCGATCTCGAGCTACGGCGGCGCCGCGATCCTGGTGGTGCTGGCCGCGTCCGCTCGCGTCGTCATGGGGCCCGCCCTCGGGTCCCAGTTCCCCTTCATGCCCTTCTTCTTCGCGCTCATCATCGCGGCCTGGCTGGGCGGCATGGGGGCTTCGTTCGCGGCCCTGATCCTCAGCCTGGCTGCGGTCCCCCTGGTCGTCGCTCCGCTCGAGAAAGGGGCGGGGAGCGGGACGCGACCCGCGGGCCTGGTGGACGGCGCGTCGGTGGCCATGGGGCTGGTCGCGACCCTGGTCGGCGGCGGCCTTCGCACCTCCCAGTCGCGCGCCGCGGTGAGTCTGCGGCTCTTCGAGGGAGAACAGCGACGGACCAGTGACGAGGTGGAGCGCAGGAGGGTCGCGGAGGAGAAGGTGGAGCTGTTTCGCGGCCTGGCCCAGTCCATGCCGCAGATCGTTTGGATCTGCCGGGGAAGCAAGGTCGAGTTCACGAATCGCCGGTGGGCCGAATACACAGGACGGACCTCGGAGGAGGAGACACTCGCCGACGCCTGGAAGGAGGTCATCCACCCGGATGACCTCGGCCGGGTGGAGGCCGCACTCGCTCGAAGCGAGGCCAGCGGGGCCGAGTTCAACGCGGAGTACCGACTTCGCGACGCCGCTGGCATCTATCGCTGGTTCCAGGGACGATCCATCCTCGGCGACGGCTCCGGCAGGGTCGTGCTTCGATTCGGCAGCGCCCTGGATATCGACGACCGACGGCGGGCCGAGCGCGGGGTGCGATTCCTCGCGGCGGTGGGTGCGGCACTCGCGAACATGCACGAGGAATCGGAGGCGCTCCGAGAGATTGCGCGGCTGTCGGTGCCTGATTTCGCGGACTGGTGCATCGTCCACGTGCGCGACCAGGGCACCCCCCCGACGCGAATCGCGGTGGTTCACTCGGAGCCGCGACGGGCCAGGATGGCGGACGAGTTCCATGGCCGGTCTGGCATCGGCCCGGAAGCGATCGCGGGTACGATGCGGGTCCTCCGAACCGGCCAGCCGGAGCTTGTCGACGAAGTCGACGAGGACCGGCTCGCGGCGGTCGTCGACCTCGCGGGAATCGACCCAGCCGGGCGCGAAGCGGCCCTCGGCGACATCCGGCGGCTCGGCTTGCGTTCCTCGATCGCGGTTCCCCTGCGCGGTCGGGAGGGGCCGCTTGGCGTGATGACGTTCCTGGCGACGGAGTCGCGCAGGCCATACGACGACGTCGACTTGCGGCTGGCCCTCGACGTGTCGGACCGCGCCGCGAAGGCCCTGGAGAATGCCCGCCTCGTCGCGCGCATTGAGCTGGCCGATCGTCGCAAGGACGAGTTTCTCGCCATCCTGGCGCATGAGCTTCGCAACCCGCTGGCTCCGATCCACAACGCCCTCATGTTGATGGGCAGCCCGGGGATCGACCTCGACGCCGAGCGATCGCTGGCGATGCGGATGGTCTCTCATCTCGCTCGGCTGGTGGAGGACCTGGTCGATGTCTCCCGGCTGACGCGGGGCCGGATCGTCCTGAGGCGTCAGGTCGCGGACCTTCGTCCGATCATCGAGGGGGCCGTCGAGGCGGCCACGGGCTCGGATCGGGAGTGGCAGACCGGCGTCTCCGTCTCGCTCCCGCGCCGCCCGATCCTGGTGAACGTCGATCCCGAACGGATCGGGCAGATCCTCTGGAACCTCCTGGATAACGCCATCAAGTACACCGGCGCCGGCGGCCGGGTCGCACTGAAGGCGGAAGTCCGGGGCGGCGAGGTGGCCATCCGGGTCGCCGATACGGGGGTCGGCATCCCGGAGGAGATCCTGCCGAATATCTTCGAGATGTTCTACCGCGCCGAGGCTCCGCGAGGCGTCGCGCAGGGGGGGCTCGGCATCGGACTCTGCCTGGTGAAGAGTCTGGCCGAGCTACACGGGGGGACCATCGAGGCTCGGAGCGAAGGCGCCGGCCGCGGGAGCGAGTTCCTCCTGACCCTCCCCCTCGCACCGGTCCGGTCGGATCGCATCAAGGGCGACCCTCCCCGTGAGCCGGCGGCGGTCGCGACCGAACCGACCGACGGCCGCCGGCGGATCCTCGTGGTTGACGACAACCGTGACGCGGGGATCAGCCTGGCCCGCCTGCTCGAGGCGATGGACGGGCACGATGTCCGGGTTGCCCATGACGGCCCCACGGCCCTGGACATCGCCCGGGACTTTCGCCCCGAGATCGCGATCCTGGACATCGGCATGCCCGTGATGGACGGCCTCGAGCTCGCCCGGCGGTTCCGCGCCGACGCCAACCTCGGGCGCACCCGTCTACTCGCCCTCTCCGGCTGGGGTCAGGAGCAGGACCGCGAGCGATCCCATCAGGCCGGATTCGACCGCCACCTGGTCAAGCCGGTGAACCTGGATGAGCTGCGTGAAGCCCTCGCCCGCAAGCCTGGCGAACTGCACTGATTCCTTGGAATCAGGCCCCTTGCCGTCGTCGCAAGCGGTACTTCATTCCCGTGATCCAGAAACACGCGGCAGCCACCACGCCGAAGATCATCGGCCCAAACCGCGGGAACCAGACGATCGGGAAGATCGACAGGATGAGCGCCGCGGCCTGGAGGTAGTAGACGCCGGAGAGGATGCCGGCCTTGACCATGAAGAGCATGCTGTTGGTCACGGCCACCATCGGGAAGAGCGAGAGGACCGGGACGCCCAGCAGCGTCTCGACCAGGAACACGAGATTGATGGCGACGATCCCCGATCCCCAGACGTGGACGAGCTGACGCTCCACGAAACTGATCGGACCGCCCCGGCGGCGGAGGCCCCAGAAGATCGCCGCCCAGGCCCCCAGGCCAATCGTGAAGAGGGCGACGTAAGGCCAGCGCGAGACGACTCCGGCCAGGTGCATGGCGTTGGTCGCCGCGAAGAAGACGATCAGCGCGATGCTGTGATAGATCCAGAGCTGGCCCCAGTTCTCCAGGACCGACGCATTGTGGCTTTCTCCCAGGAGCCGGGAGGCCAGGGACCGAAGGCTCGTCGAGCGGGCCGAGACGGGCTCGCCGCGGAGGTAAGATTCGAGGTCGTCCGCCAGGGCCCCGGCGCTCGCGTACCGCATCTCGGGCTGTTTCTGCAGGCAGCGCAGCACGATCATCTCCAGGTCCGGGCTGACCCGCGGATTCAGCACCCGCGGCGGCACGGGGTCCTGCTCGAGGACCAGGAGCAGGGTCTCCACCGGCCCCGCCCCCTGGAACGGCGGTCGACCCGTGATCATGTGATAGAGGATCGCTCCGAGGCTGTAGACGTCGAGCGACGCGGTCAAGGGCTGGCGCCGGGACGAGCCGCGGGCCTGCTCCGGCGGCATGTACGAGGGCGTCCCCACGTGGGTGCCGGTCGGCGTCAGCGACGCGTCGCGCCCGGCGTCGATCCGCTTCGCCAGCCCGAAGTCGCCGACGTAAGGATGACCCGACCGGTCGATCAGGATGTTGGACGGCTTGAGATCGCGATGGAGCACCCCGCGGCCGTGGGCGTGGTGGACCGCCCGGCAGATGGGGACGAGCAACCGGGCGGCCTCGAGGCCGGTTAGCGGCCCCTCCACCAGCCGCCGGGAGAGCGTGGTCCCGTCCACATAGGGCATGGTGAAGAAGGGCTGGCCGTCGTGCTCGCCGACGCGGAGGACGGGCACGATGTGGGGATGGGCCAGTCGAGCCGCGGCCGAGGACTCGACCCGGAATCGCTCCAGGTCCGTCGAGGAGGCACCAGGCCCGCCGATCAGCCTCTTGAGCGCGACCAGGCGGTCCCGGTCCGTCTCGCGTGCCAGGTGGACGATTCCCATGCCCCCTCGACCGAGCTCCCGGAGGAGGACGTAGTCGCCGAACTCGACGCCGCGGTCCGGAGCCGGTTCGTCCGTCTCTGCCGCGAGCGGGAAGGGTCGGGGAAGCGGCTCTTCATCGGCCGCGGAGAGCCGCTCGGCGAGGCGGATCGTCTCCCAGAGGGAAATCAGCTCGTCCCCGACCCGAGGGTTATCCTGGGCGAGGGACTCGACATCCGGGACTTCTCCCCGCCTGAGGGACGCCGTCAGCCCCTCGACCAGGCGGACCAGGCAAGCGTCGTCCTCGTCGCGGGGGTCGTGAGCGTCGTTCCGGGCTTCAGGCATCGGCGCACCGTGGGAGACCGAGGAGTTTCATGGACGCGACGAGTCGTCGCCGAGGATCGCTCGCAGTCGTCGGAGCGCCCGCAGGTGTCGCATGCCGGCCGCGGCCTCGCTGAGCCCCAGGGCCCGGGCGGCCTCGGAGTTCGTGAGCTGCTCGAAGTGACGGAGCAGGACGACCTCGCGATCGGGCTCGTCCAGGCATGCCAGCGCCTCGCGGAAGCGGCCCTTCAGCTCCTCGAGCATGGCCTGCGCGGCCGGGGTCGGGGCGTCGTCGCGGATCCGGGCCGCGAGGTCGAATGTCGAGCCGACGGAATCCGATCCCGGGCCGCCCCGCGGCGCGAGCGGCTGCTCCCGATCGAGGCTTCGCCGACCGGCCGCGCGATGCCGACGGTGGGCGTCGATCACGTTATCGCGGGCGAGGGATCGGAGCCAGAGATGGAAGGGCATCGCCGGATCGCGGAGGTAATCATCGAGCCTCCGGCTGGCCTTGAGCAGGACGTCCTGCACGACGTCGCTGGCATCCAGCCGACGGCCGAGCGCCCGGTCGAGCCGGACGCCGATCATCCTCCGAAGGGCGGGCCGATGCCGTTCCCAGAGCTCGTCCGCGGCCCCCGGCGCGCCTCGCTCCACCTGGTCGAGCAACCGTTGCGTCTCTTCCTCGTCCGGCCACATGCCCGATCTGGCTCCGACTCGCTGGCGGGGAAAATCGTCACGGTTGCCGTTAATCCCCGAGAATCCCCGCGGTTCACTCCACGAGGAGCCGCGGGCTCCGCCGGTCCATCGTCACCAAGAGGAGATTGCCATGTACACGGTCTATGCCCATCTCACCTACCTGTTCCTGAGCGTCGCGACGACCATCTGGGTGGCGAGGACCCTGGCCCGCAACGGCCGGGTCTTCCTGTCCGACACCTTCGGCCACAACGAGGCGCTCGCCGACGCCGTCAACAACCTGCTGGTCGTGGGATTTTACCTGATCAACGTGGGCTACGTCGCCCTGGCGCTCCGGTATGGCACCCAGCCGCATGACCTCGCGGAGAGCATCGAGGTGATCAGCACCAAGGTCGGCCTGGTGCTCCTGGTCCTGGGCGGGATGCATTTCTTCAACCTCTATGTTTTCGCCCGAATGCGCCGCAAGGCCCTGCTTCGGAGCCAGAAGCCGCCGGTCTCGCCGGAGCAGTTCGTCACCCCTGTCGGGACGTGGGCGGCGGAATGAATGCCTAAACCGGAGGCCCTCCCATGGAAAAGCTCTTCGTCCTCTACGACTCGCGATGCGGGCTGTGTAGCTGGGCCCGCCGCTGGCTGGCTTCGCAGCCGGCGATCATCCCCCTCACGTTCATCCCGGCGGGCTCCCCCCTGGCGGCGCGCCTCTTCCCGGGCCTGACGCCGCCCGATGAGGACCCTGACGAGCTCGTCGTCGTCAGCGACGACGGCGCCGTCTATCGCGAGGGGAGCGCCTGGATCATGTGCCTCTTCGCCCTGGAGGATTACCGCGAGTGGAGCAACCGGCTGGCCCACCCCCTGCTCTTGCCGCTAGCCCGGCAGGGCTTCGCGCTCCTCTCGCGGCGGCGGGCCAGCGTCTCCCGCTGGCTCCGCCTCGCCAGTGAGGCCGAGATCGCCGGGACCCTGCACCAGGTCGGCGAAGCGGCCTGCGTCCGAGCGATTCAGCCGGTTCGGAATCCCAAGGCCGGGCGGGATGCATCATAATGGCCCGGATATCGGGGGGATCATACGCTCCCCCCTCCGCTCCAAGGCTCCCGGAGGATTCCGTACCGTGAAGATCGTCATCCTGGATGGCCGGACTCTCGCCCCCGAGAGGGGCGCCTGGGCGGGGCTCGAGCGTCTCGGCGAGGTGATCTACCACGACGTGAGCACCGCCGATCAGGTCCTCGAACGGGCCGCGGGCGCCACCGTCGTTGCGACCAACAAGACGCCCATCCGGGAGGAAGCCCTTGCCGGCCTGCCCGATCTGAAGTTCATCACCGTGCTGGCGACGGGCTTCGACTGCGTGGACCTGAAGGCCGCCCGGAACCGCGGGATCCCGGTCTCGAACGTCCCGGTATACGGGACGCCGACCGTTGCCCAGTACGTCTTCGCACTGCTCCTCGAGCTCTGCCATCACGTGGCGCTCCACGCCCAGGCCGTACGCGACGGCGAGTGGACCGACCAGCCCGATTTCTCGCTCCGCAAGACCCGGCTGATCGAGCTGGCCGGCAAGACGATGGGGATCGTCGGCTACGGCCGGATCGGCCGGCGGACGGCCGAGCTGGCGAGTGCATTCGGGATGAAGGTCCTGGCCTTCGACCCGACCAGTACGGTCGAGTCGACGGAGGCCTTGCGATTCTGCGGCCTCGACGAGCTATTCGCCGCCTCCGACGTGATCAGCCTGCACTGTCCGATGACCGAGCAGACGGCCGGCCTGATCAACCGGGACCGGCTGGCCGGGGTCAAGCCCGGCGCTTTCCTCATCAATACGGCCCGTGGCGGACTGATCGTCGAGGAGGACCTGGCGGAGGCGCTCAACGCCGGCAAGCTCGGCGCCGCGGCGCTCGATGTCGTCTCGAAGGAGCCGATCCGCCCCGACAATCCACTCCTGAAGGCCCGGAATTGCCTGATCACCCCTCATATCGCCTGGGCCACGGATGAGGCTCGCGGCAGACTGATGGAGACGACCGTGGCCAACGTGGAGGCGTTCCTCCGCGGCAAGCCGATCAACGTGGTGAACTGAAGACCGGACCAACCACAGAGGCACAGAGGCACGGAGAAGAGGATGTAAGAGAAAGGGAGAGCATGGGGAGAGAGAAAGGGAGATAATAGGGAGAGGAAGTGAGTCGACGGGAAGGAAGGTCAACACGAACGGCCCCGGCACTTCTTGAGGAGAGGTGCCGGGGCCGTTTCGCGAAAGACGTCGGGAGGTATCGGGCGATCAACGACCGCCTGGCCGAGCGGGTGCCGGCCCTCCGGTGGTCTCGGCGCCAACGCCGAGCATCTCGATGGCGTCGAACGGGTCGACCGTGGTATCGGCCTTGGCCGCTTCCAGCAGATCCTTGAACGGCAGGTCGTCGGGGACCTTCTGCTGGAGCTGCTGGAGGACGCGCTCGTAGCGCTTGACGATCAGGCCCGTCTCCTTCTTGTTGATGTCGTCATCCGTGAAGACGGGGAAGCCCTTGAGGTTT
Organism: Aquisphaera insulae; assembly: GCF_011064615.1. Taxonomy (GTDB): domain Bacteria; phylum Planctomycetota; class Planctomycetia; order Isosphaerales; family Isosphaeraceae; genus Aquisphaera; species Aquisphaera insulae. The sequence goes on along the minus strand of NZ_JAALJH010000016.1, from coordinate 44,638 downwards.
TCCTTCCAGGCTAGGAGCCCCTGCTTGAACTTGGCCGCGGCCTGGGGGAAGTCGGCGGACTTGTACGCCTTGGTCCCCTCGTAGAAGAGCTGGCGGGCCTGGACACCCAGGGGGGTCTTTTCGGCCTCGCAGCGCTGCTTCCAGTAGCGGTAGTTCATCTGGCTGGCCCAGCGGTCGGCCCAGTACTTCTGGTTCTCGTTCAGCTCCTTGCCCTCGTACTTCGGGAGCGTCCGGTCGTCGATCCGGACCATGTCCCGCTCGAGCTTGCCGTTGCGATTGATGACGTTGGGCGCCTCGAACGGGTGCTCGCCGAACCTGACCCACTGTTTCAGGGCCTTGTCCCACTCGTTCATCGCGACCTCGCCGAAGGTGGCCTCGATGCCGGCGATGCTCATCTTCTCCAGGCCGGCGGCGTAGTGGGTCTGGGCGTGGGCCGGCATCGACCGGAAGGCGATGTCGTCGGGCCGCCCCTTGCGCTGGGGGGTGGGGTCGACGAACTGGACCTGCTGGACGTCCTTCGTGGTCCCCTCGGTCAGTCGCGAGGCGCCGGCGTCCACCTTGTCGACGGCCTTGCGGAACCAGCCGTAGCCGAGCTGGAAGTTGTCGTGCTTGACGACGTTCAGGCCCGCGTCGGGGTCGTAGTAGGTCTTGAACTCCTCGTCCTCGTCGTCGCGGAAGAGGCGGCGGAGGATGATCGATTCATCGGCGAAGCCGAGCTTGTGGTAGTAGTACCACGCGGTGTCCCACATCAGGTCCGGAGAGTTCTGGTTGTAGTCCACGCCGCGCTGGACGAACTTGATCCCCTGCTTGATCCACTCGTACTTGTCCTCGGGGGCGTCCCATTCCACGGAGACGTTGTACGCGAGGTTCCAGCTCTGGAAGGTCCAGATTGCCAGGAAGTGGGGCTGGAGCCGGGTGATCATGTCGACGTTGGTCTTGAGGCGGTCCCAGTCGTGGTCCCGCTTGTTCTCCTCGGCCTGCTGCCAGAGGTAGTTGGCGACGATGCCGCGGAAGCCGCCCAGGAGGAAGAGCTTCATCATGAAGCTGCCGGTGTCGATCTGGCCGATGGCCGCCTCGCCCAGGTCCTGCCGCTTCTTCTCCTCGGTGAGCCACTCGCCGTAGGGCCACATGAGCCCGAAGAGGAAGACGATGAGGACGCCGTAGACCATCTTCTTGATCTGGTTGTTTCTCATGCCGCCACCTCACGGTTCTTGAGGATGAAGTATCCGACGATCGAGAACGGCAAGGCGTAGGCGATCGCGAGCAGCGTGTTCGCGAGGATGGTCCCCCAGCTCACCCCGAAGCCGTCGGCGACGGTGTTGCTGACGTCCAGGGCCTGGAAATTGGGGACCAGGTAGACCAGCGGCGACATCAGCGGCATCACCAGCGAGTCGAGGGTCTTGGCGATGAGGGCGCCGGCGGTGGGCGCCAGGTCGCTCATCTGGTTGTCGTGGGTGAGCAGCCGGACGAGGGACTCGAACGGGCCGCCGCCGAGGATCGACTGCCGCGTGAAGTCGATGAGGAAGCTGTAGGCGAGCTGGCCGGCGAAGAAGAAGGCGATGGTCGTGAGCAGGGCCACGGGCCAGCTCAGGAAGGTGCCGGCGAAGACGCCGATGGCGGTGAGCACCATGGCCTGGAGCCACACGCCGAAGAGGCCCTTCATGTAATTGACGCCGAAGAGGCCGTTGCTGGAGAGGAGATAGAGGTCGCTCTCCGCCATCCCCAGGTACTGGGTGGACGGGATGCAGCGGATCTCGACGCGGAGGTCCCCCTCGCCGCCGGCGAGGATGGCCGCGGGGATGAACTGGCGGTTGGTGTAGTATTCCTTGACGGGGAAGATGGACGTGTTATCCGCGCCGGTGCGGGGATTGACCACGTGCATCTCCGCCAGGACCGGCTCGCCCACCTTCCCCTTCGTGGTCCGGTAGACGTTGAAGGTCATCTCGATGGGGATCGCCGGGGAGTGGAGCGCCTGGAGTTGCTCCTTGAGCGATTTGACTCGCGCCTCGTCGCCGCCGGCCGTGGCAATCTCGGCCTCGAGGTCGGCGGACTTCTTCTGAAGGGCCTCATACTCGCCGCGGACGCGCTCGATCTCCTTCTGGTTCCGATCCAGGCTGCTTTCCAGCTTGGTGACCTCCGCGGGCGGAAGCGCGGCCTGGCCGCGGGCCTTCTGCGCCTGGACGACCAGGGCCTGGAGCTCGTAGAGGCGGTTCAGCTCCCCCTCGACGGTGTTGTCCCTGAGGAAGTCCTTGACCGGGATCCGACGGTCGATCGGCCGGGGGCGGGTGGCCGGCGAGAACGGGTCGGGCACGATGCCGAAGCTCCAGATCGCGGTGGCCGCCGTGGCCCCCTCGATGTGGCTCCGCGGCTCCTTCATGTTCTGCTCCTGGCCGACGTCGATCCCGAGGGCGTGGGGCGTGCCTCTCGAGTCCAGGAACGAGAGCGAGCCCTTCACGGGCACGCGGGCCTTCATCCGGGAGCGGAGCTGGTCCGCCTGATCGCCCAGGATCCGGAAGTCGCGGGTGCGGTTCTCGTCCTTGGCCTTGAGGGCCGCCTTTTCGGTGTTCTCGATGGTGGCACCCACCGTCCGCCTCAGGTAGATGAGGCTGATCCCGCCGAAGGCGACGATCAGGATCGTGACCAGGAACATGAACCCGATCATCCGGCCCCAGATCAGCTCCAGCCGGCGCACCGGCTTGGTGACGACCGTGTAGATCGTCTGCTGCTGGATATCGGTGGGCAGGCTCAGGGGGGTGAGCAGCGTCACCATGGCCGTCAGCAGGAGCGAGCAGAGCAGGGTCAGCGTGCCGACGAAGAGGCGTCCCATCTCGGCCGGCCGCGGCGGCACGAGGAACCAGTGCGTGAAGGCCAGGACCAGGCCGAAGACCGTGATCACGACCCAGGGGGCCCACATCCGGCGATTGGCCTCGTGCACGGTCAGCCGGGCGATGGCGAAGAGGCGGCGGCCTCGGACCGAGAAGACCTCGCGGAGCACCGAGACGATCAGCCGGAGCAGGACCACGTATCCCATGTAAGTCGCGCTCAGCCGGGCGCCGTAGACGAGCCCGTCGACCGTCGTGGACTGCCGTTGTCCCAGCGTCACGTTCGAGAGGAACCCGAGGCTGTGCATGAGGTAGCCGACGCCCAGGCCGAACAGGAGCGCGACGTGCACCCCGACCAGGACCAGTATGTCCGCGGCCGAGCCGAACCGTCGGATCGTCCGCCAGAGCCCGAGCTCGGCCCAGAGGATGAGGACGGCGACGACCAGATAGGCCAGCAGCGAGGTGAAGCCGATGGGTCCGATCTTGTAGGTCGGGATCTGCTTGGCGTCCTCCAGGGTCCGGAGCAGGACCGTGACGAAGATCATCACGAAGGCGCCCAGGGCTGCGTAGTCGTACCAACGGTTGCGGACCAGGTAGCGTTCCTTGATGGCGGTCACCAGCCAGGAGCCCACCCAGCCGATCAGGCAGAGGAGGCTGATCGACCGGATCCAGACGAGCCAGCCGTTGAGGAGGCTGATGCCGCCGGTGTTCTCGGGGATGATTCCCGGCTCACCGTAGAGGAACGCCCAGAAGACGAAGTTCCTGAGCCATCTGGGTATCTCCCGGGCGACCTGATTGGTGGCCGCCTCCTGGGCCCAGAGTAAGGGCAACGCGAGAAGCGAGGACATGGATGAAGAAGCTCCGGGAATAGCGACGGAATGAAGGCGCGGCGAGTGCTAAGGATGCGGTGACTTCGGCCCGAGCCGACGGCCGACTCCGGGGTCTCGACGGCGAGACGGCCGGGCGGCGGGTCGGGCCGCTGGCGATGCGGAGGTCCGTCGCGGTCTCAGGATGAGGAGCGGGACTCCGCCAGCTCCGGGGTCATCGCGGCCTCTCCGGCCACCTTGCGCCGGCCCGGGTGCAGCTCGCTCTCGCGGACGATCCGGAGGAAGAGCTCCTCCAGCGTGGTCGTCGGGTGATCGACCGTGATGTCCTCGCCGCCGTGGCGCTGGATCACCTGGCGGACCTCCTCGAGCGCGGCCGGCGGGAGGTTGCGGACCTTGACCTGGGTCACGTCCTGGACGGTCAGAAGGTCGGTGACCTTGCCCAGCTCCTTGAGCTCGCCACGGTGGAGGATGGCGATCCGGTCGCAGATGTCCTGCATGTCGGCCAGCAGGTGGCCCGAGAGGACGACGGTCTTCCCCTGCTCCCGGAGGTCGCGGATCAGCTCCTTGATCTCCGCGGTCCCGATCGGGTCGAGGCCCGAGGTCGGCTCGTCCAGCAGGATCAACTCGGGGTTATTGATCAGCGCCTGGGCCAGGCCGATCCGGCGCTGCATGCCCTTGGAATACTCGCGGAGCTGGCGGTGCTTGGCTCCGGAGAGCCCGACCATGTCGATCAACTGGCCGACCCGCTTGTTCCGCTCCGCGGCCGGGATCTTGAAGAGGCGGCCGTAGAACTGGAGCGTCTCCTCGGCGTTGAGGAACTTGTAGAGGTACGACTCCTCGGGCAGGTAGCCGATCCGCTCGTTCTTCGTGACGTTCGAGGTCGGCTCGTTGAAGATCAGCGCGTCCCCTTCGGTGGGGAAGAGCAGCCCGAGCAGGAGCTTGATGGTGGTGGTCTTGCCCGAGCCGTTGGGCCCGAGCAGCCCGAAGATCTCGCCTCGATGGACCTGGAGGTCCAGGGCCTTGAGGGCCTGGACCTTCTTGCGTCCCCAGAAATCGCGGTAGACCTTGGTCAGGTTCCGCGTCTCGATGATCACCTCAGGAGTCATAGTCATCAGATGAGGCCTTCTCTCGCGATGGATCAGGTCAGGAAGGAAGCGGGCGCGTCGGGCGCCGAGGGGCCTTTCGCGATCGGGAAGATGCGGGCCGCCAACGATCGGTCGGGGGCAATCAATAAGGATGATGTACGCGACAAGGGCGCCGTCTCGACCGAGCGATCATCGGCTACGCCGGCAACCGCGGGGCCCGCATCCACCCGTCGTGGAGGCCGGGCGAAGGCCGCCGTCCGGCAGTTCGTCCGGCCAGGATGGCCCCGGGGTTTGGCTCTGCTACGAACGCCCGGCCGGCAAGGTTCGAATCGCGTCGGGACGATTCCCTCACATCGACCGGAGCGTCCCGCCCACGGGCCTGCCTGCGGGCACGACGGGGCCGTTGGCGAGACCAAATCATGCTAACGCAAGCCCGGCAGGCTTGGCAAGGACTGCGACCGCCGCGGGTCCCGGGGGACTCGGCAATTGCCTCGTCCTCCGGTCCGGAGAAGAACCGCTCCGGGCCCGGGGGGACAAGGTCGCCACCGAGCCGGGCGATCGCGCCCAGGCCTGACTCCCGGGCGCACGTCCGTTCGTACGCGGCGCCATCCTCAGGGCGTCAACCCGGTCTTGCCGGACGAGGTTTCCGGCGTGGCCTCCACCTTCCCGCCGAGTCGGGGGACCGGGGTGACCGGCTTCGCGCTGTTCAGCATGCTGTACGGACGAACCGGCGTCAGGGCGGAGTCAAGTGGCGGGCCTCCGGCAGGGTGGCAGCCGCCGCCGCCTGAGTATGGCAGGTAGCGCTGGCCGGCCATCAGGTAGGGGTTGTGATACGTCCCCATGAAGAGCTGCTCGGGGGGATGGGCAAAGTAGCGGGGGAAGAAGTAGGCGTCGGTGCGATTCCCCCCCAGCGGCAGGTGCGGGGCGGGGTCGAACCAGCCGATGCCGTCCGGATTGCCGTTGGGGAAGCCCCAGCCGTCGCCGGGCCCGTCCGGGAGGATCCAACCGCCCGACCCGTGGCGATGGGACGCGTGGCCGTGCGGGCAGCGGCCCGCCCCGGGGCACTGCGAGGCGCTTCCCAGGGCCAAGGCGAGCGTGAGGGTCAGGATCGTCGTGGACATTGGGGAACCTCCGTGTCGATGCCTTGGCGGCGGCCGCGAGCCGGGGGGAGCCTCGCCGCGGGGCCCGCGCGTGGCGTGGCCGGGCGAGGATCCAGACGGTCTCAATCTAGCACGCTCCGCACTCCGCGAGGGGGGTTCACACGCGGATTCTCTTCCGGAGCGGCGGCAGGGACGTTACGATCGCATCGTCCCGGCAACTCGGCGGCGAGCACCGCCCCGAGCCCCCTCCGGCTGGTCCTGGGTTTCGTCATGATCCTCCTGATCGACAACTACGATTCCTTCACCTACAACCTGGTCCAGCGCCTGGGCGAGATCGACCCGACCGTGGACTTGAAGGTCATTCGCAACGACAGGACGTCGCTCCAGGAGGTGGAGGCGCTCGCCCCGTCCCGACTGATCATCTCGCCCGGCCCGTGTACGCCCAGGGAGGCCGGGATCTCCAACGACCTGATCGCCAGGCTGGCTCCGCGGATCCCGATCCTGGGGGTCTGCCTCGGCCACCAGTGCATCGGCCATACGTTCGGGGCCAACGTCGTCCGCGCCGACCGGATCATGCACGGCAAGACCTCGTGGATCCATCACGACGGCAAGGGTGTCTACCGGGACCTGGCCAATCCGTTCGAGGCGACCCGCTATCACAGCCTGGTGATCCAGCCGGGGACGCTGCCTCCGGAGATCGAGGTCGTGGCCTGGACCGACCAGGGAGAGATCATGGGCGTCCGGCACCGGACCTATCCCCTGGAAGGCGTCCAGTACCATCCCGAGAGCTTCCTGACGGCCGAGGGCATCAAGCTACTCAGGAACTTCCTCCAGGGATGAGGCCCAACGAGCCCGTCGATCGAGAGATCAACCGGGATGGACGATCCATGCTGACCGTCGACGAGGCCATGGCACTCGTACTGAAACGGGCCAGTCCCCTGCCCTCGACCGGGCTTGCCCTGATGGACGCCGCCCGCCTCGTCCTGGCGGAGGACGTGGCGGCGGACGCGGACCAGCCTCCCTTCGACAAGTCGCTCATGGACGGGTATGCGATCCGGGCCGCGGACATGCCGGGTTCGGCAAGTCGCTTCCGCCTGGCCGAGACCATCCACGCCGGCGAGTCCTCCGCACGGACCCTCGGGCCCGGCGAGGCCGCGGCGATCATGACGGGTGCTCCCATGCCCGCCGGCGCGGACGCCGTGGTCATCGTCGAGCACGCGGAGGAAAGCGACGGCGAGGTCACCCTGCATCCTCCCGCCGCGGTCAAGGTCGGCCAGCACATCCTGCCGCAGGGGAGGGTCTACCGCCGCGGGGACGAGCTGCTCAAGGCCGGCAACGAGCTGACACCCGCGCGCATCGGGCTGCTCGCCGCGGTCGGGTACGCGACTGTCCGCGTCATCCCCCGCCCCGAGCTGACGATCGTGCCGACGGGGGACGAGTTGGTGGAGCCCGGCGAGATCCCCGCCCCGGGCCAGATCCGCAACTCGAACGCGGCGATGCTGGCGGCGCTGGCCATCGACCGCGGACTCGCCCCGCGGATCAGGCCGATCGCTCCCGACGAGCCGAAGGCCCTGGCGGCTGCCCTGGCGACGGGGCTGGAGTCCGACGTCCTGCTCGTGACCGGCGGCGTCTCGGCCGGGCGCCGCGACCTGGTGCCGGGGGTCCTCGAATCGCTGGGCGTCCGCCAGGTCTTCCACCGAGTCCGGATGAAGCCGGGCAAGCCGCTCTGGTTCGGCGTCGGGCCGACGCGAGGCAGTCGGCCCGGGACGCTCGTCTTCGGCCTCCCCGGCAATCCCCTCAGCGGGCTCCTCGGATTCGTGCTCTTCGTCGCCCCCGCGCTGGAAAGGCTCGCCGGCCGACCGCACGCGACGCGGGGGATGATCTCGGGCCGACTGGCCCGCGACTGCAATCATCGGAGTGATCTGGAGACGTATCGCCTGGCAACCAGGTCCTCCTCCGTGGTTGAGGGCCCCTTCGAGGTCGACATCCTGGATTCGATCGGCTCGGCGGACGTGCTGGCGGCGGCGACGGCGGACGGATTCGCGGTCTTCTCTCCGGGAGATCGGGTTTTCGCCCGGGGAGAAATTGTTCGATTCCTGCCCATGCGATAGGATCGACTCGAACCCCCGGACGGGCTGGCCCCACGGAAGGTCGTGCGATCGACCCGGGTGTTCGTTCCTCGATCGCCTCAGGAGAATTGAGGCCGCCATGACGACTCCACAAATCCTCGAGGCCGAATCGTCGGCAGAGTCCGCGGCGGGCGAAGGCCGTTTCGGGGATCGATTGGCCAGTCACCCGCTGGCCGCCGGCACCCTCTCCGGCCTCCTCCTCTGGACCGCCTTCCCGCCACTGGAATGGAACTGGCTGGCCTGGGTTGCCCTCGTTCCTCTTTTCTGGCTGGCCGTCCAGCCCGCCCGGCGCTGGCTCTACTACGCCTCGGCCTGGCTCGGCGGCCTGGCCTTCTGGCTCCCCTCGGTGCAGTGGATCCGGCTGACCGACCCGACCGCCTGGCTCGCCTGGCTGGCGATGGCGACCTTCCTGTCGCTCTGGTGGCCGACCGTCCTGGGCCTTTGCCGGCTGGCGGTCTTCCGCCTCCGGATCCCGCTCCTGATCGCGGCCCCCATCGTCTGGGTGGCCCTGGAGTATTTCCGCGCCCACGTCCTGACCGGCTTCCCGTGGTATTACCTGGGCCACAGCCAGTACCGGTTCCTGACCCTGATCCAGATCGCCGACACGACGAGCGCCCTGGGGATCAGCTTCCTGGTCGTCATGGTGAATGCCTGCGTGGTCGACCTGATGACGCTGCCTCTGCTGTACGCCACCCCGCGCGGGCCGAGACTCAGGCCCAGGCAGTCGATTCGGGTCTGGATCACCCTGGGCCTGGTCGTCGCGACGCTCGGCTACGGGACGCTCCGGATCGCGACGGCCCGGTTCCGACCGGGTCCGCGGATGGCACTCCTGCAGACGAATTTCGAGCAGCGGTACAAGATGGGGGGCGACGGCCTGTCGATCCTCGAGGCGATCGAACGCCTGATCGAGAAAGCCGCCGCCGCGACGCCCCGTCCCGACCTGATCGTCTGGCCGGAGACCGCGTATCCGTACCGGTTCATCATGCTCGACCCGGGGGTGGCGGCCGACGAGCTGAAACGGCAGGTGGCCCAGATCTCGAAGACGGAGCCGGTCGAGGACTGGCTGGAGAACCGACGGCGGACGCTCGCCTACCTCCACGGCCTGACCGATTCGACGGGGATCGCCATGCTCGTGGGCGCGACCTACACCGACCACACGCCGACGAAGATGAGCAAGTACAACTCCGCGATCCTGCTCGAGCCCAATTCCCAGGAGGTCCGCGCGTACCACAAGATTCACCTGGTCCCGTTCGGGGAGTACATCCCCTTCTTCGAATCGATGCCCTGGTTGAAGGCCCTCACTCCCTATGGCGACGACTACGTGCCGACGCTGACCTTCGGTCGCGACGCCACGATCCTCCCCTTCGGCGCCTACCGGCTGGCGGTGGGCATCTGCTTCGAGGACACCGTCCCGCACGTCATCCGTCGGTTCTTCGCCGAGGCGAGCGGCCCGGAGCCCGACGTGCTCGTGAACATCTCCAACGACGGCTGGTTCCACGGTTCCGCCGAGCTGGACATGCACCTGGCCGTCAGCGTCTTCCGGGCGATCGAGCACCGAGTGCCCCTGGTCCGGGCCGTGAACACGGGCATCTCCGCACTCGTCGACGGCAACGGCGAGATCCGCCAGACCCTCCCGCGCGATACCGACGGCGTCCTCAACGCCGAGGTTCCCCTCGACGATCGCACGAGTAACTTCACCATCCTGGGCGACTGGCTGGGGCTGTCCTGCCTTGCAGTCAGCATCGGGCTGGTGCCGATGGGGTTCTTGATGAAGTTCCGATCCGCGCGACGAAACGTGGCTTAGAGCGGTAGAATCGAATTAGCCCCTCAAGCCAATCGGAGAAACGGAACATGGCCACAGCCGTCGCCCTCGAGGCCCTGTATACGCCGGACCAGTTCCTGGACTTGCCCGACCAGAAGGGCCATGAGCTCGTTCGAGGCCGGCTGCGGGAGATGAACATGGGGGCGGAATCATCGTGGGTCTCCGGAGAACTCTTCCTTCGCCTTGGCCAGTTCAACAAGCATCACGCCGCGGGCTGGCTATTCCCGTCGGAGGCCGGCTATCAGTGCTTCCCTCATGACCCCAGGATGGTCCGCAAGCCCGACATCTCGTTCATCAAGAGAAACCGGCTCCCCGACGATGTGGTGCCCACGGGCTGGATCACCATCGCTCCCGACCTCGCCGTTGAAGTGGTCTCCCCGAAGGATCGGGCTTCCGAACTCGAGGAGAAGCTGGCGGACTACCGAATCGCGGGGATTCCCCTGATCTGGGTGATCTATCCCGAATCCCGGTCCGTCATGATCTACCGTGGCGATGGCTCGGTGGCCCGCCTCCTCGAGGCCGACAGCCTGTCCGGCGAGAATGCGCTTCCCGGCTTCACCTGCCCGATTCGCGGCATCCTCCCGCCCGCCCGGCCAGCCGAGAAGACCCGTCACGATGAAGCCAGCCCCGAGCCGCCTCGGTAAGGGCTCGAAACACGTCGGGGCGTCTCCCTGCCCCTGGAAGCCGACCGATCTCCCGTGGACAATGGCACGGCCCTTGCAGTCCGTCGTTACGGCGACCTCTCGACACGCCGGAACCGCGTCCCTGGCCCCGAGACGACACTCACGATGATCTGGAACGCCCCCGTCGCGCGCCGCGGCCTCTGCGTCCTCCTCGCGACACTGGCGGCCGGCTGCGCCCGCCGGACGCCGCAGGCCGCCCCGGCGGAGCCGCCGTCGATCCCCGTCAGCAGGCCGGTGACTCGGAAGATCACGGACTACGTCGAATTCACGGGCCGAACCGAGGCCGTGCAGTCGGTGGACATCCGACCCCGGTCCACGGGTTATCTCGTCGAGATGCCGTTCAAGGAAGGCACGGAGGTCAAGGCCGGCGATCTGCTCTTCGTCATCGATCCCCGGCCGTACAAGGCCCAGCTCGACCAGGCGGCCGGTCAGGTGAACCTCTACCAGGCCCAGCTCAAGCTGGCCAAGTCCACGCTCGCCCGCGACGTGGCGATCAACCGGATCACCCCCAACGCCGTCAGCCGCCAGCAGCTCGACCAGGAGGAGGCGGCCGTCGAGGAGGCCCAGGCGCGGGTGAACGCCTATGAGAAGAACATGGAGGTCTACCGCCTCAACCAGGAGTTCACTCGCGTCATCTCGCCCATCGACGGGATGGTGAGCCGGTACTTCCTGACCCTCGGCAACCTCGTCAACCAGGACCAGACGCTGCTCACGACGGTCGTCTCGCTGGACCCGATGTTTGCCTACTTCGACGTCGATGAACCGACCATCCTCCGGATCCGCCGCGCAATCAACGAGGGCCGGATCCAGCCCCGGAGCAGCGGCCGCAGGATCGTCGTCTTCATGGGCCTTCAGGGCGAGACGGGGTTCCCACACGAAGGCGAGATCGATTTCGTCAACAATCAGGTCAACCCGACGACCGGGAGCATCCTGCTTCGCGGCGTGTTTGCCAACCCGAAGCCGGACAAGGGCGTCCGAGTGCTCTCGCCGGGGATGTTCGTCCGGATCCGCCTGCCGATCGGCGAGCCCCACGACGCGGCGCTCGTGATCGACCGGGCGATCCTCTCGGACCAGGGCATCCGCTATGTCTTCGTCGTCGGGCCGGATCACAAGGCGGAGTACCGCCGCGTCTCCACGGGGGCCCTCCAGGAGGATGGCCTGAGAGTGATCACCGAGGGCTTGAAGGGGGACGAGCAGGTCGTCGTCGGCGGCCTCCAGCAGGTGAGCGCGAAGGCCGCGATCGTCCCGGAGGAGACTCCCATGCCGACCCTCGCCCAGCCGGCCGCGGAGGCGGGGGGGCCGACGCAAGCCCCGGCGCGGGGATCGCAGGGCACCGAGAAGCCGGCCTCGGCCCAGCCGGCTGGCCGACCGTCACCCTGAGAACGGCCATCCATGATCTCCCATTTCTTCATCGATCGACCGATCTTCGCCACGGTCCTCTCGGTCGTGATGACCCTGGCCGGCGGGCTCGCGCTGCTGGCGCTGCCGGTCGCGCAGTACCCGCCGATCACGCCGCCGACAGTGCAGGTCTCGATCAACTATCCCGGCGCCAGCGCGCTGGTCGTGGCGGATACCGTGGCGGCGCCCATCGAGCAGCAGGTCAACGGCGTGGAGAACATGCTCTACATGTCCTCGCGGATGGGGAACGACGGCTCCTACACGCTGACCGTCACTTTCGAGCTGGGCACCGACCTGAACACCGCTCTCGTGATGGTCCAGAACCGCGTCTCGCTGGCCATGCCGCTGCTGCCCAATTCGGTCCAGAATCAGGGCATCACCATCAAGAAGAAGACCCCCGACATCCTGATGGTGATGGCGATCTTCTCCCCCGACGGCCGCTATGACGACATCTACCTGAGCAACTACGCGATGGTGAACCTCCGGGACGAGATCCTCCGCGTCCCCGGGGTCTCGGACATCAACTTCATCGGCCAGCGCGACTACAGCATCCGGGCCTGGCTCGACCCTCAGAAGCTGGCGGCACGCAACATGACCGCCATGGACGTGGCCGCGGCGGTCCGGCAGCAGAACCTCGCGGCCGCGCCCGGTCAGATCGGCCAGCCTCCGATCGCGCCGGGGCAGGCCTGGCAGCTCCCGCTCGACACGCTGGGACGGCTCTCCACGCCGGAGCAGTTCGGCGAGATCATCGTCCGCGCGGAGTCCGCCAGCCCGATCCCCGGCGCGACGATGGCCGGGATCGCGGGCGCGTCGGCGTCGACCTCCAACGGAAATTCGGCGGGGGGGGCCACGGGTACGCCCCCCGGGCCCGCCGGCTCGCCTCCGGTGGAGGACTCGGCCCCCAGCCTGGTGACCCAGCTTCAGAACGGGACCTTGCCGGGGATGACCTCGATCGACATGACCCGGACCGCCCCGCCGGTCGCGGTCACGTCGTCCACGACCGGCACCGCCAGCGTCTTCACCCCGGCGGGAGCCACGGGACTGACGGGGACGGTCAGCGTCTTCGCCGGCGCCTCGTCGACCGGCGGCGGGGGCACGACCGGCGGCGGGGCGACCGCGACGACGAGCCAGTCGACCCAGGGGGCGGACGCCGATGACTCCTCCGCCGCCAGCGGCCGCCGGGTCGGCTCCGCACTCGGCTCCGGCCAGGTCCACGGCTCCTCGACGATCTCGGGACCGAGGCGGCCATCCGACGCGATCATCCGGCTTCGCGACGTCGCCCGGATCGAGATGGGGGCCCAGAACTACAATCAGTCCTGCACCTTCGACGGTCGGCAGGCGGTCGGTCTGGCGATCTACCAGCTCCCCGGGACCAATGCGCTCGACGTGGCGGATGCGGTCAAACTCCGGGTGAAACAGCTCTCGACCCGGTTTCCCGAGGGCGTCGACTACGCCATCCCCTACGACACCACGCCGTTCATCCGGGAGTCGGTCGCGGAGGTCGTCCGCACGCTCTTCGAGGCGATCGTCCTGGTCGCCCTGGTCGTGCTGGCCTTCCTCCAGAACTGGCGGGCGGTGCTGATCCCGCTCGCGGCCGTGCCGGTCGCCATCGTCGGCACCTTCTCCGTCATGGCGGCGCTGAGGTTCAGCCTCAATAACATATCCCTCTTCGGCCTGGTGCTGGCGATCGGGATCGTGGTCGACGACGCCATCGTCGTCGTCGAGAACGTCGAGCGCTGGCTCGAGGAGGGCCTCTCCCCTCGCGACGCCGCCAGGAAGGCCATGGACGAGGTCACCGGACCGGTCATCGCCGTCGCACTCGTCCTCTGCGCCGTCTTCGTGCCCTGCGCCTTCATCTCCGGCATCACCGGGCAGTTCTTCCGCCAGTTCGCCGTCACCATCGCCGTCTCCACCGTCATCTCGGCCTTCAACTCCCTCACCCTCAGCCCCGCTCTCGCCGCCATCCTCCTCAAGCCGCACTCGGCGAAGCCGGACATCCTCGCCCGAGTGCTCGCCTTCGCGCTCGGCTGGTTCTTCCGCCTCTTCAACGCCACCTTCGGGCGTGCGACGGCGGGATACGCCTGGGCCGTCGGCCGGCTGGCCCGTGGTGCCCTGGTCGTTGGGCTGGTCTATGGCGGGCTCCTCTTCCTGACCTTTCGCGTCTTCGGCTCGGCGCCGACGGGCTTCGTCCCGGAGCAGGACCAGGGCCGCCTGATCGTGAACGTGCAACTCCCGGACTCGGCCTCGCTCGAGTGGACGCAGCAGGCGATGTCGAAGGTCAGCGAGATCACCCGCAACACGCCGGGGGTGGCGCACGCGATCGCGATCTCCGGGATCTCGTTCGTGCAATCGGCCAACAGCTCGAACTTCGGCTCGATGTTCGTGATCCTGAAACCGTTCGACGAACGGCGGAGCCCAGACTTGAAGGACACGGCGATCATGGCCCGGCTCCGCCGCGCCTGGCGGACTCAGGTCGAGGACGCCCAGGTCGTCGTCTTCGGCGCCCCGGCGATCCCGGGCCTGAGCGTGGCCGGCGGCTTCCGCCTGATGGTCGAAGACAGGGCCGGCATGGGACCGGACAACCTCCAGCGGCATACCGACGGCCTGACCGCCGGGATTGCCAAGATGTCCGGCCTGAGTGGCGTCTCCACCCAGTTCCGTTCCAACACTCCCCAGCTCTTCATGGACATCGACCGGACCAAGGTCCAGGCGATGGGGATCTCGCTGGACGATGTGAACCAGACTCTCCAGATCTTCCTCGGCTCGCTCTACGTCAACAGCTTCAACGCCTTCGGCCGCTACTGGCAGGTGAACCTCCAGGCCGAGGGGGTCTATCGCGACCGGGTGGATAAGATCAACCTGCTGGAGGTCCGCAACCGCTGGGGAGGCATGGTCCCCCTGGGCACCCTGACGAGGGTCCGCCAGATCGGCGGGCCCGTCTTCCTGACGCGATACAACCTGGCGGTCGCCGCGCCCATCACCGGCAACGTGTTGCCGCAACTGAGCACGGGGACCGCCATCGATCAGATCGAGGCACTGGCCGAGCGAGAGCTGCCGCGGTCGATGCTGACGGAGTGGACCGAGCTGATGTTCATGCAGATCCGCGCCGGCAACACGGCGATCTACGTCTTCGCCTTCGCCGTCGCCTGCGTCTTCCTGGCCCTGGCGGCCCTGTACGAGAGCTGGTCGCTGCCCCTGGCCGTGATCCTGGTCGTGCCCCTCTGCCTGCTCTGCTCGGTGGTCGGCGTGCTCTATTCCGGGTCGTCGGTGAACATTTTCGTGCAGATCGGCCTGGTCGTGCTGGTGGGCCTCGCCTGCAAGAACGCAATCCTGATCGTCGAGTTCGCGCGCGAGCTGCGGGGCCGCGGCCAGCCCGTCTACGAGGCCACGGTGGAGGCATCCCGGCTGCGACTGCGGCCGATCCTGATGACCTCGTTCGCGTTCATCCTGGGCGTGGTCCCGCTGGTCACCGCCCAAGGCGCCGGGGCGGAGATGCGGCGTTCGCTGGGGACGGCCGTCTTCAGCGGGATGCTCGGGGTGACGCTCTTCGGCATCTTCCTCACACCGGTGTTCTTCTACGTGATCCAGGGGCTGAGCGAGGCGAGCCTCTTCTCGGCGCGGAGCGTCCGCTGGGTCGGCTCGCTGGCAATCGCCGGCGGGCTGGCCATGGCCCTGGGCTGGCTGGTGACGCGGGTCCGGCCGGGCACGCCGGCCTGGCTCCCCCTGGCCACGGCGCCGGTCGGGATCTTCGTCGGAGCACTGGCCATTGGCCGCATGGAATCCCGCAAGGCCCGCATCGCCGGCACGGTCGACCGGGGCCCCTCGCCCGACCGACCCGAACACCCCGCCGAGGCCCTACCGCCGGGAGGCGAACCGAAGTGATCTCGCACTTCTTCATCGACAGGCCGATCTTCGCCTCGGTCCTCTCGATCGTCTTCGTCCTGGCGGGGGGCGTGGCGGCCTGGACGCTCCCGGTGGCCCAGTATCCCGAGGTCGCTCCGCCGACGGTCCAGGTGACGGCTCTCTATCCCGGGGCCAACTCCCGGACCGTGGAGGACACGGTCGCCGCGCCCATCGAGGCCCAGGTCAGCGGCGTCGAGGGCATGATCTACATGTCCTCGCAATCCACGAATGACGGTGCCTACAACCTGACGGTCACCTTCCAGGCCGGCGTCGATTCCGACATGGCCCAGGTCCTGGTGCAGAACCGCGTCTCGCTGGCGCTCCCGGTCATCCCCGCACTGGTCCAGAGCGAGGGCATCAACGTGCGGAAGATGTCCCCCAGCACGATGATGATCATCAACCTGGTCTCCCCCGACGGCCGCTACGACAACCTCTTCCTGAGCAATTACGCGACGATCTACCTCAAGGACGAGATCGGCCGGCTGCCGGGCGTGGCCGGGATCAACTACATCGGCCAGCGGGACTACAGCCTCCGCGCCTGGCTCGACCCGGACAAGCTCGCCTCGCTCGGACTCTCGGCGACGGACGTCGCGACGGCGATCGCCCAGCAAAACGTCCAGGTCGCCGCCGGCCAGATCGGCCAGCAGCCGGTGCCCAAGGGGCAGCAGTACCAGCTCACGATCAACACCCTGGGCCGGCTGACGGATCCGGATCAATTCGCCGACATCATCCTCAAGGCCGGGACCGACACGCCCCTGACCCAGGACCTTCCCGTCGGCGCGGCCGCGGGAGGAGGGGCGACGAGCGGCTCCGGCGGGTCCTCGGCCGCCGTGGCGACGGCCGCCACGGCCGGGTCCTCCACGGCCCCGCCCCAGGCCGTGGGGATCGTCCGACTCCGCGACGTCGCCCGCGTCGAGCTCGGCTCGCAGCAATACAACCAGTCCTGTACGCTCGACGGCAAGCCGTCGGTCGCCCTGTCGATCTTCCAGCTCCCCGGCTCCAATGCGCTCGAGACGGCGCGCGGGATCTACGCCCGGATGGAGGAGCTGAAGCAGCGGTTCCCCGACGGGCTGGATTACCGGATCGTCTACGACACCACACCGTTCATCCGCGACTCGATCGCGGAGGTCTACAAGACCCTCCGCGACGCCATCATCCTCGTCGCCATCGTGGTGCTGGCGTTCCTCCAGAACTGGCGGGCGACGGTCATCCCTCTGGTGGCCGTGCCGGTCGCCATCATCGGCACCTTCCCGGTAATGTCCGCGCTCGGGTTCTCGCTCAACAACCTGTCGCTGTTCGGCCTGGTCCTGGCGATCGGGATCGTGGTCGACGACGCCATCGTCGTCGTCGAGAACGTCGAGCGCTGGCTCGAGGAGGGCCTCTCCCCTCGCGACGCCGCCAGGAAGGCCATGGACGAGGTCACCGGACCGGTCATCGCCGTCGCACTCGTCCTCTGCGCCGTCTTCGTTCCCTGCGCCTTCATCTCCGGCATCACCGGGCAGTTCTTCCGACAGTTCGCCGTCACCATCGCCGTCTCCACCGTCATCTCGGCCTTCAACTCGCTCACTCTCAGCCCCGCTCTCGCCGCCATCCTCCTCAAGCCCCGGCACGCGAAGCCGGACCTGATCGCCCGGGGCCTGAACCTGGCCCTGGGCTGGTTCTTCAGGCTCTTCAACAGGACCTTCGAGGCGGGAACGACCCTCTACACGAAGGTGGTTTCCGGCCTGATCCGCGCCAGCCTGATCGCCCTCCTCGTCTACGCCGGCCTGCTGGTGCTGACCTACTTCGAGTTCGTCCGGATCCCCACGGGCTTCATCCCGCAGCAGGATAAGGGCTACCTGCTGCTCAGCGTCCAGCTCCCGGATTCCGCCTCGATGGAGCGGACCGAGCGCGCCATCGGCCGGATCGAGTCGATCGCCGGATCGACCCGCGGCGTGGCCCACACCGTGGGCGTGGCCGGGCAGTCGCTGATCCTCAACGCCAACTCCGCGAATCTCGGCTCGCTGTACGTCATCCTCGACGAATTCGAGCGCCGCCCCGGATTGTCTGCCGACGCGATCGCCGCCGACATCCTGAGGCGGTGCCGCCGCGAGGTCCGGGGCGCGATCGTGACGCCCTTCCTGCCGCCCCCGATCGAAGGCCTCGGAACCACCGGCGGCTTCAAGATGATCGTCGAGGACCGCGGCCACCTCGGGACCGAGGAGCTCGCCCGGGTCGTCGACCGCGTGACCTCGCGCGGGAACCGGACCGAGGGCCTCCGCGACCTCGCCGGCAGCGTGCGGTCGAATACGCCCTGGCTGCACCTCGAGATCGACCGCACCAAGTGCGTGGCGCTGGGCGTGTCCGTGAGCGAGCTGTTCAACACCCTCCAGCTTTTTGTCGGATCGTACTACGTGAACAACTTCAACGAGTTCGGCCGGACCTGGCAGGTGAACATCCAGGCCGACCAGTCCTTCCGCGCCAGCCCGGCGGACATAGAGCGGCTTCGGGTCCGGAACCGTCGCGGGGACATGATCCTGCTGGGAACCCTGCTTTCGGTCCGGAACACGAGCGGCCCGGTGATGGTCCTCCGCTACAACATGTATCCCGCCGTGGCCATCACGGGCTCCCCCGCGCCCGGGACGAGTTCCGGAGAGGCGAACGCCCTGATGGACCAGATCGCAGCCCAGGAGTTGCCCCGATCGATGGCCACCGAATGGACCGAGCTGACCTACCTGGAGCGCGCCGCGGGGAACACGGCCATCTACGTCTTCGCCCTGGCGGTGGTCTTCGTCTTCCTCGTGCTCGCCGCCCAGTACGAGAGCTGGTCCTTGCCCATGGCGGTGATCCTGGTCGTGCCGATGTGCCTCCTGAGCGCGATCATCGGCCTGAATCTCGCCGGCGCGGAGATGAACCTGTTCACGCAGATCGGCTTCGTGGTCCTGGTCGGCCTCTCGAGCAAGAACGCGATCCTGATCGTCGAGTTCGCCAAGCAGCGTGAGGAAGAGGGCGAGGATCCCTACAAGGCGTCGCTCGACGCCTCGCGCCTGCGGCTCCGCCCGATCCTGATGACCTCGTTCGCCTTCATCTTCGGCGTCGTCCCCCTGGTCGTCTCCCACGGCGCCGGCGCCGAGATGCGGCGGGCGCTCGGCCTGGCCGTGTTCAGCGGCATGCTCGGGGTCACGATCTTCGGTATCTTTCTGACGCCGATCTTCTTCTATGCGATTCGGAGGCTGAGGGGACCTTCCGCGAACACCGAGAGGCCCTCGTGAAGGAGCCCCGGGCGAGTGGAAATTGCCGCGTCCGGAACGCCGCGGTCATCCCCAAGGCGGCCGGCGGGCAGGCGGCTCGGTGAGAAACTCGAGGCCGCCCCGAAGATTGCCGGCGGCCGTAACGAAGGGATGAAATCCCTGGCCGTTCAGGCCGTTGCCGTCGTACCGATCGCGGCGGGTCGAGATCGCCCGGCCTTCGCGGAGGGCCCAGCCCATCCAGCCGACTCCGGCCGCCGCGAGCATCTCGGTCGAGAAGCGAATCATCGCCGCTCGGGCCATGTCGTCGAGACTCCCCGGCAGGCACTCGTTGACCAGGAACGGCTTCTTCCATGCCTTTCGCTGCGTCTCGATTTCATCGAGACGGGCACGCAGGGCCGCCCGATCATGAGCGTAGGGATGGCCGCAGAGGACGTCCACCAACGGGGCATACACTTCGACATTCCGACCCGACATCGTGCCGATCAGGATCGGCTGACGAGCCCCTCCGGCGCGAACCGCCGCGGCCACGGCCGTCAGCCATTCGTGCTCCTTGCGATCCACGGGCGACTCCAGCCCCTGGGCCTGGGGCTCGTTGCAGAGGTCCCAGGCGAGCACCCGGTCGTCGGCCGCCAGGGGCTTCACGAGCGATCGCACGTAGTCGAGCTGCGGGGTCCAGTCCCGGAAGAGGGTCTCGGTATAGGTCCCCCCGTAGTCATACCGGTCGTCGTGCCAGCGGTTGAAGAGGCAGGGCATCGCCTTCATGCCGGCCTCGGCGATGGCGGCCACCGCGTCCAGGAAGGCGGCCGTAACCTTCTCCGGGTCGCGCATCCAGGCCGTGAATTCGATCCAGAGGCGGATGCAATTGGCATGCATCCGGGTCGCCGGGGCAAGCTCCGCGCGCATCCGGCCGGGGTCGTAGAACCACCAGGCGTCCTCGATCCTGGCCCCCCAGGACGGGACCACATTGAAGCCCCGGAGCCAGCCGTAATCCTCATACCGGTGCAGCTTCGCCGGCCCCTCGGCGCACGAGGCCGCCGACCGGAGGCCCGACGCCATGGCGATGATCCCCGCGGCCGCCCGGAGGGCATCTCGGCGAGAAGCGCTGGAATGTGCTTTCATCTTGAATTCTTCCCTTCCACCCATTCCGCGATCGAGAGCACTGCATTGCCGACATCGCGTGCATTCTCCACGCGGATCGTCACGGCGCCGGCGGCGGTGTCGGCGGGGGAGACGGGAACCTCGATCCAGCGGCCATCGACGAATCCCTCGAAGGTGCCGACCGACCTGCCGGCGACGAGGATCGTCTGCTTTCGTCCCCCCTGGAACCGGTCGGGGTCGAGGAAGTGGAGACGCACCATCCCGCGAGCGCCGGGCGGGACGCGGAGGGTCATCTCCAGGGCCTTCACGCCGGACCGGCAGTAGTAGACCGAACCCGGCCAGCCGGCGAACGTCTCGCCTTTCGCATCGGCCAGGGCGAAGCCGGGCTCGGCAAGGATCACCTCTCCCTTCGGGCGGCCGCAGCAGACGTATAATTTCACGCCCCGTTCCCTCAGCTCGCGGGGCGTCGGCAACGGCTCGATCTCCGGCCAGAACGGTTCCTCGGGGCCGGGTTTCCGCTCGGCCGAGGGGGGTAATGCGGGCAGCGGGGCGTGCGGCTCAACCTGATACCAGTAGCAGGTGCTCGAGAGCTGGAGAGCGGTCCCGAACTTCGAGAATTCGCGGCGGAACATGGGATCCTCATGCTCCCCGAATCCGATCGTCACCCGAAGGCCCTTCTCGAATGAGATCGCATCCTGGACGAAGAAGCGATAGGCCGCGGCCCCCTTCAAGAACGGGAAGTACCCGGTGAGCGGGAACTCGTTCTCGGCCGGCGGGAAGCCCCAGGAGAAGCCGAACGAGTCCTCGATCCCCTGGAGCTCGACGGAAGGCACGTCTTCGCCATCGACCTGGAACTTCTCATTCATGTCCACGGGATAGCCATCCCGGCCCGGGAGCCGCAGGCTGACGTTCCAGCCGACGAACTTGCCCCTCCCCTTCGCCTCGAGCGCGAGGTAGTCCTTCGTGCCCAGCTTGAGGGCCTCCTGGCGCCACGAGGCGTGGAAGTAGCCGCGATCGCTCGGGACCGATTCCAGGGCCCGATACATGACGTAGCTGTAGCAGGGCATGATCCGCCAGAGCTCGTCGCCGGGAGGGATCGGGCCGTCGTAGACGAGCTCAACCCTCGCCGACTTGCGGAAGGGCATGGGGAAGTAGGCGTTGAAGCCTCGTTTCTTGTTCACGACGGCGGTGTTCACCCGGTCTCGCAGGCCGGCCGGGTCGCAGAAGAAGTCCACCAGCGGCACGTCGACGCTCGGCGTCGTCTCGCCGTCCCAGTAGATCCGCAGGACGGCGTCCCGATCGAGGCGGCGGATCGGGGCCCCGACCTCGCTGGCGGGCAAGGCGAAGTGAATCATCGTGATCTGGGCGGGACCGGCGATCTCGGCGACGGTCACGTGATTCGCGGCGTTGAACCGAGCCGACAGCGGATTCTCGATCCAGAGTGAATTCACGGCCGCCGTCCGCCCCGGCTCCAGGCGCGACAGATCCGACAGGTCCCCGGGCGACTGTCCCCTGGCGAGAGCGGTCGCGGCGAGCAACCCCACGGTGAAGACCACCGGTCTGGCCATGACGCGTGCGGAAAGGCCCATGTCGTCCTCCCCGGGGAACCGCCCCGCGATCGACCTCTCGTCGCCCGCCGGGACGGCCCTTGATGGTGGATTCGGAGGATCGCGGCGCGCCGAGCGGGTCGGCCTCATCGCCGCCTCGCCGTCAACCTACCCGGCGCAGGTGCGGCCCGCAACGCCACGGCGGGTCGAAGCGCGACGGATAACCAGACCTCCCCGAGTAGCACGGCATGCGTCGCGACAGGACGGAGAGACGGCAAGTCGGGCCCGGCCAGCTTCATGCGGACAGGGGAAATCCGTGATTAGGCGGCCTGGCGGCATCTTATCAAATTTTTGCTGGAACCCCAGGAGCCATGGATGCGAGAATAGGCGACCTCATGTGCCTTGTCATGGCCGTTGCGTTCTCCACATCCGGATACGAGGGTGGCGATGAGTTCGGACGATCCCGTGGATTTCCGACGATTCCAGGCGGCGGAGGCGGAGGAGATCGTCGATCGCCGACAGGCGAGGGGTGGAGCGGGATTCGAGCCCGCGTCGCGGGTGACGGGAGAGGACTCGATCCTCGAAACGACGGGCCTGAGCCTTTCCGGCGGGGGGATCCGTTCCGCCTGCTTCAATCTCGGCCTCCTCGAGGGGCTGGATCGCGTGGCCCATGAGCCGCCCGGCAAGCCCATGCACCCGGCCAGGGACGCGAGCCTGGATCGGAGCTGCCTCGAGTGCTTCGACTACGTCTCGAGCGTGTCCGGCGGTAGTTACGTGGCCGGGCACTTCGCGATGTCCATGATGCCCGCCCGGCCGTGGGACGAGGGCGACCGGGCCGCCTGGCTCGGGAGGGTCGACCTGTCGTCGAAGACGGTCCCCGGATGGCTCTGGGGGATCGGGGCGTGGTTCCTCGGCGTGGCGTTCCAGCTCCTCAAGACCGGGGCCCTGATCGTCGGGCTCCTGGCCACGATCGCGTTCGTCCTGCGGATCCTCGACGCGCCGACGTCGAACCGATTCTGGTACGTCGTGGGGCTCCGAACCGATCTGACGAGGGGATTCGTCCCGTTCTGGATCTCGCTGGTGATCTTCCTGACGGGCTATGGGTTCCACACATCGAGCCTGCTTAAACACAGGCGAGGGCTCTGGTTCGTCTACACGGCGCTGGCCGTGATCGGATACGTGGCGGCCGTCTGGATGTGTTACGAGGAGGTCCCCGACGAGAATAGGCATGCACTTCCATTCTGGTTCCAGTATGCGTTCCTGATCGCCCTCTTCGTCCCCATCCTCGTCTTCTGCCTGAGGGTCCTGGCGTCCCGGGTGGTCCGTAGCCTCCGGGCTATTGGTCCTCCCCGGTCGGGAGTCGGGGGAGAATCGGCGACCGCGAGCCTGGAGGAATCTGAGCACTCGAAGGGCCTCCAGAACGTCCTGCTCGTGCCGATGCTCGTCGCCCTCTTCTGCTTCGCGGGGCTGGTCGCAACCAACGATATCAAGTTCGATTCGTACGGTGATACGCCGGAGGAGCTCCAGGGCCTGCTCGAGAAGGGGCAGCGATACGGCCATCTCGGCGACCAGCTCTATCGCGTGGCGGTCGCGGCCCTGGGCCTGATCTCGGCCGTCTTCCTCTTCCCGAGGAAGCTCTTCCAGAGTGCGCGTGCGATCGAGGGCCACGAGTGCAAGCAGGGGGAATCGTTCCTCCGCCGATGGGGGCTGGAGCCGGTCTTCCGCGTGGTGATCTTCCTCTGCAGTTACGGGTTCATCCTGCTCCTGATCTTCGTCCTGTACAGCACGGTGGCGAGGGAGAACGTGTCGGGCTACTACGAGTGGCGCGATTCCCTGCCCGCGGCGGCCCTGCACCCGTCGGAGTTCCGGAACTGGGAGCGGGCCTGGGATCAGATCGCCCTGGACGCGCAGGATCCCGGGGCCCCGGGATGGGGAGAGTTCGCCGCCGCGCTGATGTCGGCCCGCGACGCGACGGCACGCCCGATGGTCGAGGACGGGGCGGCCGGCCCAGGCGCGGATTCCTCGTGGCTCGAGGATGAGCATCAGGTCCCCTTCCCGCTCCATCGGGAGAAGGCCGAGACGGCGGAGATCCGGATCCTCGATTCGATGCCCTGGATCGTACGCCTGGCCCCCTACCTCATGCGGCTCGGGCCGGAGACGCCGTGGCGCCGGAACGGGATCGATCCGAGCAGGGCCCCCTCGAGGCTGTACGACCTTTTGTCGCACGCCGATCAGGTCCAGCTCGCGATCTCCCGGGGGGTCTCCGACAGGGTCCTGAACCGTCCCAATCTCTACACGAAGCTTGAGTCGGTCGAGGGGCCCGCACCCATCGACATCGATCGGCAGAGGGAGTTCACGCCCGAGATGTTGCTGGCCTGGAAGGCCGGCCTGGAGGCCTATCGCGTCAACGCCCGGAGACTTGCCGGCGCCATCGAGGGCGCGAGCGAAGGCCGGAGGACGATCCTCGCCGCCGCCGTCCGAAACAACAACCGCGAGGCGCTGCGGCTCTACCTCCCGAACCTCATCCTGGATCGTCACGCCAAGGAAAAGCAGATCTTCGCCTGGGCCGTGTGGAGCGAGGACCAGTGGACGAGGGCTCGGGTCGCGGCCATCGCTCTCGCCCTCTGGGTGCTCTGCTGTGCGGTCGACCCGAATACCTTCGGGCTCCAGAAATTCTACCGCAGGCATGTCGTCGATGGCTGGATCAAGACACCCAGGATGCGCCGCGACGAGTCGTGCTACTGGCTCCATGCGGCGGGCCGGACCTACCGAGGCCACGAGTTCGGAGCCGGCGGCGCTTCCCGGGACGGATCCCAGGAGCGGCGAGCGCCGATCTTGCTCATCAACGCGACCCTGGAGGGGAATCGTTCGCTCGGGGATGAGCCGAGCCTCACGGAGGACATTTTCACGTTCTCGCCGCTGGGTGCGGGCTCCGGAGAGACCGGCTACTGGCTCAACGGCGATGCCCCCGCGACCTCGTTCACCCGCCGCAACAATCTGGACCTCGGCAACATGGTGGCCACCTCCGGGGCCTTCCTTTCCCCCGGGACCATGGCGAATCCGGCCCTCTCCGCCATCCTCCACCTCCTCAATATCCAGACCGGATACTGGGTGCACGACCCCGGACGTTACAGGCGGCGGAGCCTCTGGGAGAGCCTGCGATTCCATGTGGGTCAATCGCTGGGCATCGACTGCGGAGGCGACAGCCGCTACATGCTGACCGACGGTGCGCACGTGGAGAACCTGGGCCTCTACGCGCTCCTGCAGCGCCGGTGCTCGCTGATCGTGGCGTCGGATTGCAGCCAGGGAGAGCGGACCGAGAGTGCGGAGCATCGCTTCGATGCGCTCGTCCAGGTCCTCCAGCAGGCGGGGGTACACGGCATCGAATTCGGACCCTTCCTCAATTCGAACGGCTATCGCCACTGGCTGCAGAGGAAGCAGCTTGCCGCGAGGGGAGGCCGAGAGGGCTGCGACCGCGGGGGGGCCATCGGACTCGACCTCGTTCGCCCCGTGAACCGCTCGAAAGGCCGCAAGCGGATCTCGTCAGACCCTGGCACGTGTCCCCCGTCGAACGGAGACGGGGCCTCCGCTCGAAATCTGGCGTTCGGGCTCGGGTCGGACGCGTCGGGGCGGCAAGAGGCCGCGGGAAAGGACCAGTCTCAGTCGGCCCATCCGTTCGCCCAGGAACATTATCTCTTCTCGCGGATCTTCTATCCCGACGGGACCGAAGGGCTGCTGGTCTATCTCCGCCCGACCCTGACCGGTGATGAGGGAGACGGCCTCCTCCACGCCGCCGCGGACTCCACGTTCCCCGATGACGATCCCCTCGATCAGTTCTACGCCCCCGCGAAGATGAACACCTACCGACTCCTCGGCCGGCACATCGCGACGGAGCTGATGCACGATCCGGTCATGCGAACGTCGCTCCATGACCTCACACGAGGAGAGGCGGCTCCGAGCGGGTGGTCCACCGACCCGGACTCGGCCGGCGATTGCTGCGACATCGGCTGTGCCATCGAGTGCGAATGGCGGCGCCAGTCCCGGTTCCGATCAGGATCTTCGGCGAGAGACCCACAAGCTGCCGGACAGGCGACGGATGTCGCCAAGCCACGGCAGTCCGCATGCTAGCACGACTCAACCTCCAACTTCGGACCGATCGTATCGAGAACACCGCAGGAAGATCTTGACGAAAATAGTGATCGTACGTATAGTACATAAGATCTGAATGGTTACCCGGATATGAAGGTAGGGGATGCAGCGACCTTTCCGACGATGGGGTAACTTGCCATCGTCTCGGCAGTGGGGTAAATTTGGGCAAGCCGGAGTCGGGAGGCGCGCGGGGAAGGGTTCTTTCTCGTTGCGGGTGCTCACGTTCCGACGTGGAAATGACTTGCCGCTGGAGGTTTGGCGAAGTTACATTCAATCAAGGGTCGCAAACCTTGCGGGGTACAACCGCCAGAGGCATCCCCGACTCATCTCCGGGAATTTACGGTCCGGGCCGGAACTATCCTCGACTCGTGGCGGCGATGTCGCACGGGAGCACGGCAGGCCGTCTTACTTTGAATGGTAGGATCGAACCATGACATTCGTAGGCAAGATCCTCGTCATGCTCATCATGGCGCTGTCGCTGCTCTTCCTGGGCATCTCGACGGTCGTCTTCACGACCGCCAGGGACTGGAAGAAGACCAGCGAGGCCCAGAAGGCCGTCGCCACCAAGCTCCAGACCGAGCTGGATTCCGCGAAAGCGGCGGTCGCCGCGGCGGAGAAGGACCTCGAGGCGGAGAAGGGCAAGTTCCAGACGCTGACGAAGCAGCTCGAGGACCAGGTCAAGTCGCTGGAGACGGAGAACACGGGGAAGACCCAGGAGATCACCCGGGTCGGAAACCAGGTCGCCAGCGCCGAGACCACGGCGAAGACCGCCCTGGCCGAGGCCGAGGCGAGCCGCAACGAGGCCATCCAGCTCCGCGAGAAGCGGGCGGCGGTGGAGAAGCAGGCCAATGAGTACAAGCTCAAGCAGGCCGAGCTCTTCGACCGCATCCGCGAGCTCGAGCGGATCCTGGAGACGGCCAACAAGAACAACGCGGACCTGAAGGATCGCGTGGCAAAGTTCACGTCGCTGCTGACCCAGCACGGGATCTCCACCGACATCAGCACGGTGAAGGGGACCGAGGCCGCACCGCCGGTCACCGGCCAGGTCAAGCGGGTGGACGCGTCGAACCGGAGCGTGGAGATCAGCATCGGCTCGGATGACGGCCTGTCGATCGGCCACGAGCTGTACATGTTCCGCGAGACCCCTCGCCCCGAATACCTCGGCAAGATCAGCGTGATTTCGGTCGATCCGGACCAGGCCGTCGGCCGGGTGATCGGCACCACCTACCAGGGCAAGAAATTGCGGGAGGGCGACATTGTCTCGTCTACGATCAAGCCGCGGAGCTAAGGCCGCGCCCGCCGGTCGCGGCGGTGCCGCCGCCGCGAGCCGTCGTCCGGGGGTCCTTGTCCCGGCCGCCAAGAGCGACATCTTCGTGGCGATGCTGGG
The DNA here is from genome assembly GCF_011064615.1 of Aquisphaera insulae. Lineage (GTDB taxonomy): Bacteria > Planctomycetota > Planctomycetia > Isosphaerales > Isosphaeraceae > Aquisphaera > Aquisphaera insulae. The sequence continues at coordinate 17,458 of NZ_JAALJH010000016.1, read as the reverse complement.
AGTGGCCCTGGCCGCCATCCTCATCGCCTGCCTGCTGATGCTGCTGATCCTCTGGAGGTATGACTTCAAGGTGAACGGCAAGTTCGCCTCCCTGGATCGGCCCGCCGCGGCCACGGCGACAGCCCTCGCCAGCCTCTCGCCCCCCGGCCCCGCCGGTTCGGGATTGAGCTGACCTCCAAGGCCGCTGGACCTTCATTCGTCCGTTCGACCGGAGGGAATACCCGCCGTCTCGAACGGACGCTTCGTTCCCGGCCTCGCCTTCGAGGCCCGATCGTCGTCCGTCGGTAGGGACGAGTCGACCGAAGCTGACCCGTCCCGCTTCTCTCCAGCCCCGTTTCATCTCATTTCGAGGGACGATGGACCCGGACCTGCGGTGGCAAGGTCCTCTCGACCGGGACGGATCCTACACTTTCAACGGAATGAACGCGGGAGATGGAATCCTCCGCGAGACTCCCAGGCGACGCCTGGTCCTGTGTCCGTTGCGAACCACCATGGAACAGCATCTCGATCTCTTCGCCGCCCTCGCCGCTCCCTTCGAGCACGAGGACGTCCGCGTCCGCCCCCAGGGCAACCAGAAGCTACAATACGTCACGGCGCGGGCGGTCATGAACCGACTCGACGACGTGGTCGGTCCCGCCAACTGGTGGGACGAGTACAGCCCCCAGGAGAACTCCGTCATCTGCCGGCTGACCATCCGCCTGCCGGACGGCACCACGCTGACCAAGTCGGACGCCGGGGGGTACGCCGGCATGTCCGACCACGGCGACGATGACAAGAGCGGATTCTCCGATGCGTTCAAACGCGCCGCGGTGAAATTCGGCATCGGCCGCTATCTCTACCGCGACGGCATCCCCCGGTTCGTCCGCGACTGGCTGCACGCGAATGCCCCGCAGGCCAAGGATCGGCCCCACGCTCCGCATCCTTCGGCCCCGGCCCCGGCATCGCCTTCCGTCCCTCACGCGGGAGAGGAAGCCAGGACGCCCCCTTCGCCGGCCGCTGCGGCCGAGGCTAACGGCCCGGTCGTCCGCCCGGCGGCGGAGGGGCCCACGGCCCCTCAGACCGGCAAGGCGCTCTTCGCCTGGCTCAAGCAGCAGGACGAGAAGCACGACCTTGGCCTCCTCCGTCTGGTGAGCGACTGGGGCAAGCGGGAGGACCTCCCCACCCGGATGCTCGATTGGGACGCCGACCAGGTGCAGCGGGGTTATGCCGAGGCTCGGATTGCGCTCCAGGCTTCGCGGCCCGCGTCCAGGCCGGGCCCCGAGGCTCCCCGGAAGGAGGCGACGGCCCAGACAACCCCGGCCGAACGGCCCGCGAAGCCCGGCAGGGAAACGGCCGCTGCGCCCCAGACCGACCCTGCCGGCCCCCCTGCCCGGTCGTCGACCTCGCCTCGCCGCGAACGGGAGCCCGCTCAACCTCGCGCCGGCCGGAGCCGATGAGAGATACCGTCGAGCCGAGGCCGGACCGGGCCCTTGCCAACGGCCCGGCCGGCCTTTACGGTCGTCTGGCACCGTACTGGCCGACCATCCTCTCCGTGCGAGGCGAATCGCCATGAACATCGTCTGCGTCGCCTCGGAAGCCGTTCCGTTCGCCAAGACGGGGGGGCTCGCCGACGTCGCCGCCGCCCTGCCTCGCGCCCTCCGGTTGCTCGGCCATGACGTCCGCCTCTTCATCCCGTGCTATCGCCGCGTCTGGAACGCCGGACCGGAGATCCGGGGCACGGGACTGACCCTCGAGGTCCCCGTCGGATCCCAGGTCGTCCGGGCGTTCCTCCACGAGAGCCGACTGCCGGGCTCTGAAGTCCCGGTCTACCTGGTGGACCGGCCGGAGTACTTCGACCGCGACGATCTCTATCAGGTGGGCGGCAGGGACTTCGACGACAACTGCGAGAGGTTCGTCTTCTTCGATCGCGCCGTGCTCGAGTCGATCCGCCTCCTGGGAATCCGCCCGGACATCGTCCATTGCAACGACTGGCAGACCGGGCTGATCCCCCTCTATCTCAAGACCCTCTATCGGAGATATCCGGAGCTGGCCGACGCCGGAAGTCTCCTGACCATCCACAACCTCGCCTACCTGGGCCTCTTCTGGCACTGGGACATGCCGCTCACCGGCCTCGACTGGAAGTACTTCAACCATCGCGCGATGGAGTTCTACGGCCGGCTGAGCTTCATGAAGACGGGATTGGTCTTCTCGGACATCCTCACCACCGTAAGCCCGACCTACGCCCGAGAGATCCAGACCCCCGCGCTCGGATGTGGCCTCGACGGACTCCTCCGCGACCGTGCGGCGGACCTCCACGGGATCGTCAACGGGATCGAGCCACAACTCTGGAGCCCCGCCCGCGAGACCATGCTCGCCCGCAACTACGACGCCGCCACCGTCCGCGAGGGGAAGGCCGCCTGCAAGGCCTGGCTCCAGGAACGCGCAGGGCTGCCGAGGCGTCCCGAAGTCCCCTTACTGGCACAGATCGGACGCCTCGACCCGCAGAAGGGATGGGACCTCCTCGCGGAGGTTGCCGACCGGCTGCTCGACCGCGACGTCCAGCTCGTCGTCCTCGGCACCGGTCATCCCAAGTATCACGACCTCCTCGGCCAGCTTGCGAGCCGCCACGAGGGCAAGGTGTGGGCGTACCTCGGGTTTTCCGACGACCTGGCCCATCAGATCGAGGCGGGTGCGGACCTCTTCCTGATGCCCAGCCTCTTCGAGCCGTGCGGCCTGAACCAGCTCTATAGCCTGACGCACGGTACGGTCCCCCTGGTCCGGGCCACCGGAGGACTCGCGGACACGGTGGTCAATCTCGACCCGTGGACCCTCGGCAACGGTACAGCCACCGGCTTCTCGTTCGTCGAGCCCACCGCCGGCTCGCTCTGGAATGCGATCGAGACCGCGCTGGCAACTTGGGAAAACCGCTCCGTCTGGGAAGCCCTCGTTCGAAATGGGATGAAGGCGGATTGGTCGTGGGAACACAGCGCCCGCGACTATGTCCGGCTCTATGAGGAGATTGCCCGGCGCGTCCGCCGCCCGGCGGCTTGATTCTTCGTCATCTCGCCCACATCCCCGTCAACCGCTCACTTCGCCTTAAGTTGCCGCTCCCGCATTCCGAGCATAATCCGTGTGGTCCCGGTGCCTCTCGCCGGAGGACTGCTCGTTTCCTGCTCGAGATCGAGTGAGCCCATGCCCGGTGTATTTCTGAACCTGATGTGGCATCAGCATCAGCCCTACTATCCCGACGACGTCGCGGGAGAAAACCCGATGCCCTGGGTCCGGCTTCACGCCACGAAGGACTACCTCGGCATGGCGATGCACCTGGACGAGGTCCCCGAGTTCCATTGCACGATCAACCTTGTCCCCAGCCTGCTGACGCAACTCGAGTCCTATGTGAACGGAGCCACGGACAGGCACCTGACGATCTCGCGACGGCCGGCGGAGGGGCTGGACCATGAGGAGGTCTGCTACCTCCTGGACAACTTCTTCATGGCCTTCGCGGACTCGATGATTCGACCTCATGCGCGGTATCACGAGCTCTACATGCTTCGCGCTTCGTGGGCCGGGCCGGCAGATCAGGCGCGAGGTCGATTCCGCGCGAGAGACCTGCGCGATCTCCAGGTCTGGTCGAACCTGGCGTGGTTTCATCCCCTGCTCTTCGAGAAGAACCCGGATCTCGCCGAGTTCCGGGACAAGGGCCGGAATTACAGCGAGGAGGAGAAGCAATGGCTGCTCGACCGCCAGCGTGATCTCCTCGCCGAGGTGATCCCGCTCCACCGCAAGCTCGCCGAGCGCGGGCAGGTCGAGCTGACGACCACGCCCTACTATCACCCGATCCTGCCGCTCCTGCTGGACAAGAAGCTGGCGAAGGAGGCGATGCCCGACGTCGCATTGCCGGCCTACCGCGAGGGATATCCCGAGGACGCCGAGATTCACGTCCGGCGCGCCGTGGAGAGCCATATTGAGAGATTCGGCTCGCCGCCGCGGGGCATGTGGCCGAGCGAGGGCTCGGTCTGCCAGGCGATCGTCCCCCTGCTCGCGCGTCACGGGATCGAGTGGATCGCGACCGACGAGGAGATCCTGGGCTGCTCGACGGGCGGCATGGTCGGTCGGGACAGTCGGGGATACGTCCGGCATCCGGAGCTGCTCTATCGGGCGTGGAAGGTCCGCGAGGGGGACCACGAGGTCGGGATCGTCTTCCGCGACCATTCGATGTCCGACCAGGTCGGCTTCCATTACCAGCGGAGCCCGGGGCCGACGGCGGCCGGCGACTTCATCGGCAAGCTGCACGCGATCGGCGATGCCTGTCGCCACAACCCGGCGACGCTGGTCTCGGTGATCCTCGACGGCGAGAACTGCTGGGAATACTACCCCGACGGGGGCGTTTCGTTCCTCCGGTCGCTCTACCAGGGGCTGGCGAGGGACTCTCGAATCCGGCCGGTGAAGGCGGGCGAGTTCCTCCGCGAACATCCCCCCCAGGACACGGTGCCAAGGCTCTTCGCGGGGAGCTGGATCAACCACAATTTCGCCATCTGGATCGGCCATCCCGAGGACAACCGGGGGTGGGATGCCGTCCACGCCACCCGCCAGTTCCTCGTGGCCGAGGAGGCGAGCGGACGTCACGAGCCGGCGACCCTGGCGAGGGCCTGGGAGGAGATCTACATCGCCGAGGGCTCGGACTGGTTCTGGTGGTACGGCGACGACCATTCGAGCCCCCAGGACGGCCTCTTCGACCACCTCTTCCGCAAGCACCTGCGGAACGTCTATGCGCTCCTGGGCTGCGACCCGCCCGGCTCCCTGTTCACGCCGATCTCCGAGTCCGGCGGCCACCGGCCGATGAACGACCAGCCGACGAGCTTCCTGAACGTGAAGGTGGACGGCCGGGCCACCTACTTCGAGTGGATCGACGGCGTCCGCTATCTCTGCGGCAACGACCGCGGCACCATGACGCTCGTCGCCAAGGGCCTGATGCACGCCGTCTGGTTCGGCTTCGACGCCGAGCGCTTCCTCGTCCGGATCGACACCGAGGGCACACCGGCCGCGGAGCGGCTGGCGGAGGTGGACCGGCTGCGGATCGGCTTCGTGGACCCGGCCGAGCGGGAAATCATCGTGTTCCAGCCGTCGGAGTCTCGCCCGGTAGCTTATGTAAACCAGGCGGGCAAGCCGATCGCCAACGGGACGACCGTGAGCGTGGCCACCGGCAAGATCCTCGAGCTGGCCGTGCCGTTCAGCCGCCTCGATCGACGCCCCGGCGACCCTGTCCGGTTCTACGTCGAGCTCTTGCGGGGGGATTCCAGCCTCGATCGGGCCCCGCGCGAGGGGATCTTCGAGATCACAACCCCCTGCCCGGACTTCGAGCGGATCCTCTGGCAGGTTTGATCGATCGCGAGTAGGATTCGCCGCGGCCCGGCAGGGCCAGGGAGGGACCGATGCCCGAGCTGAGGAAGGATCCGATCGTCGGCCGGTGGGTCATCATCGCGGACGAGCGGGCCAAGCGGCCCGACGACTTCCGCTCCGCCGCCTCCCCCGGCACCGACCCCGCGATCTGCCCCTTCTGCGAGGGGCACGAGGACAGGACCCCGCCGGAGATCCTCGCCTACCGGGACCACGGCTCGCGACCCAACGGGACGGGCTGGCGGATTCGGGTCGTCCCCAATCGCTTCCCGGCGCTCAAGATCGAGGGGAACCTGAACAAGCGCGGGGACGGCATCTACGACATGATGGCCGGCATCGGCGCCCACGAGGTCATCATCGAGAGCCCCCGTCACGAGGTCAGCATGGCCACGTTGCCGGAGGAGAACATCCGCGAGGTCCTCTGGGTCTACCGCGACCGCCTGGTCGACCTGAAGAAGGACAACCGACTCGTCTACGGCATGCTCTTCAAGAACGTCCGCGAAGGCGGCGGCGCCAGCCTCGAGCACACCCACAGCCAGCTAATCGTCACGCCGATCGTGCCGATCTCGGTCTGGGAAGAGATGACCGGCGCGCTCGAGTTCTTCAACTATCGCGGCCGCTGCATCTACTGCGACATGAACCAGCAGGAGATCGCCGTCGAGAAGCGGATCGTGCTGGACTCTCCGCACTTCACCGCGTTCTGCCCCTACGCCAGCCGGTTCCCGTTCGAGACCTGGATCGTCCCGAAGTCCCACGCCAGCCACTTCGAGAACATCCCCAAGCCGGGGGTCGACGACCTCGGCCACGTGCTCCACCAGGTCCTCAACAAGCTCGAGCTGGCGCTCGACAATCCGTCCTACAATTACATCATCCACACGGCCCCGTTCGACCAACCCGAGCTGCCTCATTACCACTGGCACATCGAGGTGATCCCGCGCCTGACGCGGATCGCCGGCTTCGAGTGGGGCTCGGGCTTCTACATCAACCCCGTGCCCCCGGAACACGCCGCGGCCTTCCTCCGCGAGGTTGAGGTGGATACGCCGGCGCCGGCGCATCCGGCGTTCCATCGTACGGGGGGGAGAGTGACGGCCGAGGCGAGCAAGGCTTGACGAGAAGAAGTCGTCGCGTCTTGGCGATCGGGTGCGTCCAGGCTCCGCTCGACACTCCCTTCAGGAAATAAAACGGGCCCGCGCCGGCCGTTCCTCGCATAGTAGTCCTGATGACTGCCAAATGCGGGGACCGACGATCATGCGAAACGGCCAGCCTGGTTCGGCGCTGAGACAACTGCGGGCGCTCTTTGCGGCGGGGACCGCGACGGCGAGGACCGATGGCGAATTGCTCGCGACCTACGTGATCTGCCGTCAGCACGCGGCGGAGGCCGCGATCTCAGCGGAGTCGGCGTTCGCGGCCCTCGTGGATCGTCACGGGCCCATGGTCTGGGGGGTCTGTCGCCGAATCCTGGGCGACGTGCACGAGGCTGAAGACGCGTTCCAGGCCACGTTCCTGGTGCTCGTCCGCAAGGCCGGATCCATCCGTGTGGACGACTCGCTCGGCCGCTGGCTTTACGGGGTTGCCCATCGCGTCGCGGGCCGGGCGCGAGCCGAGAGGGTGCGTCGTGAAGCAGACATCGACCGACCTGCGGCCGGGTCATCCGACGATCCGGCCGAGGCGGCGGAGCTCGTCGAGCTCCGCGCCGTGGTCAGCGATGAGCTCGATCGTCTCCCCGCAAAATACCGCTGCCCGCTGGAACTCTTCCAGCTCCAGGGCCTGACCTACGAGCAGGCCGCGAGCCGGCTTGCCTGGCCCGTTGCGACCGTCAAGAGTCGGCTGGCCAGGGGCCGCGCGAAGTTGCGAGGGAACCTCGTGAAGCGGGGCCTCGCGCCGGCCGCGAGCGGAGTCGCTTCATCACTTGCCGCCAGCGCCCGCGCGGACGTCCCGCCGAAGCTCATTCGGGCCACGGTCTGGACGGGCACGAATCCCGCCTCCGGTGCGTTGCCGGCGGCGATCACCGGCCTTTCCGAAGGAGTCTTGAAGATGATGATGTGGGAGAAGATCCGGGTCATCGCCGCCGGCGCCTTCCTGGCAATCGGCCTCTCGGCACACGCCGTGTCGCAGGTCACACGCGAAGAAAAACCCAGCGAGCCAGCATCGCCTCAGGCTGCGGCTATCCCGGATGCGACGAAGACCGCAGATGCGATTCCCGTTGATCCACTCTGGACGAGGACGCTCCCCTGCGGGGCCAGAATTGAGATCCTCGGCGTCTCCGATTATCCCACCAAACCCAATACCTGGTGGCGCCCGGACGGTACTCCCCAGCCTCCCCTTTGCAGTCCGGCCGATCATCAGATCGTCGGCGACTCAGGCAGGCCCGTGGCCTTCCTCGCGCGAGTGACCAATATCCCCGAAGGATCCGAGTCCGACTGGAAGATTGAGCCGGCGGGAAGCACCATCCATCTGCGGGCACGCCAGGGCAAGACGATCCTCCCGAATCTCCTTGAAATGGTGACGCTCACACCCTTGGAGGCGACGCATGGGACGGCCCATTTCAGGGTCGCCGCGGGTCCATGGAATACCTGCCAGACGTGGGGTCCTTCTCAGGGCGCCGTTGGAGGAATCAGCGTGTCGTACATCTTCAGCGCCCCCATCGCGACCCAGGAAGGGACGGTCCTTTCCGTCACCCATAACATCCAGGACAAGTCTGTCCGGGTGATCGCGATCGATCTCAACGGTCAGCAAGTCGAAGGCAAGACCCGATCCGGCTCGGGCGTCAGAGACTTCCACCAGCTTTCCGTCGAGTTCGGTTTGCCTCCCGCACGCATCAAGGAATTTTGCGTCCAGTCCCGATCGTTCGAACAGGTGGATATCCCGGGCATCGCCCTGCGACGAAAATGACGCGGGGCGACGATCCCGCCATTCATATCGAATACGCCCCCGGCTCCAACCCCACCTCCGCCAGCAGCTCGCGGACGAAGGCCGTCGCGGCCGGGGACAGGCTGCGGTCGGCCAGCCAGACAACGCCGGCGCGGAAGACGAGCGGCGGGGCGTCGAATTCGAGCGTCACGAACTCGCCGGACCGGAGCTCGGCCCGGACGCTGGCCGGCGGGAGGAGAGAGACCGCATCCCCATCTCGGATCATCGCCTTGATCATCGTCATCGAGGCCGTGTCGATCTTGCGGGCCAGAACCGACGGGAGGTCCTTCGTCCCCGTCTCGAGCCAGCTCCGAATCGTCTCCGGAAGCTGCGGCCCAACGATGGGGTGCGGCAAGAGCGCCGCCCGCCCCGGCTTCTCCCGGGAAGCCAGGCAATGGCCGGCCCGGCAGACCCAGATGCCCGGCTCGGGAGGGAACTCGAGCACGCGGAACTCGGACCGTTCGCGCACGTGCTCGATGCTCGCGACGAAGAGCTCGATGAGGCCCGCGCGGAGGGCATCGGGCTGCCGCTCCCACGACTCGACGTGGAGGTTGATCCGGAGGCCCGGGTACATGCGAAGGAGGCGGGCGATCACCGGCCCGAACCAGACGTCCGCGACATAGGGGCCGGCGCCAACCGACAGCTTGCCCGTGTCCAGGCACTTCGACTCCTCGATGGCCCGGTTCAGCCCGTCGATGGCCGCCACGACCTGCCGCCCGGCCGTCGCCGCCAGCTCGCCGAAGACGGTGGGGACCACCGTCTTGCCATGACGGTCGAAAAGGCGAACACCCAGCTCGCGCTCGATGGCCTGGATGCTCTTCGTCAGCGCCGGCTGCGTCACCCGGAGCGACTCCGCGGCCTTGTGGAAGTTCCTGAACTCGATCAGCGCCAGCACGTGACGAAGCTGCCTCGTCTCCACGCCGATTCCCCCGAATCATCGCTTCGATAACTCTCACGACTCCGCAATCGCGTTCCTGGCATTCCCGCAACGATTGAGTATAACGGAACGCCGCAAGCGCATCGATTCACCCAACAGCACCTGGTCGCAACCGGTCGCGACGATGCGAACTCGACTCCGATCCTCGGCGAGTCCCCAACATGAGAGACGATCATTCCGGCCGTCGGTCACCAATCCGGCTCGTGCCGCTCGCGGCGGCATTCGCCGCCCTCGCCTGGAGCCCGCCCGGGGCCGCCGGTGGCGACAATCCGCCGGCCAATGAGGAGGCCGCCATTCGCGCGGTCGATGAGGCGTTCGTCCGCGAGTTCAACAGGGGTGATGCGAAGGCCGTCGCCGCCCTTCACACGGCCGACGCCGAGGCGATAGAGGCCGACGGCGCCCGCTATCAAGGCCGCGACCTGATCGAGCGGAGCTACGCGGAGACCTTCGCGAATGAGAAGGGTGTGAAGCTCAAAATCGAGGTCGCCTCGATCCAGTTCCTCTCGCCGACCGTGGCGAAGGAGGAGGGCCGGACGATCGTCACTCCGACGAATGGGTCGCCGATCTCTCGGTTCTACACGGTCCTCTTCGTCAAGCAGGGGGACCGCTGGCTGATGGCCAACGTCCGCGAGGAGGCCGATACACACGTGCCGCCTCGCGAGCGGCTCAAGGAGCTGGAATGGATGGTCGGCGAATGGGTCGACAACGCGCCGGACTCGCAGACGAAGCTGACCTGCCGGATGTCCGACGACGGCAACTTCTTGCTCCGCGACCTGACGGTCCGGCGCGAGGGGAAGGTCATGCTCACCGCGACCCAGCGGGTGGCTTGGGATCCGGTCGGCAACGAGTTTCGCTCCTGGGAGTTCGATTCCGAAGGGGGATTCGGAGAGGCCACTTGGAGCCGGGATGGCGAGAAATGGATCGTCAAGGAGAGGGGCGTCAGGCCCGAAGGGGCCACGGCTTCCTCGACCCGGATCCTGACGCGCGTTCGACCCGACATGGTGAAATGGACGCTCCTGGACCGGGTGGTCTCGGGCCAGTCCATAGCGGGCGAGATCAGCTCCGTGTTAACGCGTGTCGCCCCTGCCCCGAGCCTCGGCGGCCAGCCGGCAACGACGACCCCCACCAGCGAGAGAGGTGACCGATGAACCGCGGACGATTGACGATTCTCGGGACGATCGCGCTGGGTGCGGCCCTCGCCGGCGGATCTGCCCACGGTCGCGGCTTCGGCGGCGGCGGCCGGGGCTTCGGCGGCGGCATGGGCGGCGGGTACCGCGGAGGCATGGGAGGCTATGGGGGGATGGCCGGCGGCTACCACCCCAGCTATGGCGGCATGGGCGGCATGGGCGGCGGATACCGCGGCGGCTCGATGGGCTACGGCGGCTCCGGTGAGCGGTCCGGCGGCGGATACCGCGGCTACAACCCGTACTCCGGCGTCAGCCAGGCCGGCGGCTACCGGGCCGGCGATTATACCGGTTCCAGAGGCGGGAGCGTCCAGTACGCCGGGGCGGGCCGGGCCGCGGAGGGGCCGGCCGGCGGAGAGGCCGCCCGCGGAGCCGGGGCCGTGCGAGTGACCACGCCGGGGGGGCGGACGTTCACGGACGCGGGCCGGGCCGGTGGCGTCGAGGGTCCGGGCGGGAATGCCGCCGTGGGTCGATCGAACATGGCGGCGGTATCGGGACCGCGTGGGACCGCTGTCGAGGGCTCACGTTCCGCGGCGGCCGGTTACAACGGCTACCGGCCGTATGGCTACAACGCGTACGGCGGCTACCACTCAGGCTGGGTCAACGGCTACTGGAACGGCCATGGCGCGGCGGCCTGGGGCTGGCGCGATCCCTACTGGGGGGCCTGGGGCCTGGGCACGGGCATGGGCTGGGGCCTGCCGGGCTGGGGCTTCGGGTCATCCCTATATGGCATGGGCTACATGCCCTATTCCGATCCATACTATGCAGCCGGCGCAGGGGGCGGAGGCTACGACTATTCGCAGCCGATCGATACGACCAGCCCGCCCGCGGCCCAGGACGTCACCAGCCAGTCGGTTTCCACCTTCGACACGGCCCGCCAGACCTTCCGCCAGGGGGACTATGCCGGGGCACTCCAGCAGACCGACGCGGCCCTGGCGCTGACGCCATCGGACACGGCCCTCCACGAGTTCCGGGCCGTCTGTCTGTTTGCCCTGGGCCGCTACGACGAGGCGGCCGCGTCCCTCTACGCGGTGCTCTCGGTCGGCCCCGGATGGGACTGGGCCACGATGGTCGGGCTCTATCCCAACGTGGACGTCTACACCACCCAGCTTCGCGCCCTGGAGGCCGCCTGCAAGGCCGCCCCGGGCTCGGCCTCGGACCGCTTCGTCCTCGCCTATCATTACTTGACCCAGGGGTTCACCGACGCGGCCGTGAACATGCTCCGCCAGGTGGTCAAGCTCAAGCCCGACGATGCCCTGTCCGCGAAGCTCGTGGCCCTGTTGTCGCCGACTCCGGCGCCGGCGAACTCGACGGCCGCCCCGTCCGCAACCCCGCCGGAGGCTCCGCCGGCCGGCGCGACGATCGTCGGGACGTGGACGGCCCAGCCCGTTCCGGACACGACGATCTCCCTCGACGTCAAGGATGGCGGCCCGTTCACCTGGAACGTGGCGAAGGGAGGACAGACACGGGCCTTCTCCGGCCAGTCCACCTTCGGTTCGGGAATCCTGACCCTGACCCAGGACAAGGGCCCGGCGCTCGTCGGCCGAGTGAGCTGGACCGACCCGTCGCACATGACCTTCCGGATCGCGGGCGACGGGCCGAGCGACCCGGGCCTGAGCTTCGCGAAGTGATCGGCGCCCCCGTCTTCGGCGAGGCGACCTCGGCCATGAGTTGCATTGAGCGGCGAACTGTCGAATGGCCCCGGGACGTGGGCGCCACGAGGTCTTCGATCGTTCGCCGCCCCGTCCTGCGGAGTCCTTGATGCGGTTCCTGGACTTGTTCCGTCGGCTGCACGCCACCATCGGTAAATTCGGGATCCTCTTCCTCGCGATCGTCGTCCTGTTCCTGGTGACGCCGGCGATCGTCGGCGGACTGGGTAATCTCGCCATCCTCTCGATTTCCACCGGGGCGGTCCTCGTGGCGAGCCTCTACGCGGCTCGCCCCGAGCGATCGGCGATCGTGCTCGGGCTGGTCCTGGCCGTGGCCGACTTCCTGGTCGGCCGCCTCGCCCTCTACTTCGATTTGAAGTGGCTGGTGTTCCTCCAGAGTCTCGTCTGGCTGGTGACGCTGATCTACGTCGTGATCACGATCCTGGGCGTCGTCTTCCGGAGCCGATCGGTGACGGAAGAAACCCTGGGCGCGGCGCTTTGCGTCTACCTGCTGATCGGCATGATCGCGGCCTTCGCCTTCAGCGTCCTCGAGATCGCCCTGCCCGGATCGTTCGCCTCGCCCGACGGCACCATCTTCACGTGGACGGACGCCAGGTCGCGAGCGGCGGAATTCCTCCACCTGTTCGTCATGAGCTTCGGGATCCTCTCCGGCTCCGGCTTCTCCGCCGTCGCGCCGGCCACCGAGTTCGCCCGCAACATCGCCTCCCTCGAGGCGATGATTGGCCAGATCTACCTGGCCGTGGTCATCGCCCGGCTCGTCGGGATCCAGGTGGCCGGCGAGGTCGAGCCGCCGGGAGGGAAGGGTTCGGGCTGATCCTGTCGCGATCGACGCCACCCGACCGTCCGACCTATCCCTGGGCGGGTGGATCGGCCGACACCGGGAGTAGAGGGTAGAGGGCCGCGCGTTCGTACTTCTTCCTCAGCTCCTCGTGGTAATCGAGTCGACGCTTCTGGCTCGCGCGCCAGCTCTTGATCTCGGGGGAATCGTCGGGCGCGGCCGGGGCCCATCCCGGGGGGTGGAACTTCCGCCGGACTGGCTTACGATCGGTATCGTTCAGGAGCCATTCGTCTTCCCAGTCCGGATCAGGGGCGATCTCGTCCTCGATCCCAAAGATCTCCTCGGCGTGCTGCCTCGCCCTTTGTCGGAACGCCTCACGACGTCGGGCCGCGATCACGGATAGTCCCACACCGATTCCGACGACCGCCACCAAGATCAGGCTCATCCCGACCGTCAATCGCGGCTTCCAGCGTCGCATCGCGGGGATCTCCGTAACCATGAGGCGGCCGACGGTCATTGTCAGCCGGGACTCATCCCCAATCAATTGCCCGATCGGGTGTTTTTACCCAGCCCCTCCGGTCGAACCTCATCCCGCGTCCGGCGTCAAAGCGGCCTTGCGCCGACGCCCGCAATCCGACAGAATGGGACGGATGCGGATCCCGGCGAACCGGTCAGCTCGTCCGGCGATGGCGGCCATGCCGGGGGATCACGCCCGTTTCGTTCCTCGCCACCCGCACCCGCGGCCCGGCCAGAGGCACCACGCGAGGCAGCTTATGTCCACGGTCCGACTGATCCTCACCCTGCACAACCACCAGCCGGTGGGGAACTTCGACGGGGTGTTCGAGGCCGCCTACAAGGAGAGCTACCTCCCCTTCCTGGAGGTGCTGGAAGGCTATCCCGAGATCCCCTTCGCGCTCCACACCTCCGGGCCGCTCATGGAATGGCTGGTGGACCGGCGGCCCGAGTACATCTCCCGGATCCGCGCGCTCGTCGAGGCCGGCCGGGTGGAGATCCTCGGCGGCGGCTTCTACGAGCCGATCATGACGATGATCCCCCACCGTGACCGCGTGGGGCAGATCCGCGACTACTCGGCGTATCTCGAGGAGATCTTCCCGACCCGGATCCGGGGCATGTGGGTGCCGGAGCGAGTCTGGGAGCAACACCTCGTCTCGGCCATCTCCGAGGCAGGCATCGAGTACACGATCCTGGACGATTTCCACTTCCAGCGGGCGGGCATCTCCGGCGACGACCTCTTCGGCTATTACCTCACCGAGGACGAGGGCCGGCTCCTCAAGGTCTTCCCCGGCTCGGAGACGCTCCGCTACACGATCCCGTTCCAGGAGCCGCACGCCACCTATGAATTCCTCCGCCGCCTTGGCGAGCGGCGGCCGGGCTCCACGGTGGTCTTCGCGGACGACGGCGAGAAGTTCGGCTGCTGGCCGAACACGTATGACCACGTCTACCGCAACGGCTGGCTGAATCGCTTCTGCGACATGATCCTGGGGAATCGCGACTGGCTGGAGGCCACCACCTTCGGCCGCGCGGTGGACTCCACGATCCCGCTGGGGAAGGTCTACATCCCGGACGGCTCGTATCGCGAGATGACCGAGTGGGTCCTGCCCCCGGCCATGCACGAGGACTACCTGAAGGCGAGCAAGCAGCTCGAGGCGGGGCCGATCGAGGGCGTGGCCCGTCCCTTCTTCCGCGCGGGGGGCTACTGGCGGAACTTCAAGTCGAGATACCCGGAGAGCGACGAGATGTACGCGCGGATGCTCGGCATCTCCCGCCGCCTTCGTGAGCTCGAGGCGGCCGGCTCCGCCGATCCGGACTACCTGGACGTCGCCCGCCGCGAGCTCTACCGCGGCCAGTGCAACTGCCCCTACTGGCACGGCGCCTTCGGCGGGCTCTATCTCCCGCACCTCAGGAACGCCATCTACCGGTCCCTGATCGCCGCCCACAACGCCCTGGATGAGGCCGCCGGGGCGGACGGCCCGCGGGTCTCGCTGGAGGTCGCCGATTTCAACCTCGACGCCCGCCAAGAGGTGAAGCTGGAGAATGAGAGCCTGGTGGCGATGGTCCGCCCCGCGCTCGGGGGCCACCTCTACGAGCTCGACGCCCGGCGTGCCGGCGTGAACGTGCTGGCCACGCTCGAGCGGCGGCCCGAGGCGTACCACCACGCCATCCTGGAGGCGATCCACCGCGGGACGACCGCCCGCGACGGCGAGGCCCACGGCGAATCCCCCGCGAGCATCCACGACCGGGTCGTCCTGAAGCAGGAAGGGCTTGACCGCCTGCTCATGTACGACACGTACCCGCGCAAGGCACTCGTGGATCACTTCTATCCCGTGGATGTCACGCTCGACGAGCTGGTCGCCTGCCGCGACGTGGAGCGCGGGGACTTCGCGACGGGAACATACCTGTCCAGGGTCCAGCGGGACGGCAAGCGAGTGGTCCTGATCATGGAGCGTCCGGGCCACGCCGAGGGCCGCGACGTCCGGATCCGCAAGACGGTCGAGATGAGCGCCGGGTCTCCGATCCTCGATGTTCGGTACGAGCTCTCCGAGATCCCCCGGGATGCCTGCCTGCATTTTGCCGTCGAGTTGAACCTGGCCGCGATGGCCGGCCATGCCGACGACCGCTATTTCGCGGACCTCCGCGGTGCACGGCTCGGGATGCTCGACGCCCGGCTCGACCTGGCGCACGCCGAGGGGATCTCGCTCTCCGACGAGTGGCTCGACCTTTCGGTCGGCCTGAGCTGGTCGCGGCCGGGCGGCCTCTGGTGCCATGCGGTGGAGACCGTGAGTCAGAGCGAGGCGGGCTTCGAGGGGGTCTATCAATCCTCGGCCGTGATCCCCCACTGGCACGTCACCGCCGACGACGAGGGTCGATGGGAGGTCCTCATCCGGATGAATGTCGGGACCTGCCGCCCGGCCCCCGCGGCCAAGGACCTCCCCGTGCGTGACTCGACCCTGGCCGGCGTGTAGACTCGTCCTCCATGATCTGGCCCTTCCGACGAAAGAAGCCGAACGAGGCCGCCAAACCGGCGGTGGACGCCGCCCAGATCGTCCGCCGCGCCCGGCGGTTGCGCTACCGAGTGCGGCCGGAGGCCGTGGCGCAGCTTGCCGGCGCCTACCATGGCGCGAGGCCCGGCATCGGGCTGACCTTCGCGGAGCTCCGCGCCTACGAGCCGGGCGACGACGTGCGGCATCTGGACTGGAACGTCACCGCCCGTCAGGGTCGGCCGTTCGTCCGGCGGTTCGTCGAGGAGCGGTCGCTGACGGTCTGGCTCGTGCTGGACGTCTCCGCCAGCATGCGATTCGGCCCCGAGGGACGGACCAAGGCCGACCGCGGGGCGCAGGCCGCGGCGCTCCTGGCCACGGCGGCGATCTACAACGGCGATCGCGTGGGCCTGGCGATGGTCAGCGACCGGATCGAGATCGAGCTCCTTCCCAACGGCGGGATCCGCCACCTCTCGCAGATCGTCCGGGCGCTCGTCGCCACGCCGACGTCCTCCGCGAAGACCCAGCTCGCGGTCGGGCTCTCCCGCGTCCGGCGGACGGCGAGGCGGGCCCTGATCGTCGTCCTGGGCGACTTCCAGTCCGAAGAGCCGATCAATCTGTGGCGACGCGCGGCCCGCCGCCACGATACGATCGCGATCCGGATCGTCCACCCGCTCGAGGAGGAGCTCCCCGCCGCCGGGCTCCTCTCGCTGGAGGACGCGGAAACCGGCCAGCGATTGCTCGTCGATTCGTCGTCGAAGCGGCAGCGGGCCGTCTATTCCCGAGCGGCCGCGGAGCGAAAACAATCGTTCCCCCGCTGGTGCGGTAGCGCCGGGGTCGACGGCTTCACGCTCTCCACCGAGGTCGACCCGATCCGCGGCCTCATCGAGCTGTTCTCCCGGCGCTCGGCGCGGCGAGGCCCGTCGTGAACCCGGACGAATCGCCCCCCGCGAAGGCCCTGGTCCCGCCGCGTCCTAACCTCGGGCCGGAGCTCCTGATCGAGCCCGCCATCGGCCTGCCCGAGCTGACCGCCTTCGCGGTCGTGTTGCTCGCCGTCGCCTTCGTCGGGACCTGGGTCTTCCGCCGTCGCACCCGGGGAACAAGGAGCGGTCTGGGCATCGAGGCCGCCGCCGCGTTCGACGAGTCTCCTGCCGGGCAGGTCGCGGTCCTCGCCCATCGCGTCCGCGAGACCCTCGCGGCCCGCTTCGGCCCCCAGTTCCGGGCACGGACGACGGAGGAGATCGGCCAGGATGATCGGCTGCGCGAAGCCCTGGGAACCGAGCGGATGGAAAGCCTGGCCCTCCTGCTGCAAGCGGCCGATCGATGCAAGTTCGCTCCGTCGCGCTTGCCCGACGACGACGCAACTCTGGAATCGAACCTGGCCACATGGTCTGCCCTGCCGAAGAGCCTTGCGGACGATCCGGCGGCCCGCCCGGGGCTCGGCCTGAGCCTCGCCCTCCCGAAGGACTCGCGTACCCAATCCCCCCGGGAGGGCGAGGCTGGGATGTTGGAAAGTTGGTCTTGACCGTGCTCATCGAGGTCCAGGAACGATCGCCGTTTTGTTGCGCCATCCCTGGGTAGGCGTTGACCCTCCTGGGCGGACG